>NZ_JACHYL010000006.1:0-401246 GCF_014192815.1 Klebsiella sp. RC2 | reverse complement strand
CCTGACCCCATGCCGAACTCAGAAGTGAAACGCCGTAGCGCCGATGGTAGTGTGGGGTCTCCCCATGTGAGAGTAGGGAACTGCCAGGCATCAAACAAGTGAAGAGCCCATCCTTACGGATGGGCTTTTTGCGTTTCTGTGGACCGGGCAGCGTGCCGGTATGTCTCCCCGGTGGCGCTGCGCTTACCGGGGCTACGGATTCGCACCCGCCCTGCACGACCTGTAGCCCGGACAAGGTGCGCAGCACCGCCTCCGGGGAAACATCCGGCCCGACCGCCGGGTTCGTTAACATCAGTAATACCTATCACATTAATAGGTTATCCTGGAATTGTCCTTATTAATTATATGGATTATATTCCCTGCGTGATGAATCAACGCATCATCTCTCCCGAGGGAGAAAAATAGAAAGCAACTCGCTTATTTCTCATCCTGTTAACTGGTTATAAATTCAATGAAAAAACCGCTAATTGGGATTCTGGCTTTCGCTTATGGACTAAGCTTACCTCTGTTTGCTGCTGATACCGCCACATTAACGCTCTCCGGGCGGGTGGTTTCAGAAACCTGCAGTACCGATATCGTCAATAAACAACCTCAGCAGCGTTGCGGAAAGAATACCTATCTTATTGCTTCGCAAAATAGCGTGACGAATGCTCGCGGCGTGATCACGCGGACGGTGAATTTACCGGATGATGCAAGTCGGAAAATAATTATTAGTAGTTACGATTAATATGATCTCTCTATTTCAGCGCCATTTTATTGTGCCTCGGTAAAATAATGGCGCTGCCTCTTCCTCCCGCAAAATAACGCACTTACGATTCAGAAAAAATATTTCCGTGACTGAATACTTCGCTCCCGGATGTATTGTGCCAAACAGTATGCTTCTTCCCTGTTTTTGTCTTAATGAGCTACATCATTAACACTTTGTTAACTTGATCTGGTTTATATGGCGGAAAATTTGTTATACAAAGGGGGATGATTGCCTGTATGGATGCTGCCCGAAATACCTTGCGAGACATATGCAGGTTATCGGCTGGCAATATGAGAATAGAAATGAAAATCCTGCTTAACTGGTCGCCACTGCGCCAGCTCTTCACTTACATTCAGGAGCGCTTTACCTTTCTGGTGCTGCTCTGCTGGCCAGCGATTATCTGGCTGTTCTGCCGGGTCGGCGTATGGCTTATGGATAACGTTTATGAACTGCTGGGGAAATCACCCGCCCAGTCCTTCACCGTTTATCTGCAGCCGTTTATGACCCCCGGCACGCTGCTGCGCATCTCCATCAGCTGGATTGTCTTATTGTTTATCCTGTTTAGTATGGCGATGGCCTTCACCTGGGGTTTACGTCGCTTTATGAACCGCCACAAATAAATCCCTGGGCCGCCGTAAGTCGACGGCCCTTCTTAAGCCCTTACGCCATCTCGCCAATAGTCTTACGAAAACGCAGCAACGCGATAGTAAAGAACACCCCGCCGATAGCCAGCAAGGTTAAGAACTGCGGCCAGACGATGGCAAAGCTGGCGCCACGGTACAGTATCGCCTGCGCCAGACTGACGAAGTGGGTGGTCGGCATGGTCAACATAATATCCTGTACCAGCTGCGGCATACTTTCCCGCGGCGTGGATCCGCCGGAAAGCATCTGCAGCGGCAGCAGCACCAGAATCATCAGCAGCCCCAGCTGCGGCATCGAGCGGGCGAGGGTGCCCATAAAAATGCCGATTGAGGTCGTGGCGAACAGGCTGAGCGCCACCCCCAGCATAAACAGGGGAATCGACCCCTCAATGGGCACCTGCAAAATCCCCTGCACCATCAGTATCAGCGACAACCCGGAGACCACCAGCACCACCAGGCCCATCGACCAGATCTTGGCCATCATGATTTCAAACGGCGTTACTGGCATCACCAACAAGTGCTCTATGGTGCCATGTTCCCGCTCGCGGATCAGCGCCGAACCGGTGAGGACGATCGCCAGCATGGTGATGTTATTGATGATCGCCATCACCGCGCCAAAGCGCTCCTGCTCAAGGTTAGGGTTAAAACGCATCCTTACCGCCAGCTCTACCGGCAGTACGCTGTTATCCCGATAACGGGCGACAAAGCTGTTGACTTCGCCACTGATAATATTCTGGATATAGCCGTTACCGGTAAAGGCCTGGCTCATGCGCGTGGCGTCGACGTTGACCTGGATTTCCGGCTGCCGACCGGCCAGCACATCGCGCTGGAAGTTAGGCGGGATGTTGATGGCGAAAGTGTAGCGCCCGGCATCCAGCCCGGCGTCCATCTCATCAGCGGTGATCAGCTCCGGCTCGAGAAACCAGGGACGGTAGAAAGCGTTAATAATGCGTGAAGAGAGCTGGGATTTATCCATATCAGCAACCGCGATCGGCGCCAGGTGCAGCGAACCGGGCATCACCGTGGCCGAGGAGTACACCGACACGGTAAACGCAAACACGATCAGCGCCAGCATCGCTTTATCGCCGAGCAGGCTGCGCAGCTCTTTGACGCCAAGATTATAAATATTGCGTAATCCGCGCATCATTCCTCCTGTTTCTTCAGCAGCAGCACGCTCAGCCCGAGCACCAGCGGCACCGCAATCAATAGCGGAATGAACGAGCCCCACAAATCGCTGAGATTCAGCGCTTTGGAGAAGGTGCCGCGAGCGATAGTCAGGAAGTGGCTGGTCGGATAAATTTGCCCGATCCAGCGCCCGGGCCCTTCCAGCGACGCCACCGGATCGATCATCCCGGAGAACTGGGTTGCCGGGATCAGCGTAATGATCGCGGTACCGAAGATGGCGGCGATTTGGCTCTTCATAAAGGTTGAGATCAGCAGCCCCAGACCGGTGGCGATGGTGACATACAGCAGCGCCGCCAGGGTCAGCGTCAGGAAGCTGCCCTTATGCGCGACGCCAAAGACAAAGACCGACAGCGCGCACAGCAGGAAGAAGTTAAACATCCCCAGTACGATGTAAGGCAGCTGCTTGCCGAGCAGGAATTCGCTGCGGGTGGTTGGCGTCACGTACAAGTTGATAATCGATCCGAGCTCTTTCTCACGGACTACGCTCAGGGCGCTGAGCATCGCCGGGATCATCATCAGCAGCAGCGGGATCACCGCCGGGACGATGGCCGGCAGGCTCTTCACGTCCGGATTATAGCGATAGCGGGTCTCGATGGAGATGAGCGAGGTATCGCGCTGTGGGCTGCTCTGCCGGCCAGCCATCTCCTGCAGCCAGGCGAGATGCATCGCCTGCACGTACCCGCGCACGGTTTCCGCGCGGTTGGGCATCGCGCCGTCCACCCAGACGCCGATTTGCACCGGTGTGCCGCGGGCGATATCGCGACCAAAGTTCGGCGGGATCTCTATTGCCACCGCCAGTTCGCCGTCACGCATCCGGCGGTCCAGTTCGTCATAGCTGTGCAGTGGCGCCTGCTCGATAAAGTAGCGTGAACCGGCTATGTTCTGCGACCAGCCCTGGCTGCTGAGGGTTTGGTCGCGGTCGAGTACGGCAAAGCGCAGATCCTCAACGTCCATGCTGATCCCATAACCCATGATAAACATCAGGATCACCGTCCCCAGCAGCGCCAGCGTCGATCGCACCGGATCGCGGCGCAGCTCCAGCGCCTCGCGGCGGCTGTAGCTAAACAGGCGGCGTAGACTGAAGGCCTGCCGTGGGGCCGTGTGTTCCGAATGCGATGCGACAGCAGACGTGGGGTCCTCTGGTACTAGAGAGGACGGTTGGGCCTCTTTAAGCCAGGCGATAAACGCCGCTTCGAGGCTGGCGCAGCCGCGCTGCTCAACCAGCGCCTGCGGCGTATCGCTGGCCAGCACCTTGCCAGCGTGCATCAGGGAGATGCGATCGCAGCGTTCCGCCTCATTCATAAAGTGGGTGGAGATAAATATAGTAACGCGATCCTGGCGCGCCAGGTCTACCATCAGCTGCCAGAACATATCGCGCGCCACCGGGTCGACGCCGGAGGTCGGCTCATCGAGGATCAGCATCTCCGGGCGGTGGATGACCGCCACCGCTAACGACAGGCGCTGACGGATCCCCAGCGGCAGATCGGCGGGAAGCGCGTCTTTAACCTCGGTCAGCATAAAGCGCTCGCTCATCTCAGCGACCCGGTGGGCTATTTCGTCGTCCGGGATATGAAACAGGCGGGCGTGCAGCTCGAGGTTTTGCCGAACGCTCAGTTCGCTATAGAGCGAAAAGGCCTGTGACATATAGCCCACCCGCTGGCGGGTGGCGATATCCTTCGGGTCGACCGGCTGGCCGAACAGCCAGGCTTCACCTTCGCTGGCGGGCAGCAGGCCGGTGAGCATCTTCATGGTGGTGGATTTGCCGCAGCCGTTAGATCCAAGGAAGCCAAAGATTTCGCCGCGGGCGATGCGAAAGTTAACGTGGTCGACGGCAACAAAGTTGCCGAAGCGCATGGTCAGGCCGCGCGCTTCGATAGCGATCTCTTCCTCACGGTCGTCGCGCGGCGGGATAATTACCGCCTTATGCGCCTGACGTTGCGCTTCCGGCAGCAGGGCGATAAACGCCTGCTCCAGGGTCTGGCTGCCGGTCTGGGCTTTGAGCTCCGCGGCGCTGCCGGTCGCCAGCACCTCGCCGGCATTCATCGCCACCAGCCAGTCAAAGCGCTCGGCCTCTTCCATGTAGGCGGTAGCGACCAGCACGCTCATATCCGGTTGGCGCTGGCGAATACTGTCGATAAGCTCCCAGAACTGCGCCCGGGAAAGCGGGTCGACGCCGGTGGTCGGTTCATCGAGGATCAGTAATTGAGGGTCATGGATCAGCGCGCAGCACAGGCCGAGCTTTTGCTTCATCCCACCGGAGAGTTTTCCGGCGGGGCGATCGCGAAACGGCGCCAGCCCGGTGCTCTGCAGCAGCTCGTTGATACGCAGTTCGCGCTCGGCTTTATCGTGGCCGAACAGGCGGGCGAAGAAGTCGACGTTTTCATACACCGAGAGGGTGTGATAGAGGTTTTTCCCCAGCCCCTGTGGCATCCACGCGATTTTCGGGCACACGTCGCGGCGGTGATGCACATCACGCATATCGCCGCCAAGCACCATCACGTTACCCTGTTCAATGGCCCGTGCCCCGGCGATCAGCGAGAGCAGACTCGATTTGCCGACGCCGTCCGGGCCAATCAGACCAACCATACGCCGTGCCGGGATCGCCAGGCTGATATCCCGCAGCGCGATGGTGGCGCCAAACTGCTGGCCAACGTGTTCCAGCAGGGCGACGGGGGGCGAGGTATCCTGCGGCGTCAGTTTCATTGCGGCAACCTCACCGTTAGCGCCTCAGGCCAGGGTTGTTGTTTATCCACCCGCACGTAAGCCATGCCGGGCAGGCCGGTTTTGACATACTCCAGATGCTGCGTCAGCAGCTCCGGCGGGATGCGCGCTTTGACGCGGAACATCAGCTTAAGGCGCTCGTCGCTGGTTTCTACCGTTTTCGGCGTGAACTGGGCGACGCTGGCGACAAAGCTGATGTTGGCTGGGATCACCAGATCCGGCGCGGCATCAAGGATCAAGCGCGCTTCGCTGCCGAGCGCCAGCAGGCCAGCCTGTTCGGTTGGCAGAAAGAAGGTCATATAGACATCGGCGAGATCGACCATATTCAGCACCCGGCCACCGGCGGCCAGGACTTCGCCTGGCTCAGCGACGCGATACTGAATGCGGCCATCACGGGGTGCTTTCAGCTCGCTATCGTCAATATCGGCAAGGATCCGCCGTTCGGTCGCCTGGGCGGCTTCGACGCGGGTTTGCGCCTGAATAATGCTGGTGCGGGCAGCTTCGATGGCGGCGCGGGCGGCAGAGACCTGGGCTTTTGCCGATTCCAGCGCCGCGCGGGCACTCTCTGCTGCCGCGCGGTCGTCATCCAGCTGCTGGGCGGAGACGGCGCCGCGCTGCGACAGGGCATTCGAGCGGACATGGCGTTTCGCCGAGGAATCCAGCTCCGCCTGGCGCTGCTTCACCACTGCTTCGCTGGCGCGCATTTCACTCTGCCGCTGATCGAGCAAGGCTCTGGCGGCGAGCACCGCGCTTTCCGCCTCCTTGATTTGTGCGGCGGCTTCAAGACGCTGCTCGTTCAGTACGCGAGTATCCATCCTCGCGAGGACTTCTCCCTGACGCACAAACTGGCCCTCTTTGACCAAAATCGTGTCGATACGCCCGGCGATTTTACTGGCAATATCGACTTCGGTGGCTTCGATTCGGCCGTTGCTACTGGCAAAACCGTCCGGGAGACCTGGCGGGCGCAGCAGCCACCATGCGGCGGCGGCGAGCACCACCAGTAAGCCGACAAGATACCCTGCCCAACGTTTCTTTATTTTGTCCATACGCGACTCGCTTGATTCCCTTTGCTGAGTGGTGCGCGTGTTTCCTCCGCCGAGCGGAGCGTCCTCCTTGCGAGGGACGAAAAGGTGGGGATAAAGGCCGCTGACGCCGCGCTCTGCCGCGTCGATGCGCAGCCGATCGCTGTGCTACTTATGTGGTCATCATCAGCGATCCAGGCCTTAATGAAACACGCATAGTGAGAGCTACCGTCATCGCGATAGTAACATTCGTGGCGATGTTGTCCATACGAAGTGCATGGTCTTGTCGGTGCGTTAACAGAAATCCCCAATGTCAGGATAAAACCGCGAAAACAGGGCGCCTGTTTTGTTATCTGGTTGCCCCCCGGTAACTACGATATGATTCCGCTCCTGGCATTAAGAAACATCCGACGAGTGCTTTAATTTCATGAATGAAGAAAGCCAAAAATATATCGCCGTGATTTTTAAGGAATGGCTACCGCTGTATGACAGCCTGACGCCGGACGTCCGTGCATTGCTTAAAAAAATGGCTGATGAGCGATCGTCGATGTTAGCGACCCGCTTTTACGATTTTATTTTTCAGGATCCGGATATCGCCAGGCACCTCTCTTATGAGCTGGTTGAGGAACGTCTGAGCCGCTCTCTGGCGGGATGGGTACAGCAGATCCTGACCTGTGAAAAAGAGGATCTTCAGGCTCTTGCGGAGCGCCAGTATCAGATCGGCAGCATTCATTCGCGGATTGGCATCCCGGCAGAGGCGGTGCTGCGCGGCGCGCGGCAGATAAAATCCGGGCTGGTGGAGGCGATTCGTGACAGCCAGGTCGCGCGGGACACCGGGATAGCGGCTATCCATTACGCGATCATGGCGATGAATATGGCGGTGGAGATGATGTGTCACGCCTATACGCTGTCGCATTATCGGGCTACCAAAAATGAAGAAGCTTTTCGTCTGTACAGCCTGATGGATAACGTCCCGATGGAGTATGGCAAGCAGCAGGCATCGCTTTCGGGTTGGGAAAATAGTGCGATTTTTAATATCGTCAGTGAGAACAGGACGGACCTTAACGCAACGTTATTATCTGAATCCGAATTTGGTTTGTGGTTTCGCCATAAATGCGTTCGCTATTTTAACCACAATCCGCAGATGGGGGAGATTACTGAGTTGATCGGTCAGGTGGATGCGTTGATTACCGAATGGCGTACCGCGGAACAGGATGCTGGTTATAAAAATACTCAGAGCCTGCTGCAAAAGATCCATATCCATTGCCAGCACATCAGCAGCCAGCTGGGGGTATTGTTCAGTAGTCTGTCGCAGATGCAAAATGGCAAAGACGCGCTAACCAGCCTGCTTAACCGTCGCTATCTGCCGGTGGTGCTCAAGCATGAAGTCACCCTGGCGATTGAGTATGACCTGCCGCTGACGGTAGCGATTATCGATATTGATTTCTTTAAAGAGATCAATGACAAATGGGGCCATATGGTCGGCGACCGCGCCATTAAGCACGTAGCCGATCTGCTCAGCGATAATATTCGCTCCAGCGACTATCTCTTCCGCTACGGCGGCGAGGAGTTTCTGCTGGTGCTGGTGGAGACCCGCGCGGCAGAGGCTTTCCCTCTCCTTGAACGTCTGCGCAAAAAGATTGGCCAGCTGGCGTTTAACGTTGGCGGCGACACGCAGATCCCCATCACCGCCAGCATTGGCTTTGCCGCCCACACCGGTCACCCCGATTACAACCTGCTGCTGCGCGACGCCGATAACGCGCTGTATGCCGCCAAGCGCGAGGGGCGCAACTGCGTGAAGATGCACAAAGGCGGGGGATAAAACCGTAGCCCCGGTAAGCGTAGCGCGACCGGGGAAGGGCTCTGAAACTCAGAACAGCACCGGCAGCCCCAGCCCGCGCTTCACTTCATGCAGCGTCTGCTGCGTGAGCTGGTGGGCGCGTTCGCTGCCCTGGCGCAGCAGCTCAAGCAGCATCCCTTTATCCTGAATATAGGTAGCCCGGCGTTCGCGGATCGGCGCCAGTAGTTCCTGCAAGCAGGTTTCCAGTTCATTCTTACACTGGCGATCGCCCAGCCCGCCGCGCTGATAGTGGGCTTTCATCTCTGCCACCAGCGCCTTATCGCTATGGAAAGCGTCGAGATAGGTGAACACCACGTTGCCGTCGACATGTCCCGGATCGCTGACTCTCAGGTGCGTCGGGTCGGTATACATCGCGCTGACCGCGCGGTGGATCTCCTCTTCACTGGCCGATAACGTCAGCGTATTGCCCAGCGATTTCGACATTTTGGCATTACCGTCGACGCCCGGCAGGCGGCTCACTTCGCTGAGTAGCGCCTTGCAGTGGCGCAGCACCGGCTCGCCGGTGAGGCTATTCATCTTGTGGACGATCTCGTTGGTCTGCTCAATCATCGGTAGCTGATCGTCACCCACCGGCACCAGCTCGGCCTTGAAGGCGGTGATATCGGCCGCCTGGCTAATCGGATAGGCAAGAAAGCCCACTGGCAGCGAACGGGCGAATCCCTTTTGGGCAATCTCATTTTTGACCGTCGGATTACGTTCCACGCGGGCGACGGTGACGATATTCATATACAGCGCGCTGAGCTCCGCCAGCGCGGGCAGAGCGGACTGCAGGCAAATAGTGGTGAGCCTGGGGTCGATGCCGACGGCCAGATAATCGGCCATGACTTCGAGGATATGGTGGCTGATTTTTTGCGGGTTGCTGCCGTTATCGGTGAGCCCTTGCAGGTCGGCGATCAGGATAAACTGCTGGTGGTCGTGCTGCAGCGCGACGCGCTGGCGCAGCGAGCCGACGTAGTGGCCAAGATGCAGCTGGCCGGTCGGGCGGTCGCCGGTGAGGATGGTTTGCGAATGGTTCATCAGGGACTCCTTATCAGACTGTTCAGCCGAAAGACGTCCTGAAAACACCAAAGCCGCCTTCCGGCGGCTTTGAAAATGGAAACGTGTATCGTGCCGCCTGTTATGCAGGCAGCCACCAACGACGGGGATAGGTAACGATAACGTTTCTGTTCATCTTTTTATCCTGCCACGAAATCACGGCGGGGTAAACCCGCCTCGTATTACATGGTCGAGAAGACGTTCATGATCACGCCGCCGGAGATAATCAGCGCCATGGCGATAATGGCCGCCAGGTCCGGTTTCTGCTTATAGAGGATCATGGAGCAAATCGTCACGCCGACGATACCGAAGCCGCACCACAGCGAGTAGGCTACGCCCACCGGAATGGTGCTCATCGCGCGGGTGAGGGCGAAGTAACACAGGCCGTAGGCGCAGACCACCAGCACCGAAGGCGCCAGTTTGCTGAAGCCGTTGGTTTTTTTGATCATCGAGGTGCCGGTGATTTCGGAGCCGATAGACAGCGCCAGCCATAAAAATCCGAGATTAAACATAGGGTATTCCTTTCCTGTTAGTTAGCGATGTTCTTATCCATGGAGGCGACTGGCGCGGCGGGCGCGTCCTCTTCGCTCGCTTCGGAACCCATTTTCGAGAACAGGTTCATGATAATGATGCCGCTGGCGATCACCGCCATGCCGATGATGGCGGCGGTATCCGGGTGCTGGCCGTAGAATGCCATTCCCAGCGTCGAGACCACCAGGATGCCGGTGCCGGACCAGGTGGCGTATGCCAGGCCGACCGGGATATCTTTCACCGCCCTTGAGAGCGAGTAATAACAGGTGCAGTAGAGCGCAATCAGTAGCCCGAGCAGCAGCATTTTGGTGCTACCTTCGCTACTACCGAACATTTTTAACGTCGAGGTTGCCGAGGTTTCGGAGAGGATAACCAGCAGCATCCATAACCAGCATTTTGTTTTCGAAGACATCGTTAAGCTCCAGGTTCATAGTTGGGTAAGGTCATATCTTTCTGTTTTTTAAATAATCAATGGCCGCATCGGTCAGTTGCGCGTGCGGGGCCGCCGCCAGCGCCGGATTATTCACTATGTCTGTGACGGTGAGATAACGGCGCGGTTCGCTGCTGGCGGCAGGCTCGGCAGGCTCGGCAGGCGCGGTGGGCGCGTCCAGCGTCGTCAGCAGCTCATTCATGGTGCCGAGGAAGACGCCGCAGGCTTCCAGGCGAGTCAGCGTGGCCTGCAGATGTCCGGCGTAGGCGCTGTCGGCCTGCGCCCCGCGCAACTGGTTGAGTTCGCTGAGCGGATCGCAGTGGTAGCGCAGCGCCAGCACGGGGATCCCCGCCAGCAGCGCCTCGTGCGCGCAGCGGGCGAGCGGACTGCGCAGCGTGCCGTTCAGCAGATCCGAGGCCAGCGTATAATCGAGAAACGGTAGCAGTACCGCCCGCCACGGCGCTGACGGCAGGGCATCCTGCCAGGCCGATGACGGGATAATCTCGCCCACCTCCTGCCACGCGGCGGCGTCGGCGAGACCCTCCTCCAGCGCGAGGCGCAGCGGGTAGCCGCAGCTTGCCAGGCGCTGGCGGATTGCCGTGCGGTAGCCGTCAGCGGCGGTCACCATCACCAGTACCGGCGGGCGCAGGCGCTGTAAAATTCGCGCGACTAAACCTTCAATCTGTTCGTCGGTCATGGCGAGCCTCCGTTAGCCGATGAGCGTCACCTGCGCGCCGTTTTTCAACCCGGCGGCATTGGCTTCTTCGGTGTCAATGTGAAACTCCAGCGCGAAGTCATCGCGCACCCGCACCACCACTTCATCGAAAGTCAGCTGGCGCTCGCCGTTGCTGCGCACGCTGACCTTCTGGCCATTGCTGACGTTGAGTCGGCGTGCGTCCTGCGGCGACATATGAATATGCCGCCAGGCGCAGATCACCTGCGAATGGAGTTCAACGTGGCCTGCGGGCCCAATCAGCAGCGCGCTACCGGCATTATCCAGCTGGCCGGACTCACGAACCGGCGCCTTAATCCCGAGCGTGAAACAGTCGGCGCGCGATACTTCCAGCTGCGATACCGGGCGGGTCGGCCCGAGGACGCGGACGTTGGTCAGCGAGCCTTTCGGCCCGACAACGGTCACGCACTCCTGGGCGGCGAACTGCCCCGGCTGGCGCAGCGGTTTGAACGGCGTCAGGCTGTAGCCTTTACCGAATAGCGCCTCGACGTCCTGTTGCGCGAGATGGACGTGGCGGTTGGAGATCCCCACCGGGATCGCCGGCGCCGTTGCGCTCAGGCGGGCGGCGATTTTTTCGCGAACCAGGGTGTCGATCATGACTTCTTCCCTTTCTTCAGCGCTGGATGTTTATCTTCCGTTTCGTTCGGGGCGGCAGGGGGGACGATGGGTTCCGGGGCGGCGATAACCACCGGTTCGGCCGCTTTTTTCGCAGGCGGCGGGTTGCCTTTGAGGTTGCTTAACGCTTCAACCACACAGCGCTCCGGGCGGGCAATCACCAGCGACTTCACGGTGTGCTCGGCGCCGGCCACCGCCACGCCGCGTTCAATGGCGGTGTGGATGGCGCTGATCTCCCCTTCAAAGCAGACGCTCACCAGCCCGGAGCCTGGTTTGCGATAGCCAATGCAGGTCACTCCCGCAGCTTTACAGGCGGCGTCGACGGCCTGAATGGCGGCGACCCATCCTCGCGTTTCAATTACGCCTAAACTTTTCATGGTCGGCTCCTGTTAATGGCGGACTAAGCGAATATCAAAATCAAATTGCCGGAAGAAGGTTTCCAGCCGGTCCAGTTCGTCCGGTGAATAAGACGGGTCCTGGGTAATCGGGTAGGGCATATCCAGGCGTTCGTACTTTTTGCGTCCCAACTGGTGGTACGGCAGCATGTCGATGCGGCGGATATTTCCACGCTTCGCCAGCTTCTGTACGTAATCAATGGCGCCGGTAATGGCGTCGAATGAGTCGTTGTAGCCGCGAATGAGCGGCATACGCACAATGACGTTGGCGCCGGAATCCACCAGCCATTCGAGATTGCGGCGGATCCCTTCGTTGCCGATGCCGAGCATCGCTTTGTGGTGTTCGCTGTTAATCTGCTTTATGTCGAACAAGAAGGTGTCGGTGACCGGCGCCAGCTTCTGGTAGTTGGCAAGCGGGGTGGTGCCCTGGGTTTCGACGGCGGTGTTAATCATCATCTTTTTGCATTCGCTGAATAAAGCGACGGCAAAATCGGTCTGCAGGCTCATCTCGCCGCCGCCGATGGTCACGCCGCCGCCGGAGGAGATGTAGAAGTCGTAGTCCTGCATGATGATCTCCATCAGCTCGCTGACGGTGACGTCCTTGCCCATAATGTCCAGCGCGTTCTGGGTGCAAATCTCTTCGCATTTGCGACAGCCGATACAGTCTTTATTGCGGTCGACGAAGTGCTTCATTTCGCCGTTCTCTTCCGCCCGATAATGAATACCCGCCGGACAGACGCTGACGCAGTCGCCGCAGTTAATGCATTTGTCGTGCGAGAACATCACCTGGAACTGGCTGTTCAGCCCTTCCGGGTTGGCGCACCACGGGCAGCGAATGTTGCAGCCCTTAAAAAACACCAGCGTGCGAATGCCATCGCCGTCATAGATCGAATATTTCTGGATATTGAAAATTCGGCCCGTTAATTCTTGTTTTGCGATCACGCTTGCCTCCCGCTCCGTCCCGTTACGGGACGGAGAACTTCCGGTTATTTCTCAAATACAGCTCATTTAATTCTCTTTAAGAGAACTAGAACTTCTCAATCACCGTACGGCTGATGATCTCGTCCTGGACCTCTTTGCACAGCTCGACGAAGTAAGCGCTGTAGCCGGCGACGCGGACGATCAGGTCGCGGTATTTCTCCGGCTCCTGCTGCGCCTTCTTCAGCACTTCGTTATCGACATAGCTGAACTGCATCTGGCCATTGCCGAGAATCGAGGCGGTACGCAGCAGGGTAATCAAGCCGTGGCGACCTTCCGGGGTATCCAGCAGTCCTTTGAGGAACTTGAAGTTGTGCACCATGCCGATGTTCATGGTTTCCACATTCATCTTGCTGACCGACTTGATAATCGCCGTCGGGCCTTGTTTATCCGCGCCCTGGGTTGGGCTGATGCCGTCGGAGAGCGGCATCCACGCCAGGCGGCCGTTCGGCGTGGCGTTGGTCAGCTCGCCGATTGGCGTGTTGTTGGAGATAGACAGGGTGCCGTGGCTGAGGGTCGAGTAGAGCATTTTGTACTTACGGCACTCTTTCTCGGTCCATTCGGTAATATCCAGCGCGTACTGGTCGACGTAGTTATCGTCGTTACCGTATTTCGGCGCGTTCAGGCAGTCGCGGCGCAGCGCTTCGTAACCTTCAAAGTTGGCCAGCAGCGCATCGCGGATCTGCTCAAGGGTGTATTTCTTCTCTTCGAACACCAGCTTGCGGATCGCCGCCATCGAGTCGACGTAGGTCGCCAGACCGGAGAAAATCAGCCCCGGACCGTGGTTGACCATCGCGCCGCCGGCGGCGACATCTTTGCCGCTCTCCATACAGCCTTCCACCAGCAGCGACATCAGCGGCTTCGGCGCCACATCGCGGTGGACGCGCTGGCTGATGACGGTGCCGATGGCCGACAGGCGCACGATATGGGCGATCTGCTGTTTCACCGCCGCATCGAATTCGTCGAAGGTGCGCAGGTCGCGCAGGTCGCCGGTATCCAGCCCCTGATAGCTATCGAACAGCACCATCCGCCCGCGGTTGAGCACGAATTCGATAGCGATAGGCCACTGGGTGTAGCCGGTGGAGGTCCACTGGTAGATGCGCCCGGATTTCTGCGGCTCAACGCAGCCCATCAGGCAGTAATCGCGGGCGTCTTCAAAATCGAAGCCTTTGCGCAGCATCATCTTGATGTGGGAGTCATCGAAGTGGCAGGCCGGGAAGCCCATTCCCGCTTTCACCACGTCGACGATTTTTTCCATGTATTTCTGCGGCGACTGGTTGTGAATACGGCAGGCCAGCGACGGCTGGTAAACCTTCACAAAGCGCACGGCGTCCATAATCAGATAGGTCAGATCGTTACAGGCATCGCCCCCGCTACGTTTCTGGCCGCCAACGGTGAGGTTGATAAACGGCTGATAACCCGCGAAATATTTCGCGCCCAGCTCGCTCGACATCCACATCAGTTCGGCACATTTGATGATGAACGCTTGCAGCAGTTCCAGCGCGCTGTCGTGGGTCAGGCGGCCTTCGCGGATATCGGCTTCGAACATAGGGTAGCAGTACTGGTCGACGCGCCCCAGCGACAGCCCGGTCTGGTTCTCTTCGATTTCAAACAGTGATTCGACGGTCCAGATACTCTGCAGCGCTTCCTGCAGGGTCTTCGGCGGATTGGCCGGCACGTTTTCGTTGACGTCGGCGATGGTCAGCAACTCGGCGCGGCGCTGGGCGTTTTGCTCTTTAGCCGCCAGTTCGCGGGCGTGGGCGGCGATGCGGCGGGCGTAGTTGACCACCCCTTCACAGGTTTCAATCGCCGCTTTGTAGTAGTAGATACGGTCGATATCTTCCGGGTTTTCCATGCTCAGGCTGGCCAGATGCGCTTCGGCATCGGCTTTAATGCCGTTCATCCCTTTGGTGAACAGCAGCACGTCGTAGCCCGGACAGGTATCGCCGCCGCCGTTAATCTGGTGATAGGAGAGGTCGCTGACGAAGGTCTCGCCGCTGAAGGCCCAGACGCCGGCTTCACGGTATTGCGCTTCGCAAATCTCGTCCAGCGAACGGCCTTCCCAGAACGGGACGATCTCTTCGCGAATGGTTTTTTTATCCGCTTCGCTGATCTCAAACGGATCCTGCGGGCGGGTGCTCATGGTGTCGAGCTCGTCGCGCACCCAGCGCCAGGCGATATCCGGCGAGAAGGCACCCGCGCGCGGCTTGCCACACGGATGCCCGACGATCAGCTCATCGTCCTGAATCAGAATCGGCGCGGTTTCGCAGGCGTGGCGGAAAGCTTTCGCCCGCAGCAGAATGGTCGGCATGCCCGGGTTGGCTTTGACCACTTCGGTAAAGGCCAGCGCGCGATAGATAGAGACGCTCGGGCGTACCGTCAGGTAGTGGTTACGCAGGCGCTGCATGCGCGGGGTTAAGCCTTCCATCACCGGCGTGTCGGCGCAGGCGGCGAACGGCGCGTGGCTGACCGGCTGTACGCCGCTAAACAGACGTACCGGCAGATTCAGCGCGCTGAGGTTGCGCTGGGCGCTGATAAACATCGCCGAGAGTTCGTTTACTTCGGCATGGTCAAAAGCGGCGCCGCGCAGCATGGCGTCGAGCATCGGATAGCCGTCAATGGCGCAGGCGGCGCGGACTTCGCTTAGTTCCGCCAGCTTGAACCACAGGCACTCCACGATTTCATAGGCCTGCTGGGTATTCAGCGCGCCGCTGTTGATATCGCGTTGGAAGTAAGGCAGTAGCGCGATATCCGCCCCTTGCGGGTTAACCGCATAGCTGCCGTTGTCCAGCTGTAGCGCCAGCTGGAACAGATAGAATGCCTGGCAGGCTTCTTTGAAATTACGCGCCGGATGGGCCGGAACGTGGTGCAGAATGGCCGCGCTGTCGAGCAGCTCGGCTTTGCGATAAGCATTGGTTTCCGCGGCCGCCAGCTGTTCGGCGCTGTTGGCCAGATTTTGCGCCAGCGCCAGCAGGGCGTCGCAGGCGTAGATGGCGGCGCGGCAGCCATTGACTTCATCCATACCGCTGCGGCTAACGGCGCTACCGAGGGCGCGAGTTTTCTCTTCTAACTGGTGTTTAATCGCCAGCACGCCTTTTTCGACCACCAGTTTGTAGTCCGGTGAATCCAGATCGCTGTTGAGGTTGAGGAACTGGAACGCGGATGGGCGATGCGCGGCGCTTTCATCATGGAAAATCGCCCCGTGCGGTTTACGGGTCTGGTTACCGACGATCAGCTCGTCGGCGCTGATGGTCAGCGGCAGCTGGCGCATCAGTTCATAGAAGCGGCGCGCCGGTTTAACGGCGGCGGGAACGCCCGCGATGTCGCCATCAAGAGCGTTCAGCGTGGTGGCATGTTCGGTGCACAGCGTGCTTTTCTGGGCGAGTAAACGGTCTGCCAGCACTTTGACGCGCGGCGTTAAGTTGTAGTGTGCCATGAAGTATTCTCCAGATGTTCTTTTTCCGCGGCTGATGACAACCCGGTTGTGGATACAGTGTCCGTTTCTGCCGGGTGGCGGCTGACGCCTTACCCGGCCTGCAAATAACCCAGCGATCACCCGGTTATCTGTTACCCGTAGGCCCGCGCAAGCGGAGCGCCGCCGGGCGATTCCGGGCAACCGGACCACGCCTGGCGATAAAGTTCGGTTAACGCGATAGCGTCCGGCGCGCGTGGGTTGGTCGGGGTACAGCTGTCGCGCAGCGCCTGGCCGACCATCTCCGGCAGGCGGCGCTCGAATTCAGGCGCGTCAATGCCGGTGTCGCTAATGCCGGAGGGCATGCTCATCTCTTCTTTTAACGCCTGAATGGCGACCAGCAGGCTGGCGACGCCCTGGCGTGGCGAGGCGGCAGGCAGATCCAGCAGATGCGCCAGACGGGCATATTTATGCGCCGCGAGGGTGTCGCACTGGCCGTCGACATCGGCGTTCCAGGCGACGACGTGCGCCATCAGCAGGGCGTTGGCGCGGCCATGGGGCACGCGGAAGACGCCGCCGAGAGCGTGTGCCAGGCTGTGGGTTATCCCCAGCGAGGCGTTGGTGAAGGCCATGCCCGCCATGCAGGAGGCGTTGTGCATCTTTTCGCGCGCCAGCAGGTTGTCGCCGCTGCGCCAGCAGGTCGGCAGATAGCGAAATACCTGCTGCACCACTTTCTCCGCCAGCGCGTCGGAAAAGTCGCTGGCGGCGCGGGAGACGTAGGCCTCAAGGGCGTGACACAGCACGTCCATGCCGGTGTCGGCGGTAATTGCCGGCGGTACCGAAGTCACCAGCGCCGGGTCAAGAATGGCGATATCCGGCAGCAGCGACGCATCCACCAGCACCAGCTTCTCCGCGTTGGCTTTCACCACCGAAAAGGCGGTGACTTCCGAACCGGTACCGCTGGTGGTGGGGATGGCGACAAAGCATGGACGCGGCCGGTTAGCCTGCGGACGGGTTTGCGCCAGGGAGAAAATAACCGCTTTGGCGGCATCGATTACCGAACCGCCGCCGAGCGCGATAACCAGATCCGGATAGTGGTTATCCATCAGCTTCATGCCGCGCACCACGGTGGCGATATCCGGATCGGCCACCACGTCGTCCCACACCTGCCAGGCGATCCCGCGCTGGCGCAGCAGGGCGGTGACGCGCTCGGCGAGGCCAAACTTCACCATCGCTTGATCGGTCACCAGCAGCACGCTGCGGGCGGAGAGTTCGTTCAGCACCGAGAGGGCGTCCTGACCGAAGCAAATCCGCGGTTTCAGTAAAAATTCACTCATTGGGCTATTCACTCCTGTTCGGTGTCCCGAAACACCTTCTCGACAATGGCGACCACCGACATCGCTTTGTAGCGCTCTTTATTGAGCGCGAAGTACTCTTCCGCCAGCACGATGTCGTGCATGCCGGCGCCGACGTTATCGACGGCGACCCAGGTCTGGTCCTTCATCGGCTGCTGATTGTCATCCAGTCGGGTGACCAACAGCAGGTTGCTGCCGCGCAGCTCATCGCATTTCTGCGTGGCGACGACATGGCCGGTTACCTTTGCGAGAATCATCGTTTTATCGCCTTATATCAGTGCGTTACTTAGCAAGGCGCTCCAGCACCTGGCGGATAACGCGTTCCACGTTTTGCTCGTTGATTTCGCCTTCCATGCTGGCGGCGCCTGCGCTGGCGAAACGGTCATCGCTGCCTGCGGATCGCGCTGGCGCGGCGTTAGCCGGGGCGTTGAAACGCAGGTCATCAAGAATGCTGCGCTGCGGATCGCTCGCCGGAGAGACGATGGTCGGCTGTGGTTCAGGGCGGCTGCCCGGGGCGCGAAGCTCGTCGATCGACCGCACGCCGTAGCCGACTTTGCGGATATTGAGCAGGTTCATCGGGCCGACGTTGTCGGAGCTGGAACCGCCGCCGACCGCGCCGCAGCCGAGGGTCAGCGCCGGGGAGATGTTGGTAGTCGCGCCGATACCGCCGAGCGCCGCCGGAGTATTAATCAGAATGCGATTGACCGGTTTTTCGAGGCTGAACTGGCGGATGACGTCCTGATTACGGGTGTGGATCACCAGCGTATGGCCGAGTCCTTCGTTGGTCAGCAGCTCCACCACGCGGTGGCAGGCGGCTTTCCAGTCTTCTGCCACGTACAGGCCGAGCACCGGGCACAGTTTTTCGCGCGAGTAGGGGTTTTTCGGCGATACGGTGGTCTGTTCGGCGATCAGTACTTTAGTGCTGGCCGGGACACAGAAGCCCGCCATCTGGCTGAGGTACAGCGCGGTTTTGCCGACCACTTTCGGGTTGATGGTGCCGTTCGGGCGCAGCATCAGCGCCGCCATTTTCGCCGCTTCATCTTCATTCATAAAGTAGGCACCCTGCGCTTCCAGCTCGCGGTGAACCTCGTCGTAAATGCAGCCTTCGACGATGATCGACTGCTCGGAGGCGCAGATCACCCCATTATCGAAGGTTTTGCTGGTGATGATATCTTTCACCGCGTGGTGGATATCGGCGCTGCGTTCGATAAACGCCGGGCCGTTGCCCGGGCCGCCGCTGATGGTTGGGGTGCCGGACGCATAGGCCGCACGCACCATGCCTTCGCCGCCGGTGGCGAGGATCAGCGACACGTCTTTGCTGTGCATCAGCTCAGAGGTGGCTTCGAACGTCAACTGGGTGATGCCGTCGACGCAGCCCTCCGGCGCACCGGCCGCTTCCGCCGCGCGTTTGACGATTTCAATCGCCTTCCAGCTGCACTGACGCGCGCCCGGATGCGGGGAGAAGATAATGGCGTTGCCGGCCTTGAGGGCGATCAGCGCTTTGTAGATAACCGTGGAGGTTGGGTTCGTTGAGGGGACCAGCGCGCAAATGACGCCCAGCGGCACGCCCACGTCCATCACTTTTTTTACCGGGTCGTCATGAATGATGCCAACGGTCTTCATATCTTTGATGGCGTCGTAGACGCGCAGCGAGGCGAAGCGGTTTTTCAGCACTTTGTCCTGCCAGTTGCCAAAACCGGTCTCTTCCGCGGCCATTTTCGCCAGCGCTTCGGCGTGGTGCGCTGCTTCCTGGGCCACGTTTTTCACGATGGCGTCGATTTGCTGTTGCGAAAAGGTGGCCAGAATCGCCTGCGCCTTTTTGGCGTTGCGCACCAGTTCCCGCGCGTTCTGCCGGGATTGCAAATCGTTATCCAGTTCAATCATGAGTCTATCCTTCATCAGACGAAAAGAGTGGAGACGGGGCGCGCCCTGTCAGGTCATGCTTTGTGCTGCGCCGCGATTTTTTCGATGTCGTTATGTGGACGCGCAATGACGCGAGAGCTGACGACTTCGCCGATGCGTTTCGCCGCTTCCACGCCGGAGTCGACCGCCGCGTTGACCGCGCCGACGTCGCCTTTCACCATTGCGGTGACGAGGCCGGAACCGACGTTTTCATAACCGATAAGCTCGACGTTGGCGGCTTTACACATCGCGTCCGCGGCTTCAATACAGGCCACCAGACCTTTGGTTTCGATAAGACCAAGCGCTTCTTTCATCAGGTTTCTCCGTTAGTCCGCAATTTTGTAATGCGA
The DNA here is from genome assembly GCF_014192815.1 of Klebsiella sp. RC2. Lineage (NCBI taxonomy): Bacteria > Pseudomonadati > Pseudomonadota > Gammaproteobacteria > Enterobacterales > Enterobacteriaceae > Klebsiella > Klebsiella sp. RC2. The sequence continues at coordinate 381,332 of NZ_JACHYL010000006.1, read as the reverse complement.
GACGATTTTGTTGATGTCGTTATGCGGACGGGCGATAACCAGCGAGGTCACCACTTCGCCGATGCGTTGTGCGGATTCCACGCCGGAATCGACTGCCGCTTTTACCGCGCCGACGTCGCCTTTCACCATCGCGGTGACGAGGCCGGAGCCGACGTTTTCATAGCCGATAAGCTCGACGTTGGCGGCTTTACACATCGCATCCGCCGCTTCAATGCAGGCCACCAGACCTTTGGTTTCAATCAGACCTAATGCATCACCCATTTGCGTTCTCCTGGCCTTCAGGCCTTGTGTTTAATGACGATTTTGTTGATGTCGTTATGTGGACGCGCGATGACCAGCGAGGTCACCACTTCGCCGATGCGCTGCGCGGATTCCACACCGGAATCCACCGCCGCTTTTACCGCGCCGACGTCGCCTTTCACCATCACGGTGACCAGGCCGGAGCCGACGTTTTCATAGCCGATCAGTTCGACGTTGGCGGCTTTACACATCGCGTCCGCTGCTTCAATACAGGCCACCAGACCTTTGGTTTCGATAAGCCCCAATGCATCACCCATCGTGATCTCCTCCAGAACAGGTTTTGTTATTCGGGAAAACCGTCCGCGTAACGGCATCAACACGCGGAAGCGGCGTTCGGGGTTCACTATAGGGAATGGGGAAGGAAGTGAAATTTAAATCCGTGTAGATGAATATTTTAGGTTTTTACTCTGTGATTTAGCCTTATCCAGGCTTCTATTTATCTTTTCGTTCTGTTTTATGCGTATTGATTTTTATGATGATATGGCGCTTTTTTAGGGTATTTATCGGCGGGAGATGAATGTTAATAAGATGTTAATTACTTGCCAGCGGTTAGTAATATAGCCGCGTGATAATTGTGGGTATGCTCATGTTTTGGCGTCGAAGCTAAATGCAAAACGTGCGCTTTTAGCATCGTGGAAAGAGGGGGCAATAATGGAGCGTGAGCGAGGGCGCATTTTCCTCGCGGCGGTTCAGGGGGGACGGGTTAGTTAAGCGTGCTGCCGGACTTCAGCGTGCAGATGTAGAGCGGCGAGTTGATAGAGCTCAGCAGGATAGCTTTGTCGTTAAGCTTTTGTGCGTTGAGGAACAGGCCGTCATGGCTGTCGGACATTTCGCGCATGAAGTAGTCGAAGATGACATTCGGCGATTCGTCGATGGATGAGGCGCTGGATTCCCACTTTTTGATGCGGTAGTGGCGTTCGGTTGCCGAGATGCGTTGGCTGGTGTAGCTGAATTTGACGTAGCGCTGCAGGTAGAGCCAGCCGGCGGCAGAATCGGTATAGCCTTCCACCACCATCGAACCGTTGCCGTTAGCGGCAAAGTTAAAATGGATATTGCCGTTCACATTCTCTTTTTCCATGTTTTCAAAACGCATGATCGCTTTGGTGGAGCAGCTCATCACGCCATCGTTGGCATCTGGCAGCAGGCGCCAGACGCTAAAACCGGCGGCGGCGACAAACGTCAGAGCGGAAAGGGCGAAAAAGGTGCGGGGCGCGAGTTTCATTGCGGCTTCCAGGAGTAGTAAAAGTAGTTATCGCAATAGCTAAACGGGTTGTCCTCGTGCATCGCGCAGTGGGCGAGAAATACCCGGCCCAGGCCGTTAGTCTCCAGCCGGTCGCCGTAGAAGAAAACGAAACGCTCCCCCGGCTTGCAGCCGAGCTTCAGCCGCTGACGCACCTCATCGAAATTCTTAGCGTAGGCCGTGGCGGAAACCGAACGCAGCATTTCATCGCTGGCCAGCAGTTCGCACTGGCTGTGGTTCATCAGCGTCAGATTGATCGGTCGGGCGACGTGGGTACCGGCAAAAGTGAATGCCACCAGCAGCAGGGCGATGATCAGCAGACAGCCGCCGGCCAGATACCAGCACATTCCGCGCGCATGTGGCGAATCGGTGGGCGGCGTTGTCGCCGCCGGAGGGACGGTTTCAACAGCTCTCTGGGGTGGATTAGCACCCTCGGTAAGCGCCGGCCCGGCATCGAGCAGTTCAATGCTCAGATCCTGATTCAGCTGCAGCATGCCGCGCGATACAGTGACGATAATGTTATCGATATCGTAGTGGCGGAAGGTTTTACGCAGCATGCTCAGGTATTGATTGAGGTTGCTGTTGGAAGAGGTTAAACCATTATCATCCCAGACTTTTTTCAACACTTCATCGCGACTGACGACGCCAGTATGGCGGAGAAAAAAATAGAGTAGCGCGCTGGCGGTGATGGATAGCTGGCTATCCGGTTCATCGCTGCCGGGCAGGGTAAGCGTGCCGTCCGTTGCATCATAAATGAGACGGGCATTGATGTTGTAGCGCATCGCGGCCTCACTCTATTCGCTTCACGCGGGAAGCGTCATTTTGGTCAGATCGTTCACCAGCGACTGGCGGTGTTCACTGCTCATGGTGCGCCCTTCGGTCAGTTCCGATAACCAGATGCCGTCGGCCGCGTAGCGTACCAGCGTGCCGGTCGGGCCGTTATCCAGCGCATCGCCCTGCGCCAGGTGACCCAGCATCCAGTCGCGCCAGCATTTTCGCAGCACCGGCTCGTCCGGCATCGCCAGCGACAGCACCATCAACTGGCGGCTTTCGTGAGTGTCCGTCAGCTCCGGGTTGGACAGATAGCGCAAATAGGCGCGGGTAAAGCGCCCGTAAGCGATGTTATCGGCGGCCATCAGTTCGCTAATCGCCTTTTCCATGATCGCCAGCAGCCGGGCGAACAGGGCGAAAATCAGCGCCTGCTTATTGGGAAAGTGATGCAGGAGGCCACCTTTGCTCACGCCAGCCTCGCGGGCGACGGCGTTCAGCGACAGGGCGGCGATACCATCCCGGCCGGCAATCATCGCTGCCGATTCAAGCAACTGACGGTGGAGACGGACGGGATCTTTTTTACGATGCTGGGCTTCCATATTCATGGCCGGAATCATACCGACCAGACGGTATGATTATTCTTGATCGCTATCAATATGAGAGGTGGCTTCGTGCGACGGGATACCGTTAATGCGTGGAGGCTCACAAATTGTCATATTAATGAACGCGATAACCCGGATGGGCTATCGCGTTGAGGTTTATTTCGTTGCCAGATGCACCGCCAGGCCGCTTTGCCCCGGCGCCAGCTCCGGGCGCAGCGTCAGCGACGGGATCAGATAATCGCCATGATTCTGCCGGCGGAATGGAATGGGCTCGGTTTGCCACAGCGTGTCCAGCCGCTCGGCCAGCGTGGCGCACTGGTCGGCGAATTGCCCGGCATCGGTTTTATCCGTGCGGTAGAACACCAGCGGCGGAAGCACCTCAAAGCCGGGATAGAACAGCATACCGTGCTGAATGGGGAACAGGATGTCGTCGATGGGGCCATTGATCCCGCGCGGTGAATAGTGTTCCGCCCAGCCGCCGGCGGTGACGATCAGCATCGCCCGCTTGCCGACGAAGGTGCCTTCCCCATAGCGATCGCCCCAGTGGCGGTCGCTGTGCTCGCCGACGCCATAGGCAAAGCCCCAGGCGTACACCCGGTCGATCCAGCCCTTCATGATGGCGGGCATTGAGAACCACCACAGCGGGAACTGGAAAATCACCGTATCGGCCCACAGCAGCTTTTCCTGCTCGGCTGCGATATCCGCACTTTGGGTGCCCTGGGCAAAGGCCTGTTTGGAATCGAGGATCGGCCGCCAGAACTCGCCGACCGGCGGGGCGCCGCTGTCATCGGCGTCATACCCGGCCTTCCAGCGCATGGCGTAGAGATCGGAGACTTGCACTTCATGCCCGGCCTGCTGCAGATGGCGGACGGCAAAATTTTTCAGCGCGCCATTAAGCGAGCGCGGTTCCGGATGGGCGTAAATCAGCAGTACTTTCATAACATCACCTCTGGCGTATGGAGAGCTGCAGAGTAGGAAAGCTGACGTTATAGTAGAAATTAATTACTTAAATTCCAGGTATAGCCGTGATTAATTTACATCGTCTGGATCTTAATCTGCTGCGCACGCTTGATGTGCTGCTCAGTGAAAATAATGTCACCCGGGCGGCGCAGCGGCTGAATCTGTCGCAGCCCTCGGTGAGCATTCAGCTCGCCAGGCTGCGGGAGATTTTCGCCGACCCGCTGCTGATGCCGGGTCCGCGCGGCATGCAGCCCACCGCCCGCGCCGATGAACTTCGCCAGCCGCTGCGCGCAGCGCTAGCCGCACTGGAGCAGGCGGTGGCGCCGGTGGCGCCTTTTGATCCGGCGACGGCGGCGGAGACCTGGCGGGTGGCAGCGACGGACTATATGGCCTCGGCGATCCTCCTGCCGATGCTGGGCAGGCTACGGCTGGCCTCTCCCGGCAGTCGGCTGGCGGTGTTCGAGCTACAGCCAGCGCGGCTGGAGCAACAGGCGGCCAGCGATACAGTAGATCTCTTCTTTCATACCCGCGAGGGCGCGCCGCCGGGGCTACATCAGCGCCTGCTGTTTCGCGAACGCTATGTGCTGGCAGGCCGGGCGGAGCATCCGGCGCTGCGGCCTGGGCTTAGCCTGGAAACGTTCTGTCAGCTGGAGCACGTGATCGTCTCCCCGGACGGGGGCGGCTTCAGCGCGGCGACCGATACCGCGCTGGCGAATCTTGGCCTGGCGCGGCGGGTTGTCCTTTCCGTGCCACATTTCCTGTTTATGCTGGAGACCCTGCGCAATAGCGATCTGGTGGCGGTGCTGCCGGAGCGGCTGGTGCGCGGGCAGAGCGGGCTGGAAGTCGTCGAGCCGCCGCTGGCGGTCGCCGGCTTTGAGATGCTGATGCTGTGGCACGAGCGCTGGCACCGCGACCCGGCGCATCAATGGCTGCGCCAGTTCATCGTGAATTCACTGGAGGAACAGACATGCTGAGTGGACTGAATCACCTGACCCTGGCAGTCAGCCAGCTGGCGCCGAGCGTGGCGTTTTATCAGCAGCTGCTGGGCATGACGCTGCACGCCCGCTGGGACAGTGGCGCCTATCTCTCCTGCGGCGATCTGTGGCTGTGCCTGTCGCTGGATCCGCAGCGGCGCATCACCCCGCCGGAAGAGAGCGACTACACCCATTATGCGTTTAGCATTAGCGAGGCGGATTTCGCCAGCTTCGCCGCCCGCCTGGAGGTTGCCGGCGTGGCGGTCTGGAAGCTAAACCGCAGCGAAGGCGCCTCGCACTATTTCCTCGATCCCGATGGCCACAAGCTGGAGCTGCACGTCGGCAGTCTCGACCAGCGGCTGGCCGCCTGCCGTGAGCAGCCGTATAAGGGAATGGTGTTTTTTGACCAGTGAAGCTGATTTGCGGACGCGGGGTAACCCGTAGCCCGGTAAGCGCAGCGCCACCGGGGAGATGCCTTTACAAATTACTCACTCAAAATGTGAGGTTTTTTCCAACGCTGTCACTATTATCACCGGATAATCGTATATACTTTTTTGTATATACAAAAGGATGAATAGTATGCCAATGGAGTTTGAGTGGGATGCAAACAAGGCATTAAGTAATCTACGAAAACATGGAGTCCGGTTTGAAGAAGCGGTATTAGTCTTTGACGATCCGCGGCACCTTTCCCGCCAGGAGCGGTTTGAGAATGGTGAATATCGCTGGCAGACCATCGGTCTTGTGCATGGGATCCTTGTTATCCTGGTGGCGCATTCGGTCCGTTTTGAAAGTGGAACTGAGGTTATTCGTATTATCAGCGCCCGGAAGGCGGACAGAAAAGAGAGGAATCGTTATGAGCATGGTTAAACATAAACGCGACAATACGGCGGCGCTTACCGCTAAGCGTGATGCCGAACTCAAAGCGCTAGCGAGCAAAGCCGATGAGGATATCGATTACAGCGATATCCCCGCTACAGACGATGCGCAATGGTCAGATGCCGTTCGCGGCAAATTTTTTCGACCGCTAAAAACACAGGCTTCTGTGCGCATTGATGCCGATGTCATGGAGTGGCTCAAACGTCCAGGAAAAGGCTATCAAACTCGACTGAATGCGATTTTAAGAGAAGCGATGATTCGCGATCTTAATAAGAAATAGTTGCTGGTAGCGGCGCTACGTATTTTCGGAGCCCGTAGCCCCGGTAAGCGCAGCGCCACCGGGGAGAACAGGTTAAACTTCACTCCATCGCCACCTTCACCGCTTCCCCCAGCTTCACCATCACCGCTTTATGTTTCTCGGTCGGCGGCAGGGCGCAGTTGATCCTGACGCAGTTGCGATACTTGCCCGCTGCCGAAAACAGCGAGCCCGGCGCGACCTGGATCTTCAGCCGGCACAGCTGTTTGGCGACGCAGACCATATCCACCTGCTCCGGGAGCTCCACCCACAGCATAAAACCACCTTTTGGCCGGGTGACGCAGATCCCGCAGGGGAAAAATTCCCGCAGCCAGCAGGTGTAGATCTCCATATTACGCTGATAGATCTGCCGCATCCGCCGCACGTGACGGTGGTAGTGGCCTTCGCGAATAAAATTGCAGGCCGCCAGTTGGGTTGAAGGGACGTTAGTGCCGCTGGCGGCGTACTTCATCTGTAGCAGCTTGTCGTAGTAGCGCCCGGGCGCTATCCAACCGATGCGCAGGCCGGGGGCGATGGTTTTGGTAAAAGAGCTGCAGAGCATCACCCGGCCGTCGATATCCCAGGAGTGAATGGTGCGCGGGCGCGGGTACTCGGTGGCCAGCTCGCCGTAAATATCATCCTCGAAAATCACGATATCGTGGCGCTGGGCCAGGTTCAGCACCGCGCGCTTGCGAGCGTCCGGCATGATAAAGCCCAGCGGGTTATTGCAGTTTGGCACGAGGATCACCCCTTTGATCGGCCACTGATCCAGCGCCAGCTCCAGGGCCTCAATGCTGATCCCGGTTTCCGGATCGGTAGGGATCTCAATGGTCTTTAATCCCAGTCCGCGCAGCATCTGCATCGTGCCGTAGTAGCAGGGAGATTCCACCGCCACGATATCGCCAGGCTGGCATACCGACAGCAAGGCCAGAGACAGCGCGCTATGGCAGCCGCTGGTGAGCACCAGATCGTCAGCCGTCACTACCGAGCCGCCGTCAAGCATCAGACGGGCGATCTGCTCCCTCAGCTCGCGGCGCCCGGCCAGCTCGTCATAGTTCAGCACTTCGCTGAGGTTATGCTGGATCGCCCGGCTCAGTTCGCGCCAGATAGGCTTCAGGCTTGGCTGTGTGACATCCGGCGAGCCGCCGCCGAAGGGGATAATCGATTTATCGTAGCGGGCGTCGAGCATGGTCAGCACCTGATCCCACTGGGTGATCTCCACCGGGCGCTGTACCGGACGCGACATCGGCGGCACCGGCGGCTGGGCCTTGCGGGGGGCAACGAAATAGCCCGATCGCGGCTGCGGTACGATCATCTGCTGCTGCTCAAGCAACTGATAGGCCTGCTGGACGGTGCTGATGCTGACGCCATGTTCCTGGCTCAGGCTGCGCACCGACGGCAGTTTTTCGCCGTGGCGATACAGGCCCTGTTCGATGCGTTCGGCCAGCAGCGTAGCGAGATATTGGTAGCGGGTCATGCTGTATCCTTAATTTCCGCCATACAGATGGAATAACCAGTACAGATTGGCGTAAAAATTGGGCTCTGGTGTACGTTTTAGCTAATCTGTATGTTAAAGAAAAGCGTTTTGTGAATCTGTATTCCTTGGCCCCAAATCCGTGAAGATAAAGCCTCTGGCAAGGTGAGGAGGTAGAGGATGGAATTTCACGAGAACAGGGCAAGACAGCCATTTATCGGTTTCGTACTGCTGGTGCGGTTTATCAAAAAATGGTGGCTTCAGGAGCAAACGCGCAGAGCTTTGCAGCGAATGAGCGACGAACAGCTGAAAGACATCGGCCTGCGTCGGGATCAGATCAATTAAAAAGTGCGGTTTTTTTCAGGCATCATTCCTTCTTTGCCCCGGTAAGCGCTGGCGACGCCGGGGAATACATTCACGAAATTTATCAATTGATGCGGCGCGATCGTCCGTTTCTTGATACTTACCCTGATAAGTATTATTTTCTTCTCAACAATGAGAGGAAAACCTGTGACCGAAGACGACCTGTTTGCCCGCCGCCCGTTGGGGATGAGAATGGCCATGGTGGTGCGCCAGTGGCGCGCTATTATTGACTCCGCTATCACCGATACCGGACTCACCCAGTCCAGCTGGACGGTGTTGATGCAACTGCATCAGCTGGGAGACAACGTCTCGGTCAGCGAACTGGCGGAGGTGCAGGGGATTGAACTGCCGCCGCTGATGCGCACCCTCTCGTTACTGGAAAAGCAGGGCTATCTGGTGCGTTCTACATCGCCATATGACAAACGCATTCGCCTGCTGACGCTGACCGCCGAGGGGCGGGCGATTCTGGAAAAACTGAGCTGCGTGATCGAGACCTATCAGGAACGCGTGACTCAGACCATCCCGGAGGCCGACCTCGCCACCTTCAGCGCCACATTAAATCAAATCGCCTGCCGTTTGCGGAATATCCGCGAAGAAGATAACAAGATCTAACACGCTATGATGACGCCTGAACAAAAATTTGCCCGCTGGGTACGGGTGAGTATTGCCGCTTTTCTGGGAATATTCGCCTGGTTTATCGTTGCCGATATCTGGATCCCGCTGACGCCGGACTCCACCGTCATGCGCGTGGTGACCCCGGTTTCGTCGCGGGTCTCCGGCTATGTCTCGCACGTTTACGTGCACAACAACAGCCAGGTGAAAAAGGGCGACCTGCTGTATGAGCTCGACCCAACGCCATTCATTAATAAAGTTGAAGCGGCGCAGATCGCCCTCGAGCAGGCGAAACTGAGCAACCAGCAACTGGATGCACAAATCGCCGCCGCCCGCGCCAACCTGCGCACCGCACAGTACACCGCCCGTAACGATAAGGTCACGCTCGATCGCTACCAGCGCCTGAGTACGATGCAGAACGTCTCGCAGTCCGACCTCGATAAGGTGCGGACCACCTGGCAGACCAGCGAGCAGTCGGTCTCGGCGCTGAACGCGCAGATCCAGAACCTGCTGATCCAGCGCGGCGAGCGCGACGATAAGCGCAACGTCACTCTGCAGAAATACCGTAATGCGCTGGAGGAGGCGCAGCTGAACCTGGCCTGGACCCAGGTGCGTGCCGAAACTGATGGTATGGTCAGCAACCTGCAGCTTAACCCGGGGATCTACGCCACCGCGGCGACGGCTGTGCTGGCGCTGGTCAACAACAACACTGACATCGTCGCCGACTTCCGTGAAAAGAGCCTGCGCCACACGGCGGTAAACACCGATGCAGCGGTGGTCTTTGATGCCCTGCCGGGGCAAGTCTTCCCGGCGCACGTCACCAGCAGCGATGCCGGGATTCTGGCGGGGCAGGAGGCGGTGAACGGCCAGCTGTCGCAGCCGGAGCAGTCCACCCGCTGGGTGCGCGACGCACAGCGCATGCGCATTCACGTCGCGCTGGATCAGCCGCTGGCGAAACCGCTGCCGACCGGCGCCCGCGCCACGGTGCAGCTGTACAATAGCGAGGGACCTTTCGCCCGCACCTTCGCCGGCCTGCAGATCCACCTGGTGAGCTGGTTGCACTATGTCTATTAATACCCTGGCGCACGTCTTTACGCCGCACGGCAATATCGTCTACACGGTGAATGATTTTCGCCAGACGGTGCGTATCGCCGTGGCCGGGACGATTGCGCTCAGTATCTCCACCTTCTACGACGTGCAGTACGGCGTATTTTTTGTGGTGTATCCGCTGATGCTGATGTCGCTGGTGCCGGTGTTCAACCGCCATGTCGCCCGCCAGTTTGTGTTCAGCGCGGCGGTGAACTGCGTCGAAATGGTATTGATTGTCGGCTATTTGTCACAGTGGCCGGTGATCATGACCCTGGTGGTGTTCGCCCTGTACGTGATGCGTTTTCGCTTTATGAGCCAGGGGCCGCTGTTTCTGCTGGGGTCGATGGGCGTGGTGTGCCAGAGCACGATGCTCAACTTTATGAGCTATCCCACCAGCAACTGGCACACCCTGATGTTCTCCAATATGGAAGCCTGCGTGCTGGCGGTGGCGCTGAGCGCGCTGCTGCATTACCTGATCCCGGACGTCGAACCGCGCAAGCCGCCGCCGCGCATTGAAAAAGACGCCGCCCGCATTCGCCACGAGTCGCTGCTCTCCGGTACGGTCGCGACGATCATCTTTGTGGTGTTCCAGATCTGCGATCTCAGTGACTCGCTGTCGGCGCTGATGGCCGGGATCCTGATCCTGTTTCCGATGCACTATCGCGGGGCGGTGATCAGCTCGATCTGGCGCGTCGTCGGGGTGGTGCTGGCCTGTCTCTATATTCTGGTGGTGCAACTGATCATCTATGATTTCAGCAACCACATGATCCTGATGATGCCGCTGATTGGTCTCGGGCTGGCCTTCAGCGCCCGCCTGCACGTGATGGAGAAAGTGGGCGCCGGGGTGGGCTTCGCCAGCATCACCACCATCGGCATTATGTTCGGCCAGAATCTGCATCCCTATCAGGATCTGGTATTCAGCGACCTGTACCGCATCACCTCGGTGACGGTCTCGCTGGTGGTGACGCTGACTCTGGTCTTTCTCATGCACCGTCTGCTGAACTGCTTTGCGGCGACGCGCTTTGTGGTGAGCGAATAGGGTCACACCGTCATCGCCCGCTGCGCATCGCGAAAGGCGTTATGGAGTAAGCGCCACATATGGTGCGCGGCGGGGGGAAAGCGGCGGTTCGAGTTGCGTAATAAGTGGCATTGGGCGCTGCTGGCGATCGGATGATCGATGGGGACCGCCTTTAGTATGCCGTGAGCGATTGCTTCCCGGGCGGCGAATTCGGTCATGAAAGAGATCCCCAGACCGGCCTGGCTCAGGCTCATGGCGGTGGAAAAGAGGTTGCAGCGATAGGCCGGATGAAACTGCCGCCCGGCGGTTTTAAACATGGCGTTCATATGGCGCTGTAGGCCAAAGCTTTCTGTCAGGGCGATCAGGCGATATTGCGTCAGCTCATCGATGGTCACCATTGACTGTCGCGCGATGGGATGCTGCGGAGAGACCACCGCGCAGATGGGCCCCCACTGGAAGCTGTGGCGTTTAAGCTCCGGATTGCCGATGGGGCCGAAGGCGACCGCCATATCCGCTTCACCGCTGGCGATATCGTTGAGCATCTCCTGCATATTGCCGACGCTAATATCAACGAATACGTTCGGCCACGACTGCGAAAACGTGCTCATCACCGACTCGATAAAGGTCGTCACCAACCCCCCGCCAATTCTCACAGAGATGGTGCCGCCACGCATATGGCGTAAATCCTTTAGATGACTCTCCAGCTTTTCCCGCCGCTGGCGGCTTTCGTGGTAATCCTCGGCCAGCAAACGTCCGGCTTCAGTGAGCGCCACATTGCGCCCCTGTCGCTCCAGCAGAGGGAGTTCCAGCGTTCGCTCCAGCTGCGCTATCTGGCGGCTGATAACCGACGGATTAATCCCCAGAATATCAGCGGCCCGCCGAATGCCCCCCTGGATCCCCACTTCGTACAGATAGCTCATGGGACGTTCGTGCAACATCCTGTCTCCCTCCTTTGTTGACTTCAGGTCAACAATAACATCCTTTACCAGACATTTATCATCCCGGCTAGTTATAGATAATCGTGATTCAGGTACATAACAGACAAGGGGAGTCACGGAACGGATTAACTGCCATGGCAATAAACCAGTACCACCGGTGGTTGCCAATAATAAGATATCGATATGCCAGTAAAAAGATAAATAAGTGAGGTATATGCCAGTTGCCGGCTTTTCGGGAAAAGAGAGGCACCTTATTTATTGATGGGTGTTTTACGTCAAAATAATCAATGCCAAAACCAATACATTGAAAAGCGTCCAAATGGCAAAAGACCAATAAGATATTTCATAATGTGAGGACAGGGTATGAGTGAAAATAAAACGTTGGAACGTTCCTCCGACGACGCGACAAATGAGTGGCGGGTAGGACCTGGGGCATGGATCTCGCTGGTGGTGGTGTTATTAGTCTTCTCCGGGCTGCTGTTTAAAGTGGAAGGGATGGCCTGGCTGGGGGCTTTCGACTTTACCACCCTCGGCGGCGCATTTGGTACGATGAAGACCCCGGAAACTAACACTTTTATCGGCAGCGGCGGCATCAGCGCCAAGGCCGGTTTCTTGTTTGCGCTGTCGCTGGTCCCTACGGTGATGCTGGCGCTGGGGTTGCTGGAAATCTTTACCCATTATGGCGCGATACGTGCAGCGCATAAGCTGCTGACGCCGTTGTTACGCCCGTTACTGGGGATCCCGGGTTATACCGGTCTGGCGTTAATTACCGACCTCCAAAGCACCGATGCCGGGGCCGCGTTGACCAAAGAGCTGTATGACAGCAAAAAAATTAGTCGGAAAGATGTGGTGATTATGGGGGCATGGCAATATTCCGGCGCCGGTCTGATCAATAACTATTTCTCCATTGGCTCAGCGCTTTTCGCGTCGTTAACCATCCCTATTATTATTCCGCTGCTGTTAATGTTTGTGCTGAAATTCGTTGGCGCGGCAATCACCCGTCTGGTTTTGAATACGGCCTATAAAGGGGATTTTGATAATGAGTAATTCGGAAAAAGTGGCCAGTAATCCGTTTGATATTTTTGTTATCGGTGCACGTAAAGGATTTAATATCGCCATCAACAACCTGATGCCGAATGTATTAATGGCATATGTGATCGCCGAAATGCTTAATTTGCTCGGGGTGATGCAGTTGATAGGCCAGGTCTGCGCGCCGCTGATGGGCCTGTTTGGCTTACCGGGCGAAGCGATTACCGTGCTGCTCACCTCCTGGCTTTCCGCCTCGGCGGGGACGGGAGTGGCGGTGAGCCTGTTGAGTAAAGGCACCCTCAACGTGGCGGACGTCACCATCCTGATCCCGGCCATCTTCCTGATGGGTTCGCAACTACAGTATATGGGGCGGCTGCTTGGGGTGGCGGATGTACCGAAAAAATACTGGCCGCTGCTGATGGCGGTGAGCATTATCAACGCCGTCATCGCCATGCTGGTCATGCGCGTGATGGCATAATGAAAGGCAAGGAGTCAGTTGTGTCGCGAACGTTAGAGCATTTCAATTATCTGCACCAAATACCTGAGCTGGGCTTTGAGGAGTACAAAACCTCGGCTTACATCGGCGACGCCCTGGCGGCGGCAGGGTTCCGGGTTCACCGCAACGTTGGCGGGACGACCGGGATTGTCGCCGAAATCGATAGCGGGGAACCGGGGCCAGTGGTGGCGCTACGGGCAGATATGGATGCGCTGGGCCATATTATCGATGGCCGCTTAGAGGCCCGTCATACCTGCGGTCATGATGGCCACTCTTCGGTGGTATTAACCGCCGCCGAAGAGATCCTCGCCGAGGGGCTGGTAAAGCGTGGAAAGTTAAAAGTGCTTTTTCAGCCTGCTGAAGAGCTGGGGACGGGCGCGATCGCTTTAACGGAGGCCGGGGTACTGGATGACGTAGAGATGCTGTTCGGCTTCCATCTCCGGCCGCTGGAAGAGTGTCCGATGGGCCAGGCGGTACCGGCAATGTACTATTCCGCTTCGGCGACGGTGATGGTGGATTTTCACGGCAAAGCCGCTCACGCCGCTCGTCCGCATCTGGGCATTAACGCGCTGGATGCCGCCTCGCATGCAGTACAGGCGGTGAACGGTATCCATCTGGCGCCGTCGCTCACCTGGAGCGCGAAAGCGACGCGCTTTCTTTGCGATGCGGGCGTCACCAATTCGGTGCCGGCGAAAGCGCACGTCTGTTGGGATCTGCGCTGCGAGGAAAATGACGGCATGGCGACACTCAAAGAACGCGTGGTCAGGGCTATCGAGAGTAGCGCAGCAGCATATGGCGCCAGCGTCGACATCCGGGTAGTCAAAGAAATGCCGGCGGCGATTATCGACGCTGAAGCCACGGCTATCATAAGCCAGGCAATATGCGAAACCTTTGGCGAGGCGGGCTTAACGGCCGCGAAGAGTACGCCGGGCAGCGAAGATTTTTTCCACTATTTGCGTCTGCGCCCGGCGGTGAAAGGTGGCTTCTGGGGACTGGGCTGCAACCTGCTGCCGGGCCTGCATCATCCGGAAATGCATTTCGATCGCACCGCGCTGGCGGATGGCGTGCGGGTATTCAAATCCTGCGTTCGCCAGCTGTTGGGCTGAGGCTAAGCTGTCAGCCCCCGGGTAGCGGCTTACGCCTTACCCGGGCTACGGTTGGGCATTTTGTCGGTAGCCCCGGTAAGCGTAAGCGCTACCGGGGAAGCGTCCCGGATGTCGGCTAACGCCTCATCCGGACTACCGCGGTGCGCATAGGTCGCCAACCGGTGATAGTCAGTTCCGGCGACGCGAAACAGGGCTGCCGTTTCGCCGGGTATAACCCATCGTTGCTCATCGCCTGGCATGCAGCTCAGGTAAATGCACAATCCGCAGCCGCTGCGCAGCTGGCGCGGAATATCCTTCACCTCGAAGGTCATTCCCGCCGCCTGCAGGGCTTTGCGCATCCGCACCACCCCCACCGTGGAATGAAATAAAAACAGGAAGGTTGTCATCCGCGCCTCCGCTGGCGCTGGCCGATCAGCGCCGCGCCGATCGCCCCGGCAAACTGGGCGTCGGGATGGGTTGTCACCGCCATGCCGACATGGCTTTCCAGCATCCGGGCAAAGGTGGCGCAGTGGCTGACGCCGCCGGTAAACAGCAGTGGCCCCTGCGCCGATAAGCGGCCAATAAAGTTCGCGCTGCGCCGGGCCATGGCGTTAATCACCCCGGCCAGAATCGCCTCTGGCGCGACCCCCGCCGACCGCAGACTAATGACCTCCGATTCGGCAAACACCGTGCACATGCTGGTAATCGCATGCGGCTCGACGCCTGCGGTGATGCTGTCGAGTTGTTCGACGCTGGCGCCAAGCGTCCGTGAAATGACCTCCAGGAAACGTCCGGTACCGGCGGCGCATTTATCATTCATCAGGAAGTCGCTGAGATTGCCCTCAGTGTCCAGCTGGATAACTTTGCTGTCCTGGCCGCCGATGTCAATCACCGTGCGGGTGTCCGGCGCCAGCAGGCGAGCGCCGAGGCCGTGACAAGAGATCTCCGTCACCTGCTTATCGGCAAAATCCACCAGCTGGCGACCATAGCCGGTGAGGGTTAAAAAAGGCGTCTCCGTGAGGCCAGCGCGTAGCGTTTCCCAGGCCTTATGGATGGCGTCGGCGGGGCGAAAGGGAGTGGGGCAGAGGAAGCGGCGTACAATGACGCCGTCCGCCAGCAGGATGCCTTTTGTGGCGGTGGAGCCGGAATCAATGCCAACCGTATAGTTCACGCCAGCTCCTTACAGCATTTCGATAAAGGCGGCGACGCGGGTGCTGAGCTGGCCGAGGTCCGCCGTCGAATAGTCTGTTTCTATCGCCATATAAGGAAGGTCGTGCTGCTGGCGCAGATGGCGTTTAATCGCCAGCGATTCCACGGCATAGGTATGGCAGGCCTGCAGAATGACGTCGATCACCCCGTCGGCCTGATACTCCTCCACCATCTGGCTCAGCAGCTGCAGACGCTGGTCGTTGGGGGAGATACAGGAGCAGCCGATGGCGAGATATTTATCGGTTAAGGCGTCGTAGACGTCGCCCTCTTCCGCCACGCAGCGCTCGGTGGCTTTCGCGCCGGTGCAGTTTTCATAGCCGACCACCCAGCCGCCGTTTTCCTCGATGGCGCGGACCACTTTTTCCGCCGCGCCGCCGATCGGGCAGCCGGTGATCAGGATCCGCGGACGAGGTTCCAGCCGTTTACCCTGCCGCCACTCCTGATGGATGCGGTCCGCCATGGCATGCAGTTCATCAATCAGGGCGGTTTTGTCGAAACGGAAGGTGGCGCCATACACCACTTTCAGGATGTCGCCGCCGCTGAGCGCCGGCGGATTGAGTTGCCCGAGACGATAAAAGTGGGCCAGCGCCCGGCGCTCGCGATTTTTCAACACGATGGCTTCGCGTAGCGCCGCCTCGCTAATCGGCGTGCCAAACCGGGTCTCAATCACCTGCTGCAGGCGCAGGATCTCCGTTTTCCACAGCGTGCGGGAAGCGGCGTCGCTGGCGCTGTTCGGCAACTGCATGACGTGGACCGCCTTGAACTCGGCCATGTACTCGTACATCTTCTTTTTACCGTCGCAGGTGGTTTCCCCAACCACCAGGTCAGAGAAATAGAAGTACGGGCATTTATCGGTTTTGCCGAAGCCATAGCTGCTTTTGATAAGCGGGCAGAGGTTGCGCGGCAGATCTTTTTCCGCTTCCTCGATGGTTTCATCGGAGGTGGAGCACAGTGAAACGACAATGGCGCCCGCCGCCATGGCGATCTCCTGAGGCATAAAGGTGCAGTAGGTGCCCACCAGCGGCACGTTCTGCTCTTTAAGATCCATGACGGTGAGAAAGCCCTTCTGGCGAGCTTCTGAGAACTGGTCAAAAATGGCGGGTAGATCGGTGATAAGCGACATGATTTTCCTTCCCCGTACACGGGAGATGCTGAAAGAGTCGCCATTATAGCCCTGTTGTTTGTGAGCTTTTATTGATCTCCTGCGTCTGCGCGCGGCGTTAATAGACCTTCTTCAAATCCATCTCTTCCTGGATCCGCTCGCTCCACGCCAGATGGGTGCGGATAGCCTCTTCGATACCGGCGTTGTAAAACAGCGGCCCCAGCTCTTTGGCGATAAAGTCGACAAAAAACTCGGCGTCAAACTGCTCCAGCTCGAGGTTGAAGGTCTCTTCGCAGTACTTGCTGAGCTTATCGCGCAGCAGGTCGCGCTGTGCCGGGCTGAGTTCAATGTCGTTCATGATGGAGCTTTCTCCGTAAAAGGGCTCACGACTGCCGGGCTTCGATCACCGCTTGCCCACACTGGCGCTGATGGCGTAACAGTCCGGCCAGGCAGCAGGCGGCGACGATCCCGGCGGCCACCGCCAACAGGTGGAAGGGGAGTCTGCCGCCATGGAACCACAGCCAGCGCGCGCCTTCAATCGATAACGCGCTGACGCTGAGGATCACGATATTCAGCGAGGCGGAGACCGTGCCTTTCGGCAGGTCGTTGGAAAAGAGGGTAAAGCGAAACAGCGTCGGGAAAATCAGCCCGATGCCGAAGGCGTAGAAGCAGGTGCCGAGCACTGACCACAGCCAGACGTGCGGCCATATCAGATTCCCAACGATCAGGATGGCCAGGCCGAGCATTTGTATCGGGACCGCGCTGAGCACAAAGCGCGGGCGGGTGGGATCTTTTACCCAGCGCGCCACCGACAGATTAGCGATGATGACGGCGCTAAAGACTGGTACCTGGCTCCAGGCGAACTCGCTGGTGGTCAGCCCGCCGGCGTCCATTAAAATCACTGGCGATACCGCCACCCAGCTCATCAGCGGAATATAGCTCAGAGACAGCGTGGCGGCGCCGAGTAAAAAGATGCGGTTACGAAAGACGGCGCGGAAATCGCGCAGCACGCCGGGCAGGCTGAATGGCACATCGCCGCGGCGCACCGTCTCCGGCATGGTCAACAGCAGGCCGAGCCAGGCCACCAGCCCCATGGCGGCGATGATGCCGAACAGCGCTTTCCAGTGGATGAAATGCATCAGCGCCGCGCCGGAGAGCGGGCCGACGATCGGCGCCACCAGCACGACGGAGGTGATCACCGCCATCAGCCTGATCGATCTTTTTTCCTCAAAGGCCTCCTGCACGGTGACGTAGCCGACGGTGGCGATAAAGCAGATGCTGGTGCCCTGCACGAAGCGGGCAATCAGGAACTGGGTCATGGAGGTGGTGAACAACGTCGCCAGGCACGCGAGGGTGAAAATCAGCGCGCCGGTGAGCAGTACCGGACGCCGTCCGATCCGGTCAGAGAGCGGCCCCAACAGCCATTGCAGCGCCATGCCGCCGGCCATATACAGGCTCACCGAGGCAGGAGCCAGCGCCACATCGGCATTGAAATCCCGCACCACGTGGAGGATCCCCGGCTGGATCAGGTCGGTAGTAAGATAGGCTGAAAAATCATACAGAATGAGCGCCGCCGGGAAGAACAGCGCGGCGGCGTGGCGGGTCAGCCAGTGGGAAATCCGGTGCATCATTTCTCCCTCCCTGTGGAATATTTATCAGCGCTATTGTTCGGATAGTATCATTGCTAACCAATATGCAGATGCAGCAGCGAGGGGATCTGCGAGAACAGCCACAACATCAGGCCGATGGTCCCCCCCACCAGGGTGCCGTTGATGCGGATAAACTGCAGATCTTTACCGATATTGAGCTCGATCTGCCGCGACATATCGCGGGCGTCCCAGCTCTTCACCGTGTCGCTGATATGGCGGGTGAGGAAGGCGGCGAACTCCGGCGCCACCCGGTGCGCCGCCTGTTCCAGGTGTTCGTTAAGCGATTCGCGCAGGGCGTCGTCGCGGAGTAAGGTTTCACCGAACCACTGGCCAGCCTCGGCGATGCGCTGCTTAATACGTGAGTCATCGCTGCTGATATCGTTTTTTACCCAGCTGCGCAGGTCGCCCCACACTTCACCGAGATAGCGGTTAAAGGTCTCATCATTTTTCAGATATGCTTTGATGTTCTCGGCCTTCTGCGCCATGAGCGGGTCGGATTTCAGGTTGTCGATAAGCTTCTGCACCGCGTGGTCGAAGGCCTGGCGGATCTGGTGGGTACGGTCATGGCTCACCTCGTCCAGCAGGGTATTCACCGCATCGGTGACCATCTCGGCGCTGTGCTCGCCGAGCCACTCGGTGGGTAACAGTTTGGCCTTCAGCGGGTGCTCGGTCTCCAGCCAGCGCACGATGCCGCGGGCGATAAAGGCGCGGGAGTTGTCCCGCTGCAGCAGGGCGATAAGCTGGCTTATCAGCGAATCCAGCAGCTTCTGGTGGCGATTGTCGCGGGTCATTCCCTCCAGCATCATGGCGCTGGTCTGCGTCAGGTCGACTTTATCGATCGCCTTATGTACCGCGCGGCGCAGCAGGCGCTGAATGCGTGCGTCGTCGGTCAGTTCAAGAAAACCGCTCATCACCTGCAGCAGATGCTGGCCGACCCGCCGGGCATTCTCCGGCTGGCTGAACCAGTTGCCGAGCATCAGGGCTGGCTCATAGCGGCGGATCAACGCGACCAGCGACGGGGTATCGAGGAACTTCTCCTCGACAAAGCGGCCAAGATTATCGGCGATGCGGTCTTTGTTACGCGGGATAATCGCCGTATGTCGGGCGACAAAGGGCAGCGGAATACGACGAAACAACGCGACCACCGCAAACCAGTCGGCCAGCGCCCCGACCATCGCCGCTTCGGAAATGGCCTTTAGCGCGCTGACCCACGGCGTCGGCGGCAGCAGCAGGGTGGTGATAAATAGCGCGGCGGCGATCAGCAGCAGCGACAGCGCCAGCAGTTTGGCGCGTTTGAGTTCAGCGAGTTTTTCCATAAACTTAAGCATATAACCTGACGGCGAGGTCGTGCAAAAATCGCCAGATAATCCACAGACCGAAGATCATCAGGACCGCCCCTGCCGCCCGCTCGACTCGCCAGACGATGGCGCCCAGGCGGCGCTGTACCTGCGGCAGCGCAATCGCACTCACCAGCAGTAAATCCCAGAAGAACACCACGCTGACCATCCACAACCCGCTCACCGTTTGCTGCAACAGGGTGACCGCCGGCCCGAGCAGGGAAGTCATCAGCGCCAGATAAAACAGAGCGTTTTTGGGGTTGAGCAGCGATGACCCCAGCCCGAGCAGCAGCTGCCTGCCGAACCCCGGACGCGATGCGCGAATGCTCTCCACCGCCAGCGTCGCGGGACGGCTGCGTATCAGCAGGCTGCCAACCCACAGTAAATAGCCCGCCCCCAACAGCTCAATGAGCAAAAACAGCAGCGGCGCCTGACGCAGAAGCCCCCAGCCGACGATGGCGAGAACAATATATAGCGCATTGCCGGCGGCGATGCCGAGACATAGCCCGATGCTGCCGCGGATCCGGTAGCGCACGGCGTAGCCGACTAACAGAAAAAAATCAGGGCCCGGGCTGAGCAGAGCGACAAAGTGAGACAGGGCTAGCGCCGGGAAGACGGCGGGAAAGAGCGTCGATAAGGTATGCATAGTGGCCTCGATAATGGTACTGAGGCCACCCTAAGCGAAGTGCCGTATTACTTATTGTCGGATATTGATCTGCGATGCGCATATTGCCGCGGCGTGGCGGCGGTATAGCTGACAAAGGTTTTATGGAAATGGCTCTGATCGGCAAAGCCAGCCTGATAGCCGACATCGGCAATAGGGTCCCCGGCGCGTAAGCGCGTTTTCGCATATTCGATGCGCGCCATGTTGATCAAACTGGCGGGTGTCAGGCCGGTATCCTGTTTCACGGCGCGGATAACGGTCTCTTTACGAAGCGCGCTGTCGTGGGCCAGCTTATCCAGCGACGGCGGCGCTGGCAGATCTGTCGCCAGGCGCTGAAACAGCAGGGCGCTGGCGTGATGTGGCGCCTGCGGCGCGGCGGCGCACAGCGGCAGCGCGTGCAGGAGTTGCGCCAGCCGGGCGGGCAGTTGTTCAAGGCTCCCGCGGCTCATCAGGGCGACAACCTGCTGGAAACAGGCAAAGAGAGGGCTGTCGCGCAACAGTGGCTGCGGCGAGGCGATACTGGCGCCAGGGGGAATATCCGGGCGCTGCGCGTGGCACCATGCCGCCTCCAGGTACAGCATATGATAGCTGCGCGGCCTGTCATGCAGCGGATTACAGCTATGCGGCGCGTGCGGGGGGATCACGATCAGATCCCCGGGCTGCAGGAGATATTCCTCACCATTGCACAGGCAGCGCGTTTCCCCCTCGATAATCGCCCCCACCGAGAGCTGCGGGTGGCTGTGGCGTTTGTAGGCCTGGCGGCTGCGCCAGGTGCTGCGCAGCTCCAGCCACGGTAGACGATCGTCTCGCCAGAAGGTTTGGGGGATATCTCGGGTATGGTTCACCGCATCGACCTTTGCTGAGGAGGGAGAGGTCGTTTATAGCATGCTGCGCGGAGGCTGTCGCCCGCCTGGATTTGCGTACCGCCTCGAAAAAGGATGTCGCGCTTGCAGTCCGGGGAAATCTATTTTCGTGGCGGTGCGTAAAGGTTGTATTGCCCGGGTGTCAGAAACATTCCGAGCGCGTAGAGTCCCTGCAGGATAAGCAGGCAGGGATGAGCCGATGGCAAAGGGTACCACCTCGACGCCGCATGATGCGGTGTTTAAACAGTTTCTCACTCAGGCCGACACCGCGCGTGATTTCCTGGCGATCCATTTACCGCCTGCGCTGCGTCAGCGCTGCGACCTCGATACCTTACAGCTGGAATCGGCAAGCTTTATCGAGGAGAGCCTGCGGGCCTGGTACTCCGATGTGCTGTGGTCACTCAAAACCGCGTCTGGCGAGGGCTACATTTATGTGGTTATCGAACATCAGAGCTCGCCGGACGCGCAGATGGCTTTTCGCCTGATGCGCTATGCCATCGCCGCGATGCAGCGCCATCTTGATAGTGGTCATACCAGACTGCCGCTGGTGGTGCCGATGCTGTTCTACCACGGGGCGACCACGCCATACCCGTGGTCGCTCAACTGGCTGGACTGCTTTACCGATCCGCAACTGGCGAGGGAGCTTTATATCTCGCCCTTTCCGCTGGTGGATATCACGGTGATCCCCGACGATGAAATCGTTAGCCATCGGCGCGTGGCGCTACTTGAGCTGATACAGAAGCATATTCGCCAGCGCGATTTAATGGGGATTGTTGAGCAGCTGACGACGATTTTACTTAGCGGTGACGCTAATGACAGACAGCTAAAAACGCTGTTTAATTATCTGCTGCAAACTGGCAACGCGCGCCGCTTTGGCCGGTTTATCCACGAAGTGGCGCAACGGGTTCCTCAGCACAGGGAGAGCTTAATGACCATCGCCGAAAGATTACAGGAAGTGGGCCGCAGAAAAGGCAAACGGGAAGGCCGGCAAGAAGGACAGCATGCCGAGGCGCTGCGCATTGCACAGAGGATGCTGGACGACGGTATTGCCCGCGAGACGGTGGTGAAAATCACTGGCCTGGCCGCCGACGAGATCGCCACGCTGGCGCATTGATAACGCCGGGGCGGCCTGAAGGTAGCCCCGGTTAGCCTCTTTATGGAATATTCCGGATATACCTAACTTTACCCGCATCGCCAGCCATCTCGACTACCCTTAATATCCTTAACGGCATTTTTGACTGCCTTAATAGCGATAACAAGGAGACATGCGATATGGCCTATCAGACGGTGAATCCTGCGAACAATCAGCTTATTAAAACGTACCCGGCGCACAGCGACGCGGACGTGGAGGCGGCGCTGCAGCAGGCGGATGCGCTCTACCATTCAGCCTGGGCAAAAGGCGATATTGAACCGCGGCTGGCGGTACTGCATAAGCTGGCTGATCTGATCGACAGCCGGGCGGAGGAACTGGCAAAAATCGCCAGCCAGGAGATGGGGAAACTCATTAAGCAGAGCCGCGGCGAAGTGAAACTTTGCGCGCAGATCGCCCGCTATTATGCCGATAACGCCAAATCGTTGCTGGCGCCGGTGAAATATCCCTCCGAACTCGGCGACGCCTGGGTTGAGCATCATCCCATCGGCGTCTTAATGGCGGTGGAGCCGTGGAACTTCCCCTATTACCAGCTGATGCGCGTCCTGGCGCCAAACCTGGCGGCCGGCAACCCGGTTATCGCCAAACACGCCAGCATTGTGCCGCACTGCGCGGAGACCTTTGCCCATCTGGTGCGTGAGGCCGGCGCACCGGAGGGGGCGTGGACCAACCTGTTTATTTCCCAGGATCAGGTGGCGAAGATTATCGCCGACGATCGCGTGCAGGGCGCGGCGCTCACCGGGTCGGAGAAAGCCGGCAGCGTGGTGGCGGCGCAGGCGGCGAAGCATATTAAGAAATCGACGCTGGAACTGGGCGGTAACGATGTATTTGTGGTACTGGACGATGCCGACCTGGAACGCGCGGTGAAAATCGGCGTCCAGGCGCGGCTGAATAACGCCGGCCAGGTGTGTACCGCTGCCAAGCGTTTTATCCTGCACGAAAATATCGCTGAGTCGTTTCTGGCGAAATTTAGTGAGGCGTTTCGCCAGGTGAAAATCGGCGATCCGCTGGATGAAAGCACCACGCTGGGGCCGCTCTCTTCCAAAGATGCGCTGGACACCCTAAGCAAACAGGTGGACGAGGCGGTGAAAAATGGCGCTACGCTGCATCTGGGCGGCAAAGCGGTGGCACGAGAAGGCAATTTCTTTGAACCCACCATTTTGACCGGTATCACCCGTGACAACCCGGCGTACTTCGAAGAGTTCTTTGGCCCGGTGGCGCAGATCTACGTGGTGAAAAATGACGAGGAGGCAATCCAGCTGGCCAATGATTCCCACTATGGTCTGGGCGGCGCGGTCTTCAGTCAGGATATCGAACGCGCCAAACGGATGGCCTCCGCCATTGAAACCGGGATGGTTTATATCAACTGGCTTACCGATACCGCGCCGGAGCTGCCGTTTGGCGGCGTGAAGCGTTCCGGTTACGGACGGGAGCTCTCCGATCTCGGCATCAAAGAGTTTGTGAACCAGAAGCTGGTGGTGGTGCGCCACTAAGCCCGGCCATAAAAAAACCTGCCATTCGGCAGGTTTTTTTATAATAGATTCATTGCACTTCGACTTTATCCCAGCCGCTTTTGAACATACAGCTGTCGACTAAGGTCTCCCGCTGATATTCATTCGCGTCTTCTACCGTATAGCTTGTTTCAACATCCTGTTTCTTATGTTTTTTGTCCGTTTTTTCTGAACTGGACCCGGTCACCACGTTATCCGGAGGGAGATCGACCAGGGCCTGCGCTTCACATTCGGTGAGCTTTTTATGCATTTCGGCATCGCTTAAACCCGGCTTCACCCAGGTATACTGAGTGCAGCCGGTCAGCAGCAACGCCAGGCTCAGCGCAGAGAGCGCGGCGAGACGTGGTTTCATCAGAAGGTGACTCCGCCGCCCACGTAGGCGCCATCAATCAGGGTGTGGTTTGGGCGACCCTCTTTGCCGTCAACGCTCACGTGACGGTAACCCACTTTCAACGTCACTGGACCAATCGGGGACCAGCTTACGCCGCCGTTCGCTTCGACATAGTTTTTTACGCTGTTGTTCAGGCCGTCCGGCGCGACATACCCTTCGCCAAACACGTGGATGCTGTCGGTCAGGGCCACGTTCACCCCGCCGCCGACCGGAAACGCGACGCCGTTATCGCCTTTTTTCGGCCCGAGGTAGATAGCTTTCGCGCCAGCGTTGAGCATAACCGGACCTACTTCCAGATTGTAACCCGCGCCAACGCCGCCGGTCTGGCTACCATCATCGGTATTCTTCAGCCAGTGGCTTTCGGCGTACAGGCCAGAAGAGGATTTACCCATTTCCATATTCAGATTGGTGAAGTTTTTACCTTGTTCAACGGTAAATCCCATCGCCATGGCGGAACCAGAGACCGCGGTCAGGGCAGCAACAATCAGGATGTTAAGCTTTTTCATGGTTTGCTCCTCGTCATTAAATTTGTCTGAGCGCACCTTAACAATCGATGTTTACCTCTGCAAATGTGACTTACGTCAATTTTTTATGCTGGGTTTGTCAGGGCGGTGTTTTGAAAATGTTGTAATGACGTTGGGTTACGGCGAGGTCAATCATCAAATTTGGTCTGTTTAGCCGCGGTTTAATGGGTGGGCTAAACAGAAACTGAACAGGGCGGGCATTAATTATTAAGGATCCTATTCATTTAGTTTCTTATTATTTCCAAAAGTGTTTCTGCTGTTACTTATTAAAACGTTGCTTTACATTTTTCGACGCGCTGCCGACGTTTGGTCCCTGTTTTTGGCGAGGTGTCAGAGAGAGGATGGTGCCTGCGCCTTGGGGCGCAGGCGGGCAGGTTAGCGTCGTAACCCGGCAAATGCGGCGCGAATTTCCTCTTCCGGCAGCTGAATGCCGATAAATACCAGCGTGCTGTGCGGCGTTTCATCGCCCCACGGGCGATCCCAGTCGGCGCTGTAGAGGCGCTGCACGCCCTGGAACAGCAGGCGATTTGGCTCGCCGTCGATCCACAGCATGCCTTTATAGCGCATCAGTTGCTCGGCGAAGGAGAGCAACAGATTCTCCATTACCCGTGAAACTTCACTGATATCCACCGGATAGTCGAGCTCGACCACAATCGACGAGACGTCGTTCTGCTTTTCTGCAACAAAATGAAAACGCGGTGTGGCGCTGACAACCTTTTCTTCCAGCATAAAGCCGCTGGTGTTAAACAGCTGGCTTAGATCGATATCGCCGTGAATGACGGTATATACCGGCGCCCGCGCATTGATGCGCGCCAGCCGTTCGCGCAGCTTCTCGGTGTCGCCGGCAACGTCGGTTTTGGTTAGCAAAATGCGGTCCGCATAGCCGACCTGCGACTGGGCGATGGTGAACTGATCCATCTGCTGGTCGGCATGGACGGCATCCACCAGGGCGATCACGCCGTCCAGCAGATAGCGCTCGCAGAGCACCTCATGGGAGAAAAAGGTCTGGATAATCGGCCCCGGGTCGGCCATGCCGGTGCACTCAATCACCAGCCGGTCAAACTCGATTTCGCCGCGATCGCGACTGTCGAGGAGATCGAGCAGGGCGTCTTCCAGTTCGTTGGAGCGCGTACAGCAGATACAGCCGTTGGTCAGGGTTTTGATCTGCGTGGCGCGGTCGCCGATCAGCTGATCGTCAACGGAGACTTCGCCAAATTCATTTTCAATCACGGCGATTTTGAAACCGTGCTGCTCATTCAGGATATGGCGCAGGAGGGTGGTTTTTCCTGCGCCGAGAAAACCGGTGAGTAGGGTGACTGCAATCGGTGCCATTATTGCCTCCATTAACAGCAGCGTACGCCGCCTTTGCCGTCTCCGCCGTAGCGGGCCTGCTGGCGTTCGCGGAAGAATTCTTCATAAGTCATGTAGGGCTGATCCGGATGGTTGGTTTGCATATGCGTGACGTAGTTGTCGTAATCCGGAATGCCAATCAGCATTTTTGCCGCCTGACCGAGATATTTTTTTGCCTGACCTAAGTTACCAAACATTGTAAGTTCCAGATAACGAATAAAGCCGGATGGCGGCTAGCGCCTTATCCGGCCTACATTGATGCACTTTTCTGTAGGCCGGATACGCGTAGCACTATCCGGCATCAGGGTTAATGATGTGACGAGGTCTTCACGCCGCCTTCCGGTACCGGCACGTACGGGGTCTCTTTGTCGGTACGCACCTTATTGTTGCGCACGTTGAGCCAGGTTTTGATGCCGTAGAAGATGATGCTGTACACCACCACCAGGAACAGGATACTCAGCCCGGCGTTGGTGTAGTTGTTGACCACGATATGATTCATGTTGGCAATCTGCTGCGCGGTCAGCTCGCCGCCGGCGGCAATCTTCTCTTTATACTGCTGAGCCATAAAGAAGAAGCCTTCCATCTGCGGATTGCTGCTGAACAGCTTCAGACCCAGCGCCCAGGTGGTGCACAGCAGCAGCCACGCTGCCGGGATAACGGTGACCCAGATATATTTGGTGCGCTGCATTTTGACCAGCACCACGGTGCCAAGCACCAGCGCCACGGCGGCCAGCATCTGGTTAGAGATACCGAACAGCGGCCACAGGCTCTTCACACCGCCCAGCGGGTCGACCACGCCCTGATACAGCAGGTAGCCCCACAGCCCGACGCAGCCCGCGGTACCGATAATCCCGGCGACCAGCGAGTCGGTTTTTTTCAGGAACGGCACGAAGTTACCCAACAGATCCTGCAGCATAAAGCGGCCTGCGCGGGTACCGGCATCCAGCGCGGTGAGGATAAACAGCGCTTCAAACAGGATACCAAAGTGGTACCAGAAGCCCATATCCGCCATCGGGATGATTTTATGGAACACATGGGCGATACCGACGGCCAGCGTCGGCGCGCCGCCGGCGCGGTTCAGTACCGAAGGTTCGCCGATATCTTTCGCCGTCTGCAGGATCTGCTCAGGGGAGATCACGAAGCCCCAGGAGCTGACGGTCGCCGCCGCATGGACGGTCACTTCTTTCAGCTGCGCGGCGATCATCGCCGCGTTTTCACCGCCCATTTCATGCAGGTTCGGCATGACGATGCCAAGGCCCGCTGGCGGGGTGTTCATCGCGAAGTAGAGACCCGGTTCGATAATCGAGGCGGCGACCAGCGCCATGATGGCCACGAACGACTCCATCAGCATCGCACCGTAGCCGATAAAGCGGGCATCGGTTTCGTTGGCCAGCAGCTTCGGCGTGGTGCCGGAGGCGATCAGCGCGTGGAAGCCGGAGACCGCGCCGCAGGCGATGGTGATAAACAGGAACGGGAACAGCGCGCCTTTCCACAGCGGGCCGGTACCATCAATGTACTGGGTCACCGCCGGCATTTTCAGGTCCGGGTTGAGGATAACGATCCCCAGCGCCAGGCCGACGATCACGCCGATTTTCAGGAAGGTGGCCAGATAGTCACGCGGCGCCAGAATCAGCCATACCGGCAGCAGCGCGGAGATAAACGCGTAGCCAATCAGGGTAAAGGTGATGGTGGTGTCTTTAAAGGTCAGCGCCGGGCCCCAGTATGGGTCGTGGGCAATGATGCCACCAAACCAGATGGACGCCACCAGCAGCACGATACCGATAACCGACACTTCACCCACGCGGCCAGGGCGCAGGAAGCGCATGTAGATCCCCATAAACAGGGCAATAGGCACCGTCGAGCAGACGGTAAAGACGCCCCACGGGCTTTCCGCCAGCGCTTTCACCACGATGAGCGCCAGCACCGCGAGGATGATGATCATAATCAGGAAGCAGCCGAACAGCGCGATAGAGCCCGGAACCGGCCCCATTTCCTGCTTGATCATCTCACCCAGCGAGGCGCCGTTACGCCGTGAGGAGATAAACAGCACCATGAAGTCCTGTACCGCGCCCGCCAGCACCACGCCGGCCAGCAGCCACAGGGTGCCCGGCAGATAGCCCATCTGCGCGGCCAGCACCGGGCCAACCAGCGGGCCGGCGCCGGCAATGGCGGCAAAGTGGTGGCCAAACAGCACGTAGCGGTTGGTCGGCACATAGTTCAGGCCATCGTTATTAATGACCGCCGGCGTCGAGCGCGTTGGGTCAAGCTTCATCACCTTCTGCGCGATGTACAGGCTGTAATAACGGTAGGCGACGAGGTACACAGAAACCGAGGCGACGACGATCCACAGGGCACTGACGTGCTCACCGCGGCGCAACGCGACGACTGAGAGGCAAAATGCCCCGATGATTCCGAGAATCACCCAGGGTATGTGCTTGAATAGTTTTTTGGTATCCATAGTAAAACCTGGCGTTAATTAGATGAATAATTGGCCGAAGCCGTCTGGTTTTAAGTAAGGGTTGATGGAGGTATTGATTAGCTAGGCTGCCTCCGATCTTGCCAGAACAGCGCGCGCGTAAAGTTGGGTAAATCGGTGAGTGGTTGTATGGAAGGTTAAGCGGTCGCTAGCTGAAATAAGCGGTTGGCCATCAAGTGAACAAGAGATAATTATGTGATTGAGATCACGGCATATTTCAGCCCAGTGCGATGGGGGAGCGGCAGAATCTAAAAAGAGGTCGCGCTAATGCTCTCAGTGTGAATCGATATTAATTCATAATCTCATATTCTTATTTCATGATGATTTCATATTGTCTTTGGCAGAACTTAGCGGTGATTCATCCATATCATTAGAATGGAGTAATGATCGCGTTTATAATTTTAAGCAATAATTTTTGAAGTGGCTTGAATAATATGTGTTGATATTGATATGGGTTTGGTTGTATTAAATGCCACGCTTCGCTTTTTATTACTCGACATGGAACGTTGTGACTTAACTATAATGAATAAATGGAATTTCGTTCATAAAGTTTTAATTATCTGTATATTGCCTGCCTGGGCATGGGCTGCGCCTGTGGATACCGTACGTGAGCAGCAGTTCATCAACCAGCAGCAGCGCCAGCAGGCGCTGGAAAACCAGCTCGCGCCGCCGTCACCGGATATTCATTTATCAGCGGAAGAAATAAATACCGATGATGGTTTATTTCCCGTGGAACAACCTTGCTTTGCTATTTCTCAGGTTATTTTGCAGGGCGCTGAAGCCTTACCGCATTGGCTTCCGCTCCAGCGCCAGACAAATAAAGCAATTGGGCGTTGTCTGGGAGGGAAGGGCATTAATCTACTGATGGCCCAGTTGCAGAATATATTAATCGATCGCGGTTATATCACCAGCCGGATCCTTGCCCCGCAGCAGGACTTAAAAAGCGGTGTTTTGCGCCTGGTGGTGATGCCGGGTTATATCCGTGAAGCCAGGCTTACGGAGGACAGCGATGATTATCTGTGGCTGGCGAGCGCGTTTCCGGCGACTGACGGGAAACTACTGGACCTGTGCGATATTGAACAGGGGCTGGAAAACTTGCAGCGCCTGCCGACGGTACAGGCCAGCATGGAAATTATTCCGGGCGATACGCCGGGGCAAAGCGATATTGTCATTAACCGCCAACAGGAACGCTTCTGGCGCGTTGACGCCTCGCTCGATGATTCCGGCTCTAATGCCACCGGCCGCTATCAGGGTAACCTGACGTTGTCCCTGGATAACCCGTTAGCCTTAAGCGATCTTTTTTACCTTTCCGGCTCACATAACCTCGATGGCAATGGCGGTAAATCCTCAAAGAACCTGACCGGCCACTATTCGATCCCGCTGGGCTACTGGCAGCTCGGATTAACCGCCAGCCAGTATGATTACGTGCAAACCGTGGCGGGGGCCAACGGCGATTACCAGTACAGCGGTAAAAGCAAGAACGTTGATTTCCAGATGAGCCGCGTACTGCACCGGAGCGGTAGTCAGAAGACCACTCTTAGCGCCGATGTGTTAGCCCGCGAGCAGCGCAACTTCATTAACGACACCGAGATTGCCGTTCAGCGGCGGCAGACGGCGGCCTGGAAGCTTGGTCTGCAGCATCGCCATTACCTGGGCAACGCCACTCTCGATGCCGGAGTGAGCTATCAGCGCGGTACCCGTTGGTTTGGCGCTCAGCCCGCGCCGGAAGAGCAATGGGGGGAAGCAACCGCCCTCAGCAAAATCCTGCAATTCAATGCTCAGCTCAATTTGCCTTTTGCCCTGGGCGGGCAAAATTTTCGCTTTACCAGTCGCTATCAGCGGCAGATGAGCAGCACGCCGCTGACTTCGCCGGATATGTTTTCCATCGGCAACCGTTGGACGGTTCGCGGCTTTGACGGCGAGCGCACCCTGACCGCCAGTCACGGCTGGTACATACGTAACGATATCGCCTGGTCGACCCCGTTACCGGGGCAAGAGTTTTATCTGGGGGCGGATTACGGCGAAGTCGGCGGCGCGGGCAGTGAAACGCTGGTGGGCAAACACCTCGCCGGGGGCGTGGCAGGGCTGCGCGGCCATTACCACCGCGCCAGCTACGACCTGTTCGCCGGTATCCCTTTAGCCAAACCCGATGGCTTTAAAACCGATCCGGCAACTTTTGGTTTCAGCGTTAGCTGGAGCTACTGATTTTCACTCATGCGCCGTTTGGCGGCGCGTGCTGCGCACAGGGATGATTTTCCGCGCCGCGGTGGACAATGGATGACGAGTAACGGCAATGAATAAACGCTTTTATCGAATCGTATTTAATAAGGCTCGCGGGATGCTGATGGTGGTGGCGGAAACGACCCGCTCTCATCGGGCGGGCGTGTCGCCGCAATCCGGCGCCGACGCGCGAACCGGGTCGATGCTGACCTCCACCCTGGCGCCGCTGGCCTTTAGCTTTCTGCTCGCTTTTTCCTGTCTTACCCCGGCTCAGGCGGCGATTGTCGCCGATAACCATGCGCCAGGCGGCCAGCAACCGCAGATCGCCAATAGCGCTAATGGCACGCCGCAGGTCAATATTCAGACACCGAGCGGCGCAGGCGTTTCACGCAACGTTTACAGCCAGTTTGACGTCGATGGGCGCGGCGTGGTGCTGAATAACAGCCGTGCTAACACTTCAACCCAACTGGCCGGGATGGTCGCCGGGAACCCGAATCTGGCGAAAGGGGAAGCCAGAGTGATCCTCAACGAGGTGAATACCCGCGATCCGAGCCGGCTGAATGGCTATATCGAGGTTGCCGGACAAAAAGCGCAGGTGGTTATCGCTAACCCTGCCGGAATTAGCTGCGACGGCTGCGGGTTCATCAATGCCAACCGCGCAACGCTGACGACAGGCCAGGTACAGTACGGTAACGGGCAGATTAGCGGTTATGATGTTAATCGCGGCGAAATTCTCGTACAGGGCGGCGGCCTTGATGCGAGCTCGGTAGACAGTACCGACCTGCTCGCCCGCGCGGTGAAAATCAACGCCGGGGTTTGGGCGCAGGAGCTAAAGGTCACCGCAGGGCGTAATCAGATCGATGCGGCGCACAGCCGGACGACGGCAAAATCAGCCGACGGCAGTGCGCTGCCTGCGGTGGCGATAGACGTCAGCGCGCTGGGCGGGATGTACGCTCATAAAATTCGTCTTGTCGGTACCGAGCGCGGCGTAGGCGTTCACAATGCCGGCAATATCGGCGCGGCGGCGGGGGACGTAGCAATCAGCGCTGATGGCGCGCTCAGCAACCGCGGCGTGATTCAGTCCGCGCAGAATCTGCAACTGTCCGTTAAGGGCGATCTTCACAACCAGGGCCAGCTGTACGCCGGAAAAGATAGCGTGGTGACGGCCAGCGCGACGCTAACCAATGACGGCATGATTGCCGCACAAGGCGATACGCGGATTGCCGCCAACGCTTTGCGTAGCGCGCAAAACAGTACGCTCGCCGCCGGATTAAATAGCGATGGTTCTACCGCGAGCAGCGGCGCGCTGACGCTGAATAGCCAGAGCGCGCTGGCGCTGAATGGCCGCAATATGGCGGCAGGAACGCTGACGGCGCAGGGCAGGACGGTGGATCTTGATAACAGTCGAACCTCGGGGGCGCGGATCGTGGTCAGCGCCGCGACCGGGGATATCACCACCCGAGATGCGGTGGTGGTGGCCAGCGAAAAACTCCAGTTGGCCGCCAGCGGCAAACTCAACAACCACAGTGGCCTGTTGACGGCCAGCCAGCTTGAGCTGAAAGCAATGGCGCTGGATAACCAACAGGGCGTAATCCAGCAGACGGGCGAGGTCGATCTACGCCTTGATTTTCGCGCGGGGTTGGATAACCGCGGCGGTGAGATTGCCAGCAACAGCCATGCTTTGACGCTCAGAACCAGCCAGTTGTTCAATCAAAACGGAACGCTGCTGCATACCGGCAGCGGCAGCATATCTATTACCAGCGAAGGCGCGCTGGACAACGGCGAAGGCACTATTGCCGCTAACGGCAATATCGTTTTGTACTCCGATAACATTAATAATCGCAGCGGTAAAATCAGCACGACGCAGGGCAATGCTCAGCTCATTACCCGTCACGAGCTGGAAAATTCGCAAGGGAATATCGTTGCTGGCGGTAGCCTTTCTCTACAAATGGCCAGCCTTCGGAACCTGCAGGGGCAATTGATTGCGGCGCAGGGCGACCTGGCCATGAGCACTGAAGGAGGGCTGGATAACCGCGAAGGCGTTCTTGCCGCAAATGGCAATATCAAGCTTGACGCCGACAATCTGAACAACCATGGCGGAAAAATCAGCGCGGCGCAGGGCGACATTCAGCTCACTGCGCGCCATGGGGTGGATAACTCGCAGGGGAATATCATCGCCAGCGGCGATATCCAACTCCAGGCTGAAAATCTTACTAATCGTCACGGGCAGGTAGGCACGGCGCAGCGGGGCAGCGTCAACCTGACGACGAGCGGTTTGCTGGATAACCAGCAGGGAACAATTACCGCCTTTGATGCCCTGGGTATTCAGAGCGCCACCGTTGATAACCGGCAGGGAGAACTGCAGTCCGGCGGTAATCTCAACATCACCATTCACAACCGGGGGCTGGATAACCGGCAGGGGCAGATCGTCTCCGCCGCCGCTCTGGAAATAGCAGGCGTCAACCTGGCGCTGGCTAATACGGGCGGGACGTTACTTGCCGCGAGCAAACTTAGCCTCGATGCCGATTCCCTCAGCGGCGATGGCGAGGTGCTCTCTCAGGGCGATATGTCGCTCACGTTGCGTCAGGCGTTTCATAACGCCGGGAGGATCATCGCCAACGGCAACCTGCAGTGGAATCTTTCCGGGCTGGGGCTGATTAATCAGGGGGTTATCAGCGCCGGCCGGGCGCTCAATCTCTATGCGGCAAAGCTGGATAACCGTCAGGAAGGTGAAATCAGCGCTGGCGAGAACCATTTGACGGTCAGCGGCGAGTTGGTCAATCGGGGGCTGATTGACGGTGGTTTAACCCATATTGTCGCCACGACGTTAACCAATATCGGCAGCGGGCGCCTGTACGGCGACGCCGTCGCGCTGCAGGCGGCAACGCTGACTAACGCCGCGGAGAACGGCGTGGCGGCGACGATTGCCGCACGGGCATCGCTGGCAATGGGCGTCGGCACGCTCAATAACCAGGATCACGCGCTAATCTACAGCGACGGTACGCTCGCCATTGGCGGCCAGCTTGCCGAAGACGGTTCGCTCAGCGGCCGGGCGGGAGTGTTTAATAACCACAGCGCAACGCTTGAGTCCGCCGGTGATATGGCGCTCGATATCCAACAAATCAATAACTACAACGACCATCTGGTGACGAAAGATGTGATGGTCGAGCAGTCATGGCGCCATGAAGCGGCGCTGAAAGGATCGGTACAGCGCTTCGACTGGTCGCTGGTCGATACCAGCTATAAAAACAAATACGGCGTTCACGACGCCATCATGCCGGACGGTAGCCGCGGCGATGAGTTCTATGAATACCAGTACCAGCGTACCGTTGTGGAAACGCAGGTGGTGGAAAGCGATCCTGGCAAAATCCTCTCCGGCGGCCAGCTCATCATCAACAGCGATAAGCTGAATAACTACGATAGCCAGATTATCGCCGGAGGAGCGCTCGGTGGCGTGATTGGCGAACTAAACAACGTCGCCACGACCGGTAAACGGGTGACCACCGACGTCGGCACCCAGACCCGTTGGTATGAGAAAAAGACCAGCCGCCCGTTTGGCGGCACCAAAACCAGCCAGGGGAAAAAAAGCAGCGAATATGAACCGACGCCGACGGTTCAGACCATCGATTTGCAAACCATGAAGTGGCAGGGCAATACCCAAATTGATGGCCATAGCGGTGTGATTAATCCGCGCGATCGCGCCGATGAAACAGGCGAAATACCCGCCGGACGACTGGCGGAAGTGACGCCGGTTAACGCTGACGGAACGGTTATTCGCGTCGTCACGCCGGATACCCGGCTTCCTGTCAGCAGTCTGTATCAGATCGACCCGCAGGCTAAAGCAGGCTATCTGGTGGAAACCGATCCGCGTTTTACCAACGGTAAAGCGTGGCTCGCCAGCGACTACATGCAAAATCAGCTGGGCGTTGATCAGGCGATGAAGCGGCTTGGCGACGGCTATTACGAACAGCGGCTGGTGCGTGAGCAGATCGTTAAGCTGAGCGGCGGGCGCTACCTGCAGGGCTACAGTAACGATGAAGAGCAGTACCGGGCGCTGATGGACGCGGGCGTCGCCTTCGCCAAACAGTACAACCTGACGGTCGGGGTGGCGCTGACGCCAGCGCAGATGGCGCTGCTGACCAGCGATATGGTCTGGCTGGTCGCCAGAGAGGTCACGCTAACGGATGGCTCCGTGCAGCAGGTGCTGGTGCCGCAGGTTTACGCGCGGATTAAAGCGGGCGATCTCGATGGCAGCGGCGCGTTGCTCGGCGGTGAAAACGTGGCGTTCAGCGTGAGCCGTGATGTGACCAACAGCGGGCACATCCAAAGCCGCGGCGTGACGCAGCTAACCGCGGAAAACATTCATAACAGCGGCTATATCGGCGGCAACCAGCTCACGCTAAACGCGCGTACTGATATCAACAATATTGGCGGAACGCTGCAGGGCGGCGATAGCCTGATCGCGCAAGCCGGGCGTGATATCAACAGCGCCAGCACCCTCGGCGGCGCGGTGGCGCTGTCCGCAGGCCACGATATTCATGCCCGTGCCGCCAGCGTGACGGCGACCAGCAGCCTGACGGTTGCCGCCGGCAATGATATTAACCTCAGCAGCGGCGAGTCCTCATGGCACCTGACGGAAAACAGTCATCAAAGCAGCAGCGGCCTGCTGGCTCGCCGTTCGCTCACCACTCACGATGAAGTGTGGGCGCAGAACGCCATCGGCAGCAATTTTAGCGGTGACAGTATTGTGATGCAGGCCGGGCGCGACCTGCTGGTGTCCGGCAGCAGTGTTGCCGGCACCCAGGACGTTAACCTTGCGGCGGGGCGTAACCTGACCATCACCACCGCCGAGGAGCGTCGCCAGGAAAACCATCTACGTAAAGAGAAACATAGCGGCTTTTCCGGCACCGGCGGTGTCGGCTTCAGCGTCGGCAGTTCGTCGCTGAAAGCCACCGATGTAACGACGGCGCTGAGTAGCGCCGCCAGTACCGTCGGAAGCTCACAGGGCAACCTGAGCCTGAGCGCCGGTAATGTATTGACGGTTCAGGGATCTGACCTGGTGGCCGGCAACAATATGGCGTTGACCGGTAAAACCGTGAATATTCTGGCAGCGGAAAACCAGAGCACCCAGACCCATACCGTGGAGCAGAAAACCAGCGGCCTGACGCTGGCGTTATCCGGGATGGTGGGCAGCGCCATTAATACCGCGGTTTCCAGCGCCAACCAGGCCAGCACCGAGAGCAATTGCCGTCTCGCCGCGCTGAGCGGGCTGCAGTCGGCATTATCGGGCGTACAGGCGTATCAGGCATCGCAGATGCAGACTGCGGATTCCAGTCCGGAGAGCATGATAGGGGTCAACCTTTCCTGGGGTAGCCAGTCCTCGAAATCCACTCAGCGACAAACGCAGAACACCAGCCGCGGCAGCAGCCTGATGGCCGGCAACAATCTCAGCGTTATCGCCACGGAGACGGATATCAACGTTGAGGGTAGCCAACTGCAGGCCGGCGGCAGCGCGTTGCTCAATGCCGCGCGCGATGTGAATTTATTCTCTGCGGAGAACGCCAGCACCCTGAGCGGTAAAAACGAGAGCCATGGGAGTTCGTTTGGCGTCGGTATTAACTTCGGCCAGGGCGCGAACGGGCTGACGGTCAGCGCCAGCGCCAACGCCGGGAAGGGCCACGAGAAGGGTAACAGCCTGACGCATAACGAAACGACCCTCAGCGCCGGTGAGCGGGTGACTATCGTCAGCGGTCGCGATACGACGCTGACCGGGGCGCAGGTGAGCGGCCATCAGGTGACAATGGACGTCGGGCGTAACCTGACGCTGAGCAGCGAGCAGGACAGCGATAACTACGATTCGAAGCAGCGTAGCGGCAGCGTGGGGGCGAGCGGCAGCATGGGCGGTGGTTCGGGTTCTCTTAACCTGAGCCAGAGCAAAATGCACAGCACCTGGGCGTCGGTGGAGGCGCAGACGGGGATTTTTGCCGGCGAGGGCGGTTTTGATGTGAAGGTGGGCGGGCATACGCAGCTGAACGGCAGCGTGCTGGCGAGCACGGCGGCGGCGGAGCTGAACCGGCTGGATACCGGGACGCTGGGTTTCCGGGATATTAAAAACTATGCCGAGTACAGCGTGGAGCAGCAGAGCGCGGGGGTGAGCACGAGCGGTAGCGTGGCGGGGCAGTTCCTCGGGAATGCGGCCAGTGGACTGCTGATGGGGGCGAACGGCAGCGGCAGCGACAGTTCGCTGACGCGGGCGGCGGTGAGCGAGGGCAGTATCGTTATCCGCGACGGCGCGAATCAGCAGCAGGACGTGACGGGGTTAAGCCGGGATGCGGCGCATGCGAACCAGACGCTGAGCCCGATATTTGATAAGGAGAAAGAGCAGAACCGGCTGGCGACGGCGCAGAAGATAGGTGAAATCGGGCGCCAGGTGAGTGATGTGCTGGTGACGCAGGGCAAGCTGAACGCGCAGGCGGCGCAGAGCGACCCGGCGGCGCGGGCAGCGGCGCGGGCGAAGCTGGTAGCGGGAGGGAATGGCAGTCCGAGCGAGGAGCAAATCAACGCGCAGGTGAGCCGAACGGCGACGGCGGACTACGATACGGGCGGAAAGTACCAGAAGGTGGCGCAGGCGGTAACGGCGGCGATGCAGGGTCTGGCGGGGGGCGACCTGGCGCAGGCGGCGAGTGGCGCAGTGAGTCCGTATGTGGCGGAAATCATTCACAGCCAGACGACGGACAGCGCGACGGGCAAGGTGAATGTGGAAGCCAATGCGATGGCGCACGCGGTATGGGGAGCGATAGCGGCGGCATCGGGAAATAACAGCGCGCTGGCGGGAGCGGCAGGCGCAGTGAGTGGCGAGCTGCTGGGGCGCTGGATAGCAGCGGAATATTATCCGGATGTTAAGACAGAAGAGCTGTCGGATGAGCAGAAGTCGACGATAAGCGCGCTGAGTACGCTGGCGGCGGGACTGATGGGTGGGCTTAGCGGAGGCAGCAGCGCGGATGCGGTGGCGGGGGCGCAGGCCGGGAAGAACGCGGTGGAGAATAACTTACTGAGCGGCAGTGAAGATGCGCAGGCGGCATGGTTGCGCCAGCACGGCATCGATATGGTGAGTTGTTCCGATAACCCAGGCGGGTCGGCATGTCAGAAAGCGATAAATGAGCGTAATGCGGTAGGACTTGCGCTGGCATCGGGTAGTGTGGCCCTGTTACCAGGTGGTGCTCAGGCAATGTGGGGACTGGGAGCAAGTGCAAATGCCGGTATCAGTTATCTGGCAGATGGCACGATAGATCCGGCAAATGCGACTATTGCTGGCTGGGTAAACGTGCTCAGTATGGGGAATGGTCTGGCAGGTACGGTAGGCTGGAATGCCGCAGGTGGTGCGCTGGGCAACTGGATAGATGACAAAGATCCACTGTCTGGTGCGCTTATCAATGGTGCCGGTTCGGGTATTGGCTATGGCATTGGTAAAGGACTCTCATGGGGTGTTAATGCCGGGGCAAACTGGTGGAAAGGAGGCTGGGATCCGAAGTTTAACGCTGAATTGAGGCAGTTTACTGAAATTAAGGGGGATTTTGGTATTTCGAAGGAAATGACTCCGAGCCGCGTTCCTGGGGCTTTTGGTGATTTTGGTGGTTCATTCTTCTCGGAAATAACAGGTAAAGGTATAGAGAAGCGCGCGGATTCTATGGGGGAGAGAAAAAATGATTAATGTTCTCTTTTTTATCTTCTCTGTGGTGGCGGGGATTCTCATGGCCGAACTGGCTTATGTGTCCTTACTTATTGTTGATTATGTCATACAGGGTAGCTTCAGTTTTTCTTCCTCTGAAGCTCTGCATAATCTGAAAGTAGGTTTTGGTGGTGGCTGCATTATTGGTGCAGGGATCGTTTTATGTCGTCTTTTTAAGATTAAAGGATTTTAGTGGAGAATAATGCGCTGAGTCTGCAACCGTTTCTGGTCTTTCCAATTATGCTACGAGTGATAAAAATGGGGAGGAAGAGAAATGATGAAAGTACCAACATGGCAATTAGTATTGTTATTTTTTTATTCCTGTACAGCTGTTCCCGCCACTATGTTCATGCTGAGTCTGGTATTTCAGTGGATCCTTGTACCTGGATTTGATGTTGATTTCTTTGGCTATGAACAAGTGTATGTTGCTCTCAAAATGGCAGTTATAGGTTTTTTTGTCGGGATATGTCTATGGCTTTCCTATTACTTGTCTTATAGAAAGCGAATGTTAAATAAGTAAGCTGTTGTTGAGAATAACCTGATGGGTGGGAACGAATGGGGCCAGGGTGAGAAAGCCAGAGAGCATGGCGCAGATGTTCTCTCATGCGCAGATAACCCGTCTGGTGAAGCCTGCCAGCGAGGAATTGCTGAGAATAAAGCTTATGCAGGTGCGTTGGCTTCAGCGGGGCTAATCTATCTGCCGGGAGGAATGCAGATTACTGGCGCGATAGGCGGAACGGCAAATGCAGGTATTCAGTATGCGATTAATGGAACGGTTAATCCAACTGATGTATTAATCGCGACTTATGTTGGAGCATTTACTGCAAATACGGGAGTCTGGGGAACTGTGGGCTGGAATGCGGCAGGTGGTGCAACATCCAGCTATCTGAACGGTGATGATCCATTTAAAGGTGGCGTAATAAGTGGTGCCGCTTCGGGTATCGGTTATGGAATAGGTAAAGTTGCCAAAATTTCATTAGATAAATGGGTTAATCCTGCATGGAAAAATTACGAGTGGGTTAATTTGGGGATGGGAATAAGTAAGCGATTACCTTTGGATCCTCGTCCTGCCGTGATAGGGAATATTATTGCTTCTGGTTCAACTGAGAGCATTGGCCAAGGCAGTTCTAAAGCGGCCAGAACTCTAAGAGAAGGGGATAAATGATGCGTAGCCTCCTCAATTTGATTGCTACAATATTTCTTGTTATAGCGGTGACTACCATTGGGATTTTTATTGTTCGTAGTCTATTCAGTATTATTGAAATGAGAGATGTTAATATCCCACTCTTTGATATATTGAAGGTTAGCGTTAAGGCAGGTACAGCAGGAGGATTAGTTGGGGGGGTAGGAATATATTTTATCCATTATTTTTCTAAAAAAATCTGGACTAATAGTACCAGTTTAAACGTTCTCGGTTCTCGTGCTGGGAGCGTTTTATCAGTTCTTATAAAGAATAAATTTTTCGGAGCGAGTGCAGGGACAAATCTCTGAGTAATTGGCTATTGGATGGGTAAATATCTTATCAAAACCCCGTAAAATAAAGCTCTCAATCCTATATGGAAGAACTATGAGTGGATTGATATGGGGATGGGGGTAAGTAAACCAATGCAGTTGAGCTCATTACCCGGTATATCTGGTAACAGTGGTGCAGCGTTAGCTACTGAGATGGGAAGTCAGGGCGGCTCTAAACTCATTGATATATTGAACGAGGATTAATGTGAATATATACAATGAATTAAAAGTTTTTTCCATGATCGTAGGCCTCCACACATTGGTTATCTCTTTGTGTGCACTAGTTTTACAGTTTGTATTTATAGCCTATGTTTTTTTCTTGACAGGGACATGGGATGTTAATTTTATGCGAGCGCTATTATTTATTAAAGCTGGTGCCTTCGGTGGGTTTATTGCAGGTTTTGGTGTTTGGTTAATGTATTACTTTATTCCCAAGTTTAGGTAATACAGATCACTCTTCCCCAAAATTCTCCTGCGTATTTGCTCTGAGGTATGAAGATTAGCAGTTCAGACATAGCATAAGCGAGCCCGGCCATCGCGGCGGGATCGTTTTATCAGACCTTATCCACAGCCCGTTCCTGAAGGAACCCTCGTCATCTGCGATATGGCGAGTCAGCAGCAGGACGTGACGGGGTTAAGCCGGGATGCGGCGCATGCGAACCAGACGCTGAGTCCGATATTTGATCAGGAGAAAGAGCAAAACCGTCTGGCGACGGCGCAGAAGACAGGTGAAATCGGGCGCCAGGTGAGTGATGTGCTGGTGACGCAGGGCAAGCTGAACGCGCAGGCGGCGCAGAGCGACCCGGCGGCACGGGCAGCGGCGCGGGCGAAGCTGGTAGCGGGAGGGAATGGCAGTCCGAGCGAGGAGCAAATCAGCGCGCAGGTGAGCCGGACGGCGACGGCGGACTACGATACGGGCGGAAAGTACCAGAAGGTGGCGCAGGCGGTAACGGCGGCGATGCAGGGTCTGGCGGGGGGCAACCTGGCGCAGGCGGCGAGTGGCGCAGTGAGTCCGTATGTGGCGGAAATCATTCACAGCCAGACGACGGACAGCGCGACGGGTAAGGTGAATGTGGAAGCCAATGCGATGGCACACGCGGTGTGGGGAGCGATAGCGGCGGCATCGGGAAATAACAGCGCGCTGGCGGGAGCGGCAGGCGCAGTGAGTGGCGAGCTGCTGGGGCGCTGGATAGTCCGATATTTGATAAGGAGAAAGAGCAGAACCGGCTGGCGACAGCGCAGAAGACAGGTGAAATCGGGCGCCAGGTGAGTGATGTGCTGGTGACGCAGGGCAAGCTGAACGCGCAGGCGGCGCAGAGCGACCCGGCGGCGCGGGCAGCGGCGCGGGCGAAGCTGGTAGCGGGAGGGAATGGCAGTCCGAGCGAGGAGCAAATCAGCGCGCAGGTGAGCCGGACGGCGACGGCGGACTACGATACGGGCGGAAAGTACCAGAAGGTGGCGCAGGCGGTAACGGCGGCGATGCAGGGTCTGGCGGGGGGCAACCTGGCGCAGGCGGCGAGTGGCGCAGTGAGTCCGTATGTGGCGGAAATCATTCACAGGCAGACGCCAGACTGCGATACAGACTGTAAAGGAAAACTTGCTGAAGATGTGGCAGAAGGGAATGCAGTAGTATCAGCCCATCTGGCAGATACTGTTGGGTTAGGCATATTGCCTAAGGGGGCTTTGGTAACAGCTGCCATCAGTGGCGGAGCCAATACTGCAATACAATATGCCACGACTAGTGAAGTGAATTACATAGATGCGTTGATAGCGACTTGGGTTGGAGCAGCAACCTCAAAAACTGGTTGGTTAGGAACTGTGGGATGGAATGCGGCAGGTGGTGCAATATCCAGCTATCTGAAAGGGGATAATCCTTTTACAGGTGGCTTAAGTAATGGTTTGGCCTCTGGAGTGGGTTATGGTGCAGGAAAACTCATTGAGCTGCCTATGGATAAAATTTACAACCCGATGAAGCCATGGAAAGACTGGATCTGGACAGATGTCGGGATGGGAATATCCAAACCGCTGCCGATTAATCCAGTACCTGGTATTGCTGGTAATGCCTCGGGTAGTGCGGTGACAGAGATCCTCAATGATCAAGCGGGTAAAACAGGTGTGAAATTCCAAAAAGGGAACCAAAAATGAATAGAAAATCTTGGTTCTTTATTTTTTTCTATCTATTTTTTGCTTGCAATGTAGCAATGATCGTATTGTTTTTAATTATATACGTGCTCATTAGAGGTTACCTCTTATTGGTTTACCACATCCCATTTGAGCTGATTTGGAGTGATACATGGAAGTATACAAAAGCTGCATGTTTCACAGGGGCGTTGATAGCTACTGGTTGTTGGTGGATTTATTACCAGGGCTACAAGAAAAATCGTAATAGGTAGCGGGAGGGAATCCCCATCCGAGCGAGGAGCAAATCAGCGCGCAGGTGAGCCGGACGGCGACGACGGACTACGATACGGGCGGAAAGTACCAGAAGGCGGCGCTGACACAGTTTGCCCAGCAGGAACGCTAACGCGAATCTATGTAGCCCCTCCCCGTTATCCGGGGAGAGGCAGGCGAGGCCATTACACCGCCACTTCCATTTCCATCATCACCGGGTGGAAACGGCGTTTAAAGTAAATCAGGCCGTGCCCTTGCGGGCTCAGGGTAATATTGCGGATCTCCACCAGATACACCAGGTGGGTGCCGATGGTTTGCACCTGGCTAATTTCGCCTTCGAGGCTGGCCAGCGAGCCCTTCAGCACCGGCTGCCCGAGCGCGCCCTGCTGCCAGCCGCTGAGGGCGAACCGCTCTTCCATCGTCACCCCGGTCATCCCGGCGAAATGACGGGCCATGATTTCCTGTTCGTGGTTCAGCACGTTGATGCACAACTTGCCGTTACCCTGAAACACCGGGTTCATCGCACTGTTGGCGTTGATACACACCATCACCGATGGCGGCGTATCCGTCACCGAGCAAACCGCCGTGGCGGTAATGCCGCAGCGGCCGGCTTCACCTGCGGTGGTGACAACGTTCACCGCCGCCGACAGGCTAGCCATGGCATCGCGAAAACGCAGGCGTTGTTCATCTAATTGCATTATGACCTCCCGCTGTGAATTACTTCAGCAGCTTATCCAACATGTTGATATCAGCGTTATTGTGCAGATGCGGCACCGTCCAGCCGTTCTGGTCGTACTCGGACAGGCAGCGGTCGACCATCGCCATCATCTTGTCCATATTGCCGGAGCTTTGCGCCTGGCGCAGACACTGCAGGCGGATTTCATCCTGGCTACCGGAGTAGTTGATCTCATACAGTTCATGACGGCCGCCGAATTCGCTGCCGATCGCGTCCCACATCAGTTTGAGGATCTTGATACGTTCAACGTGATCCATACCGTTGGAGCCGCGCACGTACTTCGCCAGATACTGGTCGATCTGCGGGTTGTTCAGATCGCGGGCGCTGGACGGCAGATAAATCAGGCCGCTGGTGACGTTGCGCTCGATGATGTTCTTGATCTTGGCGTAGGCCATCGGGGCCATCACGCGATAGGTCTGCAGCGCGGCGTGATCCGGCAGCCATGCGCCATTGACCCACGGCGTCGCTTCCGAGCACATGGAATCGCTAAGCGCCCAGAACATGTTGCGCCAAGCGACTACTTCGCCGAGGTCGGCCTGTACGCCGCGGAACTCGAGGGTGCCGGTACATTCCAGAGAGCGTTTCAGCAGGGCGGTGATAAAGTCCAGTTTTACCGCCAGGCGTACGCAGGCCTGCAGGGGATACATGCGGGCGAAACCGCCCTCCATGGTCCAGCGGCGGCAGCGGTCAAAGTCGCGGTAAATCAGCACGTTCTCCCAGGGGATCAGCACTTTATCCATTACCAGAATCGCGTCGTTCTCGTCGAAACGGCTGGAAAGCGGATAGTCGTACGGGGAGCCGGTCGCACCGGCGACCATCTCATAGGAGGCGCGGGAGATAAGCTTGACGCCTTCGGCATCCATCGGCGCGACGAACATCAGCGCGAAGTCCGGGTTCTCGCCCATCACCTGTGCGGAGCCGAAGCCGATCATGTTGTAGTGGGTCAGCGCTGAGTTGGTGGCGACCACTTTCGCGCCGCTGACGATGATCCCGGCATCGGTCTCTTTTTCCAGCTTGATGTAGACATCCTTCACTTCATCAGCCGG
The DNA here is from genome assembly GCF_014192815.1 of Klebsiella sp. RC2. Lineage (NCBI taxonomy): Bacteria > Pseudomonadati > Pseudomonadota > Gammaproteobacteria > Enterobacterales > Enterobacteriaceae > Klebsiella > Klebsiella sp. RC2. The sequence continues at coordinate 337,350 of NZ_JACHYL010000006.1, read as the reverse complement.
CTTGTGGCGGTCGATCGGCGGGTTGACGATCGCGTGGTTAAAGTACAGGCCGGTTTCCTGAATGCGGGTGTACCAGTTGCGGGCGTTCTGCTCGAACTGGCCGTAAAACGCCGGGTTGGCGCCCAGCGCGCAGCCGAAGGCGGCTTTGTAGTCCGGGGTGCGGCCCATCCAGCCGTAGCTTAAGCGCGACCACTCGGCGATGGCGTCGCGCTGCTGGCGCAGGTCGTCGGCGCTTTTCGCCACGCGGAAGAATTTATGGGTGTAGCCGCCGCTGCCGGTATCGGTGCCCCAGCACAGGGAATCCTGCATCTCCGGTTTGTGCAGCGCATCGTACAGCTGAGCGACAGAAGCCGCGGCGTTACGGAAGGCCGGGTGGGTGGTGACATCCTTCACGCGCTCGCCGTAGATATAAATTTCGCGGCCATCCTGCAGGCTTTTTAAATACTCTTCGCCAGTTAACGGGCGTTTCGCGTCGGCGCGGAAATCTTCAGGTTTCATAGGGGCCTCTTCAGTATTTATCGGAAAAATAATGTTAAATATATGTTTTGTTTTTGTTGTTTAATTGAAGCGGTTATTGCGCTTGCCGTGAAGGGACGTTTGCGACAACGGCGGGTACTTTTCAGGCGGGATTAAATTTTGTGATCTCGGCAGCTTTTGGCGGGTGGCGCGGCGCTGACCCGCCCTGTGGTCTGTAGCCCAGGCAAGCGCAGCGCCGCCGGGGTATTACGACACAGGTACTTTTTGCGCCCGGTAGCTGCTGGGCGAGCAGCCGACCTGGCGGCTAAAAAAGCGCGCAAAATAGGCAGGGTCTTTAAACCCCAGCTGCCAGGCAATCTCATTGACCGCGCTATCGGAAAACAGCAGCAGCCGCTTCGCCTCGCGCAGCTGGCGGTCGAATATCAGCCGCTTCGGCGAACGGTTGGCGAAGCGGCGGCAGATATCGGTCAGCCGCGATTCGGTCAGATGCAGCTCCCTGGCGTAATCCGGTACCGTCCAGTGCTGATGGTAGTGGCTGTCGATCATCTGGTTAAAGCGCTGGAATAGCTTCAGCTCGCCGCGCATCCCGCTGGCGGCATGATCGTCGAGCCTGGCGTTGCGCAGCAGCAGGGTAAATACCGCCTGCGCCAGCAGCGCCAGGGTGTGTTCCCGCCCGGGCAACTGGGCGGTAGATTCCCGACGAATCAGCTGCCAGTAGTGGGCCAGCGCCGCCAGCTCGTCGGGTTTATCTGCCAGCGACAGACAGATCCCCGGCAGGCCGAAGGTCTCCCGCGTGCCGGGATAAAGCACCTCCAGCAGCGGCCAGATGAGTTCTTCGTGCACCGTCAACACGTGACCATCGCTATCGGACTCGGTAATAAACGCGTGCGGCACCGAGGGCGGCGTTAACACAAACAGCGGCGCCTGCACCGAATAGCGATGGTCATCAAGCTGCAGCTCAATCTGCCCGGTATCAAGGTAGTGCATCTGGAAATAACGGTCGTGACGATGCGCCTGCATGTCGCGGCCAAAAAAGGCCGCCATGCGGGAAAACGACTGGTAGTGCACCTCTTCGGTGCCCAGACTCTCGTCGTAATCTTTATTGATGTCGATGTTGGCGATTGGGCTTTGGCACATAGCGGCTCCTTACGGTGTCGCGCGAGGGCGCGAGCCCTTCATCGGAATCGCCCAGATGATCACCGCGCCAATCACCAGCAGTGCGGCGACGAACCACAGCCCGCTGCTGAAGCTGCCGGTAATATCCTTCAGCCAGCCGATCATAAAGGGACTGAGCGCCGATCCGATATTGCCGGTGGCGTTGATCACCGCAATGCCGATTGCGCGGGCACGCAGACTGATGGACTGATCCGGCGTGGTCCAGAAGATGGCCATAGCGCTAAACGATCCGGTGGAGGCCATCACGATCCCGAGCAGCTGGATCAGGTTATGATCGGTGGCTGACGCCAGCAGCCAGCCCGCAGCGGCGAACAGGAACGGCAGGGCAGTGTGATGCTTCCGCTCCTGGTATTTATCGGAGTGGCGGCTCCAGTAGATCATCCCGAGAATGGTACAAATTTGCGGGATCGCCGCCAGCAGACCGATGGTGATATTGCTGCTGCTTTCGTTAAAGCTTTTGAGGATCTGCGGCGTCCAGATGCTGATCGCGCTGAGCGTATTGGTCAGGCAGAAGTAGGCGAGGGTATACATCAACACGATCGGGGTGAACACTTCCCGCCACAGGCTGCGCTGCTGCATGGCGTGATGGCTGATGGCCCCTTCCGGCTGCACCAGAGTCAGGCGATCGTTATCCATCATCTCCTGCAGACATTTTTTGTCCTCCGCCGTCAGCCACCTGGCCTTCGACGGAGAATCATCCAGCCAGAACCAGACCATAATGCCGAGCAGCACCGACGGGAAGCCTTCCAGCAGGAACAGCCACTGCCAGCCGTGCAGGTTCAGCAGACCGTCGAGGGACAAGATATAGCCGGAGACGATCGACCCCAGCGCGGTGGTCACCGGCATCGCAATCATAAACAACGCGTTAGCGCGGGCGCGGAAAAATGCCGGGAACCAGTAGGTCAGGTACAGCAGGATACCCGGCAGGAAACCGGCCTCGGTGATCCCCACCAGCATGCGCAGAACATAGAGACTTTTTGGTCCGGTGGCGAACATGGTGGCGGTAGAGGCGATGCCCCACAGCACCATGATGGTAGCGATCCAGCGTCGTGCGCCGACGATGCTGAGCATCACGTTGCTGGGAATGCCAAAAATGACGTAAGTGGCGTAAAACAGGGTGGTGGCCAGGCCAAACATGGTGGCGTTGAGGCCCAGATCCTGCCCCATGGTTAATCCAGCAAAGCCGATATTGATCCGGTCTAAAAACGAAAAGATAAACAGGACGAATAAAAACACGATCAGACGGCGGAAGAGCTTGTTGATAACCGACTGCTGCTGCGCCGTCAGCTGTTTGTGCTGATTCGTCGGATCGAACTTTTCCGGGATGGCAGGTGATGTATCGCTCATTATTATTTTCCTCTAATGGGAATTTTGTAGGGTACTGCGGGTTGCCCGGTAGTGCTGCGCTTACCGGACCTGCGATTCGCTGCTGCTCCGGGCCGGATGAGCGTAGCGCCACCCGGCGTTAGTAGACGCCTGACGAACCCAGGTCGGTTTTTTCCGCGCCAAACCGCGCCGCCAGCGCTTCTGCGCCGCGGGCCAGCAGGGTGGTATCGACGCCGACGGCGACGAACAGCGCGCCCAGTTCGAGATAGCGTTTCGCCAGCTGTTCATTGGCCATCAGGATCCCCGGCGCCTTTCCGGCCTGGCGGATTTGCTGGATGGCATCTTCAATGGCGGCCTGCACTTCCGGGTGTTGTGGGTTGCCGCCGTGGCCCATATCGGCGCTGAGATCCGCCGGGCCGATAAACACGCCGTCCACCCCGTCGACATCGAGGATCTGCGGCAAATTTTTCAGCGCTTCGCGGGTCTCAATCTGTACCAGTACGCACATGGCGTCATTGGCCCGGTGGATATAATCCGGAATGCGATTCCAGCGTGAGGCGCGGGCCAGCGCGCTGCCGACTCCGCGGATGCCGGCAGGCGGGTAGCGGGTGGCGCTTACCGCCAGCCGCGCTTCTTCGGCATTCTGCACCATCGGCACCAGCAGAGTTTGCGCGCCGACGTCCAGCAGCTGTTTGATCTGCACCGGATCGTTCCACGACGGACGCACTACCGGCTGGCTGGGGTAGGGCGCAATGGCCTGCAACTGGGTCAGCACCGTTTGTACGTTGTTGGGCGCGTGTTCGCCGTCGATCAGCAGCCAGTCGAAGCCCGCGCCGGCCAGCAGTTCGGCGCTGTAGCTGCTGCACAGCCCAAGCCACAGGCCGATTTGCGGACGGCCGGCCTTGAGCGCCTCTTTAAATGCGTTGTTCATGTTGCTCTCCTCAAACAAAGCGGCAGCTGATGGCGCCCATGTTGCCGTAGTCGACGTGGAAGGTATCGCCCTTGCGCGCCGGGACCGGGCGGGTGAAGGAGCCGCCGAGGATAATTTGCCCGGCTTCGAGCTGGACATCGTACGGCGCCAGTTTGTTGGCCAGCCAGGCCACGCCGTTGGCCGGATGATTGAGTACGCCCGCGGCGACGCCGGTCTCTTCAATCACGCCGTTGCGATACAGCAGGGCGGAGATCCAGCGCAGGTCGAGCTCATCCGGTTTAATCGGCCGGCCGCCGAGGATCACCCCGGCGTTGGCGGCGTTATCGGAGATGGTGTCGAACACTTTGCGCGGACGCTGGGTTTCCGGGTCGATGTTGTGGCAGCGCGCATCGATGAGCTCCAGCGCCGGGATAACGTAGTCGGTGGCGTTGTAGACATCAAACAGCGTACAGTTCGGGCCGCGCAGCGGTTTGGCCAGCACGAAGGCCAGCTCGACTTCAATACGCGGAACGATAAAGCGGTCGGTGGGAATATCGCTGCCGTCGTGGAAGAACATATCGTCGAGCAGCGCGCCGTAGTCCGGCTCGCTGATCTGCGAGCTGGCCTGCATCGCTTTAGAGGTCAGGCCGATCTTGTGGCCTTTGAGCACGCGGCCTTCGGCGATCTTCATCTCGACCCACTCGCGCTGGACGGCGTAGGCGTCCTCAATGGTGATCGACGGATAATCCAGCGAGATCGCGCGGATCTGTTCACGCTGTTTTTCGGCCTGGTTCAGCCGCTGGGCAATCAGGGTGCGGGTCTGTTTATCGAGCATAGTGATTCCTGTGGCATTGTATTGCCGGATGGCGCTTCGCTTATCCGGCCTACAAATTCATGGCCGTTGTAGGCCCGGTAAGCGCAGCGCCACCGGGCAATTTGCACATTATTTAAATAACGCGTGCACGTTGTTCTGTTTGTAGTTCAGCGTCGGGTCGAGCTCTTCCATGGCGAACGACAGCGCCAGATAGCGGCTCTCCATTAGCGCAGCAAAATGGGCTTTGATCAGCGCGAACAGCATATCTCCCACGTCCTGACGGCTCTCCAGACTGCGCCCGGCGCCGATTTTCAGGGTCATATGCACGAAGGCGTAATCCTGCTTGCCGTCGGCCATCTGCCAGGTATCCAGCCAGTGGGCGCGGCTGCGAATACCGCCGATCGGGAAGATACCGGTGGCGGCCAGCGCCTCGTTGACTTTGGCGAACAGGCCCGGTAAATCGGCCTGTTCACGGATATTGTCGGTACACTCGGCGATAAAATGCGGCATGGGGCCTCCTTACGCCTGCGCCGGCAGCGGGAACACGGCGTTAACCTGGCCGGTACCGGAGCTGGCGAATAGCTCGGTGATAAACTCCACCTTGCCGTCGTATTTATCCCAACCCAGCAGACCGAGCAGCATCACCGTGTCGTGCATGTTGCCTTCGCCGTAGCAGTAGTCGGCGTACTCCGGCAGCATGGTGCAGAACTCTTTGAATTTGCCCTCCCGCCACAGTTTCACCACGCGCTCATCCATCTGATGATCAAACTCGCGGGTGTAGCTGTTCATGCCCTCTTCGGCGCGCTGGTCATCGATAAAGCGGTGCGACAGCGAACCGCTGGCCAGCACCGCTACGGTGCCGTCATATTTCTCAATGGCTTTGAGGATGGCCTCGCCCAGCCTGCGGCTGTCGGCAAAGTCGTGAACGGTACAAAACGCGGAAATGGACACCACCTTGAAGTGCTTATCGCTGTTCATGTAGCGCATCGGCACCAGGGTGCCGTACTCCAGCTTCAGGCTCGGAATATTGTGTGCTTTGGCGCGTACGCCGAGCTTTACGGCCTCGTCGGCGATAAGCTGGCCCAGCTCCGGGTTGCCGTCGTAGTCGTAGGTCATGTCGCGAATAAAATGCGGCAGTTCGTTACTGGTGTAGACGCCCTGAAAATGGTCGGCGCAGTTGATGTGATAGGCGCTGTTGACCAGCCAGTGGGTGTCGAACACGATGATGGTATCGACGCCCATTTCACGGCAGCGCTTGCCAATTTCTTTATGCCCGTCGATCGCGCCCTGGCGGCAGCCGTGGTTTTTCCCCGGCAGCTCAGACAGATACATCGACGGCACGTGAGTGATTTTTGCTGCTAACGCTAACTTACCCATATCAGACTCCCCATTTCGGGATCGGATGGTCGCCCATCGAGATGCAGACGTTTTTCATTTCGGCGAACACTTCAAAGCTGTACTCGCCGCCTTCGCGGCCGGTGCCGGAGGCCTTCACGCCGCCGAACGGCTGACGCAGGTCGCGCACGTTCTGGGTGTTGACGAACACCATCCCGGCTTCAATACCGCGCGCCAGACGCAGCACTTTGCTGACGTCCTGGGTCCAGATATACGACGCCAGGCCGTATTCCACATCGTTCGCCAGGCGCAGCCCTTCCGCTTCGTCTTTGAACGGCAGCAGGCAGGCGACCGGGCCAAAAATCTCTTCCTGGGCGACGCGCATGCGGTTGTCGACATCCGCCAGTACCGTCGGGCGCAGGAAGTTGCCGGCTTTCAGATGCGCCGGCAGGTCGGACGGTTTATCCGCGCCGCCGGCCAGCAGGGTGGCGCCCTCTTCGATGCCGAGGCGAATGTAGCCGGACACTTTCTCCCAGTGCTGCTTGCTAATCAGCGCGCCGACCTGGGTATTCGGATCGGTCGGATCGCCCACGCGCAGGCGGTTGGCGCGCTCGGCGAAGCGCTTGACGAACTCCGGATAAATACTCTGCTGAATGAAAATGCGCGAACCGGCGGTGCAGCGTTCGCCGTTGATCGAGAAGATGGTGAACAGCGCGGCGTCGAGCGCGCGCTCAATATCGGCGTCTTCAAAAATCAGCACCGGCGATTTTCCGCCGAGCTCCATAGAGTACTTTTTCAGACCGGCGTTCTTCATGATGTTGCGGCCGGTGGCGGTGCCGCCGGTGAAGGAGACGGCGCGCACATCATGATGGCGCACCAGCGCGTCGCCGGCGGTGGCGCCATAGCCCTGCACCACGTTGAGCACGCCAGCCGGGATCCCGGCTTCCAGCGCCAGCTCGCCCAGACGATCGGCGGTCAGCGGCGACAGCTCGGACATTTTCAGCACCGCGGTATTCCCCAGCGCCAGGCACGGCGCCACCTTCCAGGTGGCGGTCATAAACGGTACGTTCCACGGCGACACCAGCGCGCACACACCAACCGGCTGCACGAGGGTATAGTTAAGCATCTTGTCGTCGACCGGATAGGTCTTGCCGTTCATCTGCTGGCACACTTCGGCGAAAAATTCGAAGTTATGCGACGCCCGCGGGATCAGCACGTTTTTGGTCTGGTGGATAGGCAGGCCGGTATCGGCGGTTTCCATCGCCGCGATCTCCGGGACGTTCTGATCGATCAGATCCCCCAGGCGGCGCATCAGGCGCGCGCGCTCTTTCATCGGCAGGTTAGCCCACTTCGGAAAGGCCTCTTTCGCCGCCGCTACCGCCTGGTGAACCTCGGCTTCGCCGCCAGAGGCGACTTCAGCCAGTACCTCGCCGGTGGCCGGGTTGGTGGTATGAAAATAGTCTGCGCCGGCAACGTTTTTACCGTTGATCCAATGGTTAATCTTTTTCATGACAGTGTCTCCTCATACGCTTGCTGGCTGATGATATGGTTGACCAGGCGGCCCACGCCCTCGACTTCAACGATCACCTCGTCGCCCGGCACCACATCGGATAGCCCTTTCGGCGTGCCGGTGGCGATCATGTCGCCCGGTTGCAGGGTCATAAATTCGCTTAAATAAGCGATGAGGAACGGGATGCTGAAGATCAGATCGGCGGTGGTGCCCTGCTGGCGCAGTTCGCCGTTGACCCAGGTGCGCAGGGCCAGATTATGCGGATCCGGGATCGCCTCTTTGGCGACGATCCACGGGCCAATCGGCGTCAGGGTATCGCGGCTTTTGACCCGCAGGTTCGGGCGGTAGTAGTTTTCCAGGTAGTCGCGGATCGCGTAGTCGTTGCACACGGTATAGCCAGCGACATAGTCCATGGCCTCGGCTTCGCTGACGCGGCGCGCGGTTTTCCCGATCACCACCACCAGTTCGGCTTCGTAGTGCATGTATTCGACGTTATCCGGGCGTACCGACTGTTGCTGGTGGCCAATAAAGGTGTTCGGCGCTTTGATGAACACCAAAGGCTCGGTTGGCGGCTTAAATTCCAGCTCGCTGGCGTGGTCGGCGTAGTTCAGCCCCAGCGCGAACAGCGTGCCGTCGGCGGGCGGCAACCAGCGGAATTCGCCTTCTTTCAATACCGTGCCATCGTTCAGGCGCACCTGGTCGCGTTCATCGACCAGCACGTCGCGTACCTGTCCCTGCCATTCAATGCGTGCCTGTTTCATGCCAGCTCTCCTTCTGCGACAACCGGGTTTTCCAGCGCCGGGAATCCGTCGGCGAGAATACGTACGCGGTCGCCGGGGCGCAGCGTGACGCGAGAGTGGGGCGTGCCGATAAGGATCGCGTCGCCGGGATTGAGGGTGGCGAACTCGCTTAAGGCGCTCAGCAGCTGCGCGGCGTTACGCTGCAGATCGCCGGTATGCCAGCTATCCGCCTCGCGGCCGTTGATTTCGGTGATGATGGTCAGGTTATCGACGTTACGCACCGCCGACAGCGCGCCGACGGGGCAGAAGCCATCGCGGCATTTCGCCTTGATCGCCGGGCGATAAAAACTCTCTTCCGGCAGACTCACATCGTTAGCCAGCGCGTAGCCGGCGATATAGTTCGCTGCCTCTGCCGCCGCCACTTTACGCGCGGTTTTGCCGACAATCAGCGCCACCGTCGCGCCGCTTTGTACGGTCTCGCCCTGCGGATAGGGGATCGCCTCGCCGTCGCCAATCACGGTATTGCGCGGCTTGATAAACCAGACCGCGGTTTTCGGCGGCGTCTTGTAGGGGGCCTGTTGAAACGCTTCGCGCCAGGCGTCGAGCTGGCTGCGATGATTGAGCGCAACGGCGAAGATGGTACCTTTCATTCACCACTCCTCTGGTACTGATTTCGGATTTAAATGCATTTCATTAATATGTTAATGATCATCTTTTATGCTTTGCGGCCAGGTTTAGCAACTGGAAGTGAATGTTTTGTGATCTGATTAACACAATATTTACACATCAATAACTTATTGGTTTTTAATCAATGAGTTGACTGTTTTTCAGGAAGAGGCTGGTACTTTTCAGGTGCAGAAACCGGTTGTACATGGCAGGATTAAAGCTAATTATTAAGTTGTTAATAAGTTTTGGATGAGGCTGTAGAGGGGATACTATGCATGATTCATTAACCATTGCCTTGTTGCAGGCGCGTGAGGCGGCGATGGCCTACTTTCGGCCGATCGTCAAACGGCACAATCTCACCGAACAGCAGTGGCGGATCGTGCGAATTCTCGCCGAACGTCCGTCGATGGATTTTCACGATCTGGCCTTTCGCGCCTGCATCCTGCGCCCCAGCCTGACCGGGATTTTGACGCGCATGGAGCGGGATGGGCTGGTGCTGCGCTTAAAGCCGGTTAACGATCAGCGCAAGCTGTACGTCTCGCTGACGCCTGCCGGAACCGCGCTGTATGAAAGCGCTCAGGCCGAGGTGGAAGAAACCTATCGTCTGCTGGAGGCCCAGTTCACCACGGAAAAGCTGCAGCAACTGACCTCGCTGCTGGAGGAGTTTATTGCGCTTGGCGTCCCTGCCGGGCGCGGTGATGAAGAAGAGTAGCGGTTACGGCTCGGCGCTCGGCCGGGCGAGGGCAATAAGCGTTTCCGCGCGGGCGGGGGCCAGCGGTTCTCTTGGCTGCGGCAGCGGCCAGCCGTACAACCAGCGGGCGCTGGCGGCGCAGGTACGCCCCTGACAGGCGCCCATTCCGCAGCGCTGGGTCAGTTTGGCCTGCAGCCAGCCTCCGGCGGCCGCCACATCGCCGCAGCGTACATCCTCGCAGCGGCACAGCAGGCTCTCCGGCGTTGCGGCGTCTTTCAAGGATTCCGTCAGCCGGAAGGTACGGTTGATTGCTTCGGCGAAACGCTGCCAGCGGGCGCGGCGGGTAAATAACGCCTGCGCTTGCTGGCTGGCCCCGGCGGCGGCATACCCGGCGATTTCGCCCTCCGCCAGCGCCAGCTCGCTACCGCCGAAACCGGTGCACTCGCCGGCGGCATAGATATCCGTGACGCTGGTCTGCTGCCAGCGGTTAACCTGGATCGCCTCCTGTGCCGTGGCGCAGCCAAACAGCAGCCCCGTCTCGATATTGGGTATCAGCCCGTAGCCGATAGCCAGCCGATCGCAGGCGATAGTTCGCTCGACGCCGCGCTGGCGAAGCGTAACGGCTTCCAGCCGCGTTGCGCCGTGAGCGCGGATCGCCTGCGCGCCGCTCAGATAGCCTTTCGGGGCCAGCGTCGCTAACTGGCGCAGCTTCTGCGGCCAGCGCCACAGCCCGCTGGCGAAGCGCAGTAGCGCCGGGAGCGGCGCTTGCTCAATGATATTCGTCACGTCGCCTCCGGCCTTGTTCACCGTATCCGCCACCGCCAGCAGTAGCGGACCGCTGCCGGCAATCACCACCTTTTCTCCTTTCAGCGACAGGCCCTGTTTGATTTGCGCCTGCAGGCCGCCCGCGCCGGTCACGCCGGGTAAGGTCCAGCCGGGAAAGGGCAGCGACAGCTCGCGCGCGCCGCAGCAGAGGATCAGTTTCTGCCAGCAAACCACGCCGCCGCCGTCGGCGGTTTCAAACAGCACGCTGTGCGCGGAGGGGCGGGCAATCAGCCGCGCGCCGTTCACTACCCGGATGGCGGCAGATGCGGCGATGGCGTCGCGGTAGCGCCGGGCCAGGGCGGGCTGCGTCGCCTGCGGACCGGCCCGCCAGATTTGCCCGCCAGGGGCGGGATTATCGTCGAGAATAATCACCTGTTTATCGCAGGCGGCGGCGGAGAGCGCGGCCGCCATGCCGGCGGGGCCGGCGCCGAGGATTAAAATGTCACAGCGCAGCGTGTTCATCGTGGCTTCTTTCTATTTGCATACCGGCCCGGCACAGGGTCTGGCAGGCCAGCACCCGTAGGCCATTGACGGTGACCCGGCACTCCTGGCAGACGCCCATGCCGCAAAACGGCGCGCGGAGATCGCCGTTAACCGCCTGGCGGGTGGTGGGGTCGCCGGTCAACGCCAGCGCCGCCGCCACGCTAATGCCTTCCGGCACCGTCAGCGCTTCGCCATCAATGGTGATAGTGAGCGTGGCCTTCATGCAATCGCCTCCTGTTGACACAAACGGGCCGGGAGCCAGGCGTCGGGCGCCACTGGGCAGCGTTCATCGAGGATCTGCGCCGCCAGCAGTTCAGCTGTGGCCGGAGCGGTGGTGACGCCCAGCCCTTCATGGCCCAGCGCCAGCCATAAACCACGGCGGGTGGGGTGCGGGCCGATCAGCGGGTTGCCATCCTGCGAGGCGGCGCGCAGGCCGCTCCAGCAGCGGATGATATTCAACGTCGCCAGCGCCGGCACGAAATGGCGGGCGCGATCGAGCATCTGCGCCAGCAAGGGCAGATCCAACTCGCGCTCACGGTTATCAAACTGACGCGAAGAGCCAATCAGCAGCTGGCCGGTTGGCCGCGGCTGAAGGTTAAACGCCACCGAGGTGCCGCCGCCATGGGCGCTGGCGCCGTAACCCAGCTCAACCAGCTGGTGATGCACCCGCGGCCGGTAGCGATCGGTAATCGCCAGTTGGCCTTTTTTCGGTCGCAGCCAGTTTTCCGCTAACAGCGCGTTGGCTTCAAGTCCGCAGGCCACCACGATGGCCCGCGCCTGTAGCCGTTTGCCGCTGGCGAGCAGCACCTGCGGTTCGGTAATCGCCTGCGCGCTGTCGTGCAGGCAGGTAAGATGGTCTCCGGCATCGGCCATCAGCCAGCGGGCGACGTTTGGCGCGTAAAGGATGCCATCGCCTGGCACCCACAGGCCGCCCGCCAGCCCGCCGCGCAGTAGCGGTTCGCGCCCGGCGATCTGCTGCGGGGTCTGGCGTTCGCTGGGCACCTGATAGCTGGCCAGCCGCCGCAGTTTTTCGCCCGCGACGGCCATCTCTTCTTCGCTTTCCGCCAGCCACAGCGTGCCGCAGCCGCGCCAGGCGCAATTGTCGGGCATCCGTGGCGTGATAGCGCGCCAGCGTTCCAGCGACCATGCCGATAATGCAAGCTCGGCGGGGTCGTCATCCATGCACACCAGATGGCCCATACCTGCCGCCGTGGCGCCGGGCTGACCGTCGTCGATAAGCGTCACGCTCTGCCCCCGCTTCGCCAGCTGCCACGCGCAGGCGGCGCCGATGATCCCGGCGCCGATCACGATGACATCACACTGCTTCACGGCGCGATCCCCCAGCAGAAGGGATCGTCAGGGTTGAGGATCAACTGGTTGTCTCCACACACCCAGGCTTCGCCGCGGATCGTTGGGATGATGCCTTCCGCGGTGCGCTGGTAGCTGGCGGTAAACTGGCTGCCGATGATGCTGGCCTGACGCCAGATTTCCCCCGGCTGCAGCTTGCCATCCTGCGCCAGGCAGGCCAGCTTGGCGCTGGTGCCGGTACCGCACGGCGAGCGATCCCAGGCCTTTCCCGGACAGAGTACGAAGTTGCGGCTGTCGGCGGTATCGTCATCGGCGAAGAGTTCGATATGGTCGATAACGCCGCCGTCGTCGCCGCGGATCCCCGCGGCTTCCAGCCCCTCGCGCACTGCCCAGGCGTAGGCGGTGAGCTGTGGAATATGTTCGGGGGTAATGGCGAACGGGTGGTCGTTAATCAGGAAAAACCAGTTGCCGCCCCAGGCAATATCGCCGATGACGGGACCATGCGCGGTCTCAACGCGGATCTGTTTTTTCCAGCGGCGGGCCGGGACGTTTTGCACCGATACGCTGCCATCGTCGTGCAACGTAGCGCTTACGTCGCCGACCGGTGTTTCAATCAGATGTACGCCGGGCTGGATACGCCCAAGCCAGGCCAGCGAGGCGATAAGCCCGATTGTGCCGTGGCCGCACATATTCAGAAAACCGGCATTGTTGAAGAAAATCACGCCAGCGGTAGCCGCCGCCGAGACCGGTTTGCACAGCAGCGCGCCGACCAGTACGTCATTACCGCGCGGTTCGAGAATGGCCGCCTGACGCCAATGGTCAAAGTCGCGGGCGAAGCGGTCGCGGCGCTTCGCCATGCTGCCGCCGCCGAGGTCGGGGAATCCGTCAACGATCAGGCGGGTCGGTTCGCCGCCGGTATGTGAATCAATAGCTCTCAACGTAACAGGGGGGCGTGGCGCGGTCATCAGGCTCTCCGGAAGTTAACAACATGTTTCATCATGCTGGCGCAACCTTTCCCGGCCTGCTTGAGCGCTTTCGTCAGAGAAAATGACGAAATCTGCACAGTCATGAGCGCGGTATATTTCTATTTCACATAGTTATTTCTTATTAATCATTTGCTTAATGCTGTGGTAAACCGAAAGTGACCATTGCGCCAGTGGCTAAATCAGGGGAAGGCGTAAAGCGGATCCAGGATCGCAAAACCGAGGGATGCTGCTTGAGGTGTTAACGGAAAGTGAATAAATATCCTTCGGTCACTTACCATGAGGAGGCCTTATGATCGGTGTTTCTGATGCGGCGCCGCCGCGCGCGGTTAACCAACCTGAGCTGGCCGTCGATGAGCTGAGCCAGATCTGCGAAGGGCTGGCGCGCCAGCGGCCGGAAAATATGCCAGCGCTGCTGAATGCGCTGGCGCTGATTGCGCCCCTGCTCAATGCCATTCCTAATGTGGTCTTTTTTATCAAAGATCGTCAGGCGCGCTATCTGCTGGCGAACCTGACGCTGGCCCGCCGCTGTGGTTTCAAAAGCGTCTCCTCGCTGCTGGGCAAAACCTCCGCCGATGTCTTTCCTTCCGCGCTGGGTCAGGGTTATACCGAACAGGATCTGCGGGTGTTGCGCGAAGGTGTGACCCTGCGCGATCAGCTGGAAATGCATCTCTACAATGGCCGCGAGCGCGGCTGGTGCCTGACGCAGAAACTGGCGCTGCGCGATGTCCGCGGGCAGGTGATCGGCATGGCCGGGATCTCGCACGATCTGCAGGAGGCTCATGCCCGCCATCCGGCGTGGCAGCGGCTGGCGATCGTCGACGATCATATCCGCCGCCATTATCACCGGCCGATCGCCATGGAAGAGTTAACCGCCTTAAGCGGGATGTCGATTGCGCAGATCGAACGCTACTGCAAACGGATCTTTCATCTCACTCCGCGGCAGATGATCCACAAAGTGCGGCTGGAAAAAGCGACCGAACTGCTGGCTGGCGATACGCCGATTACCGATATCGCCCTGCAGTGCGGGTATACCGATCACAGCGCCTTTAGCCGCCAGTTCAAGGCGATGACCGGCTCGACGCCGCGCGATTTTCGCCTCACGCTGCTCGGATAAACGCTGGCTCACACTTTTGCCGACTGTGCTAATTTCGTCATCGTATTGAGGGAAAACCGACAAGCCGCCGGTTCCGCGACACGTCAATCTGTCAGTGAATATTCACCATTCATTCACTTCGACTTAACAAAATGACGACAAGGAACCGAGCATGAGCAAAAAAGCGATTCACTGGAGCGGCGTATTCCCGGCGGTCAGCACGCAGTTTCGTAGCGATTACTCCCTCGATTTAGACGCCACTCACGCGGTGATGAAAAACCTGGTGAAAGATGGCGTTTCCGGGCTGGTGGTATGCGGCAGCGTGGGTGAAAACACCTCGCTGAGCACCGATGAAAAACTACAGATTATCGAGGTGGCGAAGGATGCCGCCGGCGGCAAAATTCCGGTCATCGCCGGGGTGGCCGAGTTCACCACCGCCTTCGCCCAGAAAATGGCGAAAGAGGCGGAGCGCGTCGGCGTCGACGGGATCATGGTGATGCCGGCGCTGGTCTACTCCTCAAAACCGCATGAAACCGCGGCCCACTTCCGCAGCGTGGCGAGCGCTACCGACCTGCCGATTATGGTCTACAACAACCCGCCGATTTACAAAAACGACGTGACGCCGGACATTCTCGCCACCCTGACTGACTGCGACAACATCGTCTGCTTTAAAGACTCCTCCGGCGATACCCGCCGCTTTATCGACCTGCGTAACACCGTTGGCGACCGCTTCGTGCTGTTTGCCGGGCTGGATGACGTGGTGGTGGAAAGCATCGCCGTCGGCGCGGAAGGCTGGATCTCCGGAATGTCCAACGCCTTCCCGCGCGAAGGGGAAACGTTATTCCGTCTCGCCCGCCAGCAGCGTTACGAAGAGGCGATGGCGCTGTACCGCTGGTTCATGCCGCTGCTGCATCTCGATGCGCGTCCGGATCTGGTGCAGTGCATCAAGCTGTGTGAAGAGTTGCTGGGCCGCGGTAGCGCCATTACCCGTCCGCCGCGTCTGGCGCTGGAAGGCGAAACGCGCCAGCAGGTGGTGGCGATCGTTGAACAGGCGCTGGCCACTCGTCCGACGCTGCCGGATGTCGGCCTCTGAGCACAGGAGTCACTATGAATGCATCTCAGACCATGGCGGGACGGCAGTTTATCGCCGGACGCCGTATTGCCAGCGGTGAGGCGACGCTATTGAGCCTGCGGGCGGTGGACGGCGAAGCCACCGGCCACCGCTTTTATCCGGCTTCCCGTGAGGAAGCCGCACTGGCCGCAGAAGCCGCGCAGGAGGCCTTTGCCGTCTATTCACAAACCACGCCGCAGCAGCGGGCGCACTTTCTCTGCGCGATTGCCGATGAACTGGACGCGCTGGGCGAGCCGTTTTTTGCTATCGCCGGGCAGGAGACCGCGCTGCCGCTGGCGCGGCTACAGGGAGAGCGGGCGCGCACCAGCGGCCAGTTGCGGATGTTTGCTGACGTGATCCTGCGCGGTGATACCTTCGCCGCCCGTATTGATACCGCCTTAGCCGACCGTCAGCCGCTGCCGCGCCCGGACCTGCGCCAGTATCAGCAGGCGTTAGGGCCGGTGGCGGTGTTTGGCGCCAGCAACTTTCCGTTGGCCTTTTCTACCGCTGGCGGCGATACCGCCTCGGCGCTGGCGGCTGGCTGCCCGGTGGTGGTGAAGGCCCATCCGGGCCATATGGCCACCGCCGAGCTGACCGCCGAGGCGATCGTCAGGGCGGTGGTACGGTGCGGTTTACCCGGCGGCGTATTCAATATGATTTTCGGGACCGATATCGGCGCCGAATTGGTCCGTCATCCGGCGATTCAGGCCGTTGGCTTTACCGGTTCGTTGGCCGGCGGTAAGGCGCTGTATCAGCTGGCGCAGCAGCGACCGCAGCCAATTCCGCTGTTTGCTGAAATGTCGGCGATTAACCCATTGATTATTCTGCCGCAGGCGCTGCAGACGCGGGCCGAGGCGCTGGCAAACGAGCTGGTGGCGTCATTCACCCTCGGCGGTGGCCAGTTCTGTACCCGTCCGGGGCTGATTCTGGCGCTGCGCGGCGCCGGGCTGGAACGCTTTAAGTCGGCGCTGTGCGCGGCGGTAGCGGGCTCCACGCCGCAGGTGTTGCTCAATGCGCCGACCCTTCAGCACTACCGTCAGGGCGTGGCGGCGCTTGCGGCGCACCCGCGTATCGAGAAGTTGGCGAGCGGCATCGCCGCCGGCGCCGGGCAGGCGCAGACCCTGCTGTGGCAGGCTCAGGTCGAAGATCTGCTGGCGCAGGATACGCTGCTGCAGACCGAAGTTTTCGGCCCGTTATCGCTACTGGTGGAAGTGGACGACGTGGCCCAGCTGCAGGCGGTGGTGAAAGCGCTGCAGGGTCAGCTCACCGCGACGCTGCATGCCGAGGCGGATGATGGCCCGCTGGCGGCGAGTCTTCTACCGCTGCTTTGTGAGAAGGCCGGACGGGTGCTGTTTAACGGTTATCCCACCGGCGTGGAAGTGTGCGATGCGATGGTCCACGGCGGCCCGTGGCCGGCGACCACCGACGCACGCGGGACCTCGGTCGGCAGCCGGGCGATTGAGCGTTTTCTGCGCCCGGTCTGTCTGCAGAACGCGCCGGCTGCCCTGTTACCGCCGGCGCTGCAGGATGCGAACCCTTTGAACCTGCTGCGCCTGGTCAACGGCCAGTGGACCCGGGAAGCGATTTCCTCCTCTCATTGACGCAAGGGCATCACCATGACCATTCACACTACGCATAACAGTCAAACCCGCGTTGCTGAGTCGGGTAAGTTTAAAAAACAGCTGACCCTGACCGATCTCACCTTTATCGGCCTGGGGGCGATATTCGGCTCCGGATGGTTATTCGCCGCCAGCCACGTGGCCTCCATCGCCGGTCCGGCCGGGATCGCCTCGTGGGTGATCGGCGGCTTTGCAGTATTGCTGCTGGGGATTGTCTACTGCGAGCTGGGGGCGGCGCTGCCGCGCGCCGGCGGCATTATTCGCTACCCGGTCTTTTCCCACGGTGAGCTGATGGGCTATCTGCTGGGGTTCATCACCCTGATCGCTTTCTCCAGCCTGATCTCGATTGAAATTGTCGCCGCCCGGCAATATGCCGCCGCCTGGTTTCCGGCGCTGACCCAGCCGGGTTCCAGTTCGCCGACGCTGCTGGGGTGGGTGGTGCAGTTCCTGCTGCTCTGTTTCTTCTTTGCGCTTAACTACTACAGCGTTAAGACCTTCGCCCGATCGAACAACTTCATCAGCGTGCTCAAGTTTTTGGTGCCGCTGCTGGTGGTGGTGACGCTGTTCGCCTTCTTTAAACCGGAGAACCTGCACGCGCAGGGGATTGCGCCATTCGGCATGTCCGGGGTGGAAGCGGCGATCAGCGCGGGCGGAATTATCTTCGCTTATCTGGGACTGACGCCGATTATCTCGGTGGCCAGCGAAGTACAAAAGCCGCAGCGGACTATCCCTATTGCGTTGATTTTATCAGTGGTGCTGTCGACGATTATCTACGTGCTGCTGCAACTGGCGTTCCTTGGCAGCATCCCCACCGAAATGCTGAACGGCGGTTGGGCCGAGGTGAGCAAACAGTTCTCGCTGCCGTATCGCGATATTGCCATTACCCTCGGCATGGGCTGGCTGGCCTTTATGGTGATAAGCGATGCGATCATCTCCCCGAGCGGCACCGGCAATATCTATATGAACGCGACGCCGCGGGTGATCTACGGCTGGGCGAAGGCGGGTACTTTCTTTAAAGCCTTTACCCATATCGATAAAGCGTCCGGGATTCCGCGTCCGGCGCTGTGGCTGACCTTCGGGCTTTCAATCTTCTGGACGCTGCCGTTCCCCTCCTGGGAACAGCTGATTAGCGTGGTGTCGGCGGCCCTGGTGCTGAGCTACGCCATCGCTCCGGTGACCGCTGCCGGGCTGCGCCGCAACGCGCCGGATCTGCCGCGGCCGTTCCGCGTGCGCGCCTTCGGCATCATCGGCCCGGTATCGTTTATGATCTCGGCGCTGATTGTCTACTGGTCCGGCTGGAATACGCTCTCGTGGCTGCTGGGGCTGCAAATCGTGATGTTTGTCGTCTACGTGATGTGCAAAGGTAAGGTGCCGGAACATACCGTGAGCCTGGCGCAGCAGGTGAAGTCTTCGCTGTGGCTGATCGTGTTTTATGCGTTGATTATCCTCTTTTCCTGGCTGGGCAGCTTCGGCGGGCTTAATGTTATCGGTCACCCCTGGGATACGGTGCTGGTGGCGGCGATGTCGTTGGGGATTTACTACTGGGGCGCGCGCAGCTGCCTGCCGCAGGCTAACTTTAGCGGAGACGAAGAAGAGTAAAGGAGAACAGTATGGAGTCGGTAACTCTATCGTTACCTGAAGCTTATGACCTGGCGCTGGAGGTACTCAGCGCCAATGGATTTAGCGCCGACCACGCGGCGGCGATTGCCCGCAATGTGACCGCCGGGGAACGCGATGGCTGCGCTTCCCACGGCCTGTGGCGGCTGTTGGGCATTGTCGATACCCTGCGCAAAGGTAAGGTATCGCCCGATGCCGAGCCGCAGATCCATGACCAGGCGCCGGCGATTGCGCGGGCGGACGCCGGGGGCGCTTTTTCACTGCTGGCCTACGAGCGCGCGCTGCCGCTGCTGCTGGAGAAGGCGCGGCAAAACGGCATTGCGGCGCTGGCGATTAACCGCTGCGTCCATTTTTCCGCGCTGTTTGCCGATATTGAGCCGTTGACCGAGGCAGGGCTGGTGGGGCTGGCCTGCACGCCAAGCCACGCCTGGGTCGCCCCGGCGGGCGGCACGCGTCCGCTGTTCGGCACCAACCCTATTGCCTTTGGCTGGCCGCGGCGGGATAAGCCGCCGTTTATTGTTGATATGGCGACCAGCGCCGCGGCGCGCGGTGAGATCCAGCTGTATCAGCGTGCTGGCAAAGCGCTACCGGAAGGCTGGGGAATCGACAGTCAGGGACAGCCAACGACCGATGCCGCGGAGGTGCTGAACGGCGCGATGTTAACCTTTGGCGGGCATAAGGGCTCGGCGCTGGCGGCAATGGTTGAGCTGCTGGCCGGGCCACTTATCGGCGATATGACCAGCGCCGAATCGCTGGCGTGGGATAACGGCGCGGGTGGGCTCCCCTACGGCGGCGAGCTTATCCTGGCGCTGGATCCGCAGCGCTTTCTCGGCGCGCAGGCACAAGAGCAGCTGGCGCGCGCCGAAACGCTGTTCAATGCGATGCAGGATCAGGGGGCGCGGCTGCCGGGCGAGCGGCGTTTCGCCTGCCGTCAGCAGAGTGAGCAGCAGGGGGTTACCATCAGCCGTTCATTGCATGATGAGATTTGCGCCTTGCGGCCATAGTAAAGCGCGGAGCGCGGCGGGCCGACCATCAGAGCGACAGGCGCATGGCGCAGCGCGACTCGGGCGGCAGGCCGTGCCGGGTCTCCTGTTCCCTTTTTGCCGCCAGTCCGGCAGGCAGGGTCAGCTCATCGAGCATGGTGAATCCCAGACGGGTATAAAACGGCGCATTCCACGGCACCTCGCGGAAGGTGGTGAGGGTTACCGCCGGATAGCCCATCTGCTGTGCGCCCTCAATAACCTGCTTCAGCAGCATCCGGCCGATGCCCTGATGCTGCCAGTTCTGATGGACGGCGACTTCGACGATAAATAACGCATCGTCGAGCGGTTCGGTCAGAATAAAGCCAATCGGCTGCCCGGCGGCTTCCGCCAGCAGGCTATGCTCTGTTTCCAGATAATCATGATGACGCGCAACGCTAATCACCTCACTGTCCGCCAGCCAGGCGAGAGAGGGGATCTGGCGAAATGCCTGGGCGGCAGAACGTTCAATGGCGGGCAGAAGGGCGATATCGCTCTCCTGAGTCAGGCGTAATACGGCACCGGCAGTTATAGTGTTAGTTTTCATCACCTCAGCATAGCAGCCTTCGGGAGAAAAGTATGGAGCTGACCGCCGTTCCCGCCACGCAGTTCAGCAGCGTGCAGTTAACGGATATTCTCAACGCCTGTTTTGAAGCCTATCTGGTGCCTGTTACCCAGTCGGTGGCGGGATTTGCACAGCGTTTTAGCGCCGAAGGAATGAGCCTGATCGATTCCCGCGTCTGGCTGGCCGGAGATGAACCGGCGGCGATCGCGATTGTCGCCCGCCGGGGAAGTGCCGCTCGCCTGGCGGCCTTTGCCCTGCGCCCGGCCTGGCGCGGCAAAGGCCTGGGCCGGGAACTGATGCAAGATCTGCTAATGCTCCTGCAACAACAGGGGGTTGAGACGGTATCTCTGGAGGTGATCCGCGATAACCATGCGGCCGTCGCGCTATATCAGACGCTGGGCTTTACGCGGCGCTATGGGCTCTGCGGCTACCTGAGCACAGCGCCTCTGGCTGCGACATCGAAGGTGTTACAGCTTTATCCCACCCTGGCCCTGCTACGGCGCGTCATTGACGAGAGTAACAGTCAGCTCCCCTGGCTGCTGGATCCGCTCACCTTCGCCACCCTGCCATGTCAGGTCGTGACGCTGGAACAGCGCGCCTTCGCGGTTCTAACGACGGCGGGCTCACGGCCTGTACTGCAATTTTTGTGGGTGGAGCCCGCCGCCCGCCGTCAGGGGCTGGCGCGTGAGCTGCTGGTGACGCTGGCGCAGCAGTTCCCGGGTGTGGGGACTTCGGTGACGGTCCCGGAAACGTTTACACCGCTGTTTGCCGCGGCGGGATATGCGCCGCTATCGCTGCAGCAGTATGAAATGACGATGGATCTGGCCGACGCGAAGTCGGCTTAGCCGGGAGTGTGCGCTGGACCGCAAAAAACAGCACGGGCCGTCGATAAGCCTCTCTTTTGCCGCATCATATCCCTTCGTAATGGCAATGATGGGGGATGCGATGCGTAAAACGGAACTGTTGGCTTTTCTGCAAAATCAGACCGATTTTTTTGATCCGGATAACCTGAGCGAGGTCTTCACCGCTGGCTACCTGGCCCGGCGTTTTGCGATGCAAAGAAATACCGCCAGCCACTATCTGAATCAGTTGGTGGCCCAGGATGTGCTGGTGAAGATCAATACTCGACCAGTCTATTTCCTGCATAAAGCCGCCTTCTGCCAGCAGTTTTTCCCTCTTTCCCGCAGCGAGTACGCCAGCATGGCGGAACTGCTCGCAGAGAGCGACCGGCAGCCGGAGCAGGCGGATCATTTCTCATTGCTGACCGGCCATGACGGTAGCCTGCGCAAGCCTATCGAACAGATGAAAACCGCGCTGTTTTATCCCAACGGTGGGCTTCCGCTGCTGATCGTTGGCGACAGCGGAACTGGCAAGAGCTATATGGCGGAGCTGATGCATGAGTTTGCTATCGCCCAGGGGCTGCTGCCGCCCGATGCGCCTTTTGTCAGCTTTAACTGCGCCCAGTATGCCAGCAACCCGGAGCTGTTGGCCGCCAACCTGTTTGGTTACGTCAAAGGCGCGTTTACCGGCGCGCAGAGCGATAAAGCCGGGGCGTTTGAAGCGGCAAACGGCGGCGTGCTGTTTCTCGACGAAGTCCACCGCCTGGATGCGCAGGGGCAGGAGAAGCTGTTCACATGGCTGGACCGTAAGGAGATCTATCGGGTGGGGGAAACGGCGCAGGGGATGCCGATTTCGCTGAGGCTGGTGTTTGCCACCACCGAAGATATTCACAGCACGTTTCTGACCACCTTTATTCGTCGTATCCCGATCCTCGTTAGCCTGCCTGATTTACAGACCCGCAGCCGCCACGAAAAAGACGCGCTCACGCTGCAGTTTTTCTGGCAGGAGGCGCGCACGTTGGCTACCCGGCTGCAGCTGACGCCCCGGCTGCTACAGGTGCTGACGCACTATGTTTATCGCGGTAACGTCGGTGAGCTGAAGAATGTGGTGAAATACACCGTGGCGTCGGCCTGGGCCAGGTGTCCGGGCAGCGAGATGCTTACCGTGACGCTGCACGATCTGCCGGAAAATATCATGGCTGCGACGCCAGCGCTCAGTGAAGCGATGGGCCAGCAGGAGCCGCTGCTTATCGAGCCGCAGACCAGCCTGGTCTGGCTGCTGCGCGCGCGCGACCCGATTCAGGGGCTGATTTATGATACTCAGTGCCGCGTTCTCGCGCTGTATGAGGCGGTGCAGAGTAAAAAAACGCTCTGGGATGAGGCGCAAAAAAGCATGGGCGAGGAGATTGAAACCCTCTTCGATCGGCTGATTTTCGATAATCACGATGCCAATAGTTCGCATATGCTGCTACTGATAACGCATCAGGTGCGGGAGGAGTTTTATCGCCTTGAAAAGCGCTTCAATATCCAGTTTAACGGCAACTGTATCTACGCTTTAAGCCACTACCTGATACATCGTTCCCGGCAGGGGCCGTCCACGATGAGCAACGAGAAAAGCCGCCTGCTGGAGGATTTTCTGGCGCAGAAATATCCGCTGCTGTATCGCTTTTGCGAAGAGATCCTCGCTGCGCTGGCGCTGAAGCTGGACATTGAACCCCGGCGCATTGACCTGCTGCTGCTGGTGCTGTGGTTACATAAAAATGGCGCCATCAGCCAGCAGCAGGTGACCCGGGCAATTATCCTCGCCCACGGTTACGCCACCGCCAGCAGCATCGCCAACGTGGCGAACCGGTTGCTGAAAAGCCAGCTGTTTGAGTCATTCGATATGCCGCTCGACGTGACGCCGGAGGCTATTGCTAACCAGGTGATGGCCTATATTGAGAGCCACGCTCTGGCGTCAGGGTTGATCATTCTGGTCGATATGGGATCGCTGAACGCCATTCATCGCCATTTTAATCGTCGGCTGAGTACGCCGATGGCGATAATTAATAACGTCTCGACCGGGATGGCGATGTACGTTGGGGAGCGTATTTTGCAGGGCGTTATGCTGGAAGATATCGTCCGCGACATCGGCGATGACCTTGCGGTTGAGCACCAGCTCTATTACCCGCAAACCGATAAACCGCGGGCGATTCTTACGACCTGCGCGACCGGTCTGGGCGCGGCAGCGAATCTGTCGGCGCTGTTAAAAGCCAGCATTCCTGAAGCGCTGGGGATCGATATTGTGGCCTGTGATGTGGAAACGCTCGCCGATCCCGCGCGGCGGCAACCGATGCTCAGCCGCTATGAGGTGTTGGCGATCGTCGGTACCCTGGATCCGCAGCTTGCCGATCTGCCGTGGATCTCGCTGGATTCGCTGATTTCCGGCCAGGGCAGCCGCCCGCTGATGCGTATCTTCGGCGAGCTGACCTCCTCTGAACAAGTCAGCGAGATCAATAACCTGATCCTGAAAAATTTCTCGCTGCGCCGGGTGATCGAGTCGGTGACGATCCTCGATACCGCAAAGGTCATCAATCAGGTCGAGCAGTTTTTACTGCGCTATGAGCATCTGGCCGGCTGCGACGTGCCCAACGATCGCAAGGTGGCGCTGTATGTGCATATCAGCTGTCTGATAGAGCGCCTGATCCGCAACGCGTCGCCATCCCATTATTCCGGAAGGCAGTGTCCGCAGAGCGAGCTGGCGACGCTCCGCGAGGCTTTTAGTGTCATAGAGAGCGGGTATAGTGTCAAAATCCCCGTCGTCGAGCTCTGCTACATTCATGATATCCTTACGCGGGAAACGGAATTTATTCAGGAAGATCAAGAGTTTTAGTTCCCTCAGTCCGTTCGTCTTTGCGCTAACCAGCGCGCCACTGTTTCTGGCACGCCGGTTGCAATTAAGAAAGCAGTGGAATGCGCTTTCGAGGTAAGGATGAAACGACACTATATTTTTGCCAGCCATGGCACCTTTGCTAACGGTTTGCTGAACTCCGTGGAGCTAATCCTCGGTAAACAGCCGGATATTCATACCCTGTGCGCCTATGTAGAAGAGGAGTCCGATCTCACGCAGCAGGTGGAGGCGCTACTGGCGCGTTTCCCGGCACAGGATGAGCTGATAGTGATTACGGATATTTTCGCCGGTAGTGTGAATAACGAGTTTGTGCGTTTTTTATCACGCCCACACTTCCATTTATTATCCGGTTTAAATCTGCCGTTAATTATTGACTTGCTGATTTCCGCAGCGGAAGAGAATACTGAAAAATTAATTACCGAAGCATTAACCAGCGCCAAAGAGAGCATTCAGTACTGCAATCAAACGATTGCCAGTGCGATGACTATGGATAAAGACTTCTGAAATGAGGAAGCATGATGATTACGTTATTAAGGGTAGACCATCGATTACTTCACGGCCAGGTGGCCTTTTCCTGGACCCAATATGTCGGCGCCGATTGCATTTTGATCGCCAACGACAGTGTCCCTGAAGATGAACTGCGGAAAACCACCATTAAGCTTGCCAAACCGCCCTCGGTAAAACTGGTGATTAAAAATATCAATGATGCTATTGAGGCGATAAAAAGTGGGGTGACCGATAAATATAATTTATTTATTGTCGTGGAATCGGTCAATGACGCCTGGCGTATTGCCTGCGCTATCGGGGAAATAAAAAGCATAAATCTCGGCGGAATTAAGGCTAAAGAGGGCAGTAAAAATATCTCTAAGGCGATTAATTTACTGCCGACAGAAATAGAGCAGCTACAACAACTGGTGGGGAAGGGCGTCGAGGTGGAGATTCGCCAGGTCCCGAACGATCGCAAACAGCTTTTTACGGAATGCGTGTAATTCCGGAGGACAGATTATGGTAGAGGCTCTCTTACTGGGTCTGGTGGCGTTTATCGCGCAATCGGAATATGCCTTAGGGACGTCGCTGATTTCCCGGCCTATCGTCACCGGGCTGCTGACCGGACTGGTGCTGGGGGATGTACAGACCGGCGTCATTATGGGCGCGACGCTGGAGCTGGCGTTTATCGGCTCTTTCTCCGTTGGTGCCTCGATCCCGCCCGACGTGGTGACGGGCGGTATTCTCGGCGTGGCGTTCGCCATCACCTCCGGCGCGGGCACGGAAACGGCGCTGTTGCTCGGCCTGCCTATCGCCACCCTGACCCTGATCCTGAAAAACGTTTATCTGGGGATGTTTATCCCGATGCTCAGCCAGAAGGCGGACGGGTATGCGGAACGGGCGGATACGCGGGGCATTGAGCGGATGCATCTGATTGCCGGCTTCGGGCTGTCGCTGATGCTGGCCACGGTGGTGACCGTTTCATTCCTGGTGGGCAGCAACGCGGTGAAATCCCTGCTCGATACCATCCCGGAATTTATCAAACACGGGCTCAGCGTCGCCACCGGCATGATCCCGGCGCTCGGCTTCGCGATGCTTGCCAGGTTGCTGATTAACAAGAAAGTTGCGCCGTACTTTTTCCTCGGCTTTGTGCTAATGGCTTATTTGAAAATCCCGGTGACCGGCATCGCCATTCTCGGCGCCATCGTGGCGGTGGTCATGGTTAACGTCACCGCGTTGAATTCACCTCGTACGACGACAGAACAAGGAGTCAGCGATGACGACGAAGACGATTTCTGAAGAGACCCTGCAACCGCAGGAGCAGGAAGAAACCCGGATTACGCCACGAGATTTACGCCGGGTGTTCTGGCGCTCCTTCCAGATGGAGTTCTCGTGGAACTATGAGCGGCAGATGAATCTCGCCTTTGTTTACGCGCTGATTCCGGTGCTGAAAAAGCTCTATCCGCGCAAAGAGGAGCTAGCCAGGGCGCTGAAACGTCATCTGGTGTTTTTCAATACCACGCCGCATATCGTCACCCTGCTGCTGGGGATCACCACGGCGATGGAGGAGAAAAACAGCCAGCAGAAAAACATGGATGCCACTGCGATTGATAACGTCAAAGCCTCGCTGATGGGGCCGCTGGCCGGGCTGGGGGACTCTTTCTTCTGGGGGACGCTGCGCCTGATCGCCACCGGGATCGGCACCAGCCTGGCGCTGAAGGGCAACATCCTCGGGCCGATCCTGTTTCTGCTGGTGTTTAACGTGCCGCACATTCTGGTGCGCTGGTGCTTTACCCGCTGGGGCTACGTGCTGGGAACCGGGGTCCTGCAGCGGATCCAGAAGAGCGGAATGATGGAGAGCCTGACCTACGGAGCGTCGATTATCGGCCTGATGGTGGTCGGGGCGATGACCGCCTCAATGATCGATATCACCATCCCTCTCTCCTTTGGTGCCGGAGAAGCCAAAACTCAGGTGCAGGACATTATCAATGACATTCTGCCCTGCATGCTGCCGCTGGTGAGTTTTGGCATCGTCTACTGGCTGCTGGGACGGAAAGTTAAACCGCTCTCAATTATTGGCGGCATGGCGCTGGTAGGCATTCTGGGTTCGTGGATCGGATTGTTTTAACGGGAGTGAGCTATGCGACCAACAATGATGACCTATATCCGTGAAGAGCCGGCCTGCCTGGCGCAGATCCTGCGTGGCTACCGGCAAAAGCTGGCGGCGATTGAGACCTTTTCCCGCCAGCACCCGGTACGCCGAATTTTGCTGCTGGCGACCGGATCGTCGCTGAATGCCGCGCTGTGCGCGCGCTATTTCTTTGAACAACGCTTCGGTGTGCTGGTTGACATTAAAGAGCCGTACAACTTTACCCATTACGAAGCGATCGACCCGCATACCGATCTGGTGGTGGCGATTTCACAGAGCGGGAAAAGCGCGTCAACGCTGGAGGCGATGCGTAAGGTACAGGCCTTAGGATTGCCGGTATTTGCCCTGACCTCCGACCCGCAAAGCCCGATAGCCCGCGCTTGCGATGGCGTTCTGGATATCAATACCGGGATCGAGAGCGTAGGGTTTGTGACCCGTGGTTTTAGCGCGACGGTGCTGAATCTGTTGCTGATAGCGCTGATCATTGCTCGTCAGCAGGGGAAAGTCAGCGAGGTCGAGGAGCAGCACTATCTCGCTGAATTCCAGCGGCTGCTTGCGGCGATCCCGGATGTTATCGCCCGCACCTCGCGCTTTATCGACCGGTATAGCGAAACGCTGCGGAGCGGGGAGCGCTTTGTCGCCACCGGCTACGGTGCGCTGGTTGGCGTGGCGAAGGAATTTGAAACCAAATTTACTGAAACGGTGCGCGTGCCTTCCAGCGGCTTTGAGCTGGAAGCCTATATGCACGGTCCCTATCTGGAAGCCAACGCCCGCCATGTGATGCTGTTTATTGAAGATGCGCCGGATGCGCGAACCCGGGCGCTGCGGGACTATATGGCGCCGTCCATTGCCCGGGCTTTTACGCTAACGCTGAGCGATGCCGAGGATGCGCAGACGCTGGCGCTAAACTGTCCGTGCGAGCATCACCTGGCGCCGCTGTTGCTGATTGTTCCCGTCCAGATGCTGGCCTGGCATACCGCCGGACTGAAAGGCATCGATCTGGCTAAACGTATTTTTGACGATTTTGACCGCGTATTAAAAAGTAAAATCTGAATATTCAGGAGAAAACTATGTTGGGTTTTAATCAGGACGAGTACCTGACCAGTGCTCGCGAGATCATCGCTGCGCGTAAACAGGCTGAAACCGTGGCCGATGATATTTATGACAGCGGCTGCAGCGCATTATTTTTTGCCTCGGTAGGCGGTTCTCTGGCACCGATGATGGCCATTAATGAGTTTGCCAAAGAATTAACCAGTGTGCCGGTATATCTTGAGCAGGCGGCCGAATTAATTCATCGCGGACATAAAAAATTAAATAAAGATGCAGTTGTCGTTACGTTATCTAAATCCGGTGATACCAAAGAGTCGGTGGCTATTGCCGAGTGGTGCAAGGCGCAGGGGATCCGCGTGGTGGCTATTACCCGTCATGCCGACTCGCCATTGGCCGCCGCCGCCAGCTGGCATATTCCGATGTGCCACAAGAACGGTGTGGAATATGAATATATGCTGCTGTACTGGTTATTCTTCCGCGTTATTTATCGTCACGGCGAGTTTGAAAATTATGCGCGATTTGCCAGTCAGCTCGAATTACTGCCGGAAAATCTCCTGCAGGCCAAACGCCAGTTCGATCTCCAGGCGGATAGCATTGCCGCACAATACCACGACTGCGACTATATGATGTGGATTGGCGGCGCGGAAATGTGGGGCGAGGTCTACCTGTTCTCAATGTGTATTCTCGAAGAGATGCAGTGGAAGCGGACGAAATCCGTGAGCTCGGCTGAATTTTTCCACGGCACCCTGGAGCTGCTGGAAAAAGAGGTCCCGCTGTTTCTGGTGAAAGGTGAGGGGAAATGCCGGGCGCTGGACGAGCGCGTCGAACGCTTTGCCGAAAAGATAACTGACCATCTGGTGGTAATCGACCCGCGCGACTATCCGCTGAACGGCATTGATGACGCGTTCCGCTGGATTATGGCGCCGTGCGTGGTGTCCACCCTGCTGGTGGATCGGCTGGCGGCCCACTTTGAACACCATACCGGCCACGACCTCAATATCCGCCGTTACTACCGTCAGTTTGATTACTAAGCCATATTGATGGCGGCCAGCCGGGCTGGCCGCCATGCTATTCTCCGAGGCGCTTCCCAGAAAATTATCGTCAAATCCATTCGGGTAAAAACCGGTGGTAGAGTCCGGCTTTCCTTCTCTTTCAGGCAAGCGGATGGCCATGAAAAAACGGATGACCTCGACGCCGCACGATGCGGTCTTTAAACGATTTCTTCGCCACCCGGAGACGGCGAATGATTTCCTCGCCCTCTACCTTCCCGAAGCGATCCGCCAGCAGTGCGATTTCGCTACCCTGAGACTGCAATCGGCGAGCTTTATCGATGAGGATCTGCGCGCCTGGTATTCGGACGTCCTCTGGTCGGTGCAAACTACCTGCGGTGCGGGGTATGTTTATGTGGTGATAGAGCATCAGAGCTCACCGGATAACCATATGGCGTTTCGCCTGATGCGCTATGCGATTGCCGCAATGCAGCGCCATCTGGATGCCGGGCACAAAACGCTGCCGTTGGTGGTGCCGATGCTTTTTTATCACGGTGTGACCAGTCCATACCCCTTTTCCCTCAACTGGCTGGATGAATTTGCCGACCCGCAAATGGCGAAGACGCTGTATGGCTGTTCGTTTCCGTTGATCGACGTTACGGTGATGCCGGACGATGACATCGTGCAGCATCGGCGAGTCGCCTTGCTGGAGCTGATGCAAAAACATATTCGCCAGCGCGATCTCAGCGGCATAACGGAGTCGTTGGCGGCCGTTGTGATGCTGGGATACACTAACCGTCGGCAGTTGAGAATGCTGTTTCACTATATGCTGCAGTACGGTAATACGGCCGAGCCGGGCGTGTTTCTCCGCCGGCTGGCCCGCCGTCTGCCACAGTATGAGGAGACACTGATGTCTATCGCGCAAAAGCTTAAGCAGGAAGGTCGGCAAGAAGGTCGACTAGAAGGCCGGGAAGAAGGGCACCAGGAGGGCTTACAGGAAGGAAGCCGCCGTGAGGCGCTGCGCATTGCCGGCAGTATGTTACAAAATGGCCTCGACAAAGAGATGGTACAGAAAATCACCGGACTGTCGGCTGATGAACTACAGCCGCTGTAGGGTTAACGCTCTGCCACGGCAACCGTTGCCCGGCGCGGAAACCCGCCGGGCAGGATGGTTTTAGCCTTCGCTTTTCACCACTTTGATCTCCACCATGCCGATCCCCAGCTGACGTGGGGAGTGACCAAGGATATTGCCCTCGTTGGTGGACTGCGGGTCCGGCGGAGTGATGGTCAGGGTGTTGCTGCGCGACGGGTTGTCGAAATGCAGCGTCGTAGTGGTCACATCATTGGCCAGCGTAAGCACTTGCTCACTTTCACCTACCCGCACCGGGATCGGCTTATTGGCGTTTGGGCCGTAAGCTTTGGCGGTGATCACCAGATCAAATTTTTCCGGTAGTGGCTCTTTATATTCAATCTTCACGTCGTTGCCCAGCTGGGCATTGGACCACCGACCCCAGGACTCGGGACGCGAAATGCCGCTGAACTGCTTGACCTCTTCCGGGGCGCCGGCGACGTTAAACACGAAGCTGTCGGCCTTGTAGCGAATATCGTTGTCGACGACTTTTAGCGTATCGACGTTCCCCTTATAGCGCTCCATATCGATAAGGGTATCCCTGAAAGCGGTTTTGCCTTGCCACTGCGGCTTATCGACGTGCTGAACCTTTTGCTCACCGCCCAGCTGCCCCTGCGAGACGCACCAGTCGGTAGAAAGCGCGAGTTCAGGCGCCCACAGCTGCCCCATTTTATAGCAGCGATCGACCCAGACGAAATTATCCCGCGGCGCGAAATCGGCCAGCTGGAAGCGCAGCGGCGCAGAGTATTCGCTCTCCGGCAGCGGTTCAACGCGCTGGTTTGATACCCTGAGCAGTAGCGGCAGACGGAAATGGCTGCCGGAGAAGGCGATCATGTTCTTCTGCGAATCGATGGTGAAGTTTTTCATCTCTTTCGGGAAGTTCCACAGGCGGATCACGTCCGGTTTCCAGGCCAGGACCTTCTCTTTCATATTCATGAAAATACCGGAGAGCGACTGGCCGGAGAGGCTGCTGCGCCCGAGGCCGATATAGTTATCGCCGCCGAGAATATCGAGCACCGTCGCGCCGTTATCCATGGTATTGCGTTTCACCGCCAGGGTCTCCTGCTGCGGTTTATCGCCGCGCAGGACGAAGAACAGATTGCTGCGATCGTGCTTGTTGAGGTAATCCCAGGCGCTGTTTTTCATGGCCAGGTGATCGGAAGAGACCACGATGACCGTGTTTTTGAAATAGGGTGAGGCTTTAATCTTCTCTATCAGCGCGGCGATATGTTCCTGGCTGCAGCTAACGGCGCTGAAGGAGAGGTTTTTCTTACCGTCTACGTCATAGCGTTTACGCTCACAGGTGCGCGAGATAAAGCCGTCGGGGTGGTGGGTATCCACCGTCAGGGCGAACAGCGAGAAGCGTTTACCGGAGCGCGACAGCTCTTCGAATTTTTTCCACGTCTCATCGAGCACGGTGTCGTCATAGAAGCCCCAGTCGTTGCGATAGGCGGGATCCGCTACCGTAGTTTTGAGCTCTTCCGCCCCGTACAGGTGATCGAAGCCGTGGGATTTGAGAAACACGTCTTTGCCGGCAAAGCGCAGGTTGGCTCCCTGCACAAAATAGTTTTCATAGCCGGAGTTTTTCAGGATATCGCCAAGGCAGATATTCTGGGGAAAGAAGCTGGAGACCGAGGCCGAGGCGTTGCCTTCAAACGGCGCGAACAGCGGAATGCCGCACTGCGAGGCGACCATACCGGCGATGGTGTAATCCGTCCCCGGGAGCTGCATGGTATTGCTGAAATCGAGGCCCTGATCTTTTATTTTACCGAGCTCAGGGGTGAGGTTAGGAAAGGCGTCGTTATCAAAATAGGTACGCTCGAGGCTTTCGCCATAGATATAGACCAGGTTCAGCTGTGGATTGTCGATACGCTTCGACGGCTCTTTGTAGTATGCGGCAAAGTCCGGGTCACCTTCCCGTGACTGCGATTTCACCAGCTCGCTGATCTGATGGAAGGCTGGGCTGGCATCCACTGAGGCCAGCGCCAGCAGCAGCGCCGCCAGGCTGTAACCGACGTGATGAGGATGATGCCGACGGCGGCGCAGCACCCAGCCCAGCGCGCCAAAGACGGCAACCAGCGCGACGCCCACCCCGACGCCCGGCAGAATGTATTTGCCGATCCCGGCGCCAGTCAGGCTGTTGGTCAGGGTATAGAGCACCGCGTCGTTGATGCCGTCGCCTGTAAAGTAGTCGCTGGCGTAGAGGGTGATGTTCAGCACCACGAACAGACCTAACACCGTGAGCGTGGCGGCAAACCACCAGGTGTTACGACCCGCTTTCCAGGCATACAGCACCACCGAAGCTAAAAATAAGGCGATGGATAACAACTCTGACACAGCTCATCCTCATTAGCGCCAGTTGTCGGCTGGCAGAATAGATTACTTTTCACGCCACACTGTAATTGCAGCGCCATCTTGCTGCAATTCTAGCGTCATGAAACTGTGCAGTTATTCAGAATTGGTTTAGATGTTGCCTTTTTTGATCGGTGTCGCATCGGGTGTGGCGGGGAAGCGGAGAGGGAAAAAGGGTAAAAAAACCGTTTCAGGCCGCGCTGCCGTCGCGAAGGCAACAAACGCGGCATGAGCAGTACGTATCAGGAGAGGAAGTTAACGCCCTGTTTTAAGACCAGATCGCAGGCTTTGGTTTTCACCTGTTTCGCCAGCGAGCTGTTGCCAAGCGTATTCAGGTCCAGCTGCTGGCCGTTATTACTGTTGAGCAAGCCCTGCAGGCCATCGAGATAGTTGGTGTCTTGTTTCTGTTTTTCCGGCGTGCTGAGTCCCAGTTTATCCAGCACCTGGTTTTTGACGTTATCGGCGCTGGTCACGGAGGCCAGTTTCTGTTGCGCGCAATATGACAGGATCCCGGCCGCATTATTCATGCTGCTGGCGGTCAGAGACTGGCTGCTGCCGCTGAGCAGGCTGGTTAGCGAGGAGACGGACATGCCGCCGCTGCCAGCCTGGGTGCTGCTGCCGCTAAGCTGGCTGGCGGCGCTGTTAAGAGAATCCTGCCAGGAGGCAGCGTGAGCGCCGGCGAGGGTAAATGCACTGGCGGCAAGAGCGGCAAGTAAGCCATTTTTAAACGATTTCATAGACGGACTCATAAGCGTGACTGAATAATCGCTTTAGTATAACGCCGTCATCGTCCGGAAATCTCTTAATACTCCTTGCCAGTGACGCGGTGCCGGTAACTTTCCCAGTTGAAGATAACCCACAGGCTGTTCCCCAGCCGCATACGGTCCATTACCCGCTCGCCGAGCAGCTTGTTCATCTCTTCCATATTACTGTTGGTGAGCATCCCGGTAGGCCGTTTGGATGAAGAACGACGGTCAACTATCTGATTGATAATGACTTTCTCATAGCGAGACTCCGTCTGCATACCAATTTCATCAATCACTAACAGGTCGACTTTGCTGAGGTCGCT
Organism: Klebsiella sp. RC2; assembly: GCF_014192815.1. Taxonomy (NCBI): domain Bacteria; kingdom Pseudomonadati; phylum Pseudomonadota; class Gammaproteobacteria; order Enterobacterales; family Enterobacteriaceae; genus Klebsiella; species Klebsiella sp. RC2. Next base: position 304,126 of record NZ_JACHYL010000006.1, on the reverse strand, counting down.
CAGTAACTGCTCTTCGCTCGTTTCCCGGTTGCCAAAGGTATCTTTCATCGCCGACATAATATCGGCCACGGTGATGATTAAGACCGACTTCCCGCGCAGCAGCAGCTCGTTGCAGATGGCTGCCGCCAGGTGATTTTTACCGGTCCCCGGTTTACCGGAGAAGATAAAGCTGGCGATATTGCCATCGAACTCTTCCACATACTGACGTGCGCGGGCGAGGGCGTTCATCTGTCCTTCGCACTCGACGCGGTAGTTATCAAAGGAACAGTTCTGATGCAGCGGGCGGATCCCTGAGCGGTTGAAGGTGCGCTGCATTTTCATCGCGCGATTCTCCCGCTCCAGCGCTTCGGAACGCAGCCGGCCTTGCTCTTTTTGCCAGGCCAGCAGTTCTTCGCCGGTTTTAAACGCCGGTTCGATATGGGCCGGCATCATTTTCTGCAGACGCTTCATCAGGTCGCCCACGTTTTTCATGCTCATCCTCGGAAACCTCGCGGAATATGACTGTCGGGTTCGCTCACGCTGTTCACATCGCGCTTCGGCTGTCCGCCGTTGCTGGCGCGGCTGATTTGCACGCTACGTGCCAGCTTCTGCTGCCACTGCACGTGGTGAAACACTTTACCTTCCGCCTGCCAGTAAGCGACGAAGGCAGCCAGCTCTTCCGGCGTGACTGGCTGGCTCAGGGCAATGCCCCACAGCGCGGCCAGGCGCTGAAAATCGGCGTCCGGCTGCCAGTCGGCGTACATAGCAAATTTGCCCATTGGCACCGCAACTGGCGCCGCGGCGGGCTCCTCGAAAAACTGCGGGTCAAGGGCGATGTCGCTGCCGGGGCGCGCCAGTCTGGCTTCCAGCTCCAGCAGTTGCGCCAGCCGCGCTGGCGTCAGCGCATAGAATGCCGGCGCGTTATTGGCAAAAACGGCAACGGTGCCGTCAGTTGATTTCGCCAGCAGCGCCGCGTGCTGCTGGAGGAACTCTTCCAGGCCGCTAAAATGGGAGGTTAAAATTCGCGAAGACATAACTCTATCTCAACTCTGAACTGCAAAGAGTGGGGTGATCTGCACATAGTAGCACAGAGCCTATCGCGGAAGGAGCGTCGCGGCTGTACCGCGACGCCGGGATCAGACGCGAGGGCGCTTACGATACAGCCACAGACCGGGTATCGACAGGCCAATAGAAAGGGCGCCCACAATAGACGACGCCTTTAAAAAATTGCTCAGCAGCAAAATCATCATCTCTTCAGAATAGCCAAAATGGCTGATCTTTACCGCGGAGATCATCGCGGTATAGGCCGAGATGCCGGGAAACATCGGGATCACGGCGGCGACGGTAAAAATCTTCGGATGCGCCAGATACCAGCGTGACCACTGAATGCCGATGCTGCCCACCAGCAGCGCGGCGAGAAAGGTGGCCCATTCAATGTTAAAACCGGCGCTCATCATGACCATGCGCGAGCCGTGACCGATCGCCCCCAGCAGCGCGCACCAGCGCAAGGCGCGCTGGGGGACATTAAAGACCATGGCAAAACCAACGGCAGGGATTGCCGCCAGCAGCATGTCTTCCGCCAGTGCGAAAATAAACGAGATTATGCCCATCCGCGCAGCCCCCATACGGTCATCGCCATCACCACGCCAATGCAGGTGGCAAGGGTTAACAGGCTGGCGATCGCCCAGCGGGCGAGCCCCGTATTAATATGCCCTTTAAACATATCGGCGACGGCGTTGATCAAAGGAAAACCCGGAACCAGCAGCAGGACGCTGGCGGCCATGGCAATGGTCGGCGTACTGGCAAAGGCCGGGAGGCGCAGCAGCAGCCCGGAGATGGTTGTGGCGACAAAGGCGGTGATGCAGAAGTTGATCTGCGGATGCATGGACCGGTGGGTCAGCACCTGGCGAATGTACATGGCTACCGTACTGGCGCAGAAGCTGACCAGCGCACCGTCCCAGCCGCCGTTATTCAGTTTGCAGAAACAGGCGCAGGAGAGCCCCACCATGATGACCAGCAGCCAGCGCGGATAACGCAAGGGAACGATCTGCGAAAAGCGCTTCTCGACATCGCGATAGTCGAGCAGCTTATGTTCGGCGAGGATCACAATGTGCTGCACTTCCGTTACCACATGCATATTGATGCCGCGGTCGACATTTTTACGCGTTGAGGTGAGACATTCGCCATCTTTAATGGTGGTCAGCACGATGGCATTAGACGAGATGGCGCTTTCGACGCTGTCCATTCCCAGCGCCCGTCCGAGGCGGGTGGATAGCTCTTCCACCAGCGCACTTTCGGCGCCGTGCTGTAACAAAAAAAGACCACACTGGATGCACAATCGTGTGATTGCCCGCTGCTGTGACCGATCAACCTGCATAATTCCTCTGCTGTCCGCGACGTCTGGTTATCTGTCGATACTTTAACCTGAAGCGCCGTAGCGGCTGAGGGGGGCGGGATCAAATAATATGCAAAAATGTCCCGGCTGGCGGGGCGGCAGAATTTGAAGCATCCCACACTTTTGCCAGTTTGGTGAAAAGTGCAATTTTTGCCGCCATTCATCCCTTCTTTTTCCCGTCTGACTTATCAAAAATGCAGGAAAGTACTTTTATTAAACAAAAAATATACAAATAATTAACCCTGCAAGAGTGAGACAACCCTATGAAAACACAGGTCGCGATTATTGGCGCAGGTCCCTCCGGGCTGCTGCTGGGGCAGTTGTTGCACAACGCCGGGATCCATACCGTGATCCTCGAGCGTCAAACGCCACAGTATGTGCTGGGGCGCATCCGCGCGGGAATTCTGGAAAGCGGCACCGTCGATCTGCTACGCGAAGCGGGCGTGGCGCAGCGGATGGATGCCGAAGGCCTGGTGCATCATGGGGTGGAGTTTCTGTTTGATGGCCAGCGGGTACCCGTCGCACTGAGCGAGCTGACTGACGGCAAGAGTGTGATGGTTTATGGCCAGACGGAAGTGACCCGCGATCTGATGGCGGCCCGGGCCGCCAGCGGCGCGCCGATCGTCTATGGCGTGAGCGAGGTGGCTATTCATGACGCGAAAAGCGACCGACCGACGGTCACCTACCTCAGCGAAGGTGAAACCTGCCGCCTGGAGTGCGACTTTATCGCCGGTTGCGACGGTTTTCACGGGGTGTCACGGCAAAGCATTCCCGCTGACATTCTCAAAACCTACGAGAGCGTGTGGCCGTTTGGTTGGTTAGGCCTGCTGGCGGATACGCCGCCGGTCAATCCGGAGCTGATTTATGCACACCATCAGCGGGGGTTTGTATTGTGTAGTCAGCGCTCACTTACGCGCAGCCGCTATTATCTACAGGTTCCGCTGAGCGATAAGGTTGAAGCCTGGTCGGACGAACGTTTCTGGCAGGAGCTGAAAAGCCGCTTGCCGGAGGACCTGGCATCCAGGTTAGTGACTGGTCACTCACTTGAGAAGAGCATTGCCCCGCTGCGCAGTTTCGTGGTGGAGCCGATGCAGTATGGGCGGCTGTTTCTGGTAGGAGATGCGGCGCATATCGTTCCGCCAACCGGCGCCAAAGGGTTAAACCTGGCGGCATCGGATGTTAACTACCTGTGGCGGATCCTGCGTGAATACTATCATCGTGGCCGCAGCGATCTGCTGGCGACCTACTCGCAACTGGCGCTGGATCGGGTGTGGAAAGGGGAACGCTTTAGCTGGTTTATGACTCGCCTGCTGCATGATTTCCCGGACCAGAATGCGTTCGACGCCAAAATGCAGGCCGCCGACCGCCGCTACTACCTTGGCTCCCGCGCCGGGCTGACCACCATCGCGGAAAACTACGTGGGCTTGCCCATGGAACGCGTTACCTGACTAAAGAGGAGTGATTATGCCGCCCATACAAGCCGTCCCCGTATTTAAGCTGTATGGCGAAGAGCGCGGCTGGCCAACGCCGGACCTGCTGCACTGCGAGTCGATTTTGCAGCGTAGCAGTCTGTACGAGTGGCATATTCGCGTTCATCAGCATGCGGAAATGGTCCAGCTCCTCTACCTGCATCAGGGCCGGGCGGAGATCGAAATTGAAGGCGCCACCGCGGTGATGACGGCGTCCTGCATCCAGGTGGTTCCCGCCCTTTGTATTCATGGGTTTCATTTTTCACCCGGGACACAAGGGTATGTGCTCTCCCTGGCGCTGCCGCTGCTGAGCCGGTTTGAAAACCAGTTCGGCCGGCCGCTGGATGTGCTTAGCGTACCGCAGTGCGTGCCGGTAGGCCGTTCCCGGGGGCATATGCATACGCTATTTTCGGCGCTTCGCGAGGAATATTGCGAAGAGCATGATGCCCGGGAGATGATGTTGTACTCGTTGCTGGGGACGCTGCTGGTCTGGCTGAACCGGCAGTGCCGCCCCGCACCGCCCACGGAAGATAAAGCGGAGCGGAAGCGCAGTATGATGCGCCACTTTTCCCGACTTATTGAGAGCCACTATCGGCAGCATCTCCCGCTGGCGGAGTATGCGAAGCTAATTGGGTTGTCGGTCACGCACTTAAATTATTTATGCCGCGAGTTCTATGGCTGTAGCGCGCTGGGGGTATTGCATCAACGCCTGATGCTGGAAGCGCGACGCAATCTGCAGTACACCCGCATGACGGTAACACAACTCTCTGATTACTTAGGGTTTAGTGATGCTGCCTATTTTTCTCGCTTTTTCCGCCGCTATAGCGGGATGTCGCCTAAAGCATTTAGAGAAACAATCAAAGATAATGCTTTATAACTCACGTGCCTGAAATTACTTTTGCTAAATAATAGTTTTATCTTTTCTAATTTATTAGCGCAGGAGCGTCTGTGCTAATATTAATCGCAAGTATACACAGCAATAATATTTACACGGTATGACCACGGTTCGGTCGTTACGTATACCGTGTACGCAGGCCATGAATATACTTTTTATATTCATTCAGAGAATGATAAGGCGATGATGTTAAGCGCCGATTGTTTGCCGGCAGGCGAAGGAACTTCGACAGGAAGCGGAGGTGTTATGTTACCAGGACAAGGTAAGTTTGGTGTTGTTATTAGTAAAATTCCCGTCATGCAGTCAGGGTTAAAGGTTATCTTCAATGAAAATCTCCCTGATTACGAACTCAGTTTTTGTCGTTCTCATGATGAGCTCACCCTTTTGCAACTGCGGCGGGCAGTGCTGGTCGTCGCGGATATCTCCGGCGAGATTGCGCATCCCCGTGCCGTCTGCGAACGGTATTACTCTCTGATGACGCAGTATCGTGATATTCACTGGGTTTTTATGGTCAGTGACAGCCTCTATCCATTGGCCGTTGAGCTTTTAATTCGCCCTGAAAGTTCGCTGATCTCGGAGAGTGAGCCGGTTAACCGGTTGATTGAGGTGATTTGCGCCGGCAGTCGTGCCGCTGAGCAAATTAGCCGGACGTTGTTCACCGGAGACGAGGATAGCGATTTCGCAAGCTACCACTCTGCGGCGATGCTGACCCTTTCGGAACGCAAGGTTTTGCGTCTTCTGGCAAAGGGATGGGGAATCAATCAGATCGCTGCGCTGTTGAAAAAGAGCAATAAAACCATCAGTGCGCAGAAAAATAGCGCAATGCGACGCTTATCACTGCGAAGCAATGCTGAAATGTATGCCTGGATCAACAGCGTGCAGGGAATGCAAGAGCTGAATATCAATTCAGCTTACGGGGAGCAAATGGAATGGAAAAAAATAGCACAACCCGCCATGTCGCCATCGTAGAAAAATGTGTGATGACGGAAATGGCCTGGCGCTATATCTTTAGTCGTGAAGATAATAGCCGATATCATATTCATCTGTTTAAAAATGTCAGTATGCTCAGGGCGGCGGAAACATCGTTTTCCTGGTCGGCCATTATCTTTTCTCTTTCGGGAAGCCGTTCTTCACGAGCTGAGAGTCTGCTTTTTGTTCATGAAATGGCGCGGTGTCGGCCGGAAGTCCAGGCAATTATTCTGGCTAATAATGAAAGTGAAATGCATCTGATCGGCCATCTTATGCCGGCCTGTCTGCACGGCATACTGAATAAATCCGCGCCGCGACGCGGGTTACAGGAGCGTTTGTTACAGTTGCTGGACAATCATCACCTCAGCGGCAGCGAACAATTTTGCGACAGAGAGGCGTGCAACGATCCGCTAAGTCCAACGGAGCACGCCATCCTTCGGTATATGTCGTGGGGATATTCGCTTTCTGATATTGCGATACAGCTGAACCGGAACATTAAAACTATCCGCGCGCATAAATTTAACGCCATGACCAAGCTCGGGGTTCGCTCAGACATCGGTTTATTAAACGCGGCGGATATCTTGCTGCATTTACCGATGAGCGGCGCGAACAACGCCGTTAAACAGGTGGCGTAACGCGGCTATAAACACACGTCTACCCATGTCGCATCGGTGAGCTGCGCCAATCGTTCTGGTTCAATACGAACGGCGCTGTGAATGGCTCCCGCTGCGGGTAGCACCTCCTGATAGTGCCTGAGCGAGACGTCGCAATAGACGGCCAGCGGGTTTTCCAGACCAAAAGGGCACACGCCGCCTACCGGATGACCGGTCCAGGTCACCACCTCATCGCTGCTTAACATTCTGGCTTTCGCACCAAAGGTCTCTTTCAGCTTTTTGTTATCCAGCCGCGCATCGCCCCTGGCGACGATCAGTACAATCTTATCCTTGATCTTGAGCGACAGCGTTTTGGCGATTTGTCCAGGCTCAACGTTGTGTGCGGCAGCGGCGAGCGCGACGGTGGCGGTACTCTGATTTAACTCAATAATTTCGATATCGGGGGCGTGTTCGGCAAAAAACTGCCGTACAGACTGCAGACTCATTGGATTCTCCTGATTTAAGCCTGGTTAAATCTGTCACAAGCCTGGCGGAGTGTAAATAACAGCGCGGACAATCCAGATTCTTTCTATTTTGTCGATCTCCTTCACATTCACCGTAACCGGTTACTGTAACCGGTTGCGGTTGTGCGCGTAGAGATGAATACTGGAACAGTCACTTCTCACTTTATTTATAACATAAGAGCCGTGTATGAATCGTTGCGTCATGAGCAGTATAGCCGGTAATCCATCAGCGGCCTGCTGCATCAAAAAGCGGTCATCGTAACGGCAGGGTAATCGTTGTTGGGCCAGTATCAATAGCCTGTCAGGAGGGCTACTATGTCTGCTAACCATGCTGCGTTTAATTTGATATTTCGCTTTGTAGAAAATTACATAAGCCCCATAGCAGGGCGGATCTCATCGCAGCGTCACGTCATGGCTATCCGTGACGGTTTTATCTCAGCGATGCCATTTATGATCGTCGGATCGTTCCTGCTGGTGTTTGCTTATCCACCTTTCTCACCGGATACCACCTGGGGTTTTGCCCGCGCCTGGCTGGATCTGGCAAAAGAGTTTGAGGGGCGTATTCTGACCCCCTTTGATATGACGATGGGGATCATGTCGATCTACATCTGCGCGGCGATCTCCTATAACCTCGGTAAGCACTACGAGAAATCCAATCAGCTCGATCCCTTTATGTGCGCAATGCTGTCGATCATGGCCTTTTTGCTGATTGCCGCGCCGAAGACCAATGGCACGCTGCCGGTGGATAGCCTCGGGGGGACCGGGATCTTTACCGCGATTCTGGTGGCGATCTATTGCGTGGAAATGATGCGTTTTTTGAAAGCGCACAACATTGGGATCCGCTTGCCGGACCAGGTTCCGCCGATGATCAAAAACTCCTTTGATCTGTTGATCCCGGTGCTGGTGGTCGTGCTGACGCTGTATCCGCTGAGTCTGTTTATCCAGCACCATTTTGACATGCTGATCCCGCAGGCCATTATGGCCATCTTCAAACCGCTCGTTTCGGCAGCCGACTCTCTGCCGGCAATTCTGCTGGCGGTGCTTATTGGCCACCTGTTGTGGTTCGCCGGGATCCACGGTGCCGCGATTGTGTCCGGGATGCTGCAGATGTTCTGGCTGACCAACCTCGGTATGAACCAGCAGGCGCTGGCCCAGGGGGTGCCTCTGCCGCATATCTTCATGGAGGCGTTCTGGACATTCTTCATAGTGGTTGGTGGTTCCGGGGCGACCATGGGGCTGGTGTTCTGTTATCTGCGTAGCCGCTCAGCGCATTTGCGCTCCATTGGCCGTCTGAGCGTGGTGCCAAGCCTGTTTAACATTAACGAGCCGGTTATCTTTGGGACGCCTATCGTCATGAATCCGGTGTTCTTTATTCCGTTCCTGCTGGCGCCAATGGTGAACGCGGTGCTGGCTTGGGCAGCAATGAAGCTGGATCTGATTGGCCGCGTTATCTCGGTGGTACCGTGGACGGCGCCAGCACCGATTGGCGGCGCCTGGGCGCTGGGCTGGGATTTTCGGGCGGCGGTTCTGGTGATCGTTCTGGCCTGCGTGTCGGCGATTATCTACTTCCCGTTCTTTAAGGTGTATGAGAAACAGCTGCTTGCTCAGGAAGCGGAAGAGGCCGAGCGAGCAGAGCAGGAGAGTCAACAGACCGCATAAATAGCAACGGGCGGCAAGGGCCGCCCGTTAATTTTGAGGTAGGGGGCGTTATTTCAGCGTGCAGTCGCCGCACTGTTGGACATCCGGCAGGCGATAGCGCTGGCAGCAGGTGCGTCGGACTAACAGCCCTTCACGCAGCACCACCGTTCGCCACAGCGGGTTATCCTGACCATCGGCGAGCTGTTTTTCAAAAAAACAGTGTTGACGCAGAGCGGCGACCTGCTCATCGCCCAGCAGCGTGCGCATTTCACCTAAATACCAGTTGATCAGATAGCCGGTATTACTCCAGATAAGTTTGCCATTGATCTCGCCCGTCGCTTCCAGCGCCTCAACAACCGGCTGCAGGGTACGAATCACCAGGGCATCTATCCGCGCCTGCGGTGGAAGCGCTGCTATCCTGGCATCGTTATGCACATCAATCCAGAAGCAGGCAGCCCGACCGCTCTCGTGAAATTCGACATGGAAATGTTCTGGCGCCAGGCTGAGTCCCTGCGGTTCATTAAGCAGCGCCAGCATCAGCGGCGGCACCAGCAGGCCGATATACCACTGGGCCCAGAGCGAGAGCAGGGGCTTCTGTTCACGCGGCTGCGTGGGCTGATGACGATAGATATGATCGGACCAGGTGGCCAGCAGGGTGCGTAACGCGATGGGTTGCGACCACTCGGCGAGCGTTAACGCATGCGGCGGGGCAGGCTCATCAAGACGCAGGAAATCCAGCAGATGAGGGCGCAGGGCAGTGATTTTTGCCCGAAGACTCTCCGCCAGCGCGCGTTCAGCCGTCGGGAAGGGAGCCCGCCAGATGAGTTCGTCGCTAAGAGAAAGGGAGCGCCAGGCCATTTGATTTCCAGATACAAATCTAAATGATAATGATTCCTGATATTAGTTGTTTGCAGGCGGCATGGCAAGGAGTTTGTCGGCGCCGCGATACCGCGGCGCGCGAAGGAAAAGCTAACTGGCAAGAATAATATTGCGTCCTTTATTTTTGGCCTCATACAGTGCGCCATCGGCTCGTGCCAGCGCTTGCTCAATGTTGTCATCAATGAGCGGCGTCAGGCCAATGCTGATGGTCACGTTGGTGGCGACACTTTCATTAAACATATGCGGGATCTTCAGATCATAGACCCGCTGGCGAATGCGTTCGGCAGCCTGCCAGGCGGTTTCCTCGCTGCTGTTGGTCAGCAGGACCATAAACTCTTCCCCACCAAAACGAGCGACAATATCGCGTGAGCGCACGGCGTTGCGGATCGCGGCAGAGACGCGAATCAGCGCCTGGTCGCCCATCATATGGCCATAGTGGTCGTTATAGGCTTTAAAGTGATCGATATCGAGGAGCAGCACAAAGTGGTTGTCGCCGTCCAGCGCCAGCAGGGTGTCGAGGCGGTTCTGTAGCCCGCGGCGATTATACAAACCGGTCAGGGGATCCAGCATACTGAGATCGTTGAGCGTGTTGCGTTCCTGCATCAGCTTATCCATTAATCCTTGCGTGAAGGCATCGTTGCGCTTCTGGATAATATTTTGCAGGGTAATACCGGCAATAGGCAGCACAAAACAGTAGGTCATGCGCAACCATTGTTCCCCCTCTGACATTATCAGGCAGATAAGGAAAGTCGGTAAAGAGTGAAGGGTAAAGGCAGTGATATTATTGGAAAAAGCGATGGTGCCGATAAACAGAATGCTTAATAGGGCGATTACCAGATAGTTAAAATGCGGCGGTGTCAATAGCATCGCTTTTGCCACCACGTGCCATGCCCAGAGCATGCCAAATAACAACGAGATAGCCGGAATATTTATTTTCGCTTGCGGCCATTTCCAGTGCCAGAGCAGCAACAGCCCGCTGCAGGCCACGATCAGGGCGCAGGGCAGCGTAAAACGAACTACCGTAAATAGTGGGCTGACCAGCGACAGAGAGGAGGAAATGAAATTAAGCAGTAAAAAAAGCCGTAAGGAATATTGATATTTTTGTGCGTAGTGTGCTCGCCAGGTTTGTGCAGTCATATCGGAAGAATCATTATTAGTCGTTAAATTTCAAAATGATGAAAGCCAAAAATGAAGAGTCTGATAACAATGTGCAAAAAAAGGTTATTTGCAAAATAAGCAAAATATTTAATATATATCGATAATCCGCTTAATTTATCACCTTCATGAATGTATGTCATTACCGCGAACGTAAAGAAAAAGACGCAGAGCACATCGCAAATGACAAATGATAAATGTTATCATATGATATTGGTTATCATTATCGTTTTGAGAGGTGAAACCATGTTGCAGCGGGCATTAGGGAGTGGTTGGGGTGTGGTGGTTCCCGGCGTGCTGATTGCCGCTCTCGGGTATGCCGGAGTCTCGGCCGATGTGTGGCGGGCGCTGGTCACGGTGGGCATGCTGATGTCCGCAGCGATGATATGGCATCGTCAACTGCGCCATTTTATCCTGCTGCCATCTTGCGTTGCATTGATTGGTGGAATAATGCTGATGATTCTGGATTTTAAACTAGGGGGATAATGCCGGAAGAGAAAAGAATATTGGTGCGAGGGGGGGGACTTGAACCCCCACGTCCGTAAGGACACTAACACCTGAAGCTAGCGCGTCTACCAATTCCGCCACCTTCGCACAGTATTCATTCTTTAGGATATTGCCTCGTTGGTGCGAGGGGGGGGACTTGAACCCCCACGTCCGTAAGGACACTAACACCTGAAGCTAGCGCGTCTACCAATTCCGCCACCTTCGCCCAGTGCGAGCAATATCTTTGTGGATTATGGTGCGAGGGGGGGGACTTGAACCCCCACGTCCGTAAGGACACTAACACCTGAAGCTAGCGCGTCTACCAATTCCGCCACCTTCGCATACCATCGACACTATGAAAGTATCGTTACCACGGAGGCGCATTCTAGTGGTTTTCGGCGGCACGTCAATAGTTAATTATGCAGGTTGTATCGATTGCTGCAAAAATGGTCGGGTTTGCCGCGAAGAAGAGCCAGCGGCACCGCAAGTGGGCCGCTGGCGCCAGAAGACGATTATTTTTTCGCCTGGCGGGTCATGATGGTGCGATAGACCTTAAACCGTCCTGTTTGGGCGATCACTTCATGGAAGCCAAATGTCTCATCCAGTACCTGGGGATACGGCAGGAAGGCGTTGGCGACAATGCGCAATTCGCCGCCGCTGTTCAGATGGCGAACCGCGCCGCGGATCAGCGCCTGGGCCGCTTCGAGGCTGGTCTGCAGCCCATCATGGAATGGTGGGTTGGAGATGATCATGTCGAAGCGACCATTGACCTCCGAAAAGACGTTGCTGGCAAACACATCGCCTGCAAAACCATTAGCGGCAAGCGTCGCGCGGCTGGCTTCGACCGCCGGGGCGCTGACGTCGCACAGGGTCAGACGCACCTTCGGCGAATGGCTGGCCAGCACTGCGGCCAGCACGCCCGCGCCGCAGCCGACATCCAGCACTTTCCCTTTGGTATGCGGCTCGAGAGTGGACAGCAGCAGCTGACTGCCGACGTCCAGACCGTCGCGACTAAACACGCCAGGCAGCGTTTTAATCGTCAGATTATCCAGCGCATACTCGCCCCAGAATGCGTCGGCGTCGAAGGTCGGCTGCTTTTCCAGACGACCATGGTAGAGGCCACAGCGACGGGCGCTGTCGATTTTATTCAGCGGGGCATATTCGGCCAGCATTTGCTCTGCGCTGCGAACGCCGCTACGGTTTTCCCCGACGACGAAAATATCGATTCCCACCGGCAGCAGAGAGAGCAGGTTCATCAGCTGGAACTGCGCCTCGGGTTTGTTCTTCGGCCAGTAGTAGATCAGGGTGTCGCAATCGGCGACGTCGGCGGCCTCGGCCACTAAGCTAAAACGGACGTTGTCACCCATCTGACGGTTCAGCACCTGCCAGTGGTGGAACTGTTGGGTATGAGCGCGGCTGGCCGCGGTATCCAGACGCGCAGGCAGGTCATCCTGCAGGTCACCGGCAAACAGAACGCGGGCGGACTCGAAATCATCACTGTGGCGCAGCAAGACTTCACTTGCCGGGGTAAAAGCGGACATGAAACACTCCTTCATTAAGACTGGCGCCGATTATAGTAGTTTGTTGGCGCAGATACGACGGATTTGCTATATTGCGCGCTTGTTTACCAGGAGTGTTTCGCTATGACATCCCGACGAGACTGGCAATTACAGCAGCTGGGCATTACCCAGTGGTCGCTGCGCCGACCGGGGGCGTTGCAGGGCGAAATCGCTATCTCGCTTCCTGAACATATTCGTCTGGTGATGGTGGCAGAAACCCCGCCGTCGCTGACAGAGCCGCTGATTGGCGACATATTACGCGCGCTGGCCGTGACGCCAGATCAGGTCCTGCAGCTTACCCCCGAGCGGGTGGCGATGCTGCCGCAGGACAGCCGTTGCAACAGCTGGCGGTTGGGCACAGAGGCGTCGCTGCCGCTGGCGGGCGCCCAGGTGTCCACCCCCGCTTTTGATGAACTTCAGACCAGCGCGCCCGCTCGCAGGGCGCTCTGGCAACAAATCTGCGCACATGAACACGATTTCTACCCTCAGCACGGCTGATTTATCCAACGCCTGGAAAATCGAAAAACGCGCCCACGCTTTTCCGTGGAGCGAACAGACCTTCGCCAGCAATCAGGGTGAACGTTATCTGAATTACCAACTGGCAGTGGATGGGGAAATGGCGGCCTTTGCCATTACTCAGATTGTCCTTGATGAAGCGACGCTGTTTAACATCGCCGTCGACCCCGCATACCAGCGCCGTGGCCTGGGACGGGAACTGCTGGAACATGTTATCGATGAAGTTGAAAAACGCGGCGTCGTCACGCTGTGGCTGGAGGTGCGCGCTTCCAACGCAGCCGCCATTGCGCTCTATGAAAGCGTAGGCTTTAACGAAGCGACCATCCGCCGCAACTACTATCCGACGGTCGACGGGCGCGAAGACGCCATCATTATGGCTCTGCCAATCAGTATGTAAGACAAGGTGATACGATGAAATGGGACTGGATTTTCTTTGATGCCGATGAAACGTTGTTTTCGTTTGATTCTTTCAGCGGCTTACAGCGGATGTTTCTCGACTACAGCGTGACATTTACCGCCGAAGATTTTCAGGACTATCAGGCCGTGAATAAGCCGCTGTGGGTGGATTATCAAAACGGCGTCATCACCTCGCTGCAGCTGCAGCACCAGCGCTTTGACAGCTGGGCGGAACGTTTGAATGTTAAGCCGGGTGAGCTCAACGACGCGTTTATGAATGCGATGGCGGAAATCTGTGCCCCGCTGCCGGGGGCGGTCTCGCTGCTCAACGCGCTGCAGGGCAAGGTCAGGATGGGCATCATCACCAACGGTTTTACCTCGCTGCAGCAGACTCGTCTGGAACGCACAGGTTTACGCGATCACTTTGATTTACTGATTATTTCTGAAGAAGTCGGCGTCGCCAAGCCGGATGCGCGCATCTTCGATTACGCGCTGGCGCAGGCGGGTAATCCACCGCGCTCGCGAGTACTGATGGTCGGTGATACCGCTGAGTCGGATATCCGCGGCGGCGTAAATGCCGGCCTGGCGACCTGCTGGCTGAATGCGCACCAGCAAACGCTGCCGGTAGACCTGCAGCCCGACTGGACGGTGACCTCGTTAAGCGAACTGGAGCAGCTCCTGTGTAAACACTGATTGCCTCCCCCCCATTGATGGGTAAAATAGCCGCAATTTTTCGTATTCCACATGCGCAGCCCGTTGCTGCGTTTACTTAGAAGATTAATTATGACGTTGTCTCCTTATCTGCAAGAGGTGGCCAAACGCCGCACTTTTGCCATTATTTCTCACCCGGATGCCGGTAAGACCACCATCACCGAAAAGGTGCTGCTGTTCGGACAGGCTATTCAGACCGCCGGTACCGTAAAAGGCCGTGGCTCCAGCCAGCATGCAAAGTCCGACTGGATGGAGATGGAAAAGCAGCGTGGGATCTCAATCACCACCTCGGTGATGCAGTTCCCGTATCACGACTGCCTGGTGAACCTGCTGGATACGCCGGGGCACGAAGACTTCTCCGAAGATACCTACCGTACTCTGACGGCGGTTGACTGCTGTCTGATGGTGATCGACGCGGCGAAAGGCGTTGAAGACCGGACCCGTAAGCTGATGGAAGTTACCCGTCTGCGCGACACGCCGATCCTCACCTTTATGAACAAACTCGACCGTGATATCCGCGATCCGATGGAGTTGCTGGATGAAGTTGAGAATGAGCTGAAAATCGGCTGCGCGCCGATTACCTGGCCTATCGGCTGCGGCAAGCTGTTCAAAGGCGTTTATCATCTCTACAAAGATGAAACCTACCTGTATCAGACCGGTAAAGGCCACACCATTCAGGAAGTGCGCATCGTGAAGGGGCTCAACAACCCGGAACTCGACGCAGCGGTGGGGGAAGACCTGGCGCAGCAGTTGCGCGACGAGCTGGAGCTGGTGCAGGGCGCGTCAAACGAGTTCGATAAAGATCTGTTCCTGGCGGGCGAAATCACCCCGGTGTTCTTCGGGACCGCGTTAGGTAACTTCGGCGTTGACCATATGCTGGATGGCCTGGTGGAGTGGGCGCCGGCGCCGATGCCGCGTAACACCGACACGCGTGAAGTCACCGCCACGGAAGAGAAATTTACCGGCTTCGTGTTTAAAATTCAGGCCAACATGGACCCGAAACACCGCGACCGTGTGGCTTTCATGCGCGTGGTGTCCGGCAAATATGAAAAAGGCATGAAGCTGCGTCAGGTGCGTATCGGTAAAGACGTCGTGATTTCCGACGCGCTGACCTTTATGGCCGGCGACCGTTCTCACGTTGAAGAAGCGTATCCGGGCGATATCATCGGCCTGCATAACCACGGCACCATTCAGATTGGCGATACCTTCACCCAGGGCGAGATGATGAAGTTCACCGGTATTCCGAACTTCGCACCGGAACTGTTCCGTCGTATTCGCCTGAAGGATCCGCTGAAGCAGAAACAGCTGCTGAAAGGGCTGGTTCAGCTCTCTGAAGAGGGCGCGGTACAGGTCTTCCGTCCGATCGCCAATAACGACCTGATCGTCGGCGCTGTTGGTGTGCTGCAGTTTGACGTGGTGGTAGCGCGTCTGAAAAGCGAATACAACGTGGAAGCGATTTACGAATCAGTCAACGTGGCCACCGCGCGCTGGGTTGAATCCACGGATGTGAAGAAATTCGAAGAGTTCAAACGTAAAAACGAAGTTCAGCTGGCGCTGGATGGCGGCGATAATCTGACCTATATCGCCCCGACAATGGTCAACCTGAACCTGACGCAGGAGCGTTATCCTGACGTGGTGTTCCGCAAAACGCGCGAGCACTAATCCCTGATGAAGCGCGGCATAGCCCGCGCTTTTTTCTTTCCATGCTCGCGTTTCCCTCCTTCTGGAAAGTTCTTAAAACACCGCTAATTCGTCTGTTTTTTGTCCATATCATCCGCAACCCCTTCGTCTGTCTACTATATTTAATTCGTGATTTTAAAAATGCTGGCGTAATTCACTGCTTTCAGACGCCAGCGCTGGTGAAAAAACGAGGACATCACGATGACCAGACTAAAGAATGCCAATATGTTGCTGGCGCTCTTCTTAGGCTTAGCCGCGTTGAACGCCTCGGCAGAGACGGAAAAAACAACGGTAGACAGTGCGAAGTCGGCTGCCAGCAATGCGGGAGAGGCGGTAGACAATTCGATTAATAAAGTCGGCGATTTTATGGATGACAGCACCATTACCGCGCGGGTAAAAGCGGCGTTGATCGACCATAAAGATATTAACTCCGGCGATATTTCGGTGAAAACGGAGAATAAAGTGGTCACCCTCAGCGGCGACGTCACCAGTACTGAACAGAAAAGTCAGGCACTGAGCGTAGCGAAAGGGGTCGAAGGCGTCTCGCACGTTAACGACAAGCTGACGGTCCATCATAAATCATCGAGCGAGACGGCGACGCTGAAAGGCTATGCCGGGGATACCGCCATTACCAGCGAAGTGAAAGCCAAGCTGCTGGCGGATGACATTGTCCCTTCGCGCAATGTGAAAGTCGAAACCAACGCCGGCGCGGTGCATCTGACCGGTACGGTGGCTTCCGCGGCGCAGGCGGAGCGTGCGGCAGAGATTGCGAAAGCGGTCTCCGGCGTGAAAAGCGTCCGCAACGATCTTAGCGTTAAGTAAATCGAGTTATTAACAAAAGTGTTGTCTGGCCAAGGTTGCCGAACGAATAGCAGCATCCTCTGAGCGATGAGCTATACAGAAAGGGTGCGCAAACCGCTGTTCACCGTCCATTATGGTAAGGAGAAAAGTATGTTTCGATGGGGAATTATTTTTCTGGTCATTGCATTAATTGCTGCGGCCCTGGGCTTTGGTGGTCTGGCGGGTACTGCCGCTGGCGCCGCGAAAATCGTCTTTGTCGTCGGGATTATCCTGTTCCTGGTGAGCCTGTTTACAGGACGCAGACGTCCTTAGGTGGCCCGCGATGCGGGCGATGCTGAAGCCTGAGCATTTTTACTGACACGTCATCTTACACAAAGCCAGTCCTGCGGACTGGCTTTCGCGGTTTAAGCGATGGGCAAATTGCGTTACCTTGTCAGGAGAAGACCAATCGAACAGGAAAGCAGGGTGGGGCAACGCATTCCCGTCACGCTGGGCAATATCGCCCCGCTGGCGGTTAAACCCTTCCGACCAGGTAAGCTGGCGCTGGTATGCGAAGGCGGGGGACAGCGAGGGATTTTTACTGCCGGGGTGCTGGACGAATTTATGCGCGCCGGATTTAACCCCTTTGATCTGATGTTGGGGACCTCCGCCGGCGCGCAAAACCTCTCCGCCTACATGTGTAATCAGCAAGGCTATGCCCGCAAAGTTATCACCCGCTACACCACCTCACGCCAGTTTTTCGATCCGATGCGCTTTGTGCGCGGCGGCAACCTTATCGATCTCGACTGGCTGGTGGAGGCCACTTCGCAGCAGATGCCGCTGGCCATGAATTATGCTGAAGCGCAGTTCGCGTTGGGGAAAGAGCTGTGGCTGTGCGCCTGCCGCGGTGACGATTACTCTGCCAGCTATTTTTCGCCGACGCCGCAAACGTGGCTGGACCTGATCCGCGCCTCCAGCGCCATCCCCGGCTTTTATCGCAGCGGCGTGTTGCTCGACGGCGTCAGCTACCTTGACGGCGGCGTCAGCGATGCGATCCCGGTGCAGGAGGCGGCCCGCCGCGGCGCGCAGACCATCGTGGTGATCCGTACCGTCCCCTCGCAGATGTTTTATACCCCGCAGTGGTTTAAGCGGATGGAGCGCTGGCTGGGGGAGAGCAGCCTGCAGCCGCTGGTCAATCTGGTGCACCACCACGAAAACACTTACCGCGCTATCCAGCAGTTCATCGAGAAGCCACCCGGCAAGCTGCGGATCTTCGAAATCTACCCGCAGCGGCCATTGCGCAGTATGGCGCTTGGCAGTCGGCTGCCGGCGCTGCTGGAGGACTACAAAACCGGACGTCAGTGTGGCCGCTATTTCCTGGCGACGGTGGGTAAACTGCTGGCCGATCAGCCGCCGCTGCTGCGCCATGCGCCGCGTATTGCCCGGCCTGCGCCGGTGGTGGTGCCGCCCGTACCGGTGGCCAATGAAGCGCCTCAGGCGACTGTCATTCCTGCACCGCAGGCGAATGACGCCAGCTTTGATCATGAGGATCTGGCATGAGCCACCGTTTTATCGATACCCACTGCCACTTCGATTTTCCTCCCTTCGCCGAGGATGAAACCGCCAGCCTGGCGCGCGCGGCCCAGGCCGGTGTCGGGCAGATCATTGTCCCGGCCATCTCCGCTGCGCGTTTTAACCGGGTGCTGGCGCTGGCGGCGCAGCATGAGGCGCTGTACGCCGCGCTGGGCATGCATCCGATCGTCATTGAGCAGCATGCCGATGAGGGATTGGCGCAGCTGGAGAGGTGTCTGTCCCTGCGTCCGCCAAAACTGGTGGCGGTGGGGGAGATTGGCCTCGATCTCTATCGCGACGATCCGCAGTTTGACCGCCAGCAAGCGCTGCTGGAGGAGCAACTGAGGCTGGCGAAGCGTTACGATCTGCCGGTGATCCTCCACTCCCGACGTACCCACGATAAGCTGGCGATGCTACTGAAAAAACATGCCCTGCCGCGCACCGGCGTGGTACATGGCTTCGCCGGCAGCCTACAGCAGGCCGAGCGCTTCGTTCAGCTCGGCTATAAGATTGGCGTTGGCGGCACTATTACCTATCCGCGCGCCAGCAAAACCCGCGAAGTGATGGCGCGTCTGCCGCTTTCCGCGCTGCTGCTGGAGACCGATGCGCCGGATATGCCGCTGAATGGTTTTCAGGGTCAGCCGAACCGCCCTGAACAGGTGGCGCGCGTATTTGACGCGCTATGTGAACTGCGCGCGGAACCGGCACCGACGATTGAAGCCGCGGTGATGGCGAATACAAAAAGCCTCTTTTCCGCGCTCGCGGGCTAAGCCTCTCCTTTTCCGCCCGAGATGAAGCAGGCCTCGATTTTGGCCTGCTGTGATAATTCCATCATTTTTTGTCCATCTAAAATTCTTTATATCTCAATAATAAACTGTTGTTTATGGCGACGATGTGCACAAATTGTGCGCCATGGCGTCGAGAAACCTTAGTAGGATATGTTAGAATAATAACATCATCACTCACTGCGCTTTGCCGGTTATGCTTAAACAGGACGTAAAGGTAAGCGTCGCGATGATGGATGATTAATTGTGACTTACATCACATCACAGTAATGCAAATTAGTAAGTAGTTTTCATTAACTGTGATGAATGTCGAAGTGTAACAGCGAGTGGATGTTACAATAGTAACAGACTCGCAAGGTGAACAAACTATTGATCCGGCATGACGCCGGCGGAGTATGAAATGACTGATTTAAAAGCAAGCAGCCTGCGCGCGTTAAAACTGATGGACCTGACCACCCTGAATGACGACGACACCAATGAGAAAGTCATTGCCCTGTGTCATCAGGCGAAAACCCCGGTGGGTAACACTGCGGCGGTGTGTATCTACCCGCGCTTCATCCCGATTGCCCGTAAAACGCTGAACGAGCAAGGAACGCCGGATATTCGCATCGCCACGGTCACCAACTTCCCGCACGGTAATGACGATATCGACATTGCGCTGGCGGAAACCCGCGCAGCGATCGCTTACGGTGCCGATGAAGTGGACGTGGTCTTCCCGTACCGCGCGCTGATCGCCGGCAACGAGCAGGTCGGTTTCGAGCTGGTGAAAGCCTGTAAAGAGGCCTGCGCGGCGGCCAACGTGCTGCTGAAAGTGATCATCGAAACCGGTGAGCTGAAAGAAGAAGCGCTGATCCGCAAAGCGTCTGAAATCTCTATCAAGGCAGGCGCTGACTTTATCAAGACTTCGACCGGTAAAGTGCCGGTGAATGCCACGCCGGAAAGCGCGCGCATCATGATGGAAGTGATCCGCGATATGGGCGTTGAGAAAACCGTTGGCTTCAAGCCTGCCGGCGGCGTACGCAGCGCGGAAGATGCGCAGCAGTTCCTGGCGATCGCTGATGAACTGTTCGGCGCCGACTGGGCCGATTCTCGTCACTATCGTTTTGGCGCATCCAGCCTGCTGGCTAGCCTGTTGAAAGCGCTGGGTCACGGCGACGGCAAGAGCGCCAGCAGCTACTAATCCCTTGATTTGCCGGATGGCGCTGCGCTTATCCGGCCTACGAATGGATGCCTGTAGGCCGGATAAGGCGCTCGCGCCGTCATCCGGCAATTTATTCTCTTTGGGAGGTTACCGTGTTTCTCGCACAAGAAATTATTCGTAAAAAACGTGATGGTCATGCATTAAGCGATGAAGAGATCCGCTTTTTCATCAACGGCATCCGCGACAATACTATCTCAGAAGGGCAGATCGCCGCGCTGGCGATGACCATTTTCTTCCACGATATGTCCATGCCGGAGCGTGTTTCGCTGACCATGGCGATGCGGGATTCCGGCACCGTTCTCAACTGGAAAAGCCTTAACCTCAACGGCCCGATCGTCGATAAACACTCCACCGGCGGCGTGGGTGACGTGACCTCGCTGATGTTGGGGCCAATGGTGGCCGCCTGCGGCGGTTACGTACCGATGATCTCCGGGCGTGGCCTCGGCCATACCGGCGGTACGCTGGATAAACTGGAAGCGATCCCGGGTTTTGATATCTTCCCGGACGACGCGCGTTTCCGCGAAATTATTAAAGATGTCGGCGTGGCGATTATCGGGCAGACCAGCTCGCTCGCGCCGGCTGACAAACGTTTCTATGCCACCCGCGATATTACCGCGACGGTGGATTCCATCCCGCTGATTACCGCCTCGATTCTGGCCAAGAAACTGGCGGAAGGGCTGGACGCGCTGGTGATGGACGTCAAAGTCGGCAGCGGCGCCTTTATGCCGACTTATGAACTCTCTGCCGCGCTGGCCGAAGCGATCGTGGGTGTTGCCAACGGCGCCGGCGTGCGTACCACCGCGCTGCTGACCGATATGAATCAGGTGCTGGCATCCAGCGCCGGCAACGCCGTTGAAGTTCGCGAAGCGGTGCAGTTCCTGACCGGCGAATATCGCAACCCACGCCTGTTCGACGTGACGATGGCGCTGTGTGTGGAAATGCTGATCTCCGGCAAGCTGGCGGCGGATGACGCCGAGGCGCGCGCGAAGCTGCAGGCGGTGCTGGATAACGGTAAAGCGGCGGAAGTCTTTGGCCGCATGGTCGCGGCGCAGAAAGGGCCGACCGACTTTGTCGAGAATTATGATCATTATCTGCCGACGGCGATGCTGAGCAAAGCGGTCTATGCTGATACCGAAGGTTTTATCAGCGCGATGGATACTCGCGCGCTGGGAATGGCAGTGGTTTCTATGGGCGGCGGCCGCCGCCAGGCATCAGATACCATTGACTATAGCGTTGGCTTTACCGATATGGCGCGTCTGGGTGACCACGTTGACGGACAGCGTCCGCTGGCGGTGATCCATGCCAAAGACGAGAACAGCTGGCAGGAGGCCGCGAAAGCGGTCAAAGCGGCCATTAAACTGGACGATAAAGCCCCGGAAATTACACCGACAGTCTATCGCCGCATCACTGAATAGCGATATACTGATCTGATCGCTTTTTTGCAGCGCAAGATGTATGGAGAACAAGATGAAACGTGCATTTATCATGGTGCTGGACTCCTTTGGGATTGGTGCAACGGAAGACGCTGACCGCTTTGGCGACGTCGGCGCCGATACGCTGGGCCACATTGCGGAAGCCTGCGCCAAAGGCGAGGCTGACAATGGCCGCAAGGGCCCGCTGAATTTACCGAACCTGACCCGTCTGGGTCTGGTGAAAGCGCATGAAGGTTCTACCGGTAAAATTGCCGCCGGAATGGATGGCAATGCCGAAGTGATTGGTGCCTATGCCTGGGCGCATGAACTCTCTTCTGGTAAAGATACGCCGTCCGGTCACTGGGAAATCGCCGGTGTGCCGGTGCTGTTTGACTGGGGCTACTTTAGCGACCATGAAAACAGCTTCCCGCAGGAGCTGCTGGATAAGCTGGTGAAGCGTGCGAACCTGCCGGGCTACCTCGGCAACTGCCACTCCTCCGGGACGGTGATCCTCGATCAGCTCGGCGAAGAACATATGAAAACCGGGAAACCGATCTTCTATACCTCCGCTGACTCGGTGTTCCAGATCGCTTGTCACGAAGAGACCTTTGGCCTCGACAAGCTGTATGAGCTGTGCGAAATTGCGCGTGAAGAGCTGACCGAAGGCGGCTATAACATTGGCCGCGTCATCGCCCGTCCGTTTATCGGCGACAAAGCCGGTAACTTCCAGCGTACCGGCAACCGTCACGATCTGGCGGTCGAACCGCCGGCGCCGACCGTGCTGCAGAAGCTGGTTGACGAGAAGAACGGCCACGTGGTGTCCGTGGGTAAAATCGCCGACATCTACGCCAACTGCGGCATCACTAAGAAAGTGAAAGCCACCGGGCTGGACGCGCTGTTCGACGCGACCATCAAAGAGATGAAGGAAGCGGGCGACGAGACCATCGTCTTCACTAACTTCGTCGACTTTGACTCCTCCTGGGGCCACCGTCGCGATGTCGCCGGCTACGCGGCGGGTCTGGAGCTGTTTGACCGCCGTCTGCCGGAGCTGATGGAGCTGGTTGGCGAAGACGACATTCTGATCCTCACCGCCGACCACGGCTGTGACCCGACCTGGACCGGTACCGACCATACCCGCGAGCATATTCCGGTGCTGGTGTACGGCCCGAAAGTGAAACCGGGTTCGCTCGGTCACCGTGAAACCTTCGCGGATATCGGCCAGACTATTGCGAAATACTTTGGTACGTCTGACATGGAATATGGCAAAGCCATGTTCTGAGGTCATTGCCCGGTGGCGCACAGCGATCCGGGCCTACGATTTGTAGGCCGGGTAAGGCGTAGCCGCCACCCGGCAAAAACAACAATGTAAAAGGAACTGAAGATGGCAACTCCTCACATTAACGCAGAAATGGGCGATTTCGCTGACGTAGTTTTGATGCCGGGCGACCCGCTGCGCGCGAAGCACATTGCAGAAACCTTCCTTGAAGACGTGCGTGAAGTGAACAACGTGCGCGGCATGCTGGGCTTCACCGGTACTTATAAAGGCCGCAAAATCTCCGTGATGGGCCACGGGATGGGTATCCCGTCCTGCTCAATCTACACCAAAGAGCTGATCACCGATTTTGGCGTGAAGAAAATCATCCGCGTGGGCTCCTGCGGCGCGGTGCGTGAAGATGTCAAACTGCGTGACGTGGTGATCGGCATGGGCGCGTGTACCGACTCTAAAGTGAACCGTCTGCGTTTCAAAGACCATGATTTCGCGGCGATTGCCGATTTCGGCATGGTGCGTAACGCGGTAGACGCGGCGAAAGCGCTGGGCGTTGACGCGCGCGTGGGCAACATCTTCTCCGCTGACCTGTTCTACACGCCAGATCCGTCCATGTTCGACGTGATGGAAAAATACGGCATCCTGGGCGTGGAAATGGAAGCGGCCGGGATCTACGGCGTGGCGGCGGAGTTCGGCGCGAAAGCGCTGACCATCTGCACCGTCTCCGACCACATCCGTACCCACGAGCAGACCACTGCCGCTGAACGTCAGACGACCTTCAACGATATGATCAAAATCGCACTGGAATCGGTACTGCTGGGCGATAAAGAATAAGACCTGTTGTGCCGGGTGGCGGCTTCGCCTGACCCGGCCTACGGTTTTCCAGGCCCGCTAAGCGCAGCGGGCTTTTTTATTAGCGCACCGCGCCGGCTATCCACGCCGACAGTTCTTTGAGTTCCGCTTCCTGCTCCGGGAAATCGCCGACCAGCGCCTCACACTGCTGCTGCAAGACTTCCGCCCGATACTGACAGCCAACTAAGCGTGCCGCCAGGGCCTCCAGCGGCGCCGGGTTCAGGCTATCGGTAAAGGCTTGCGTGCGGGTGATATGGCCTTTCTCGACGTCAAAATGCAGCTCAACGCCGCCCCAGCGAAAGCGCTCGTCCAGCAGATGAGAGAAGGCCGGCGCCTGGCCGAAGTTCCACTCCCAACTGCTCTGGCGGGCGAAGGTCTCAGCAAAATTCGGCAGGTCCGGCGTGTTGTCCGGGGAGATCACCTCGGCGTCCACCCGTTCGCCGTAATGGTTGAAGAACGCCTCCTGAATCGCCTCGCAAATGTGCTGATGGGTAATGCCCGGCAGCAGCTCAACCAGGTTCGCCACGCGACCTCGCACCGAGGTAATGCCTTTGGCCTGTAGCTTTTTCTGGTCCGGGTTAAGGTAGTTAGCGAGGCGACTTAAATCGGCATTCAGCAGCAGGGTGCCGTGATGGAAACCGCGGTCGATGGTTTCGCGATAGGCGGAACCAGACACCTTGCGATCGCCGCTGTCGGTTTTGACCACCAGATCGTTGCGCCCGGAGGCTTCGGCGGTTACGCCGAGTGAATTGAGCGCCGCCAGCACGATAGCGGTGGAGACGGTTTTGTCGTACTCCGGTTTGCCTGCCATAAAGGTAAAGCAGGTATTGCCGAGGTCGTGGAACACCGCGCCGCCGCCGCTGCTGCGACGGGCCAGCCGCACGTGATCTTCCTCCATGCGGCGAGTATTACACTCCTTCCACGGATTCTGCGCGCGGCCGATGACCACGGTATCGGCATTGCGCCACAGGAACAGCACCCGCTGGGTGGCGGGCATCTGGCGGAAAATACACTCCTCGACCGCCAGGTTGAACCACGGGTCGTAAGAGTCAGAGAGCAGGAGGCGCAATGTGGACATTATAGATTTCCTTTCTTTTCATCGTCTTCATCCTCAACCGGCTTGTTGGCGGTGAGCAGGAAGGGCGATTGCTGCCAGCGGGTGCGTTTGCCCTGCAGCAGCGTGCGGGTTAGCACCACGCCGATAGCCAGGGACAGTAACAGCATCAGGCGTAATATATTGGTGGTATTATCCACCTGCTTCGCCTCGGTCGCCAGGGTATGAGTATCGAGGGTCAGACGCAGGTAGCCCAGCGGACCGTTTTTCCCTGGCACCGGCTCGACAATCTGTTGGTTGAAGTAGCCGCCGGCTTTTTTGCCGTCCAGCGCCAGCCGGTCGCGAACCTCGACGCTTTCGCCAGAGCGTGTCACCAGGTCGCCCTGTTCGTCATAAACGCCGGCGTCCAGTACGCGGCTGTTATGGGTCAGCTGCGTCAACAGTTGATTAATGCGCTTCTCGTCCGGTGTTTCGCTGCGCATCAGCGGCACGAGATTCAGTACCACCTGCTGCGCCAGCGTGCGGGCCAGCTCTTCCAGCTGCGGATTGCGTTGTTTCTGACTGTTCTGACTGAACCACGAGGCGCCCTGCATCAGTGCGACGAGCAGCGCCAGACAGATAAGGACAATGACCGCACGATGCAGCCGGAATTTCAGTTTTGCGCGAACCATATTCCACCTTTGAAAATTTGCAGCTTAATGTTGCCAGAAGCGCTGGTTACAAGGTAGCCTCATGCGTTATTTTCCTCGCCTGAATGAAGAGATGTGGAGCCGTAATGCCTAACAGTTTGACCTGGTGCGACCTGCCTGAAGACGTTTCCCTGTGGCCTGGGTTGCCGCTTTCCCTGAGCGGCGATGAGGTCATGCCGCTGGATTATCACGCCGGGCGCAGCGGCTGGCTGCTGTACGGGCGTGGGCTGAATAAGCGCCGTCTGACGGACTGGCAGCGCGAGCTGGGCGCCGCGTTAGTGATCGTTGCCTCCTGGGTGGTCGAGGATTACCAGGTGATCCGCCTGGCCGGTTCGCTGACTCCCCGTGCGACGCGACTGGCGCATGAGGCGGGGCTGGACGTCGCGCCATTGGGTAAAATCCCCCATCTGCGCACCCCGGGCCTGCTGGTGATGGACATGGACTCCACGGCGATCCAGATCGAATGCATCGATGAGATTGCGAAACTGGCTGGCACCGGCGAGCTGGTCTCGGAAGTGACCGAGCGGGCGATGCGTGGGGAGCTGGACTTCACCGCCAGCCTGCGCCAGCGCGTGGCGACGCTGAAAGATGCGGATGCCAGTATTTTGCTGCAGGTGCGCGACGCGCTGCCGCTGATGCCGGGCCTGGCACAGCTGGTGCTCAAGCTGGAAACGTTAGGCTGGAAAGTGGCGATCGCCTCCGGCGGCTTCACCTTCTTTGCCGAGTACCTGCGCGACAAGCTACATCTCGACGCGGTGTTCGCCAATGAACTGGAGATCCGCGACGGCAAGCTCACCGGCAACGTGCTCGGCGATATCGTCGATGCGAAATATAAAGCCAATACGCTGCGCAAGCTGGCGGAAAAGTATGAGATCCCAACGGCGCAAACCGTGGCTATCGGTGACGGCGCCAACGACCTGCCGATGATTAAGGCGGCAGGCCTCGGCATCGCCTATCACGCGAAGCCTAAAGTGAATGAACAGGCGGAAGTAACTATCCGCCACGCTGACCTGATGGGGGTATTCTGTATTCTCTCGGGCAGCATGAACCAAAAGTAAGAGGTAAACGTGGCGAAAGCTCCAAAACGCGCATTTGTCTGTAATGAATGTGGTGCGGATTATCCGCGCTGGCAGGGGCAGTGCAGCGCCTGCCATGCCTGGAACACCATCACCGAGATGCGCATCGCCGCGTCGCCGCAGGTGGCGAGAAACGAGCGTCTTTCAGGCTATGCCGGTAACGCCGGCGTGTCGAAGGTGCAGAAGCTGTCAGACATCAGCCTGGAGGCGCTGCCGCGTTTCTCCACCGGCTTTAAAGAGTTTGACCGCGTGCTGGGCGGCGGCGTAGTGCCGGGCAGCGCGATCCTGATTGGCGGCAACCCCGGCGCCGGGAAATCGACGCTGCTGCTGCAAACCCTCTGCAAACTTGCGGAGGGGATGAAAACCCTGTACGTCACCGGGGAGGAGTCCCTGCAACAGGTGGCGATGCGCGCCCATCGTCTCGGGTTGCCGACGGCCAACCTGAACATGCTCTCGGAAACCAGCATTGAGCAGATCTGTCAGATCGCCGATGAAGAAAAGCCGCAGCTGATGGTGATCGACTCCATCCAGGTGATGCATATGGCCGACGTGCAGTCGTCGCCGGGCAGTGTCGCCCAGGTACGTGAAACCGCGGCTTATTTGACGCGCTTTGCTAAAACTCGCGGCGTGGCGATTGTGATGGTCGGCCACGTCACCAAAGATGGCTCGCTGGCCGGTCCGAAGGTGCTGGAGCACTGTATCGACTGCTCGGTGCTGCTGGACGGCGATGCCGATTCCCGTTTCCGCACCCTGCGCAGCCACAAAAACCGCTTTGGCGCGGTCAATGAACTCGGCGTTTTCGCCATGACCGAGCAGGGCCTGCGCGAAGTCAGCAACCCCTCCGCTATCTTCCTTAGCCGGGGAGATGAAATCACCTCCGGCAGTTCGGTGATGGTGGTCTGGGAAGGGACCCGCCCGCTGCTGGTGGAGATCCAGGCGCTGGTGGATCACTCGATGATGTCCAACCCGCGCCGCGTGGCGGTGGGGCTGGAACAGAACCGTCTGGCGATCCTGCTGGCGGTGCTGCATCGTCACGGCGGCCTGCAGATGGCCGATCAGGACGTCTTCGTCAACGTGGTTGGCGGGGTGAAGGTCACCGAAACCAGCGCTGACCTGGCGCTGCTGCTGGCGATGGTTTCCAGCCTGCGCGATCGCCCGCTGCCGCAGGATCTGGTGGTCTTTGGCGAAGTCGGGCTGGCCGGGGAAATTCGCCCGGTGCCGAGCGGTCAGGAGCGTATATCCGAAGCGGCGAAGCATGGTTTCCGCCGCGCCATCGTCCCGGCGGCCAATGTGCCGAAAAAAGTACCGGAAGGTATGCAAATCTTTGGTGTGAAAAAGCTTTCAGACGCGCTAAGCGTTTTTGACGACTTATAATAAGTTAAAAGGAGATTAGCGATGTCGTCATTTGACTATTTAAAAAGCGCCATTAAGCAGAAAGGCTGTACCCTGCAGCAGGTGGCGGAAGCCAGCGGAATGACCAAGGGGTATCTCAGCCAGCTGCTGAATGCCAAAATCAAAAGCCCGAGCGCGCAGAAGCTTGAAGCGCTGCATCGTTTCCTCGGGCTGGAGTTTCCCCGCCGGCAGAAAAGCGTCGGGGTGGTGTTTGGTAAGTTTTACCCGCTGCATACCGGGCATATCTATCTGATACAGCGCGCCTGTAGCCAGGTCGATGAGCTGCATATCATCATGGGCTATGACGATACCCGCGACCGCGAGCTGTTTGAAGAGAGCGCCATGTCGCAGCAGCCGACGGTGCCTGACCGCCTGCGCTGGCTGCTGCAGACCTTTAAATATCAGAAGAATATTCGCATCCACGCCTTCAATGAAGAGGGGATGGAGCCCTATCCGCATGGCTGGGACGTCTGGAGCCATGGGATCCGCGCTTTTATGAGTGAAAAAGGGATCGAGCCGAACCGGATCTATACCTCGGAAGAGGCCGATGCGCCGCAGTACCTTGAGCATCTGGGGATCGAGACGGTGCTTATCGATCCTAAGCGGACCTTTATGAATATTAGCGGCGGGCAGATCCGCGAGAACCCGTTCCGCTACTGGGAATATATTCCGACGGAAGTGAAACCGTTCTTTGTGCGGACGGTGGCGATCCTCGGCGGCGAGTCGAGCGGTAAATCGACGCTGGTCAATAAGCTCGCCAATATCTTCAATACCACCAGCGCCTGGGAGTATGGTCGGGATTATGTCTTTTCGCATCTTGGCGGCGATGAGATGGCGCTCCAGTATTCGGATTACGATAAAATTGCCCTCGGACATGCGCAGTATATTGATTTTGCAGTGAAATACGCCAACAAGGTGGCGTTTATCGATACTGACTTCGTCAGCACTCAGGCCTTCTGCCTGAAGTACGAGGGGCGTGAGCACCCGTTCGTGCAGGCGCTGATTGATGAATACCGTTTCGACCTGGTGATCCTGCTGGAGAACAATACCCCGTGGGTGGCCGATGGGTTACGCAGCCTTGGGAGCTCGGTGGATCGTAAAGAGTTTCAGTCGCTGCTGGTGTCGCTGCTGAAAGAGAACGAGATCGAATTCGTCCATGTGAAGGAGTCGGACTACGATGCCCGGTTCCTGCGCTGCGTTGAGCTGGTGAAGCAGCTGATGGGCGAGCAGGGGTAGGTCCTCTGCGGGCTGTTGCCCTCACCCCAACCCTCTCCCGGTGGGAGAGGGAGCAAACCCTAAAAAAGGCAACTTGCGTTGCCTTTTTGCATTTACCTTGCCCTCACCCCAACCCTCTCCCAATGGGAGAGGGAGCAAACCCTAAAAAAGGCAACCGAAGTTGCCTTTTTGCGTTTTATTTCGCGATACGCTTGTACTTGATTCGCTTCGGCTCCAGCGCGTCGGCGCCGAGGGTGCGTTTCTTATACTCTTCGTATTCGGTAAAGTTACCTTCGAAGAACTCAACCTTACCTTCATCCTGGTAATCCAGAATGTGGGTGGCAATACGGTCAAGGAACCAGCGGTCGTGCGAGATAACCATCGCGCAGCCCGGGAACTCCAGCAGGGCGTTTTCCAGCGCGCGCAGGGTTTCGATATCCAGGTCGTTGGTTGGTTCATCGAGCAGCAGGACGTTACCGCCGACCTGCAGCAGTTTCGCCAGGTGCAGACGACCACGCTCACCGCCGGACAGCTCGCCAACGCGTTTACCCTGGTCGACGCCTTTGAAGTTAAAGCGGCCCACGTAGGCGCGGCTCGGCATCTCGGTGTTGCCGATCTTCATGATATCCAGGCCGCCGGATACTTCTTCCCACACGGTCTTGCTGTTGTCCATCGCGTCGCGGAACTGATCGACGGAGGCCAGCTTAACGGTTTCACCCAGGGTGATGGTGCCGGAATCTGGCTGCTCCTGGCCGGACATCATGCGGAACAGGGTGGATTTACCCGCGCCGTTCGGACCGATGATGCCGACGATAGCGCCTTTCGGTACCGAGAAGCTCAGATCGTCAATCAGCACGCGGTCGCCGTAGGATTTGCGCAGATGGCTGACTTCCAGAACTTTATCGCCCAGACGCGCGCCTGGCGGAATGAACAGTTCGTTAGTCTCGTTGCGTTTCTGGTATTCGACGTTGTTAAGCTCTTCAAAGCGCGCCAGACGGGCTTTGCCCTTAGACTGACGGCCTTTCGCGCCCTGGCGAACCCACTCGAGCTCTTTCTCGATGGATTTACGACGCGCCGCTTCCTGAGAAGCTTCCTGCGCCAGACGCTGATCTTTCTGCTCCAGCCAGGAGGAGTAGTTGCCTTCCCACGGAATACCTTCGCCGCGGTCAAGTTCGAGGATCCAGCCGGCGACATTGTCGAGGAAGTAACGGTCGTGGGTAATCGCCACCACGGTGCCTTCGAAATCGTGCAGGAAGCGTTCCAGCCAGGCGACGGACTCGGCGTCCAGGTGGTTAGTCGGTTCGTCGAGCAGCAGCATATCTGGTTTTTCCAGCAGCAGGCGGCACAGCGCGACGCGGCGGCGTTCACCACCGGAAAGATTCGCGATTTTCGCATCCCAGTCCGGCAGGCGCAGGGCATCGGCCGCGCGCTCCAGCTGCACGTTCAGGTTGTGGCCGTCGTGCGCCTGGATAATCTCTTCGAACTTGCCTTGCTGGGCGGCAAGCTTATCGAAGTCCGCATCCGGCTCAGCGTATTTGGCATACACTTCGTCCAGACCCTTCAGCGCGTTAACCACTTCGGCGACCGCTTCTTCAACGGACTCGCGCACGGTGTGCTCCGGGTTGAGCTGCGGCTCCTGCGGCAGGTAGCCGATTTTGATGCCAGGCTGCGGACGCGCTTCACCTTCGATCTCGGTGTCGATACCGGCCATGATGCGCAGCAGGGTAGACTTACCGGCGCCGTTCAGACCGAGCACACCGATTTTCGCGCCAGGGAAGAAGCTGAGGGAGATATTTTTCAAAATATGACGTTTCGGCGGAACCACTTTGCCGACACGATGCATGGTATAAACGAATTGAGCCACGTTGGACTTCGCCTCTTTCTATTTTGATAGATAGTTCAAAGCCGAAGTGTAGCCTTTTTCGCGCGCTAATCCCAGCGAGGCGACAGGATTCACAGAAGCGTAAAAAAATGTCCAGGACATGGCGCGTTTAGCGTTGTCTGATTAGCATAAGTAAAGCTGCCTGCCGAACCGGCGGGGGCTTTTAAGCGGCACGATGCTGCGAAAATGCACCGGAAAGAGGAAGAGCTTGTGGAAAAAGCCAAAAAAATGGCGTGGCGTCTTTTGGCTGCCAGCGTTGGTCTGTTGACGTTGAGTCAGCTGGCGCATGCGGATTCACTGGATGAACAGCGCAACCGCTACGCACAAATTAAGCAGGCGTGGGATAACCGGCAGATGGATGTAGTCGACCAGCTGATGCCCACGTTAAGCACCTATCCCCTGTACCCCTATTTGCAGTACCGGCAGATCACCGACGATCTGATGAACCAGCCGGCGCTGGTGGTGAAAAACTTTATTGACGCCAATCCGACGCTGCCCCCGGCGCGTTCCTTACGTTCGCGCTTCGTGAATGAGCTGGCCCGGCGCAGCGACTGGCGTGGCCTACTGGCGTTTAGTCCCGATAAGCCGACCAGCACCGAGGCACAGTGCAACTATTACTACGCCAAGCTGAGCGTGGGGCAGTCGCAGGAAGCCTGGAGCGGGGCGAAAGACCTGTGGCTGACGGGCAAGAACCAGCCTGGCGCCTGTGAGCCGCTGTTCAACGCCTGGCGCGACTCCGGACAGCAGGATCCGCTGGCCTATCTCGAACGGATCCGCCTGGCGATGAAGGCCGGCAATATCGGGCTGGTCAAATCGCTGGCTCAGCAAATGCCCGGCAACTATCAGAGCATCGCTTCCGCCGTCGTCGCCCTGGCTAACGATCCAAACAGTGTTCTGACCTTCGCCCGCACCACCGGGGCGACGGACTTTACCCGCCAGATGGCCGCCGTCGCCTTCGCCAGCGTCGCCCGTCAGGATGTGGAAAATGCCCGCCTGATGATCCCTTCGCTGGTGCAGGCTCAGCAGCTCAACGAGGATCAAACTCAGGAGCTACGTGATATTGTCGCCTGGCGCCTGATGGGTACCGATGTAACCGAAGAGCAGGCTATCTGGCGCGATGACGCGATTATGCGCTCACAGTCCACGCCGCTGGTGGAGCGGCGCGTGCGGATGGCGCTGGGAACGGGCGATCGCCATGGCCTGAACACCTGGTTGGCGCGCCTGCCGATGGAGGCGAAAGAGAAAGACGAATGGCGCTACTGGCAAGCGGATCTGCTGCTTGAGCGCGGCAGGGACGAGGAGGCGCAGGCGATCCTTCGCTCGTTGATGCAACAGCGAGGCTTCTATCCGATGGTCGCTGCGCAGCGACTTGGCGAGGAGTATACCTTCCGCATCGATAAAGCCTCGGGAACGATCGATCCGGCGCTGGCTTCCGGTCCGGAGATGGCGCGGGTACGCGAGCTGATGTACTGGAATATGGATAACACCGCGCGCACCGAATGGGCGAACCTCGTCACCAGCCGAACCAAATCCCAGCAGGCGCAGCTGGCGCGTTACGCTTTTGATCAGCACTGGTGGGATCTGAGCGTGCAGGCGACGATCGCCGGCAAACTGTGGGATCAGCTGGAGGAGCGCTTCCCGCTGGCGTATAACGATCTGTTCGCGCGTTACATCAGTGGCAAAGATATCCCGCAGAGCTATGC
This sequence comes from Klebsiella sp. RC2, assembly GCF_014192815.1. Taxonomy (NCBI): domain Bacteria; kingdom Pseudomonadati; phylum Pseudomonadota; class Gammaproteobacteria; order Enterobacterales; family Enterobacteriaceae; genus Klebsiella; species Klebsiella sp. RC2. The sequence goes on along the minus strand of NZ_JACHYL010000006.1, from coordinate 271,402 downwards.
GATGGCGATTGCCCGTCAGGAGAGTGCCTGGAACCCGAAAGTGCGCTCGCCGGTTGGCGCCAGCGGACTGATGCAGATTATGCCGGGCACCGCGACGCATACCGTCAGCATGTTCAGCATTCCCGGCTACAGCGGCCCGTCGCAGCTGTTGGATCCGGAAACCAACATCAACATCGGCACCAGCTATCTGCAGTATGTCTACCAGCAGTTCGGCAATAACCGTATCTATGCCTCGGCGGCCTATAACGCCGGGCCGGGCCGGGTTCGTACCTGGCAGGGGAACAGCGCCGGACGGATCGATGCGGTGGCGTTTATCGAGAGTATTCCGTTCTCGGAAACCCGCGGCTACGTGAAGAATGTCCTCTCCTATGACGCCTACTATCGCTACTTTATGGGCCAGCAGGATAAGCTCTTCAGCGATGCGGAGTGGCGGCAGCGTTACTGATCGCCGGGAAGTATGTTATGCTTTGTACTCGTTGAAGAGTACATTCGACGGGCAGCGTAAGCTGCCCGTCTCAATATGGTGGCGCGATATGACCCAACAATCTCCTTATTCCGCGGCCGTTGCCGAACAACGTCATCAGGAGTGGCTGCGCTTTGTGGCGCTGTTACAACAGGCCTATGCTGAGGATCTGCATCTGCCATTGCTGCAGCTGATGCTGACGCCCGACGAGCGCGAAGCGCTGGGCACCCGGGTGCGCATTATTGAAGAGCTGCTGCGCGGCGAGATGAGCCAGCGCGAACTGAAAAATGAGCTCGGCGCCGGGATTGCGACCATTACCCGCGGGTCGAACAGCCTGAAATCAGCGCCGGCCGAACTGCGTCAGTGGCTGGAACAGACGCTGTTGGCTAGCGATAAATAGCGTTATGAAACGGGCTCAACGCCAGCACGACTGCCTGATGGTAAACGCTGCTGCGGGTTAATTTTCCACCGGTGAAAACCCCAATCGCTCCCTCTTTACGACCGATCTGGTCGATGCCGGTATACTGCGACATGACCGGTCCCAGGGCTTCACCAGCGCGAACCTGCTCAAGAATTACCTCAGGTAACGGCAGTGTGGCTGAGCGCGCTTCTCCGCGCCGATCAGCGCTTTCAATGACCACCCAGCTAAAGGTGCTGCCATCGTCGATACCGGCCTCAATGGCCACCCAGAAATCGGCACTGGGTTGGACAAGACGCGCATTGGCGACGCGATTTCGTGCGCCAGCGCGCGTTTCCTCGCTGCCGAAGGGCTGTTCCGGCACGCCGCTCTCGACGGAGACGGACTCAATATGGCAGGATCCTTCGCCGAAAATCTCGTTAAAAGCCTGCAGAATTGCCTGAATTTTGGCGGGATTAGTGGTCGCTGAGACAACATGGTGCATAATCAAAACAACTCAGAATAAACTAACGTCATCGCAGTATACTCTAAATCACCCTCAGGGCAGGCGGTAATGCCCAAACCCGGTTGATAACGAGTCCAGAACGGAAAAAAAGCATGTTACAGGTATACCTTGTTCGCCACGGTGAAACGCAGTGGAACGCCGAGCGACGTATTCAGGGTCAGTCCGATAGCCCGCTGACCGCACACGGTGAGCGCCAGGCCTGGCAGGTTGGCGAGCGCGCCAGAACGCTGGGGATCACCCATATTATTACCAGCGATCTGGGACGAACCCGCCGCACAGCAGAGATTATCGCCGAAGCCTGCGGCTGCAGCGTGATCGCCGATGCGCGTCTGCGCGAGCTGGATATGGGGGTGCTGGAGAAGCGCCATATCGACTCGCTCAGCGACGAAGAAGAGGGCTGGCGTCGCCAGCTGGTCAACGGCACGCCGGATGGCCGTATTCCGCAGGGCGAATCGATGCAGGAGCTTAGCGAGCGGATGCATGCGGCGCTGGCATCCTGTCTGGAATTACCGGCCGGTAGCCGACCGCTGCTGGTGAGTCATGGGATTGCGCTGGGCTGCCTGGTGAGCACGATTTTAGGGCTGCCGGCATACGCTGAGCGTCGTTTGCGACTGCGCAACTGCTCTATCTCGCGCGTTGACTATCAGCAAAGCCCGTGGCTGGCTTCCGGCTGGGTGGTGGAAACGGCGGGCGACGTCTCGCATCTTGACGCCCCCGCGATGGACGAGCTGCAGCGTTAACGACGAATCGGGATCAGATACTCGCAGCGTAACTGAATCGGCGTAGCCTGATCCCGGTTTTCATCTTCAGGGTAGAAGCGTTCAATATCCAGCCCCTTGCGACGGGTCAGGTTTAGCATCGGCATGCAGGTACCGTAGACCGTCAGGATGAATTCCTGCAGGCCGGTGCCCAGTCCTTCATACGTGAACATGACATACTCGCCGCCCTCCAGGGTGACCGGGTGGGCGTTCTGCAGATGACCATTAGCCATCTCCGGCGTCAACGCGGTGGTATAGAACACTTCCTGCTCATCGTCTTTCTCCAGGCTCGGACGCGGCTCATGCAGCCCGTAGAGCACCGGAGGGATCGACGGCGAATTGCCGAGGAAGTCCCGCCAGAACTGGACGCGCATCTGGTTGCGGAAATCGGAGATTTCCTCGAGCTTACAGGTATAGCTCTGGGTGACGCCGAGCAACTGAGTGGTGGGCAGGGCGACAAATTCATGTTTTGGCAGCGTGAATTCGCCAAGACGCAGCGGCGGACGCATACCGAACGAGCTCCAGTCCGGGGAGCGGCGGTAGAGCGCCGGCGTCAGCGAGAACTGCTTTTTAAATGCCCGGGTGAAGGTCTGCTGGGAGTCGAAACGGTATTGAAGCGCAATATCAAGGATTGGACGGGCGGTTAGACGTAATGCGACAGCAGATTTCGATAACCGGCGCGCGCGAATATAGGCACCGATGGCATGGCCGGTGACATCCTTAAACATTCGCTGTAAATGCCACTTGGAATAACCTGCCTTCGCCGCCACATTGTCCAGAGAAAGCGGCTGATCCAGGTGACCTTCCAGCCAGCTAAGGAGATCGCGAATAATCCCTGCTTGATCCATAAAATGTCCCCATCCTTAAACACAGGTGCCTGATATTAAAGTAGCGGATAATAGCATTTTTTGATGTTTTAGCATTCAGTGTTTTTTTTGCTTTTAAATGCGGAAGGTCAGTGGAGCTGAACGATAATTTTGTAAATCTGTGATCTATAAACCTTTTCTGCTAAGTGCGTGATAATCACTCAGCTATATTTTTTAATAATGGTAACAATATGAAATACAAGAAGTTTGCGATGGGCCTGCTGCTGCTGGCCGGCTGCCAGATGGCTCAGGCGGAGCAGATTGGTTCCGTGGATACGGTCTTCAAATGGTTAGGGCCGGATCACAAAATTGTCGTCGAAGCCTTTGACGATCCGGATGTGCAGAACGTGACCTGCTATATCAGCCGGGCGAAAACCGGCGGGATCAAAGGCGGGTTGGGGCTGGCGGAAGATACCTCCGACGCGGCCATCTCCTGCCAGCAGGTCGGGCCGATTGAGCTGACGGACAAAATCAAAAACGGCAAAAGCCAGGGCGACGTGGTGTTCCAGAAGCGCACCTCGCTGGTGTTTAAAAAACTGCAGGTCGTGCGTTTCTATGATGCGAAGCGCAATGCGCTGGTCTATCTGACCTACTCGGATAAAGTGGTTGATGGCTCGCCGAAGAACGCCATCAGCGCCGTGCCGATCATGCCATGGAATAAATAAACGGGAGCGCGCATGCAGCAGCCACGGATTTGGTTAGTTGAGGATGAACAGAGTATCGCTGATACCCTGGTTTACCCGCTGCAGCAGGAGGGCTTCCAGGTCACCGTCTTTGGCCGCGGGTTGCCCGCGCTGGAGGCGGCGGCGCATCAGGCGCCCGATGTCGCCATCCTTGACGTTGGCTTGCCGGATATCAGCGGCTTTGAGCTCTGTCGGCGCCTGCTGACGCGTTATCCGGCGCTGCCGGTGCTGTTTCTGACGGCGCGGAGCGACGAGGTCGATAAGCTGCTGGGGCTGGAAATCGGCGCTGACGATTATATCGCCAAGCCGTTTTCGCCGCGCGAAGTCTGCGCGCGGGTGCGAACCGTGCTGCGGCGACTGCAGAAGTTTGCTGCGCCTTCGCCGGTGGTGCGCGTCGGCGAGTTTGTGCTCGATGAGCAGGCGGCGTCGATAAGCTGGTTCGGCCAGCCGCTGAACCTGACGCGCTACGAATTCCTGCTGTTGAAAACCCTGCTTCACGCGCCTGGTCGCGTCTTCTCCCGTCAGCAATTGATGGAGCTGGTGTGGAGCGATGCCTGGGAAAGCCTCGACCGTACCGTCGATACCCATATCAAAACCCTGCGCGCCAAGCTGCGGGCCGTGAATCCCGAGGTTACGCCGATCAATACCCATCGCGGCATGGGCTACAGCCTGGGGCGTGGCTGATGCGTATCGGCATGCGCCTGCTGCTGGGCTATTTTCTTATCGTCGCTATCGCCGCGTGGTTTGTGCTGTCGATCTTTGTCCAGGAAGTGAAGCCGGGCGTGCGCCGGGCGACGGAGGGGACCCTCAACGATACCGCCACGCTGCTGGCGGCGCTGGCGCGTGAGGACCTGCTGGCGGCAAATCCGCAGCAGGGCAGGCTGGCTCAGGCCTTTCAACAGCTCAACCAGCAGCCGATCAACGCCCATATTGGCGGAATTAAAAAGGTGCGTAATGAGTACCGTGTCTATCTGACCGATGCCAGGGGCAAGGTAGTGTTTGACTCCAGCGGACAGGCGACAGGGCAGGACTATTCGCGCTGGAATGACGTCTGGCTCACCCTGCGCGGCCAGTACGGCGCGCGCAGTACGCGCAGCGATCCGCATGATGAAACCAGCTCAGTCATGTATATCGCCGCGCCAGTGATGGATAAGGGGCGGATTATCGGGGTGCTGAGCGTCGGTAAACCCAACCTGGCGATGACGCCGGTCATCAAGCGCAGCGAACGGCGGATCCTCTGGGCCGGCGGCGCCCTGCTGGGCATTGCGTTGTTGATTGGCGTCGGCGTCGTCTGGTGGATCAATTTCTCTATCGGCAAGCTGGTGCGCTATGCGGACTCGGTGACCGCTGAGCGCCCGCTGCCGCTGCCGGAGGTTGGCAGCAGCGAATTGCGCAAGCTGGCCCAGGCCCTGGAGAGCATGCGGGTAAAGCTCGAAGGTAAGAATGCCATCGAAAACTATGTCTATGACCTGACCCATGAACTGAAAAGCCCGCTGGCGGCCATCCGCGGCGCGGCGGAGATCCTGCGCGAAGGGCCGCCGCCTGAGGTAGCGGCGCGGTTTACTGATAATATCCTCGCGCAAAACACCCGGATGCAACTGCTGGTGGAGCGGCTGCTCCAGCAGGCGCGACTGGAAAGCCGGCTGGAGATAAAGCCGCAGCCGGTGTCGATAGATGCGCTATACCAACGGCTGACGGAGGAGCGTGACATCGCTCTGGCGGCGAAAGCTATCACCCTGCGCTGGCGGGAGAGTGGGATGCTGGTCAATGGCGATGGCGAGCTGCTGGCCCAGGCGCTGGGTAATCTGCTCGACAACGCGATTGACTTTACCCCCCCGGGGGGCGAGATCGCCCTGGCTGCGGAGAAGCGAAATGAAGAGGTGCAATTGAGCGTTATCGACAACGGGCGCGGTATTCCGGACTATGCCCTGGAACGAATCTTTGAGCGATTCTATTCGCTGCCGCGCGAAGACGGCCATAAGAGCAGCGGCCTGGGACTGGCGTTCGTTCGTGAAGTCGCGCGCCTGCATCACGGCGATATCAATCTGCACAATCGGCCCGAAGGCGGCGTGGTCGCCACGCTGCGACTTCACCGTCCCTTCACATAGCTTCAAATTCCCCCCACATAGCCGCTCTACAGTGAGGCCATCACGATAGGGAGAAAGGCTATGTTGAAATCACCGTTATTCTGGAAAATCACCACGTTAATCGGTTGTGTTGTGCTGTTATCTTTGCCGTTAATGATGGTCAGGGAGCTTATTAATGAGCGGGCGGATTATCGTAGCGAAGTGGTGGACGCCATTGAGCAAAGCACCAGTGGTTCGCAAAAACTTGCCGGGCCGCTGATCGCTATTCCGGTGACCGAGACCCTGACCCGCATGGAGAACCAAAAAGAGGTCAACTATCAGCGGAGCTGGGTGTATTACTGGCTGCCGGAGTCGCTGGCGGTCACCGGCAAACAGACCGTGGAGTCGAGGAGGGTGGGCATCTACAGCGGCCAGGTCTGGCATAACGCCTTGCAGATTAAGGCCTCGTTTGATCCGCTGCGTCTGGCGGCGCTGAGAAAAACGAATATCGTCTTAGGCCCGCCGCGGCTGGTGGTGAGCGTCGGCGATGCCCGCGGCATTGGCGCCATCCATGCCCCGGAGGTCAACGGTAACGTATTAAGCGTGGAGCCGGGGCTGGGGATAAGCGGCGATGGCGCAGGTATTCATATGCCAATGCCTGCGCTGGCGGAGGACAACAAGCCGCTTGAGATTGCCTTTTCACTCGATCTGAACGGGACGGGAGAGTTTTCACTGGTGCCGATCGGGCGTAACAGCGAGCTGCAGTTAACCAGTAACTGGCCGCATCCCGGCTTTCTCGGCAGCTTCCTGCCAACGCAACGGGAAGTGAGTGCTGCCGGCTATCGCGCCCACTGGCAAAGCAGCTGGTTCGCCAACGATATGGGGAGCTATTTTAAGGATGATATGGAGATCCCGTGGTCGCGACTGCCGGCGTTCAGTGCCGATGTGATGTCGCTTGCCGACCAGTACCAGCTAACCGATCGGGCGACAAAATATGCCATCCTGTTAATCGGGCTCACCTTTATGGCCTTTTTCGTGTTCGAGAGCCTGACCCGTCGTCCCCTGCATCCGATGCAGTATCTGCTGGTGGGCCTGTCGCTGGTGCTGTTTTACCTGGTGCTGCTGGCGCTCTCGGAGCATATTGGATTTACCGCCGCCTGGCTGGCGGCCAGCCTGTCCGGCGCGGTGATGAACGGGGTCTATTTACAGGCAGTGCTCAGGGGATGGCGTAACAGCCTGCTGTTTGTCGCCGCGCTGCTGCTGCTGGATGGTGTGATGTGGTTTCTGCTGCATTCCGAGGATAGCGCGCTACTGCTGGGTACCGGGGTACTGGTACTGGCGCTGAGCGTCCTGATGTTTTTGACCCGCCGGGTGGACTGGTATGCGTTATCGTTACCGAAAGGCAGTGCGCCCCCGCCGCCGGCTGCCGATGACGACAAACTGCGCCTCTGGAAAGAGTGACGACATAAAAAAACGGCGCCCTGAGGCGCCGTTTTCACATCATGGCTGCGGAATAAAACGCATTATTCCTGCAGATCGCCACAGAAACGGTAGCCTTCACCGTGAATGGTGGCGATGATTTCCGGGGTATCCGGAGTGGATTCGAAGTGTTTACGAATCCGACGAATGGTCACGTCAACGGTACGGTCATGCGGCTTCAGCTCGCGACCGGTCATTTTCTTCAGCAGCTCGGCGCGAGACTGAATTTTGCCCGGGTTTTCGCAGAAGTGCAGCATCGCGCGGAATTCACTGCGCGGCAGCTTGTACTGCTCGCCGTTCGGGCTCACCAGTGAGCGGCTGTTGATATCGAGTTCCCAACCATTGAACTTGTAGCTCTCCACGCTGCGGCGCTCTTCGCTCACGGTACCGAGATTCATGGTACGGGAGAGCAGGTTGCGCGCGCGGATGGTCAGCTCACGCGGGTTAAACGGTTTAGTGATATAGTCGTCAGCGCCGATTTCGAGGCCAAGGATCTTATCCACTTCGTTGTCGCGGCCGGTTAAGAACATCAGCGCGACGTCAGCCTGCTCACGCAACTCGCGCGCCAGCAGAAGACCATTTTTACCCGGCAGGTTGATATCCATGATTACCAGGTTGATATCATTTTCAGACAGGATCTGATGCATTTCCGCGCCATCGGTCGCTTCGAATACATCGTAACCTTCTGCTTCGAAAATACTTTTTAACGTGTTGCGTGTTACCAACTCGTCTTCAACGATAAGAATGTGCGGGGTCTGCATGTTTGCTACCTAAATTGCCAACTAAATCGAAACAGGAAGTACCAAAGTCCCTGACCTGCCTGCTGCATGTCGCAAATTAACATGCGCGGCGTAACATGACTAAAGTACGTAATTGCGTTCTTGATGCACTTTCCATCAACGTCAACAACATCATTAGCTTGGTCGTGGGTACTTTCCCTCTGGACCCGACGGTGTCAAAAACGGCTGTCATCCTAACCATTTTAACAGCAACATAACAGGCTAAGAGAGGCCGAACACCCAATAAAACTACGCTTCGTTGACATATATCAAGTTCAATTGTAGCACGTTAACAGTCTTGTGAAATCATTGCATCGTCATGCTCTTTATAGTCACAATCCTTACACAGCTCAACTAGTTGCGTGGATAAATTAATAAATACAGTGAATCCAATGCATGGAACGATGGCTCAGATGAAATTTCATTGCCCATCATATGGATAAATGGGTTCTGTTAACATACTCCTCGTCATGGCCTCCTGAGAACAGTTTAGATTTTTTTATGGGTAAGCAAACGCAATTTTAGTGATTTTTGTTGCAAATTTGTAAATTTTCACCGCGTAAAATGGTGGGGCCAGCGCTTCGCCAACGCCTGAGAGAGAGAAAGAAACCGCAATGCGTTTAACGATTATTTTAGTCGCCCCAGCCCGGGCAGAAAACGTCGGTGCCGCTGCCAGAGCAATGAAAACGATGGGATTTCGCGATCTCAGGATCGTGGACAGTGAAGCCCACCTGGCGCCAGCGGCACGCTGGGTGGCGCATGGTTCAGGTGATATCCTCGATGGCGTCACTACCTATCCAACCCTTGCTGCGGCGCTGCACGACGTCGATTTTACCGTCGCCACCACCGCCCGCAGTCGCGCGCGGTTTCATTACTACGCCACGCCGCAGCAACTGTTGCCGCTGCTGGAGGAGAAGGCGCAGTGGATGACGCACGCGGCGCTGGTTTTTGGCCGTGAAGACTCCGGGTTGAGCAATGAGGAGCTGGCCCTGGCCGATGTGCTCACCGGCGTGCCGATGGTAGCGGATTATCCATCGCTCAATCTCGGCCAGTCGGTGATGGTCTACTGTTATCAATTAGCATCGCTTATGCAACAAACGGCTCCCGCCGCCACCGCGGCAGATCATCATCAGCTGCAGGCGTTACGCATCCGCACCGAGGCATTGCTTTCGCGTTTAGGCGCGGAGGAGGATGCCAAACTGGCCGACTGGCTGGCGCAACGAATGGGGCTGCTGCAGCAGCGCGACACGGCAATGTTGCATCGATTGCTGCATGATATTGAAAAAAACCTACCAGAATAAAGCTCTATCATATTTTTTAGTTATAGTTATCTGTGCTGTTTTTGTGGGATAAATTCCGCCGAACTGGATGTTTTTTCTTGCCCTGACGGCGCAATACGTAAGCTGGCTGAAATGGGGTTAATTGAGAAATTCATTGACTTAAGAAGGCAGATACTTTAACCAATATAGGCAGGACACACAGACAGATAAAAATACAGAGTACACAACATCCATGAATCGCATCGGCATGATTACCACCATTATCACCACCACCATTACCACAGGTAACGGTGCGGGCTGACGCGTACAGGAAACACAGAAAAAAGCCCGCACCTGAACAGTGCGGGCTTTTTTTTTGACAAGAGATCAAGGGGTAAGAACCATGCGAGTGTTGAAGTTCGGCGGTACATCAGTGGCAAATGCGGAACGTTTTCTGCGGGTTGCCGATATTCTGGAGAGTAATGCCAGGCAGGGGCAGGTAGCGACCGTACTGTCTGCCCCGGCGAAGATCACCAACCACCTGGTGGCGATGATTGAAAAAACGATCGGTGGCCAGGATGCCCTCCCGAATATTGCCGACGCTGAACGCATTTTTGCCGAACTTCTCCAGGGCCTTGCCGATGCGCAGCCCGCTTTCCCGCTTGCCCAACTGAAAGCCTTCGTTGAGCAGGAATTTGCTCAGATTAAGCATGTCCTGCACGGCATCAGCCTGCTGGGCCAATGCCCGGATGGGGTTAATGCCGCGCTGATCTGCCGTGGCGAAAAGCTCTCCATCGCCATCATGGCGGGTCTGCTGGAAGCCCGTGGACATAAAGTCAGTGTGATTAACCCGGTCGAAAAACTGCTCGCCGTGGGCCACTATCTGGAATCCACCGTCGATATCGCCGAATCCACCCGCCGCATTGCCGCTAGCCAGATCCCGGCAGACCATATGATCCTGATGGCCGGATTTACCGCCGGCAATGAGAAGGGCGAACTGGTGGTGCTGGGGCGTAACGGCTCCGACTATTCGGCGGCGGTACTGGCCGCCTGCCTGCGCGCGGACTGTTGCGAAATCTGGACCGATGTCGACGGGGTGTATACCTGCGATCCGCGCCAGGTGCCAGATGCACGTCTGCTGAAATCAATGTCTTATCAGGAGGCGATGGAGCTCTCCTACTTTGGCGCGAAAGTGCTGCATCCGCGCACCATTGCCCCTATCGCTCAGTTTCAGATCCCATGCCTGATCAAAAATACCGGCAACCCGCAGGCGCCGGGAACGCTCATCGGCGCCAGTCGCGATGAAGACGACCTGCCGGTGAAAGGCATCTCTAACCTCAACAATATGGCGATGTTCAACGTCTCCGGTCCGGGGATGAAAGGTATGGTCGGCATGGCGGCACGCGTCTTCGCCACCATGTCCCGCGCTGGCATCTCGGTGGTATTGATCACCCAATCCTCTTCGGAGTACAGCATCAGTTTCTGCGTGCCGCAGAGCGATTGCGCGCGTGCCAAACGGGCGATGGAAGATGAGTTTTATCTCGAGCTGAAAGAGGGGCTGCTGGAGCCGCTGGCCATTATGGAGCGTCTGGCCATCATCTCCGTGGTGGGCGACGGGATGCGTACCCTGCGCGGTATCTCGGCGAAATTTTTTGCGGCGCTGGCCCGCGCCAATATCAATATCGTGGCGATTGCCCAGGGCTCTTCCGAGCGCTCTATTTCGGTGGTGGTCAGCAATGACGACGCCACCACCGGCGTGCGCGTGACCCATCAGATGCTGTTCAACACCGACCAGGTGATTGAAGTGTTTGTCATCGGCGTCGGCGGCGTCGGCGGCGCGCTGCTGGAGCAGATCAAGCGCCAGCAGGGATGGCTGAAGAACAAACATATCGATCTGCGCGTCTGCGGTGTAGCCAATTCTCAGGCGCTGCTGACCAGCGTTCATGGCCTGAATCTGGAGAACTGGAGTGAAGCGCTGGCGGAGGCGAAAGAGCCGTTTAATCTTGGCCGTCTGATCCGCCTGGTGAAAGAGTACCACCTGCTCAATCCGGTGATCGTCGACTGTACCTCCAGCCAGGCGGTCGCCGATCAGTACGCCGACTTCCTGCGCGAAGGTTTCCATGTGGTGACGCCGAACAAAAAGGCCAATACCTCTTCGCTGGATTACTATCACCAGCTGCGCCATGCGGCCAGCAGCTCGCGCCGTAAGTTCCTCTATGACACTAACGTTGGCGCTGGCCTGCCGGTGATTGAGAACCTGCAGAACCTGCTCAACGCCGGCGATGAGCTGCGCCACTTCTCCGGGATCCTTTCCGGCTCTCTGTCCTTTATCTTCGGCAAGCTGGACGAGGGGGTGAGTTTCTCAGCCGCGACGGCGCTGGCCCGTGAGATGGGGTATACCGAGCCGGATCCGCGCGACGATTTATCCGGGGTGGATGTCGCGCGTAAGCTGTTGATTCTGGCCCGTGAGACCGGGCGTGAACTGGAGCTGTCAGACATTATCGTGGAGTCGGCGCTGCCGGCGGACTTCGACGCCAGCGGCGACGTCGAAACCTTTATGGCCCGTCTGCCCTCGCTGGACGATGGGTTTGCCTCGCGGGTTGCTAAGGCACGTGATGAAGGTAAAGTCTTGCGCTACGTCGGTAACATCGAAGAGGATGGTACCTGCCGCGTGAAAATTGCCGCCGTTGACGGCAACGATCCATTATTCAAAGTCAAAAATGGTGAGAACGCGCTGGCCTTTTACAGCCACTATTATCAGCCACTGCCGCTGGTGCTGCGCGGCTATGGCGCCGGGAACGACGTCACGGCGGCCGGCGTATTTGCCGACCTGCTGCGCACCTTGTCCTGGAAGTTAGGAGTTTAAGATGGTCAAAGTATATGCCCCGGCTTCCAGTGCCAATATGAGCGTCGGGTTTGATGTGTTGGGCGCGGCGGTCACGCCGGTGGATGGCACGCTGCTGGGCGATAACGTCACTGTTGAAGCGGCAGAGCAATTCAGTCTGCACAATCTGGGACGCTTCGCCAGCAAACTGCCGACGGCGCCGCAGGAAAACATTGTTTATCAGTGCTGGGAAAGCTTTTGCCGGGAGATCGGTAAGACGGTACCGGTGACGATGACCCTGGAAAAAAACATGCCGATCGGCTCCGGGCTTGGCTCCAGCGCCTGCTCGGTGGTCGCCGCGCTGGTGGCCATGAACGAGTTCTGCGGTAAGCCGCTCAACGAGACGCGGATGCTGGCGCTGATGGGGGAGATGGAAGGGCGTATCTCCGGCAGCATTCACTACGATAACGTGGCGCCGTGCTATCTTGGCGGCATGCAGTTGATGATCGAAGAGAACGGGATTATCAGCCAGCAGGTGCCGGGGTTTGATGAGTGGCTGTGGGTGTTGGCCTATCCGGGGATTAAAGTATCCACCGCCGAAGCGCGGGCGATTCTGCCGGCACAATACCGCCGCCAGGATTGTATCGCCCATGGTCGCCACCTCGCGGGCTTTATTCATGCCTGCTACACCCGCCAGCCGCAGCTGGCGGCAAAATTGATGAAAGATGTCATTGCCGAACCGTACCGTACCAAACTGTTGCCGGGCTTTAGCGAAGCGCGCCAGGCGACAATGGAGATCGGTGCGCAGGCTTGCGGCATCTCCGGCTCTGGCCCGACGCTGTTTGCGTTGTGTGATAAACCGGACACCGCACAGCGCGTCGCCGACTGGCTTGGCGCGCACTATCTGCAGAATCAGGAAGGCTTTGTTCATATTTGCCGGCTGGACACGGCGGGCGCACGCGTAGTGGGATAACCAATGAAACTGTATAACTTAAAAGATCATAACGAGCAGGTCAGCTTTGCGCAGGCCGTCACCCAGGGACTTGGCAAGCATCAGGGTCTGTTCTTTCCGCACGATCTGCCGGAATTCAGCCTGACTGAAATCGACGACATGCTGGCGCAGGATTTTGTCACCCGCAGCGCCAAAATTTTATCGGCCTTTATCGGCGATGAGATCCCGCAGGATGTCCTGCAGCAGCGGGTGCGCGCAGCGTTTGCGTTCCCGGCGCCAGTAAGCAAGGTTCAGGACGATGTCGGCTGCCTGGAGCTGTTCCACGGCCCGACGCTGGCGTTTAAAGATTTTGGCGGCCGCTTTATGGCGCAGATGCTGACCCATATCGCCGGCGATAAGCCGGTCACCATTCTCACCGCAACCTCTGGCGACACCGGGGCGGCGGTGGCGCATGCCTTCTACGGTCTGCCGAACGTCAAGGTCGTGATCCTCTATCCGCGCGGTAAGATCAGCCCGCTGCAGGAGAAGCTGTTCTGTACCCTCGGCGGCAACATTGAAACCGTGGCGATTGATGGCGACTTTGATGCCTGCCAGGCGCTGGTGAAGCAGGCGTTTGACGATGAAGAGCTGAAGGCCACGCTGGGGCTCAACTCGGCTAACTCCATCAACATCAGCCGCCTGCTGGCGCAGATCTGCTACTACTTCGAAGCGGCGGCGCAGCTGCCGCAGGAAGCTCGCAATCAGCTGGTGATTTCCGTGCCAAGCGGCAACTTCGGCGATCTGACCGCTGGTCTGCTGGCCAAGTCGCTGGGTCTGCCGATTAAGCGCTTTATTGCCGCCACCAACGCGAACGACACCGTTCCCCGTTATCTGCAGGGCGGCGAGTGGGCGCCAAAAGCCACCCAGGCGACGCTGTCTAACGCCATGGACGTTAGCCAGCCGAACAACTGGCCGCGCGTCGAGGAGCTGTTCCGCCGTAAAATCTGGCGCCTGAGCGAGCTGGGTTACGCCGCGGTCGATGATGAGACCACCAAAGCGGCGATGCGCGAGCTGAAGGCCATCGGCTACATCTCTGAGCCGCACGCGGCGATTGCCTGGCGCGCGCTGCGCGATCAGCTGCAGCCGGGAGAGTACGGCCTGTTCCTCGGTACCGCGCATCCGGCGAAATTCAAAGAGAGCGTGGAAGAGATCCTGCAGGAAACCCTGCCGCTGCCGAAGGAGCTGGCTGACCGCGCCGACCTGCCGCTGCTGTCCCACAATCTGCCGGCGGATTTCGCCGCGCTGCGTAAGCTGATGATGGGCTAGTATTGTCGTTCATCCACCAGCTAAACCGGGCCTGGTGCCCGGTTTTTTTACGCTCGAAGATGGAGATATTGTGTACGAACGAGCAATAAATGCGGCGCACTCTAGATTCAGATTGCAGAGAATAATCAGAATAGTTTTGTGGCGTTAATATTTTGCTATCGGCCCATAACGGGGACGGATAGAAGAGGTCACTTATGACAACGCTGAAATCTGCTTTGCTGGCACTTTCTATATTGCTGGTCGCTCCTGCGTTGGTTCATGCCGACGAAATCACCCTGCTCCCGGCGGTGAAGCTGCAAATCGGCGATCGCGATGATTATGGGCACTACTGGGATGGCGATCATTGGCGCGATCGTGACTGGTGGGCTCACCATTATGACTGGCGTGACGATCGCTGGCGCCCGCATGATGATTATCGCCACCATGATCGCGACGATGATGACGATCAAGGCCATCATGGCCATGGGCACGAGCGGCATCACCACGACGACTGATCATCTTTGCCCCCGCTGAGAGGCCGGGGGCATCGAGGCCTACTGCTCGTGGCGTTTAAACACCAGCTCACCTTTCTCCGAAGCCTCCGCATCAAAGAAATAGCCTTCGCTATTAAAGGCTTTGAGCTGCTCCGGCTGGGTTAAGCGGTTTTCGATAATGTAGCGACTCATCAGACCGCGCGCCTTTTTCGCATAGAAGCTGATCACTTTGAATTTGCCGTTTTTCTCATCGAGGAAGACCGGCTTGATCAGCTGACCCTGCAATTTTTGCGTTTTCACCGATTTAAAATACTCATCGGAAGCCAGATTGATGACGATATCGTCGCCCTGAGCCTGCAGCGCCTGATTCAGCTTCTCGGTAATGGTCTCGCCCCAGAACTGGTACAGATCTTTGCCGCACGGGTTTTCCAGACGGATCCCCATCTCCAGGCGGTAGGGCTGCATCAGGTCCAGCGGGCGCAGCACGCCATACAGGCCGGAGAGCATGCGCAGGTGTCGCTGGGCGAAGTCAAAGTCGTCCTCGGTGAGCGTCTCTGCCTGCAGGCCGGTGTAGACATCGCCCTTAAAGGCAAGGATCGCCTGGCGGGCATTTTGCGGCGTAAAGTCAGGATGCCAGTCGTGGAAACGGGTGGCGTTCAGATCCGCCAGCTTGTCGCTAATGCTCATTAGCTTGCCGATTTGCGGCGCGGTCAGCTTACGAGCGATGCCGATAAGCTGTTGAGAGTACTCGAGGAGTTCGGGCTGGGTATAGCGAGTCGTTGCCAGCGGGCTTTGATAATCGAGCGTTTTAGCAGGTGAAATCAGAATCAGCATATCCAGTCCTTGCAGGTAATTTCGACGAATTTTAACAAAAAAAGTGCATGGTGGGATCGATAGCTGCGATTGCCGCGCTATTCGCGCGGCAGTTCATTCCAGGCACCCGGGGCCAGCTGCTGGTGAATATCCGGGTAGCGGGCGGCATCGAAAGTGGGCTGGATACCCAGCCGCCGCTGGCGCAGATAATCGCTGGCGATAATCCGCACCGTCGGGGAAAGCAGCAGGATGGCCGTCAGGTTGGTCATCGCCATCAGCGCCATGATGATATCCGCGCTCTGCCAGACGACAGGCAGGCTTACCAGGGTCCCCAGCAGCACCATCAGGACGGTGAGTATTCGCAGCCCCCAGATGTAGCGAGGCTTATCCAGACGCAGAAAGACCAGATTATTTTCCGCATACACGTAGTTGGCCACAATAGAGCTAAAGGCGAACAGCAGCACGATGAGGGCGATAAAATCGGCTCCCCAGCCGCCGACCAGCACGCTCATCGCGTGTTGCAAGTCCTGAATGCCATTGAGCGTATATTCATTGTCGGGGCGCGGCGCCAGCATGACGATAATCGCGCTGGCAGTACAGATCACGATGGTATCGATAAACACGCCAATCATCTGCACGATCCCCTGCGCTGCCGGGTGCGGCGGCCAGGAGGCGGCGGCCGCGGCGGCGTTAGGCGAAGAACCCATCCCTGCTTCATTGGAGAACATGCCGCGCTGGAAGCCACTGGTCAGTGCCTGGCTGATGGAGTAGCCCACCGCGCCGGCGGCGGCTTCCTGCCAGCCGAAGGCGCAGCGAAAGATGGTGGCAAAAATGGTCGGCAGGGCGGTGACGTGCCACAGGCCGATGAGCAGGCTGGTGGCGATCCACAGCAGCGCCATGATGGGCACCAGCCACTGCATCAGGCGCGCCACGCCGCGCAGGCCACGGAGAATGGCCAGGAAAACGAAAATGGCCAGCACGCCGCCGCTGACTGCCGCTGGCAGATCGAACGCATAGTGCAGGGCATGGGCCACCGAGTTGGCCTGCACGGTGTTAAAGATAAATCCATAGGCCAGCAGCAGGAGGATCGAAAACAGAACGCCCATCCAGCGCATGCCGAGACCGCGCGCCATATACCACGCCGGGCCACCGCGAAACTGTCCCTGGCTGTCGCGCTCTTTGTATAGTTGCGCAAGAGAACACTCAGCGAAGCTGCTGGCCATGCCGAGCAGGGCGGAAACCCACATCCAGAATACGGCCCCAGGCCCGCCGGCGGCGATCGCCAGCGTCACCCCGGCAAGGTTGCCGCTGCCGACCCGGGCGGCAAGACTGGTACAGAGCGCCTGGAAGGATGTTAAACCGCCCGGCTGCGGGTGCAGGCTTTTTTTCAGACTGCGGCCGAATTTGCGCACGTAACGGAACTGAATACCCCGGGTTTGCCAGCTAAACCAGATCCCCGCCCCCAGTAACAGATAAATCATCACTGAGCCCCAGAGTATTTCATTGATAAATGAGAGAAAATCAGGCATTAAACATCCTCTTGTCCATGCCGGTACGCTTGTGTAAGCGTTACCAATTAAGTGACAATCCTTTCGCTTTCAGCAAATTAAGCGGCACAGTTTATCACACTCTGCGCTCTTCTCTCGTCGGCGGTTGCGCTGACCCGGCAGCGTGTTATCATCTGGGCAGACCGGTTACATCCCCTTAACTGCTGTTTAAGAGAAATATATCATGACGGATAAATTAACTTCTCTGCGTCAGTACACCACTGTCGTCGCTGACACCGGAGATATTGCGGCAATGAAGCTGTATCAGCCTCAGGATGCCACCACCAACCCTTCCCTGATTCTCGGCGCGGCTCAGATCCCTGAGTACCGTAAGCTGATTGATGACGCTGTGGCCTGGGCACGTAGCCAGAGCAGCGATCGCGCGCAGCAGATCCTCGATGCTTCCGACAAGCTGGCGGTGAACATCGGTCTCGAAATCCTGAAACTGATCCCGGGCCGTATTTCCACTGAAGTGGATGCACGCCTCTCCTATGATACTGAAGCGTCTATCGCGAAAGCCAAGCGCATCATCAAGCTGTATAACGACGCGGGCATCAGCAACGATCGTATTCTTATCAAGCTGGCTTCCACCTGGCAGGGCATTCGCGCCGCTGAACAGCTGGAAAAAGAAGGCATCAACTGTAACCTGACGCTGCTGTTCTCCTTCGCTCAGGCTCGCGCTTGCGCCGAAGCGGGCGTCTTCCTGATTTCGCCGTTTGTTGGCCGTATCCTCGACTGGTACAAAGCTAACACCGACAAGAAAGAGTACGCGCCGGCAGAAGATCCGGGCGTGGTTTCCGTCAGCGAAATCTACGAATACTACAAGCAGCACGGCTATGAAACCGTGGTGATGGGCGCCAGCTTCCGTAATGTTGGCGAAATCCTGGAACTGGCCGGCTGTGACCGCCTGACCATCGCCCCGGCGCTGCTGAAAGAGCTGTCTGAAAGCGAAGGCGCCGTTGAGCGTAAACTGGTTTATACCGGCGAAGTGAAAGCGCGTCCGGAACGTATTACCGAATCTGAGTTCCTGTGGCAGCATAACCAGGATCCGATGGCGGTAGACAAACTGGCGGAAGGTATCCGTAAGTTTGCGATCGACCAGGAAAAACTGGAAAAAATGATCGGCGAACTGCTGTAATCCCGCAGGTGGCCGACGCCCGTCGGCCACATTACACTGTCTGTCCCGCCTCCGGCAGTGTATCATTTCGTTTAACGCCACAGTTTGAACGGAATAACCATGAATACCTTACGAATCGGCTTAGTTTCCATCTCCGATCGCGCCTCCAGCGGCGTCTATCAGGATAAAGGCATCCCGGCACTGGAAGAGTGGCTGGCGCGTGCCCTCACCACCCCTTTCGAACTGCAAACCCGCCTGATTCCGGATGAGCAGGTGATCATTGAGCAAACGCTGTGCGAACTGGTTGACGAGATGGGGTGCCATCTGGTGCTGACCACCGGCGGAACCGGCCCTGCACGTCGCGATGTGACGCCTGACGCAACGCTGGCGATTGCCGATCGCGAGATGCCGGGCTTCGGCGAGCAAATGCGCCAGGTTAGCCTACACTTTGTGCCGACGGCTATCCTTTCCCGGCAGGTCGGGGTGATCCGCAAGCAGGCGTTGATCCTCAACCTTCCCGGACAACCGAAAGCGATTCAGGAGACCCTGGAAGGGGTAAAAGATGCTGACGGCAAGGTACTGGTGCACGGTATTTTTGCAAGTGTACCTTATTGTGTACAGTTGCTGGAGGGGCCTTATGTGGAAACCGATGGCCGTGTGGTAGAAGCATTTCGTCCTAAGAGCGCCAGGCGCGAAACTTTATCCTGAATTTAATGCATTTGTGACATAACCTGCATCGCTGATGGTGTGCCGTTTTATTTACGATATAGTGCTGTTTACTTTACACGCTATAAATCACGCTGCACACCTCAGGATGAAATCGCGTTATGTCATATGCAAACCGACCGCTAAACCGCCAGGATTATAAAACGCTGACGCTGGCCGCCCTGGGCGGCGCGCTGGAGTTTTATGACTTTATCATTTTCGTTTTCTTTGCCGCCGTCGTCGGTGAGCTCTTCTTTCCCGCAGATATTCCCGAATGGCTCCGTCAGGTACAAACCTTTGGCATTTTCGCCGCCGGTTATCTGGCGCGCCCGCTGGGGGGGATCATCATGGCCCACTTTGGCGATCTGGTGGGACGCAAGAAAATGTTCACCCTCAGCATCCTGCTGATGGCGCTGCCGACCCTGGCGATTGGCCTGCTGCCAACCTATAGCTCGGTGGGCATCGTCGCGCCGTTGCTGTTACTGCTGATGCGTATTCTGCAGGGGGCGGCGATCGGCGGGGAAGTTCCTGGCGCCTGGGTGTTTGTCGCCGAGCATGTCCCGGAAAAACGCATTGGTATCGCCTGCGGTACGCTGACGGCCGGCCTGACGGTTGGCATTCTGTTGGGGTCGGTGGTGGCGACGCTTATCAACACCAGCCTGACGCCGCAGGGGATCCACGACGGCGGCTGGCGGATCCCCTTCCTGTTGGGCGGTGTATTTGGTCTGATTGCGATGTATCTGCGTCGCTGGCTGCAGGAGACGCCGATTTTTCTTGAGATGCAGCAGCGTAAAGCGCTGGCGCAGGAGCTGCCGGTAAAAGCGGTAGCGCTGAAGCACCAGAAGGCGGTGGTGATCTCTATGCTGCTGACCTGGCTGCTGTCGGCAGGCGTGGTGGTGGTGATCCTGATGTCGCCGGTCTGGCTGCAGAAACACTATGGCTTCGCGCCGGCGATTACCCTGCAGGCCAATAGCATCGCCACGATTATGTTGTGCATCGGCTGTCTGCTCGCCGGGCTGGCGGCGGATCGCTTTGGCGCCAGCCGGACTTTCATCGTCGGCAGCCTGCTGCTGGCGGTTGCCAGCTGGGCATTTTACCACCTGTCCGGCGCCAGCCCGCAGCGGCTGTTTCTGCTCTACGGCACGGTGGGGCTCTGCGTCGGGGTGGTAGGGGCGGTGCCTTATGTCATGGTGCGGGCCTTCCCGGCTGAAGTGCGCTTCACCGGCATCTCATTTTCCTACAACCTGTCGTACGCGATCTTTGGCGGCCTGACGCCGATTGCGGTCACCATGCTGATGGGCGTGTCGCCGATGGCGCCAGCCTGGTATGTGCTGGCCCTCTCGCTGATGGGGCTAGGATTAGGTATCTGGCTGCGTCAGGGGATGACGGCGTCGGCGGGATTGCCGGAAGGGGAACTGCAGCGTTGAGTCTGGTTTACCGATGATGACCTGCCGCCGCCCTGTGACAGGACGGCGGCGGACGATTAACGTGGTTCGCCGATCGGCAGCACGGTGCGGCCGAACTGCTCGTTCAGCACTTCACCCATCGCCAGGTAAATAGCGCTGGCGCCACAAACCAGGCCGACCCAGCCAGCGACTTTCACAATGCCTTCGTTATCCACCAGATGACCAATCGCCAGCAGCGCGAACAACACGGTCAGGCTCAGGAAGACAAACTGCAGCATGCGGGCTGCTTTCAGGGTGCCAAAGAACATAAACAGGGTAAAGACGCCCCACAGGCCGAGGTACATGCCGAGGAAGTGCGCGTTAGGCGCTTCCGCCAGACCCATTTTCGGCATCAGGAGGATAGCCACCAGCGTCAGCCAGAAGCTGCCGTAGGAGGTAAAAGCGGTTAAGCCAAAGGTGTTGCCTTTCTTGTATTCAAGCAGGCCGGCAAAAATTTGCGCAATGCCGCCGTAAAAAATGCCCATCGCCAGGATAGCTACATCGAATGCGAACAGGCCGCTATTCGCCAGGTTAAGCAGAATAGTGGTCATGCCGAAGCCCATAAGGCCCAGCGGTGCCGGATTAGCCAACTTAGTGTTGCCCATAATTCCTCAAAATTATCATTAAAAGGGAAGCATTACCCCGCGACTTGGCGGCGGGGCGCGGCATAATAATGAGGCGCTGAAGGGCTGTCTATGATCTGGCGGGGTATTTTTCACCAATTTCTGTTGCGCCCGACGGCGGCTGGATCATTTGCCGTAAACAGGCAATATGCAGGACCGCAGGGATGGTGACCCGGTAAGCGCTGCCGCTCACCGCTTTGACGCTGTTCAGCGCGGCGCCGAGCGGCCCGCCCAGCCCGGCGCCGCGCACCAGACCATGACCAATAACGCTTACGGCGGCATGGGTGCGCAGAATGGCGGTTAAGCGCTCGTCCAGCAACAGGGCGACCCCTTCGCTTAGCTTGCGGTGCCTCAGCAGATGGGGCAACAGATTTTCCAGCTCATGGCTCCGGCAATCCACCGCGGCAAGAAATTGTGCCTTTTGCTCCGCATCCAGCTTATTCCAGCTGTGCTGCAGGAAATGTTCCAGTAACTGCTGTTCGATCTGCGGCGTCGTCATCTGTTTGTCGACCTTCGCCTTCAGCCGTTTACACACATCCAGCAGGATCGCGCGATAAAATTTGCCGTGGCGGCGTAGGGTGTTGGCGATGCTGTCGCCGCCAAAATGCTGTAGCTCTCCGGCAATCAGCTGCCAGTTGCGGCGATAGCGTTCAGGGTGGCCCTCCATTGCTAAAAAGGTCTCGTTGCGCAGCAGCGTGCTGGAGAGGCGGGGTTTGCCGTTTTCGCCGTGGGTCAGAATACGGGTAAAAGCTTCCAGATGCGCCTCGCTGCACTCAGGAAGAAAGGCCAGATCGTCATCTGCCAGATAGTTAATATGCATAAATCATCCCTCCTCAGGATAACGAGGTTAGTCGTCGCCGATAATTTTTAATGAGGCCATATCTGAGGAGTGGACCGTGTGGCCGGAGAAGGCGATTTTCTTCACACAGCGTTTGCTGTCGTTATCGCTATTGATGTTGATCCAGCCGGAGGTGCTGCCCTCTTTTATCCCGGCGGGGACGTTCAGCGTATGGCTGGCGCCGCGGCTGGCCTTAAAGTAGACCGTCGCCCCGGAGAGCTGTACATCGCCGCGTTCGGCGCTGAGCTGAATGCGTTTGACGACCCGACAGACCGGGAGTTTCAGCGTCAGGTCGTTGGTTTCATTGCGCGGCATGGCTACCACACCGAGGATTTTATGGTCGTTGGCGGCCGCCGAGGTGATAAACGATAAGCCGAGGATAAGCCCCGCGGAAATCCGGAATAGTGGTTTCATCAATATGTCCCCTGAATAAGTAAAGTGCGACGGCGAGGGATATTATCACCAGGGGCGTGGGGCCATTAGCGCGCAAGTATTGCGGGTTATGTCAATGATATTATGAATATATTTTGTTTTCACATTCATCATTTATATATGTATTTCGCTGCCTCTTTTGGCGCCTGACAATGTCGCTCGGGACGCTTTTCACGACTCAGGTCGGGGCCCGGTGCAAAAAATTTTTAGGCTTGCCCCTTGATGCCGGGGTGGGCGACCCCATCTTGTAGTCAACCGCAGTGAAGAACCTGAAAAAAAATGATGTCTGGGCAGTTGAAACCGCACGTTTCGCCCTTATTACAGGTTCACAACCACATGTTGATCGAATTTTTAGTGGAGACGTTTAGATGGGTAAAATTATTGGTATCGACCTGGGTACTACCAACTCTTGTGTAGCGATTATGGATGGCACTACTGCACGCGTGCTGGAGAACGCCGAAGGCGATCGCACCACGCCTTCTATCATTGCCTATACCCAGGATGGTGAAACTCTGGTTGGTCAGCCGGCTAAACGTCAGGCAGTGACAAACCCGCAAAACACCCTGTTTGCGATTAAACGCCTGATTGGCCGCCGCTTCCAGGACGAAGAAGTTCAGCGTGACGTTTCTATCATGCCATACAAAATTGTTGCCGCAGACAATGGCGACGCATGGCTGGATGTGAAAGGCACCAAAACTGCACCGCCGCAGATCTCTGCTGAAGTGCTGAAAAAAATGAAGAAAACGGCTGAAGATTACCTGGGTGAACCGGTAACTGAAGCGGTTATCACCGTACCGGCTTACTTCAACGATGCGCAGCGTCAGGCAACCAAAGATGCCGGCCGTATCGCCGGTCTGGAAGTCAAACGTATCATCAACGAACCAACCGCGGCGGCGCTGGCTTACGGTCTGGATAAAGAAGTCGGTAACCGCACTATCGCGGTATACGACCTCGGTGGTGGTACTTTCGATATCTCTATTATCGAAATCGACGAAGTTGACGGCGAGAAAACCTTTGAAGTACTGGCGACCAACGGTGACACCCACCTGGGCGGTGAAGACTTCGATACGCGTCTGATCAACTACCTCGTTGATGAGTTCAAGAAAGATCAGGGCATTGACCTGCGTAACGACCCGCTGGCCATGCAGCGCCTGAAAGAAGCCGCTGAGAAAGCGAAGATTGAACTGTCTTCTGCTCAGCAGACCGACGTTAACCTGCCGTATATCACTGCAGATGCGACCGGTCCGAAACATATGAATATCAAAGTGACTCGCGCGAAACTGGAAAGCCTGGTAGAAGACCTGGTTAACCGTTCCATCGAGCCGCTGAAAGTGGCCCTGCAGGATGCCGGTCTGTCCGTTTCCGATATCAACGACGTGATCCTCGTTGGTGGTCAGACTCGTATGCCGATGGTGCAGAAAAAAGTCGCTGAGTTCTTCGGTAAAGAGCCGCGTAAAGACGTTAACCCGGATGAAGCTGTGGCGATCGGCGCAGCGGTTCAGGGTGGTGTACTGACGGGTGATGTGAAAGACGTTCTGCTGCTGGACGTAACCCCGCTGTCGCTGGGTATCGAAACCATGGGCGGCGTGATGACAGCGCTTATCAACAAAAACACCACTATCCCGACCAAGCACAGCCAGGTGTTCTCTACTGCAGAAGACAACCAGTCTGCGGTAACCATCCATGTGCTGCAGGGTGAGCGTAAACGCGCGTCTGATAACAAATCACTGGGTCAGTTCAACCTGGATGGTATTAACCCGGCGCCGCGCGGTATGCCGCAGATCGAAGTCACCTTCGACATCGATGCTGACGGTATCCTGCACGTTTCCGCGAAAGACAAAAACAGCGGTAAAGAGCAGAAGATCACCATCAAGGCGTCTTCCGGTCTGAATGAAGAAGAAATTCAGAAAATGGTTCGCGAAGCAGAAGCTAACGCCGAATCTGACCGTAAGTTCGAAGAGCTGGTACAGACCCGTAACCAGGGCGACCATCTGCTGCACAGCACTCGCAAGCAGGTTGAAGAAGCAGGCGATAAACTGCCGGCTGATGACAAAACCGCTATTGAGTCTGCGCTGACCGCGCTGGAAACTTCCCTGAAAGGCGAAGACAAAGCGGATATCGAAGCGAAAATGCAGGCGCTGGCGCAGGCTTCTCAGAAGCTGATGGAAATTGCTCAGCAGCAGCACGCTCAGCAGCAGGCGGGTTCCGCTGACGCTCAGGCGAGCAACGCGAAAGACGACGATGTTGTCGACGCTGAGTTCGAAGAAGTGAAAGATAAAAAATAATCGCCCTTTGAACGGGTAAAACACTGGCACGGGCGAAGAGGTTTCCTCTCCGCCCGTGCACGCATGTTAAGGGGCTGAAAAACACCGATGGCAAAGCAAGATTACTACGAGATTTTAGGCGTCTCCAAAACAGCGGAAGAGCGTGAAATCAAAAAGGCTTACAAGCGCCTGGCCATGAAGTATCACCCGGACCGCAACCAGGGTGATAAAGAGGCCGAAGCCAAATTTAAAGAAATCAAAGAAGCGTATGAAATCCTGACTGATGCCCAGAAGCGTGCGGCCTACGATCAGTACGGCCACGCGGCCTTCGAACAGGGCGGCATGGGCGGCGGCGGCGGTTTTGGCGGCGGTGCGGATTTCAGCGATATCTTTGGCGATGTTTTCGGCGATATCTTTGGCGGCGGACGTGGTCGTCAGCGCGCGGCGCGCGGCGCCGATCTCCGTTACAACATGGAGCTGACGCTGGAAGAAGCGGTGCGCGGCGTCACCAAAGAGATCCGTATTCCGACGCTGGAAGAGTGCGACGTCTGTCACGGCAGCGGCGCCAAGGCCGGCAGCAAGCCGCAGACCTGTCCGACCTGTCATGGCGCAGGCCAGGTGCAGATGCGTCAGGGCTTCTTTGCGGTACAGCAGACCTGTCCGCACTGTCAGGGACGCGGTACGCTGATTAAAGATCCATGCAACAAATGTCATGGTCATGGGCGTGTAGAGAAAACGAAAACCTTGTCGGTTAAAATTCCGGCAGGTGTGGACACCGGCGATCGGATCCGTCTGGCGGGCGAAGGCGAAGCTGGCGAGCATGGCGCACCGGCAGGCGATCTGTACGTACAGGTCCAGGTGAAGCAGCACGCTATCTTTGAGCGTGAAGGTAATAACCTGTACTGCGAAGTCCCGATCAACTTCACGATGGCGGCGCTGGGTGGTGAGATTGAAGTGCCGACGCTCGACGGTCGCGTCAGTCTGAAAGTGCCGGGTGAAACCCAGACCGGCAAGCTGTTCCGCATGCGCGGCAAAGGTGTGAAATCCGTTCGCGGCGGCGCCCAGGGCGATCTGCTGTGCCGCGTGGTGGTGGAGACGCCGGTAGGGCTGAATGAGAAGCAGAAGCAGCTGCTGAAAGAGCTGCAGGAGAGCTTCGGCGGCCCGACCGGGGAAAACAACAGCCCGCGTTCGAAAAGCTTCTTCGACGGTGTGAAGAAGTTCTTCGACGACCTGACCCGCTAATTCCGCTTTTCCTGATATCCGGCCCGGGCCTTGCTGCCCGGGCTTTTTTTGCCTTACGCCTCCTCTTTTATTCGTAAAAAACGAACTTTAAAGCAATTTAAATCTGATTTTTTCGAGTTATCAGTGTGTGTATTATGCTTTTATCGAGTTATTCACCAACAGGATGAAAGTAAAAGTGAAACATCTGCAACGATTCTTTAGTAGCGATGCTTCCGGCGGCATTGTCTTAATCATTGCCGCCGCGCTGGCGATGGTGATGGCCAATACCAGCGTGACCAGCGGTCTGTATCACTCCTTCCTGGAGACGCCAGTTCAGCTGCGAGTCGGGGCGCTGGAGATCAATAAAAACATGCTGTTATGGATCAATGATGCCCTGATGGCGGTGTTTTTTTTACTGATTGGCCTGGAGGTCAAACGTGAGCTGATTCAGGGGGCGCTGGCGAGCCGTCGTCAGGCGGTGTTTCCAGTGATTGCCGCGCTCGGCGGGATGATTGTACCGGCCCTGGTCTATCTGGCTTTTAACGCCCAGGATCCTGTCGCCAGAGAGGGGTGGGCGATCCCCGCGGCGACGGATATTGCCTTTGCGCTCGGTGTGCTGGCGCTGTTAGGTAGCCGGGTACCGACGGCGCTGAAGATTTTCCTGATGGCGCTGGCGATTATTGATGACCTCGGGGCTATCGTGATTATCGCGCTGTTTTATACCCACGACCTGTCCATGCTTTCGCTGGGCGTGGCGGCGGCGGCAATTGCGGTGCTGGTGGCCCTGAACCTCAGCGGCGTGCGGCGTACCGGGATCTATATTCTGGTTGGCGCGGTGCTGTGGACGGCGGTGCTGAAGTCTGGCGTTCATGCGACCCTTGCCGGGGTGATCGTCGGCTTTATGATCCCGCTCGAGGAAAAGCATGGCAAGTCACCGGCCAAAGCGCTTGAGCATGTCCTGCACCCGTGGGTCGCGTTTATGATCCTGCCGCTGTTCGCCTTCGCCAACGCTGGCGTTTCGCTGCAGGGAGTCACCCTGGCCGGACTGACGTCGCTTCTGCCGCTGGGCATTATGGCCGGGCTGTTTATCGGCAAGCCGCTGGGGATCAGCCTGTTCTGCTGGCTGGCGCTGAAGCTGAAGTGGGCCTCGCTGCCGGAGGGGACCACCTGCAAGCAGATCATGGCGGTGGGTATTCTGTGTGGGATTGGCTTTACGATGTCGATTTTCATCGCCACTCTGGCCTTCGGTAGCGTCGACCCCGCGTTGATCAACTGGGCCAAGCTTGGCATCCTGATTGGCTCAGTGCTATCAGCAGTCATCGGATATCTCATACTGCGTCAGCGCGTGACGGAGACTCGCCTCGCGGTATAACCTTTCTGCAGGAGAGCCTGCGTGGCTCTCCTGGACATTATCAGGGAGAGAAGCATGTCACATATCAACTACAACCATCTGTACTACTTCTGGCACGTGTATAAAGAAGGGTCCGTCGTTGGCGCGGCGGAGGCGCTGTTTCTGACGCCGCAGACGATTACCGGGCAGATCAAAGCCCTGGAAGAGCGCCTGCAGGGTAAGTTGTTTAAGCGAAAAGGAAGGGGACTGGAGCCGAGTGAGCTGGGCGAGCTGGTCTTCCGCTATGCCGACCGCATGTTTACCCTCAGCCAGGAGATGCTCGACATCGTCAACTACCGCAAAGAGTCGAATCTGCTGTTTGATGTCGGCGTCGCTGATGCGTTATCCAAGCGGCTGGTCAGCGGCGTGCTGGATGCCGCCGTCGTTGAGAGTGAGCAGATCCATCTGCGCTGTTTTGAATCCACCCATGAGCTGCTGCTGGAGCAACTGAGCCAGCATAAGCTCGATATGATTATCTCTGACTGTCCGATCGACTCGACACAGCAGGAAGGGCTATTTTCGGTGAAGATTGGCGAGTGCAGCGTCAGCTTCTGGTGCATGAATCCGGCGCCGACGAAGCCGTTTCCGGCCTGTCTGGAAGAGCGGCGGCTGCTGATCCCCGGTCGGCGTTCGATGCTGGGGCGTAAACTGCTGAACTGGATTAACGTGCAGGGCCTGAAGGTGGAGATCCTCGGCGAATTTGACGATGCGGCGCTCATGAAAGCCTTCGGCGCCGCGCATAATGCGATATTTGTCGCGCCGACGCTCTATGCGCATGATTTCTACTATGACGAATCGATTATCGAAATTGGCCGCATGGATAGCGTGATGGAGGAGTATCACGCTATTTTTGCCGAGCGAATGATTCAGCATCCCGCGGTTCAGCGCATCTGTAATCGCGATTACTCGTCACTGTTTACCGAACCCCGATAGCCTGCCGGCGTGGGCTGGCGTGGCGCTGGCCGCGCCAGCGTGCGTTAGCGGGGGAAGATGGCGGGCATAAAAAAACCCGCTTTCGCGGGTTTCTTTAACAAAGTTCAGCAAGCAGGCGATTAAGCCAGTTTGTTGATCTGTGCAGTCAGGTTTGCTTTATGACGCGCAGCTTTGTTTTTGTGGATCAGACCTTTAGCAGCCTGACGGTCCACGATTGGTTGCATTTCGTTAAATGCTTTCTGTGCAGCAGCTTTGTCGCCAGCTTCGATAGCTGCGTATACTTTCTTGATGAAAGTACGCATCATAGAGCGACGGCTTGCGTTGTGCTTGCGAGCCTTTTCAGACTGAACGGCGCGCTTCTTAGCTGATTTGATATTAGCCAAGGTCCAACTCCCAAATGTGTTCTATATGGACAATTCAAAGGCCGAGGAATATGCCCGTTTAGCCTTCTTTTGTCAATGGATTTGTGCAAATAAGCGCCGTTTAACACCACAGCGCTTCATTACGTAGTGATGGCGCAAGATTCTACCAGCTTGTTGCAGTCGAATACAGCTTTTCCACCATAAAAATCGCCGGGCGCGGCCAGTTTTCCCGCTTTCTCGCGCTGAGTGAATGAATTCCTGAGAACTTTCGTTGCCGAGGTGCAATCGCTGGTTAACGTTGACAGTTGTACAAGGTATACTCGGACGATTTTCACTGTTTTGAGCCAGACATGAAGCTGATACGCGGCATACATAATCTCAGTCAGGCCCCGCACGGGTGCGTGCTGACCATTGGTAATTTTGACGGCGTGCATCGTGGGCATCAGGCACTGCTGCAGCGGTTGCGCGAAGAGGGCCGCCAGCGCGGTTTACCGGTGGTGGTGATGATTTTCGAACCCCAGCCGCTGGAGCTCTTTGCCGCCGATAAAGCCCCGGCGCGGTTGACCCGCCTGCGTGAAAAGCTGGGCTATCTGGCTGAAAGCGGGGTCGACTATGTATTGTGCGTTCGCTTTGACCGCCGGTTCGCCGCGCTAACCGCGCAGGATTTTATCAGCGAACTGCTGGTGCGCCGCCTGGGTGTGCAGTTCCTTGCCGTCGGTGATGATTTCCGCTTTGGCGCTGGTCGCCAGGGGGATTTCTTGTTATTGCAAAAGGCCGGAGCGGAATACGGCTTCGACGTGACCAGCACCCAGACTTTCTGCGAAGGTGGGGTGCGTATCAGCAGTACGGCGGTGCGTCAGGCGCTGGCGGATGACGATCTCCTGCTGGCGGAGACGCTGCTGGGCCATCCGTTTAGCATCTCCGGACGCGTCGTTCATGGTGATGAACTGGGCCGTACCATAGGTTTTCCGACGGCGAACTTACCGCTGCGTCGTCAGGTTTCCCCGGTTAAAGGGGTCTATGCGGTAGAAGTGACAGGGCTGGGCGACAAACCCATAGCGGGCGTCGCCAATATTGGCACCCGTCCAACGGTCGCGGGCGTGCGTCAGCAGCTTGAAGTACATCTGTTGGACGTTGTAATGGACCTCTACGGTCGCCATATCAATGTAGTACTGCGTAAAAAGATACGTAACGAGCAGCGGTTTGCGTCGCTGGACGAGCTGAAGGCGCAAATCGCACGTGATGAGTTAACGGCCCGCGAATTATTTGGGCTGACCAGCCAGGCCTGAGCCGCTGGTGTTTATCAAACCGAAATACGGAACCGAGAATCTGATGAGTGACTATAAATCGACCCTGAATTTGCCGGAAACAGGGTTCCCTATGCGTGGCGACCTCGCCAAACGCGAACCGGGAATGCTGGCGCGTTGGACCGATGATGACCTGTACGGCATCATTCGTGCAGCCAAAAAAGGCAAAAAAACCTTCATTCTGCATGATGGCCCTCCTTATGCGAATGGCAGCATTCATATTGGTCACTCGGTTAACAAGATTCTGAAAGACATTATCGTTAAGTCCAAAGGACTGACGGGCTATGACTCGCCGTACGTTCCGGGCTGGGACTGCCACGGTCTGCCGATCGAACTGAAAGTCGAGCAGCAATACGGTAAGCCGGGTGAGAAATTCACCGCCGCTGAATTCCGCGCCAAGTGCCGCGAATATGCCGCGGAGCAGATCGACGGTCAGCGTAAAGACTTTATCCGCCTGGGCGTGCTGGGCGACTGGTCGCGTCCGTACCTGACCATGGACTTCAAAACCGAAGCCAACATCATCCGTGCGCTGGGTAAAATCATCGGCAACGGTCATCTGCATAAAGGCGCTAAGCCGGTGCACTGGTGCGTTGACTGCCGTTCCGCGCTGGCGGAAGCGGAAGTGGAGTATTACGACAAAACCTCTCCGTCTATCGATGTGGCGTTCCACGCGGTAGACAAAGCCGCGGTACTGGCGAAATTCGGCGTAGCCGACGTCAACGGCCCGGTTTCCCTGGTTATCTGGACCACCACGCCGTGGACCCTGCCGGCTAACCGTGCCATCTCTCTGTCGCCGGAATTCGACTACGCGCTGGTGCAGGTTGACGGTCAGGCGCTGATCCTGGCGAAAGACCTGGTTGAGAGCGTAATGAAGCGCGTTGGCGCGACGGACTACACTATTCTGGCGGCGGTACAAGGTTCTGAGCTTGAACTGATGCGCTTTAAGCATCCGTTCCTCGATTTCGACGTGCCGGCGATCCTTGGCGACCACGTGACGCTGGACGCGGGTACCGGTGCGGTGCATACCGCCGGCGGCCACGGTCCGGACGACTACACCATCAGCCAGAAATACGGTCTGGAAATCGCCAACCCGGTTGGCCCGGACGGTGCTTACCTGCCTGGTACCTATCCGTCTCTGGATGGCATCAACGTCTTCAAAGCCAACGACATCATCGTTGAGATGCTGCGTGACAGCGGCGCGCTGCTGCACGTGGAAAAAATGCAGCACAGCTATCCGTGCTGCTGGCGACACAAATCGCCGATCATCTTCCGCGCCACCCCGCAGTGGTTCGTCAGCATGGATCAGAAAGGCCTGCGCGCGCAATCGCTGAAAGAGATCAAAGGCGTGCAGTGGATCCCGGACTGGGGCCAGGCGCGTATCGAATCGATGGTCGCTAACCGCCCTGACTGGTGTATCTCCCGTCAGCGTACCTGGGGCGTGCCGATGTCGCTGTTCGTGCACAAAGAAACCCACGAACTGCACCCGCGTACCCTCGAACTGATGGAAGAAGTGGCGAAACGCGTTGAAGTTGACGGCATCCAGGCGTGGTGGGATCTCGATTCCCGCGACATCCTTGGCGATGACGCCGACAGCTACGAGAAAGTGCCGGATACCCTCGACGTGTGGTTTGACTCCGGGTCGACCCACTCTTCCGTGGTTGATGTGCGTCCGGAATTCGCCGGTCACGCCGCGGACATGTATCTGGAAGGCTCTGACCAGCATCGCGGCTGGTTCATGTCTTCACTGATGATCTCCACGGCGATGAAAGGCAAAGCGCCATATCGCCAGGTACTGACCCACGGCTTCACCGTCGATGGCCAGGGCCGCAAAATGTCCAAGTCTATCGGTAACACCGTTAGCCCGCAGGACGTGATGAACAAGCTGGGCGCCGATATCCTGCGTCTGTGGGTGGCTTCCACCGACTACACCGGCGAAATGGCGGTCTCCGATGAGATCCTCAAACGCGCCGCGGACAGCTATCGTCGTATCCGTAACACCGCGCGCTTCCTGCTGGCGAACCTGAACGGTTTCGATCCAGCGAAAGACATGGTTAAACCGGAAGAGATGGTGGTGCTGGACCGCTGGGCAGTCGGCTGCGCGCAGGCGGCACAGGAAGATATCCTGAAAGCCTACGAATCCTACGACTTCCATGAAGTGGTACAGCGCCTGATGCGCTTCTGCTCCATCGAAATGGGCTCGTTCTACCTCGACATCATCAAAGACCGCCAGTACACCGCGAAAGCGGACAGCGTGGCGCGTCGCAGCTGCCAGACCGCGCTGTTCCATATCGTGGAAGCGCTGGTGCGCTGGATGGCGCCGATCATGTCCTTCACCGCGGACGAAATCTGGGGCTACCTGCCGGGCGATCGTGAGAAATATGTCTTCACCGGCGAGTGGTATGAAGGTCTGTTCGGCCTGGCCGACGATGAAGCGATGAACGACGGTTTCTGGGATGAATTGCTCAAGGTGCGCGGCGAAGTCAACAAGGTGATCGAGCAAGCGCGTGCGGATAAGAAAGTCGGTGGCTCTCTGGAAGCAGCGGTCACGCTGTATGCCGATGCCGACCTGGCGGCCAAGCTCAACGCGCTGGGCGATGAATTACGATTTGTCCTGTTGACCTCCGGCGCCAACGTTGCCGATTATGCGCAGGCGCCGGCTGATGCCTGGCAGAGCGATCTGCTGAAAGGGCTGAAAGTGGTCCTGAGTAAAGCCGAGGGCGAGAAGTGCCCACGCTGCTGGCATTACACCAGTGACGTCGGCAAGGTAGCGGAACACGCAGAAATCTGCGGTCGCTGTGTGAGCAACGTCGCCGGTAACGGCGAGCAACGTAAATTCGCCTGATGAGTAAATCGATCTGTTCAACGGGGCTACGCTGGCTGTGGGTCGTCGTAGCCGTGCTGATTATCGATCTGGGTAGCAAATTCCTGATCCTCCAGAACTTCGCTCTGGGGGAGACGGTTCCGCTGTTCCCGTCGCTTAATCTGCATTATGCCCGCAACTATGGCGCGGCGTTTAGTTTCCTCGCCGACAGCGGCGGCTGGCAGCGCTGGTTCTTTTCCGGGATCGCGATCGGCATTTGTGTGGTGCTGACGGTACTGATGTACCGTTCGAAGGCGACGCAAAAGCTGAACAATATTGCCTACGCCCTGATTATCGGCGGTGCGCTGGGTAACTTGTTCGATCGCCTGTGGCACGGCTTCGTGGTCGATATGATCGACTTCTACGTCGGCGACTGGCATTTCGCCACCTTCAACCTCGCCGATAGTGCGATCTGCATCGGCGCAGCGCTGATTGTGCTGGAAGGTTTCTTGCCGAAACCGACCGCGAAAGAGCAGGCGTAAATGTCAATGCCGGGTGGCGCTACGCTTACCCGGCCTACAGAATTTGTGGCCGCCCGTCGGTCCGGTTAGCATAGCGCCACCGGGCAACCGGTGACCTAAAACAAGCGAGCAATTTGCATGTCTAAATCCGTACAGAGCAACAGCGCGGTACTGGTGCACTTCACACTGAAACTGGACGACGGCTCCACCGCCGAGTCCACCCGCAGCAACGGCAAACCGGCGCTGTTTCGCCTCGGCGACACCTCTCTGTCCGAAGGGCTGGAGCAACAGCTTCTCGGTCTGAAAGAGGGGGAGAAAAAGGCCTTTTCGCTGGAGCCTGACGCCGCCTTTGGCGTACCCAGCCCGGACCTGATTCAGTATTTCTCTCGCCGTGAATTTATCGACGCTGGCGAACCAGAGATCGGCGCGATTATGCTCTTTACTGCAATGGATGGCAGCGAAATGCCTGGCGTGATCCGCGAAGTGAACGGCGATTCCATCACCGTCGACTTCAACCATCCGCTGGCCGGGCGCACCGTTCATTTTGATATTGAAGTGCTGGAGATCGATCCGGCGCTGGAGGAGTAACATGCAGATCCTGTTGGCTAACCCGCGCGGTTTTTGCGCTGGTGTTGACCGCGCTATCAGCATTGTAGAAAACGCGCTGACGCTGTATGGCGCACCGATCTATGTTCGTCATGAAGTGGTGCACAACCGCTATGTGGTGGATAGCCTGCGCAAGCGCGGCGCCATTTTTATCGAACAGATCAGCGAAGTGCCGGACGGCGCGATCCTGATTTTCTCCGCTCACGGCGTATCGCAGGCGGTACGGAATGAAGCGAAGAGCCGCGACCTGACGGTGTTCGACGCCACCTGTCCGCTGGTGACCAAAGTCCATATGGAAGTCGCCCGCGCCAGCCGCCGCGGCGAAGAGTCGATTCTGATTGGCCATGCCGGCCACCCGGAAGTCGAAGGTACCATGGGACAGTACAACAACCCGCAAGGGGGCATGTACCTGGTCGAGTCGCCGGAAGACGTTCTCAAGCTGGAAGTCAAAAACGACGCCCGGCTGTCGTTTATGACCCAGACCACACTCTCCGTCGACGATACGTCTGACGTTATTGACGCCCTGCGCGCGCGTTTCCCGAAAATCGTCGGCCCGCGCAAAGACGACATTTGCTATGCCACCACTAACCGTCAGGAAGCCGTGCGCGCGCTGGCGGAGCAGGCTGACGTGGTGCTGGTGGTCGGGTCGAAAAACTCCTCCAACTCTAACCGCCTCGCCGAGCTGGCGCAGCGGATGGGCAAAGCGGCTTACCTGATTGACGACGCCTCCGATATCCAGGAAGCGTGGGTCAAGGATGCGGCCTGTGTCGGCGTGACGGCGGGCGCATCGGCGCCGGATATTCTGGTGCAGAACGTCATTACCCGCCTGCAGGAGCTGGGCGGCGGCGAAGCCGTGCCACTGGAAGGCCGGGAAGAGAATATCGTCTTTGAAGTGCCGAAAGAGCTGCGTGTGGATGTCCGTGAAGTAGAGTAAGTTCTTTCCTCCAGCAGTATGAGAAGATGCCAGACTTAACGTCTGGCATTTTTTTTAGGGAGAAACCATGCGCTTACCGATCATTCTTGATACTGACCCGGGCATCGACGATGCTGCCGCCATTGCCGCGGCGCTGTTCGCGCCCGAGCTGGAGCTGCAACTGATGACCACCGTGGCGGGCAACGTTTCGGTGGAGAAGACGACCCGTAACGCGCTGCAGCTGCTGCACTTCTGGAATGCCGATGTGCCGCTGGCGCAGGGGGCGTCGATGCCGCTGGTGCGTCCGTTGCGCGACGCCGCCTCGGTGCATGGCGAATCCGGCATGGAGGGGTATGACTTTGTTGAGCATCAACGTCAGCCGCTGGCGAAGCCGGCCTTCCAGGCGATCCGCGATACATTGATGCACGCTGCCGAGCCGATTACTCTGGTGGCGATTGGCCCGCTGACCAATATAGCGCTGCTGCTGACCCAGTACCCGGAATGCGTGTTCAACATTCGCCGGCTGGTGATCATGGGCGGCTCGGCGGGCCGCGGCAACTTCACGCCGAATGCGGAATTCAATATTGCTATCGACCCGGAAGCCGCCGCGAAAGTCTTCCACAGCGGGCTGGAGATTGTGATGTGCGGGCTGGACGTCACCAACCGGGCGCTGCTGGCGGCAGATTACCTGGCGACCCTACCGACGCTGAACCAGACCGGTAAAATGCTTCATGCTCTGTTTAGCCACTATCGCAGCGGCAGCATGAGCAGTGGTTTGCGAATGCACGATCTCTGCGCTATTGCGTGGCTGGCGCGCCCGGAACTGTTCACTCTCCAGCCGTGTTTTGTGGCGGTGGAGACGCAGGGGACCTGGACCGCCGGCACCACGGTGGTGGATATCGAAGGACGACTGGGTCAGCCGGCGAACGCCCTGGTGGCGCTCGATATCGACGTGGAAGGGTTTCAGCGCTGGGCAGCGGAGGTGATTGCCCTGGCGCCGTAACCGTTTATCCTTGCGGGTTTGTGTCGACAACGTTACACCACAGTTCGCTCGCTTCATCCGTCCACATCAGGAGTAACAGTGACGCGAAGCGTTCAGCTGCTGCGGAAAGCGGGCGGTTTTTTACGCGGATCATACCCAGTGTACGCCGGATGACGGGTTCCACTAGCGGCACGCTGACCACCGCGCTGTTGACGTGATGGGGCATGGCCAGACAGGGCAATGCCGATACGCCAAGCCCCGCCTCAACCAGGCCGAGAGAGGTGGATAAATGTCTGACTTCATAAAACCAGTTCAGCTTCCACGGTTTATCTGCCAGGCAACTTTCAATCAGTTGCCGATTGCCGCTCGATCGCCTTACGCCAATTAATCTCTGCGAGGCGAGCTCTCGCCATTCCACCAATTTCTTGCTGGCCAGTGGATGATCCTTTCTGCAGGCCAGGACGAAGGGTTCATTGACCAGTGGGCTAAATTCGATATCGGGATGTGTGATGAAGTTCATGTTTATTCCAAAATCGACTTCCCCCTTTCTCACCGAGGTCATGCAATTTTCTATACCTTGTTCATAAATTCGTACTTTGATATGCGGATAGCGCTGATTAAATTGAACGATAGCGCGAGGCAAAAAATAAAAGACGGCTGTGGGGATACAGGACAACGTTATCGTATCCTGGACATGAGAAGTGAGGCTGCTGACGTCGAAGATGGCGGCATCGAGGCTGGCAATCAGCGATTTTGCTTTCGGCAGCAGCATTGCTCCCGCCTGCGTGAGCTGAATTTTTCGGGTGGTACGTACGAATAGCGCGGTATTGAGATTACTTTCAATTTTTTTAATTTTTCGCGTCAGCGCGGGTTGTGTCAGATTAAGGACCTCGGCGGCTTTACTAAACGAGCCGAGCTCCGCCACGGTCACAAAGGCTTTCATACCGGATAGTTCATTGTTCATCATGACTCCCTGAGCGTAAATAGACTTTATGCCTATAATAGGGCCTAATTAATTATCATCGCGATGAAATCTGTAATTGATGTTCTGGGGGAATAAATCTTATTTTTTAATTTTATCAATCACCGACACCCTTGCAAGTAGAATCAGCGGGTAAACGGTATGGCGGCAATGAAATAATAAAGTTAATAAAAAACTTTAAATTCATTGAATGTATTTAATTCACGCCTGCCGCTTATTTGAGTTTTTCTTCTCTATTTGTAAGGAGCGTGTTATGAAAACTATTCCATGCGCACTTATGCGTGGCGGCACCTCAAAAGGGGCCTTTCTGTTAGCAGACGATCTCCCTGAAGATACGCAGAAACGTAATGAGGCGTTATTAACTATCATGGGTTCAGGCCATGAGCTGGAAATCGACGGGATTGGCGGCGGTAGCCCACAGACCAGCAAGGTGGCGATTGTCAGCCAATCGACCAGTCAACAAGCGGATGTGGATTACTTATTTGTTCAGGTCATTGTCAATGAACGCCGGGTAGATATCACGCCGAATTGCGGCAATATGCTCTGCGCCGTGGGTGGGTTTGCCATCGAAAAAGGACTCGTCGCGGCAACCTCTCCGGTGACACGGGTGCGCATCAGGAACGTGAATACCAATACCTTTGTTGACGCAGACATTCAGACCCCGAATGGGCAGGTGGTTTATGAAGGCGGCACGCATATTGACGGCGTTCCAGGCCAGGCCGCACCCGTTGGCTTGACGTTTTTGAACGCTGCAGGGGCGAAATCCGGCCAGCTATTCCCCACCGGCAACCGGGTCGATATCTTTGATAGTATTCGCGTGACCTGTATCGATATGGCGATGCCCATGGTCATTATTCCGGCGCAAAGCCTGGGCAAAACAGGATATGAGTCAGCGAGTGAATTAGATCAGGATAAAGGCTTTTTTCAACGCCTGGAATCCATCCGCAAACAAGCTGGCGCGGCAATGGGATTTGGCGACGTATCAAATATGGTGATCCCCAAACCCGTGCTGGTGGCGCCACCACAGCATGGTGGAACACTGACTGTTCGCTATTTCATGCCGCATAGCTGTCATAAATCGTTGGCGATCACCGGCGCCATCGGCCTGGCGAGTTCATGCATTATTGCTGATACCGTGGTTAACGAAATGACCCGCATGGCGGGGGATGGCCTCATTAACGTTGAGCATCCCAGCGGAAGCATTGATGTGAGTCTGAGCAATACTCATGGGCAGCCAGAAAACATTCGCGCATCGGTTATTCGCACCGCGCGTAAAATTCTCTCGGGAATGGTTTACCTGCCAGATTAATCATCTCACCAGACAATTTATAAATTATTCGAAACAGAGTGCCCGATTTTTATTTTGGGTCATTCCTGAGCGTTTTTATATGATTAATCTAGGCAAGGAATCAAAATGGATAAAAAATCGTTATGGAAACTATTGGTTATTATAGCCATACCAATACTGATAAGTGTATTTCCCGCACCTGAAGGGTTGACTAAGCTAGCATGGGTGTTGTCAGGTATTTATCTGGCGGCCATCGTTGGTTTAGTGATCAAACCCTTTTCCGAACCGGTTGTCTTGTTAATCGCCGTCGCTGCCTCTATGGTGGTGATCGGTAATTTAGGCGACGGCACCATAAAGTCATCGAGCGTCTTAAGCGGTTATGCTTCCGGCACCACCTGGCTGGTGTTCTCTGCATTCACCCTCAGTGCCGCTTTTGTCATTACCGGCTTAGGTAAACGTATTGCTTATATTCTTATTGGCAAGATAGGCAGTACGACGCTGGGATTAGGCTATGTCACCGCTTTTTTGGATCTGATCCTGTCACCCGCTACGCCGTCGAATACCGCGCGCGCTGGCGGTATCGTTTTACCGATTATCAATAGCGTGGCTGTGGCCCTGGGCTCGGAACCTGAACATAGCGCAAAACGCGTTGGTCATTACCTGATGATGAACGTCTATATGGTGACCAAAACCACCAGCTATATGTTTTTTACGGCGATGGCCGGCAATATTCTGGCGCTCAAGATGATTGAGGATATTTGTCATATCAAATTGAGCTGGGGCGGATGGGCGCTGGCCGGCGTGTTGCCAGGCATCATTATGCTGCTACTGACGCCGTTGATTATTTATAAGCTTTATCCCCCTGAGCTGAAGAAGGTGGATAACAAAGCGATAGCCAAAGCCGGTATTGAATCCTTAGGACCGATGACGTTACGGGAAAAGATGCTCTCCTGCCTGTTTATCATGGCGCTGGGCGGTTGGGTATTCAGTAAATCGCTGGGCGTGAACGAATCAACGGTCGCCATTTGTGTGATGGCATTGATGCTGGTATTAAAAATCGTCAGCTGGGATGATGTGATTAAGAACAAAGGTGGCTGGAACACACTGATTTGGTATGGCGGCATCATCGGTTTGAGCTCATTGCTGTCCAGCGTGGGTTTTTTCATGTGGCTGGCTGACTTGCTCAAAAATAACATTTCTTTTGGCACTCATAGTACGCTCGCCTTCATCATTATCGTGGCGTTAAGTATTTTAGTCCGTTACTTCTTTGCTTCGGGCAGCGCCTATATTGTGGCGATGGTTCCAGTTTTTGCCATGCTGGCCAATGTGTCTGGGGCGCCGGTGATGCTGACTGCATTAGCTCTGCTGTTTAGTAATTCCTATGGCGGAATGGTCACTCACTATGGCGGTGCGGCGGGCCCCGTTATATTTGGTGTGGGATACAACGATATTAAGTCCTGGTGGATTGTGGGCGGTATATTGGCACTGTTGACTTTCATCTTACACATTACCGTAGGGGTATGGTGGTGGGAGTTATTAATGTACTGGAAAGTGATTTGATGTAGCTTTGAGAGTGTCAATACGCCCGCATTTTATTTTGCATCACCTGCTGTTATTAAAAATATTATTTTTATTTGCTGAACGAGGGATTATCTATTTATGTCACCAGTTGCCATTACCTTGTCACTATTACTATTTTCAATCGTGATGTTTGTTTGGGAAAAAATCCCTCTGGCTGCCACGGCAATGCTTGTCTGCATTGTTTTAGTCGTAACCGGAATTTTCGATGTGAAAACGGCTTTTGCCGGATTTATTAACCAAAATGTCATTTTATTTGTGGCGATGTTCGTGGTTGGCGGCGCTCTGTTTGAAACCGGCGTC
Source organism: Klebsiella sp. RC2 (assembly GCF_014192815.1). NCBI lineage: Bacteria > Pseudomonadati > Pseudomonadota > Gammaproteobacteria > Enterobacterales > Enterobacteriaceae > Klebsiella > Klebsiella sp. RC2. The sequence goes on along the minus strand of NZ_JACHYL010000006.1, from coordinate 231,602 downwards.
ACCGATAAGATTGGCGGCATAGTGACGCGTTACGCCAGATCAGAGAAGCAGCTTATCGTTATTATTATGCTGGTGTGCGGCCTGCTATCCGGGTTTTTATCCAATACCGGAACGGCTGCGGTGCTGATACCCGTGGTTATCGGCGCTGCTATCAAGTCTGGCTATGCGCAATCTCGCCTGCTGATGCCGCTGGCGTTTGCTTCGGCGCTGGGGGGAAACTTATCTCTCATTGGCTCCCCAGGCAACCTGATCGCCCAGTCGGCGCTTGAGCAAGTCGGGCAACGTTTTGGTTTTTTCGAGTATGCCAAACTTGGTATTCCCATGCTGCTCTGCGGGATCCTCTACTTTTTGACCATAGGCTATAAACTGTTGCCGGCAAAATCGGCAAGCAGCAAAGCAAATGTGGACAATGGTAGAAAAATTTCTTGCCCAAAATATAAGCAAGTGATTGCTGTTATGGTATTGGTATTTACCGTCCTGGGAATGATTTTCGAGAATATTATTGGTTTACCCATTGCCATTATTGGTTCCATTGGCGCTTTATTCTTAGTCATTACTGGCGTTATTACGGAAAAGCAGGCATACCAGTCAATTGACTCACAGACTATTTTTCTGTTCGGCGGAACCCTAGCGTTAGCGAAAGCGCTTGAAACCACCGGGGCCGGGGAAATCATGGCTCGCTCTGTTATCGATCTGCTTGGTCAACAGGCTTCACCATTTTTACTGCTCAGCTCAGTGTTGGTCATGTCCTGTGCATTAACCAATTTTATGTCAAATACGGCAACGGCCGCCTTACTGATGCCAATCGGTTTGTCTATTGCCAATTCGATGGGGGCTGACCCTCGGGCGGTGCTGATGGCTATTGTGGTGGGTTGTTCGTGTGCCTATGCGACGCCAGTGGGAACCCCGGCGAATATGATGATTTTTTCCGCCGGGGGGTATCGATTTATGGATTATGTCAGGGTCGGTCTGCCGCTGATTATTATATCGATTATTGTGAGTTTTATTTTACTTCCCATCTTCTTCCCCTTCTATCCGTAAGCGTAGGTGGGCAGGAAAAAGGTTTTAATTTTATCTACAGCAAAGGATGCAAATCATGATTAAATTACATGAACATGGGGTTTATTTATCCCATGAGAATGGTATTGTTGCGGAAAAGTCATGTTCATTTCCCGTCGATAAGGAAAGTGCCCGTAAGGGAACGATCTCCTGGTCAATTCTGTCGTTCCATAGTCGATCAGCCGACGAGCGGAAGTTAAAAATTCAGTTTGATTCCATAACCTCCCATGATCTTACCTTCGTTGGCATTATTCAGACAGCGAAAGCGTCCGGGATGACGCGCTTTCCCTTGCCCTATGTTTTAACCAATTGCCACAATTCACTTTGCGCAGTGGGTGGCACGATAAACAGTGACGATCATATTTTTGGCCTGACATCGGCGCAGAAATATGGCGGGATCTATGTTCCTCCGCATATTTCCGTTATCCACCAGTATATGCGTGAAATGATGGCGGGTTGCGGCCAAATGATTCTGGGGTCGGATAGTCATACCCGCTATGGCGCACTGGGCACGATGGCGGTTGGCGAAGGGGGCGGTGAATTAGTTAAACAGTTGCTGGGCAGTACCTGGGATATTGATTATCCAGAGGTTGTCGCGGTGTATTTAACCGGTAAACCGGCAGCGGGGGTTGGGCCGCATGATATTGCGTTAGCGATCGTTGGCGCCGTCTTCAAGAGCGGCTACGTGAAGAATAAAGTGATGGAGTTCGTTGGCCCCGGTGTGGCCAGCATGTCGACCGACTTCAGAAACAGCATCGATGTGATGACCACCGAGACTACCTGCCTGTCCTCCATCTGGCAGACGGATGAAGAGACGCATAATTTCTTGCGCCTTCATGGCAGGGAGAAAGACTATCGGGCGCTGGCGGCAAAAGACATGGCCTACTATGACGGTTGCGTTGAGGTTGATTTAAGCACTATCAAGCCGATGATTGCGTTACCGTTTCATCCTGCCAACGTCTATGAAATTGCGACGCTTAATGAAAACCTGGCGGACATTTTACGTGAAGTGGAAGTGGAGTCGGAGAAGATCTCCCTTGGGCGCGCGAAGCTGTCGCTGTTAGACAAAATAGAGAACGGTAAATTACGCGTCCAGCAGGGGATCATTGCCGGTTGCGCCGGAGGTAACTATGTCAACGTGGCCCAGGCGGCTCAGGCCCTGAAGCACCATGCCTGCGGGGACAATATTTTCTCGCTCTCTATATATCCTTCCTCGCAGCCAGTGCTGATGGCGTTAAACAAAAAGGGATTAATTAACGATCTCATGAGCACTGGCGCCATTGTTCGCACGGCATTCTGCGGCCCGTGTTTTGGCGCCGGCGATACCCCGATGCATAATGGCTTAAGCATCCGGCACACGACGCGTAATTTTCCCAACCGCGAAGGTTCTAAACCGGGAAATGGCCAAATGTCCGCGGTGGCATTAATGGATGCCCGCTCAATTGCTGCAACGGCCATCAACGGCGGACTTCTGACGTCAGCTGCGGAACTCGATTGCTGGCAGGACGTACCCGACTATGAATTTGATGTATCACCCTATCAGAGCCGGGTTTATCAGGGCTTCGTGAAAGGGGTGACGCAGCAGCCGCTGATCTATGGCCCGAACATCAAAGACTGGCCGGAGATGAATGCGCTAACGGAAAATATTCTGTTGGTGGTGGCTGCAAAGATAATGGATCCGGTGACCACCACCGACGAACTGATCCCTTCCGGTGAAACATCGTCGTTTCGTTCTAATCCATTAGGTCTGGCGGAATTTACGCTATCCCGTCGCGATCCGGAATATGTCGGGCGGAGTAAAGCCATCGCCGCAATGGAGCAACAGCGCGTTAACGGTGAGGATCTCTATCGCGGTTATCCGCAGCTGGAAAATATTTTTTCACGGCTGCGACTGCTGCCTGGCCAGGAACATATTACCGTTGAGCAGACGGAGATTGGCAGCATGGTCTATGCGGTCAAACCCGGCGATGGATCGGCGCGCGAGCAGGCCGCGAGCTGCCAGCGGGTGCTGGGTGGGTTGGCTAATATTTGCCAGGAGTATGCAACCAAGCGCTATCGCTCCAATGTCATTAACTGGGGGATGCTGCCGCTGCAGATGAAACAGATACCTGACTTTGAGGTCGGCGACTTTATCTATATTCCAGCGATAAAAAGTGCGCTGGCAGGCGACCTGAACGATATCACCGCCTTTGTCCTCAGTGATAAAAAGCCGATTCAGCAGATTAGCCTCTATATGGAGACGTTAACCGCCGCTGAGCAAGAGATTATTAAAGCCGGTGGGCTTATTAATTATAATAAAAATCAATTAACTAATAGTCATTAATTGATTTCACCCCGTGCTGGCGGCCTGTTCGCTGCCAGCCATTCTTTCCTGCCAAAATCCGCTTTTTTGTGCCAGCACATAAATTGCCGCTGAATAATCATTTAATCTGCCTTTTATTGCGCGGGTCGGGTCTATCAACCTGGCCCGCAGCTATTCACGTTATTCTCATGGAGAGAGGCAATGACCTGTGGACAGGCGTATTTGAGCGGCTGGAAAGAGACCTTTAATTTTAGTGGCCGCGCCAGCCGGCAGCAGTTCTGGACGTTTTTTCTCATCAATGTATTGATCGCCACAGCGCCGCTGGCGGCCTGGTGTCTGGCAACCAGCGTTAACCCTCAATACGGCATCCTCAGTTTTGTTGTCATTCCCTTTGCCGCGCTCTGGCTGCTGCTGATGGCGCTCCCCTTGCTGGCTGTTGGCTGCCGGCGAATGCATGATATCGGCCGCTCCGGGATCTGGTTTGTGTTGGGGGTTATCATTCCGTGGTTTGCAATTATTTCGCTGGCTCTGTGCTGCCTGCGTTCAACGCCGGCACCGTCTCGCTGAGATAATCAATCATCACCCGCATCCTGGCGGGCATATGCTTATCTCCCGCCCACAGCAGCCACAGGTCGCCGGAGTAGCTGCTGATGAATTCCCACTCGGGCAGCACCTGCACGATATCGCCCTTCGCCAGCGCCTCGCGAGCGGTAAACAGCGGCAGGCTGCCAATGCCCAGATGCTGCTTAACCGCGTCGAGGCGGACGGCGGTATGGTTGGCGGCGTACCGCCCGTAGGTTTGCACTGTTTCGCTTTTCCCTTCCCGGCGGAACTTCCAGCGCGCGTCGGCGGGCGTTTCGCCAAGACTAATGCAGCAATGCGCGCGCAGATCCTGCGGCGTATACGGCGTACCGTGCTGCTGTAAATAGGGCTCAGTGGCGCAGATAACGTGCCTGATTGGCATCAGCGGTTTGCCATGCAGACCAGGGGAAGGGGTATCGGTGATGCGCAGCGCCAAATCAATACCGTCATCGATAAAATCCAGAGGGCGATCTTCCAGCCGCAGGCAGACGTCCACCTGCGGGTAGCGATGGAAAAACGCCATCATCAGCGGGTGGATCACAAAGCGGCCGACGGCTTTCGGTACGCTGAGCGTCAGCTTTCCCTGAGCGACCGTTTGGCGACTGCTGGCGGAATCTATCGCCTGCCGCGCCGCTTCCAGCATCTGCTGGGCATGCTGATACACTGTTTCCCCGGCATCGCTCAGTCGCAGCTTGCGGGTGGTACGATGCAGCAGCTTGCTGCCCATCTCCCGCTCCAGCCGCGACACGCTGCGGCTCACGGCGGAGGGCGTCAGTCCGCTCTGGCGGGCGACGGCGGAAAAGCTGCCCTGGTCGACAATCTGGACGAAGAGGGCGAGGTCCGGCAGGAGGTTTAGATTCATTTGTGCTCCCGGGGCAAAAGTGCATTGGCGGGTGGTGGGATTATCGCTGTCGATATTATCAATATACTGGTCGGACAGAGAGGAGAATCACCATGACTGAACGAGTTTATTACACCAGCGATGCTACCGACGGGCGCGCCCAGATCATCGCCTGCACCGCAGAAGTGGATGGCCGTTACGCCATCGAACTGGATCGGACGTTGTTTCACCCGCAAGGAGGCGGTCAACCGGCAGACCGCGGCTGGATAGCTGGGCAGGTGGTTGAGACGGTTATTGTGCGCGGCGACAGCGTGCTGCATATCCTGTCGCAAGCGCTTCCCCTCGGTGACGTGGAGATGAAAATTGATGCCTCCGCGAGACAGCTGCATGCCCGTCTGCATTCTGCCGGCCACCTGCTTGGCCTGGCGGGCGAACAGCTTGGCTGGCAACCGGTGAAAGCGCACCACTGGCCCGGCGAAGGGCGGATAACCTTTACCAGCAGGAACAATGCCGCGCTGCCGGACGCCAGTGCGCTACTGGCGCCGGTGAAGGCCTGGCAGGCGCAGGACTTACCGCGTCAGGTGACGTTCGCTGATGGCTTGCGCCAGGTGGGCTTCGGCGAACTGCCCGCTTATCCCTGCGGTGGCACCCACGTCGCCCGTCTGGCGGAGCTGGGCGACGTCGTCGTCAGCCAGATTAAAATAAAGAAGGGGCAGCTGGTGGTCAGCTACACCCTGGCGTAAGCGTTTTATCTCTGCTCAGGATAGGCCTGCTTGCCGTGATAAATGCGCTCCGGTCGGCCGACCTTGCCGTAGCTGATTTCCGCTTCCAGAAAGTCGTTCTTCACCCCTTGTTCCAGATAACGGCGGGCGGTGGTTTTGCTGCTGCCGAGGATACGGGCCAGCGAGTCGGCGGTATGTACCACCGACGGGTCGGCAAACAGCTGGAGCACGCGCTGAAAGGTGCTTTCATCGATCCCGCGCAGTGGTGCGCTGGCGGGTTCCGTTTGCTCCCGGGCCTGAATATTAAACAGTGCATCGACATGGATCTGGCTGGCCTGTTCGCTGGAGCGCAGCGAGCTACGATAGCGGGCAAAGCGCTCCAGCGTGTGCTGCAGGCGCTGATAGTGCACCGGCTTAATCAGGTAATCGAACACCCCAAGACGCAGCGCTTCGCTAATGGTATCCATATGATTATCTGCAGTAATAAAGATAATCCGTCCCTTGTAATGCGTACTGACAGCATGGCGTATCAGATCGATACCTTTGCCGTCGGGTAAAAAATTATCCAGCAGGATCAGCTGCGGTTGATACAGTCTGAGCTGTTTCCTGGCGCTCTCAAGCTTATCCGCAATACCAATGACGTCGAACTGGGGAAACTGTTTAATGTTATCCACCAGGATCTCCGCCAGCATAGGTTCGTCTTCAACGATAAGAGTAGTGATGCTATCCATGATGTTCTTCTCGGGTCAGGGGGATATAAAGCGTAAAGATGGTGCCAAAAGGAATATTATTTTCGACGACAATACTGCCGCCTGCCTGTTCCACATAGCTGCGTACCAGCCAGAGTCCGATACCATGATCTTTGCTGGCGCTGCTGGTGACGCCGCGCTCGAAGATCCGATCGCGCAGCGTCTCGTCAATGCCGCATCCCTGGTCGGCGATCTCAATGATCACTTCGTGACCGTCGCTGTTGATCAGGCATTCTATCTGCCTTGACCCCTGCGGCTGACGCAGGCTGGCATTGTAGGCGTTATCAAGCAGATTCCCCACGATCGAGATCCATTCATTGTGAGAAAGGGCGGTGGGTAATCTGTCAACGAAGCAGGCCGGATCGAATACCAGCTCCAGACCGAGCTCTTTGGCCCGGTAATACTTGCCGATCAACAGTCCGGCCAGATGGTTATCCTGGAAATTCCGCGCGATAAAATCGATCACCTTCTGGTGACTTTCCGACTGCTGTTGGATCAGATCCAGCGCATGATCGTAGCGTTTAAGAAACAGCAGGCCAGCGATAGTGGAGATCAGATTGCGATGCTCATGCTGCACGGCGCGCAGATTATCGGCATACTGTTGCACCTGGCTAAGCTGCAGGCTAAGGGTGTTGATATCGTCTTTGCTGCGAAAGCTGATCACCCAACCCTGTGGCTCATTGTTTAAGATCACCGCCATCCGGCTGGCGATCACTTTGATCTGATTGAAGGTGACGATTTCGTCTTTTTTATTGGCCTGTGGCGCATCGTAGAAAAAGGTCTCCTGCGAGATAACGTTGTTGATCCCTTTGCCGATAAGCGTGGTTTCCGGTTGGCTCAAATTGAGCAGGCGGCGGGCAGTCTGATTAATCGCAGTGATTTTATAACCGGAGTCGATGGCGATAAGCCCTTCGAACACCGATTCAAACAGCACGCTTTGCTGGATCAACAGCTGTGACAGCTGCTGGGGTTCCATATTGAGCATCTGCTTTTTGATATGCAGTGAGAAGCGGCGGGCGCAATAGAGCAGGAGCAGTAACATGATGGCCATCGGGATCAGCAGCGAGCTTATCTGCAGGCTGAGCCAGTTCTCCAGTTGCTCGATGGTATAGCCTACCGACACAATGCCGATCACTTTGCCGGTCGCGTCCTGAATCGGCGATTTACCACGCAACGAGGATCCCAGCGAGCCTTTGCGCACTGACACGTAGCTTTTGGCGTTTATCAATGCCTCATCACTATCGCCGCCCTCCATCGATTTGCCGATTTCATCAGGATTGACGTGATAGAGGCGCTGGCCGCTGGCATCACCGACGGTGATGTAGGTGGCGTCGGAGAACGAACGCATGGGGTCGATAAGGGCTTTGATTCTGGCGAGGTCGCGTTTCTGTACCGCCTCCACCAGCTCCGGCATCGCCGAAATCTGCATCGCCTGAATCAGCGCCCGTTGCCCGACCTGATAATGCAGACGCTCCTCGGTAATGTCTGTCAGATACCATGACATCGCCAGCATGACGGTAGTCGAGGTAAATAAGATCAGCAGGAAGATGCGATTCTGAAACGATCGCCGGGCAAACCAGTGGGTGATTTTTCGGGTATACATTGGGTAGATAGACATTAAATTGTTATTCTCCCCGTTTTGCGCCCCCGGCGCCGACAGGTGGAGCACAGAACAGAAAATTTCAGACATGTGCCCGGCCCCGTCATGCCAGGAGTGGGTATCAAATCAGCCCGGAGGCGGGGCGACAGCCACACCTCCGGGAAGGATGCCGGCCTACATCGCCAGCACGTACTTGAGCATCACCCCGGCGGCGATCGCCGAGCCGATCACCCCGGCCACGTTCGGGCCCATGGCGTGCATCAGCAGGAAGTTCTGCCCGTCCGCTTCCAGACCCACTTTGTTCGACACCCTGGCTGCCATCGGCACCGCCGACACCCCCGCCGAGCCGATCAGCGGGTTGATTTTGTGCTGGCTGAACACGTTCATCAGCTTCGCCATCAGCACCCCGGCCGCGGTGCCCACGCAGAAGGCGATCACCCCCAGCACCAGGATCCCCAGCGTCTGCGGCTGCAGGAACTTGTCCGCCACCAGCTTGGCCCCCACCGACAGCCCGAGGAAGATGGTCACGATGTTGATCAGCGCGTTCTGCACCGTATCGCTCAGCCGCTCCACCACGCCGCTCTCGCGCATCAGGTTGCCGAAGCAGAACATCCCCAGCAGCGGCGCGGCGTCCGGCAGCAGGAGCGCCACCAGCAGCAACAGCACCGCCGGGAAGAGGATCTTCTCCCGCTTACTTACCGTGCGCAGCTGCACCATGCGAATTTTCCGCTCCCTGTCGCTGGTCAGCGCCTTCATGATCGGCGGCTGGATCAGCGGCACCAGCGCCATATAGGAGTAGGCCGCCACCGCGATGGCCCCCAGCAGCTCCGGCGCCAGCTTGCCCGACAGGTAAATCGCCGTCGGGCCGTCGGCGCCGCCGATAATCCCGATGGCCGCCGCCTGCGGCAGGGTGAAGCTGATGATGCCGAAGTAGTTCAGCGTCAGCGCCCCGAGCACGGTGGCGAAGATCCCGAACTGCGCCGCCGCCCCCAGCAGCAGGGTGCGCGGGTTGGCCAGCAGCGGGCCGAAGTCGGTCATTGCCCCGACGCCCATAAAGATGACCAGCGGCGCAATGCCCGAGCCAATCGCCACCTTATAGAAGATGGCCAGCACCCCGGCGGAGTAGCCCATGTCCACCGCGAGGCTCTCCATCTGCCCCTGCACCGACGGCAGGGCCAGCGCCAGTGCCTCTTTGATGGCGTGGACGTCCGGCGCGCAGTGGAGCTTCGCGGCAATCACCGCCAGCTGCGCCGGGTCGTGGTGGGCCAGCAGGCTCTCCAGGGCGGTGAGCGCCAGCCCGGCCTCCGGGATGTTCGACAGCAGGCCGCCGAAGCCAATCGGCAGCAGCAGTAACGGCTCAAACTTCTTCGCAATCGCCAGCCACAGCAGCAGCAGGCTGACCAGCAGCATCACCGCCTGGCCGGCCCCCAGGTGCATCAGCCCCATGCCCTGAATCAGGGCGTTCAGACTTTCCATTTCCGCTCCTCGTCCTTACGCCAGCTGCAGCAGAGTGTCGCCGACCGCCACCGCGTCGCCGGCTTTCACCGCGATACCGCGCACGGTCCCGGCCTGCGCGGCGCGGATTTCGGTCTCCATCTTCATGGCTTCCAGAATCAGCAGCACCTCGCCTTCGGCCACCTTCTGGCCTTCCGCGGCCAGCACCTTCCAGATAGTGCCCGCCAGCGGGGCGGTCACCGGGGTGCCGGCGCCGGCCGGAGCCGGGGCGGCAGCAGGCGCCGCGGCCACCGGCGCGGCGCTGAGCTGGCTGACGTCGCCGCCGTCGCTGACTTTGACCACAAAGGCTTTGCCTTCCACTTCCACGGTGTAGATACCGGAGGCGGCTGGTTTTTCTGCTTTTGCCAGCGGCTGCGCGGCTTCCGCCTGCGGTACCGGCTCAAAGGCTGCCGGGTTGTGGCGGTTTTCGAGGAACTTCAGGCCGGGCTGCGGGAACAGGGCCACGGTGAGCACGTCGTCGATGGCGTTTTCGGCAAGGGTGATGCCTTTCTCCTGCGCCTGGCGTCTGACGTCGGCTTCCAGCTGCGCCAGCTCCGGCTTCAGCAGGTCGGCCGGGCGGCAGGTCACCGGGTCAGCGCCGTCAAGCACCCGCGCCTGCAGGGCGGCGTTCACCGGCGCCGGGGTGTGGCCGTACTCACCCTTCAGGATACCGGCGGTCTCCTTCGCGATGGTTTTGTAGCGCTCGCCGGTCAGGACGTTGAGCACCGCCTGGGTGCCGACAATCTGCGAGGTCGGGGTCACCAGCGGGATGAAGCCGAGGTCCTCGCGCACGCGGGGGATTTCCGCCAGCACCTCATCCAGACGGTGGGCGGCGCTCTGCTGCTTCAGCTGGCTTTCGAGGTTGGTGAGCATCCCGCCCGGGACCTGGGCGACGAGGATACGGCTGTCGGTGCCCTTCAGCTGGCCTTCGAAGGCGTGGTACTTCTTACGCACCTCGCGGAAGTACGCGGCGATGCTCTCCAGCTTGTGGATATCCAGCCCGGTGTCATATTGCGTGCCGGCGAGGGTGGCGACCAGCGCCTCGGTGGCCGGGTGGCCGTAGGTGGCGCTCATGGACGAAATCGCCGTATCCACGCCGTCGACCCCGGCTTCAATGGCCTTCAGCAGGGCCATCTCCGCCATCCCGGTGGTGGCATGACAGTGCAGGTGCAGGGTGACGTCGTAGCGTTTTTTGATTTCGCTGACCAGCTCAAAGGCGGCATGCGGCGTCAGAATGCCGGACATGTCCTTGATGGCGACGGAGTCGACGCCGGTCTCCAGCAGCTGTTCGGTGAGGTCGAGCCAGGTCTGCAGGGTGTGGGCCGGGCTGGTGGTGTACGAAAGCGTGCCCTGGGCGTGGGCGCCGTGGCGGCGGACCGCCTGCAGGGCGGCCTGCATGTTGCGCGGGTCGTTCATGGCGTCGAAGACGCGGAAGACGTCCATGCCGTTTTTGACGGCGCGCTCCACGAAGCGCTCCACCACGTCGTCGGCGTAGTGGCGGTAGCCGAGCAGGTTCTGGCCGCGGAGCAGCATCTGCAGCGGGGTCTTCGGCATCGCCTTTTTCAGCTCGCGCAGGCGGACCCACGGGTCCTCGCCGAGGAAGCGGATGCAGGCGTCAAAGGTGGCGCCGCCCCAGCACTCAAGGGAGCGGTAGCCGACCTCGTCGAGCTGAGCGGCGACGGGGAGCATATCGTCGAGACGCAGACGGGTGGCGAACAGGGACTGGTGGGCGTCGCGCAGGACGACATCGGTAATGGCAACGGTCATAAATTCCTCCGTGAATTAAGGGTGAAGACGGCGATGGTGGTGAATGGCGGCGACAATCGCCGGCTTTAAGCGGGCGAAGTCGTCGGCGGGCGCGACGGCGGCCGGGGCCGGTTTGGGGGCGGCAGGCGGCTCGGGAAACAGGCGGTTGACGGCGAGGGACATTCCCCGGATGGCAAAGATGAGCAGCAGCAGGAACACCAGCACAAAGCCCATGCCGAGAAACATCAGGGTGAAGCCTTCGCCTAACAGGACGGCATTGTCAGTCATTGGTACATCTCAAATAGAGGCACGATGGCGCGCTGCCTGACAAGGTTTCTGGCGTTTCCGGCTAAGGAGCAGGGTGGATTTCCCTCTGCCGCTCCCGGCATAGGACCCTGATACGTTCTTCACCTGTCAGTTCAACGTGCCATCGTGCAAATGGGTTAAACCATCATGCCGAACACGATGCTGGCGATGACCAACACAATACCCCCGCCCAAACGGGAGGAGATTTGCGCATAAGAGATAAGGTTCATACGGTTACAAGCAGAGAGAACTTCCAGGTCGCCGGAGCCGCCGCGGTTGGCCATACACAGGCCCGCCGTGATCGCCGATTCAATTGGGAAGAAGCCCATCAGCCAGCCGCCGATCGCCGCGCCGAGCACTGCGCCGATAACGATTACGGCGGCGATAACAACGTTATAGACAGTAATGGCATTGATGATTTCCTGCAGGTCGGTGTAGCAGACGCCGACGCCGACCATCAGTACCCACAGCAACTGTTTAGAGAAGAAATCAGACAGACGCTTGGCGCCGGCTTTGATTTCTGGTGAGCACAGGCCGGAGGCGTTTAGCGCCGCAACGATCAGTACCATCCACGCGAAGTAGTGAATCGAAACGCCGCCAATGCTGGGCAGGATTTTCTTGGCGACGACGTAGGCCAGCAGGAAACAGGTAGTGGACAGCACCAGGCCGACGGCGGTTTCACGATGGGTGATTTGTCCCGCTTTTTCATCTTCTTCCACTTTGAATGAGGCTTTACGCACCAGTTCGCCTTCGCCGCTCAGCCAGGTGTGCTTTTTACCGATGATATCGAGTATCGCGGCAAAGACGATGGCGAAGATGTTGGCGATGGTCAGGATAGCGATGGCAGTAGAGTAATATTCTTCGCGAGAACGACCAGTGACGGAGTGGTAAATCTCCGACAGGGGGACCGCGCCCGCGCCGTTGCCGCCACCCATGATCGGCAGGACGTAGAGCATCATGATGCGATCCACTGGGATCCCGAACACCAGACCGATAGCGATGCCGAAAATCGACGCGCCGACAATGCCCATCAGGATGGTTGGAATATAGCCGAGCAGTGATTTCAGCAGCAGGCGGCGGTTCACCGACAGAATCGCACCGGTAATTAATACTGCGATAAATAAGTTAAGGAAGTTACTTTTATCCATCACGTTGCTGATAGCATCTATCTCTTTCTGCGTGAAAATACCGGCATAGACGAAATAAGCTGCCACCAGGAAAATCATCACCGGAGCGCCACCGATATATTTGTTGAATATTGGCAGGCGTTTGCCAATTTCACCGAATATGGCACCGATAATAAACATGATGGCGAATCCGCCGACGATGTCGGTGGGTAAAGCGTTATAGAAATGTGAAAGTAATAGCGTAATTAACGCAAACGCATAAAGGGGTAGCGGCATGCCGAAGATTTTAAATCCCAGCAGGTCGTTAACGCCCTTCTTCTCCGCTGCCGGAGCCTGACTCATGTTAGTCATAAACGTTATCCTGTTTATTGATGGAGTAGTAAGACCGGCGCATAGTAATAAATAGACCCAGGGGTAAGGTGTGATTATCTTCACTGAATACTCGTGTTTTTTATTAATTTAATTGGTTTTATGATTCTGAATTAATTAACAACATAAAAACCATAAAGCCAATTAAGCCACGAGAAAAACTGTGACTTAAATACAAGAATCCATAGCCGAACGCTGGCGAAATACAGTTCGTTTTGAAATGACGAAGCGCTAAAAAATGACACTGATATTAAAACGCGTTCAGCTATTAAAAGATAAACCGCGGCGAGAGGCGATCGATCGGTTTCTCCGCCAGCATCAACTGTCGTTAGAGGCCGACTGCGAAATGGCGATTATCGCCGAGTATCAGCAGCGGCTGGTCGGCTGCGGTGCTATCGCCGGCAATGTGCTGAAATGCATCGCCATCGATCCCTCGCTGCAGGGGGAGGGGCTGAGCCTTAAATTACTGACCGAGCTCCTGACGCTGGCCTATGAGCTGAGGCGCAGCGAGCTGTTTTTATTCACTAAACCCAGTAACGCTGCGCTATTTTCCGGGGCAGGCTTCTGGCCAATTGCCCAGGCGGGCGATCGCGCCGTATTAATGGAAAACAGCCGCGAACGGCTGACGCGCTATTGCCGACAGCTGGCGATGTACCGTCAGCCGGGGCGCAAAATCGGCGCCATTGTGATGAATGCCAATCCGTTTACCCTCGGCCACCGTTGGCTGGTGGAGCAGGCGGCACGCCAGTGCGACTGGTTACATCTGTTTGTCGTGAAGGAAGATGCCTCCTGCTTTTCCTATCACGATCGCTTTACGCTTATCGAAAAAGGTATCGCCGGCATCGACAAAGTGACGCTGCATCCCGGCTCGGCATACCTCATCTCGCGGGCGACGTTTCCCGGCTACTTCCTCAAAGAGCAGGGCGTGGTCGATGACTGCCACAGCCAGATTGACCTGCAGATATTCCGTGAACGCCTGGCCCCGGCGCTGCAGATAACCCATCGCTTTGTCGGCACCGAGCCGCTGTGTTCGCTGACCCGTAGCTACAACCAGTGCATGAAGGCGTTGCTGGAAGCGCCCGGTGACGCGCCGCCTGTTGAAGTTGTGGAGCTGGCGCGCATCGAAAAAAACGGCGGGCCGATATCCGCTTCCCGCGTGCGCGAGCTGTACCGACAGCGCAACTGGCAAGCCGTCGCGGCGCTGGTGCCGCCGGGCACCCTCTCTTTTCTGATGCAACTGGCGGAGAGCGAACATCAAACCGCCTGATTTATACGCCCTAACTAAGGATTTTCCCCTATGGAAATGAAGATTGACGCCCTGGCCGGCACGCTGGAGTCCAGCGATGTGATGGTCAGGATTGGACCGGCGGCGCAGCCGGGCATTCAGCTGGAAATCGACAGCATTGTGAAACAACAGTTTGGCGCTGCGATTGAGCAGGTGGTCAGAGAAACGCTGGCGCAGCTTGGCGTGAAGCAGGCCAACGTGGTGGTCGATGATAAAGGCGCGCTGGAGTGCGTACTGCGGGCCCGTGTACAGGCCGCGGCGCTGCGCGCGGCGCAACAGTCTCAATTGCAATGGAGCCAGTTATGAAACCACGTCGCAGTATGCTGTTCATCCCTGGCGCCAATGCCGCCATGTTAAGCACGTCATTCGTCTACGGCGCTGATGCGGTGATGTTCGACCTGGAAGATGCCGTTTCGCTACGCGAAAAAGATACCGCCCGCTTGCTGGTGCATCAGGCGCTGCAGCATCCGCTGTATCAGGATATCGAAACCGTGGTGCGCATTAACCCGCTGAATACGCCGTTCGGTCTTGCCGACCTGGAAGCGGTAGTCCGCGCGGGCGTGGATATGGTGCGTCTGCCGAAAACCGACAGCAAAGAAGATATCCATGAACTGGAAGCGCACGTTGAGCGGATTGAACGCGAATGCGGCCGGGAAGTGGGCAGCACCAAACTCATGGCGGCTATTGAGTCGGCGCTGGGGGTGGTGAACGCGGTGGAGATCGCCCGCGCCAGTCCGCGTCTGGCGGCGATCGCGCTGGCGGCTTTCGATTACGTTATGGATATGGGCACTTCTCGCGGCGACGGCACTGAACTGTTCTACGCCCGCTGTGCGGTACTGCATGCCGCGCGCGTTGCCGGCATCGCCGCCTATGACGTGGTGTGGTCGGATATCAACAACGAAGAGGGGTTCCTCGCGGAAGCGAATCTGGCGAAAAACCTCGGCTTCAATGGCAAATCGCTGGTCAACCCACGACAAATTGAACTCCTGCATCAGGTCTATGCCCCGACGCGCAAAGAGGTCGACCATGCGCTGGAGGTGATTGCCGCCGCGGAAGAGGCAGAGTCGCGCGGTCTGGGCGTGGTGTCGCTCAACGGCAAGATGATCGATGGACCGATTATCGACCACGCTCGCAAAGTGGTGGCGCTCTCGGCTTCCGGTATTCGTGATTAAGGGGAACAAGATGAAAGAGACAGTAGCAATGCTTAATCAGCAGTACGTGATGCCGGAAGGACTGACCCCTTATGCGGGCGTGACGGCGAAAAGTCCGTGGCTGGCCAGTGAAACAGAAAAGCGCCAGCGTAAAATCTGCGACTCGCTGGAAACGGCAATCCGTCGCTCCGGCCTGCAAAACGGCATGACCATTTCGTTCCACCACGCGTTTCGCGGCGGTGACAAAGTGGTCAACATGGTCATGGCAACGCTGGCGGAAATGGGCTTTCGCGATCTGACCCTGGCATCCAGTTCGCTGATCGACGCCCACTGGCCGCTGATCGAGCATATTAAAAATGGCGTGATCCGCCAGATCTACACCTCCGGTCTGCGCGGCAAGCTGGGCGAGGAGATCTCCGCCGGCCTGATGGAAAACCCGGTGCAGATCCACTCCCACGGCGGTCGCGTACAGCTGATCCAAAGCGGCGAACTGTCGATTGATGTGGCGTTTCTCGGCGTCCCTTGCTGCGATGAGTTTGGCAATGCCAACGGCTTTAGCGGTAAGTCGCGCTGCGGTTCGCTGGGCTATGCGCGCGTTGATGCGGAACATGCCAAATGCGTGGTGCTGTTGACCGAAGCGTGGGTGGATTACCCAAACTATCCGGCCAGCATTGCCCAGGATCAGGTGGATCTGATCGTCCAGGTGGACGAAGTCGGCGATCCGCAAAAAATCACCGCTGGCGCGATCCGTCTGACCAGCAACCCGCGCGAACTGCTGATTGCCCGCCAGGCGGCGAAGGTGGTCGAGCATTCCGGTTACTTTAAAGACGGTTTCTCGCTGCAGACCGGCACCGGCGGCGCCTCGCTGGCTGTCAGCCGCTTCCTCGAAGACAAAATGCGCCGTAACGGCATCACCGCCAGCTTCGGCCTCGGCGGCATCACCGGCACGATGGTCGATCTGCACGAAAAGGGGCTGATCAAAACGCTACTCGATACCCAGTCGTTCGATGGCGACGCCGCGCGTTCGCTGGCGCAGAACCCGAACCACGTCGAGATCTCCACCAATCAGTATGCCAGCCCAGGCTCTAAAGGCGCCTCCTGCGAGCGCTTAAACGTGGTAATGCTCAGCGCGCTGGAAATCGATACCGACTTTAACGTCAACGTGATGACCGGCTCTAACGGCGTGCTGCGCGGCGCATCCGGCGGACATAGCGATACCGCCGCCGGCGCGGATCTGACCATCATTACCGCGCCGTTAGTTCGCGGGCGAATTCCCTGCGTCGTGGAAAAAGTGCTGACCCGCGTGACGCCGGGAGCCAGCGTGGATGTGCTGGTCACTGACCACGGCATAGCGGTCAACCCGGCACGTCAGGACCTGATCGACAATTTGCGCAGCGCAGGCATTCCGCTGATGACCATTGAGGAGCTGCAGCAGCGTGCGGAACTGCTAACCGGCAAGCCGCAGCCGATCGAATTTACCGATCGGGTGGTGGCGGTGGTGCGCTATCGCGACGGTTCGGTCATCGATGTGATTCGTCAGGTGAAAAACAGCGACTAAACGCAGAGGGGAAAGGCCATGAGCGACGTGTTAATTAATCCGGCGCGTGTGCGGCGCGTGAAGCCACTGAGTGCCGAAGAGGTGGTCAGCGCGGTAGAGCGCGCGCTGTTGACCGAAGTTCGCCTGACCCCTAAGCCCGGGTTGGTGGATATTCGTAACGCTGGCGCGCACCGGGATATGGATCTGGCCTCGTTTGAGGCCAGCACCGCGGTGGTGGCGCCATGGATGGAGAAATTTTTCATCATGGGCCACGATACCGCGGCGATCGTGCCGGAACAGGTGTTAATGATGCTGCGTCCAGTGGGAATGGCCTGTGAGAACGATATGCTGGAGGTCACCGGCGGGGTGAATACCCATCGCGGGGCGATCTTCGCTTTCGGTTTGCTGAGCGCGGCGGCGGGAAGGCTGGTATCGAAAGGCGAGCCGATTGAACAGCATCGGCTGTGCGACCAGGTGGCGCGATTCTGTCGCGGCATGGTTATGCAAGAACTCTCCGCTTCCAGCGGCGAACCGTTAAGCAAAGGCGAAGCCCATTTTCTACGTTATGGTCTCTCCGGCGCCCGCGGCGAGGCGGAGAGCGGTTTCCTGACGGTGCGTACCCAGGCCTTGCCAGTCTTTACCCGCATGATGGAAGAGACCGGCGACAGCAATCTGGCGCTGCTGCAAACCCTGCTGCATCTGATGGCGTGGAATGATGACACCAACCTGGTCTCGCGCGGCGGGCTTGCCGGGCTGAACTTTGTCCAGCAGGAGGCGCAGCGACTGCTGTGGCAGGGCGGCGTGCTGGCGGACGGCGGGCTGGAGGCGCTGCGCCAGTTTGACGATGAGCTGATTGCCCGCCATCTCAGCCCCGGCGGCAGCGCCGATCTGCTGGCGGTGACCTGGTTTTTATCCACGTTTCTCGCCGGCGCGCTTTTCCCGCTGTAACCCACTGCAACACCGCCTTCGCCCGCACTGTACGGGCGAAGGCGCCATCATTAGCCTTCCCGGTTGTCACTACGTAAACATGGAATTGCGGCACAATCGTATAGTTTTTACTGATATCGTCCGCCGTTTGTCATAAATTTCTAATTATCGGCGTTTTTGAGTAGCGGCCCGCTGACGGGCTGGTTACTCTGAAAACAATTTACGTAATGTTAACAAAAGAGAATAGCTATGCATGATGCACAAATCCGCGTGGCCATCGCCGGCGCGGGCGGCCGGATGGGACGCCAGTTAATTCAGGCTGCATTGCAGATGGAAGGCGTGGCGCTGGGCGCGGCGCTGGAGCGCGAAGGGTCAAGCCTGGTGGGCAGCGACGCTGGGGAGCTGGCGGGCGCCGGCAAAGCGGGCGTCGCGGTGCAGAGCAGCCTGACGGCGGTAAAAGATGATTTCGACGTGTTGATCGATTTTACCCGCCCGGAAGGCACGCTGAACCATCTGGCGTTTTGCCGCGAGCATGGCAAAGGGATGGTCATCGGCACCACCGGTTTTGACGACGCTGGCAAGCAGGCGATTCGCGACGCCGCGCAGGAGATTGCCATTGTCTTCGCCGCTAACTTTAGCGTCGGCGTCAACGTCCTGTTAAAGCTGCTGGAGAAGGCGGCAAAGGTGATGGGCGACTACACCGACATCGAAATTATCGAAGCGCACCACCGGCATAAAGTGGATGCGCCGTCAGGCACCGCGCTGGCGATGGGCGAAGCGATCGCCGGAGCATTGAACAAAGATCTGAAGGAATGCGCCGTCTACAGTCGTGAAGGTCATACCGGCGAACGCGTTCCGGGCACCATTGGCTTCGCCACTGTCCGTGCGGGCGATATCGTCGGGGAGCATACGGCGATGTTTGCTGATATCGGTGAGCGTATTGAAATCACCCATAAAGCCTCCAGCCGGATGACCTTTGCTAATGGCGCGGTTCGCTCTGCATTATGGCTGAAAGACAAGAAAAATGGTCTGTTTGACATGCGTGATGTGCTGGATTTGAACAGTTTATAACGATTATTACCCATCGTGATGTGGTTATTGCAATCAATAAGTTATTGATGCAAGGGGCAATATATTGTTGCCCTTTTTTATTTTTATGGGTTTGGTGTGTGTTTTACGTTGTGATAGCTATAAATAATAATATTCATGTTGTTTTTGGTGAATGAAATGTAAATTTTGACCATTTGGTCCACTTTTTAGCGCTTCGTCGCCAGGTTTTACACTCTTTCCCGTCCGCAAGCGTTTTCTCAGCCAGGTTTGTTGATCTTTTTGGCGTAAAAATCACATGTTATGCGCCAGTGGCGTAAAATGACATTAAAAATCTCCGCTTTAAGTTGACTTTTATCCGACATCTCTCCAGAATGCCGCCGTTTGCCAAAAATCTGCGGGCAACAGATTTGCATTGATTCAGATCGTGTTTATGAATTAATATGCAAATAAAGTGAGTGGATATTCTCTGGAGGGTGTTTTGATTAAGTCAGCGCTATTGGTTCTGGAAGACGGAACCCAGTTTCACGGTCGGGCCATCGGGGCAACCGGCACGGCGGTTGGGGAAGTCGTTTTCAATACTTCAATGACCGGTTATCAAGAAATCCTCACTGATCCTTCCTATTCCCGCCAAATCGTCACTCTTACTTATCCTCATATTGGTAATGTCGGCACCAACGCCGCCGATGAAGAATCTTCTCAGGTACACGCGCAGGGTCTGGTGATCCGCGATCTGCCGCTGATTGCCAGCAACTTCCGCAATACTGAAGATCTTTCTTCTTATCTGAAGCGCCATAACATCGTGGCGATTGCCGATATCGATACCCGCAAGCTGACGCGTCTGCTGCGTGAGAAAGGGGCGCAGAACGGCTGCATCATCGCGGGCGACAGCCCGGATGCTCAGCTGGCGCTGGAGAAAGCGAAAGCGTTCCCGGGTCTGAACGGCATGGATCTGGCGAAGGAAGTGACCACCGCAGAAACCTACAGCTGGACGCAGGGCAGCTGGACTCTGGCGGGCGACCTGCCGGAAGCGAAAGCGGAAAGCGAGCTGCCGTTCCACGTTGTGGCGTATGACTTCGGCGCGAAACGCAACATCCTGCGCATGCTGGTGGACCGCGGCTGCCGCCTGACGGTGGTGCCGGCGCAGACCTCTGCCGAAGACGTGCTGAAAATGAATCCGGACGGTATTTTCCTCTCTAACGGCCCAGGCGACCCGGCGCCGTGCGATTACGCTATCGACGCGATTGAAAAATTCCTTGAGACCGATATTCCGGTATTCGGTATCTGCCTTGGCCATCAGCTGCTGGCGCTGGCGAGTGGTGCGAAGACCATTAAGATGAAGTTCGGCCACCACGGCGGCAACCATCCGGTGAAAGATATTGATAATAATGTGGTGATGATCACCGCGCAGAACCATGGTTTTGCGGTTGACGAAGCCACCTTGCCGGCCAACCTGCGCGTGACCCACAAGTCGCTGTTCGACGGCACCCTGCAGGGCATTCATCGTACCGACAAACCGGCGTTTAGCTTCCAGGGGCACCCTGAAGCGAGCCCGGGGCCGCACGATGCCGCGCCGCTGTTCGACCACTTTATCGAGTTAATTGAGCTCTACCGTCAGTCCGCGAAATAATCAGGAGTAAAAGAGCAATGCCAAAACGTACAGACATAAAAAGTATCCTGATTCTGGGCGCGGGCCCGATTGTTATCGGTCAGGCGTGTGAGTTTGACTACTCCGGCGCGCAGGCCTGTAAAGCCCTGCGTGAAGAGGGCTACCGCGTTATTCTGGTGAACTCCAACCCAGCGACCATCATGACCGACCCGGAAATGGCTGATGCGACCTACATCGAGCCGATTCACTGGGAAGTGGTACGTAAAATTATCGAAAAAGAGCGCCCGGATGCCGTGCTGCCGACCATGGGCGGCCAGACCGCGCTGAACTGTGCGCTGGAGCTGGAACGTCAGGGCGTGCTGGCAGAGTTCGGCGTGACCATGATCGGCGCCACTGCGGACGCGATTGATAAAGCGGAAGACCGTCGTCGCTTCGACGTGGCGATGAAGAAAATCGGCCTCGACACCGCGCGCTCCGGCATCGCCCACACCATGGAAGAAGCGCTGGCGGTTGCCGCCGACGTTGGCTTCCCGTGCATTATCCGTCCGTCCTTTACGATGGGCGGCACCGGCGGCGGTATAGCCTATAACCGCGAAGAGTTCGAAGAAATCTGCGAACGCGGCCTGGATCTCTCTCCGACCAACGAACTGCTGATCGATGAATCGCTGATCGGCTGGAAAGAGTACGAGATGGAAGTGGTGCGCGATAAGAACGACAACTGCATCATCGTCTGCTCGATTGAAAACTTCGATGCCATGGGGATCCATACCGGCGACTCCATCACCGTTGCCCCGGCGCAGACCCTGACCGACAAAGAATACCAAATCATGCGTAACGCCTCGATGGCGGTCCTGCGTGAAATCGGTGTGGAAACCGGCGGCTCAAACGTGCAGTTCTCGGTGAACCCGAAAGACGGTCGCCTGATCGTTATCGAAATGAACCCGCGCGTCTCCCGCTCTTCGGCGCTGGCCTCGAAAGCCACCGGCTTCCCGATTGCTAAAGTGGCGGCCAAGCTGGCAGTGGGCTACACCCTTGACGAGCTGATGAACGACATCACCGGCGGTCGCACTCCGGCTTCCTTCGAGCCGTCCATCGACTACGTGGTCACCAAAATTCCACGCTTCAACTTCGAAAAATTCGCTGGCGCGAACGACCGTCTGACCACGCAGATGAAATCCGTCGGCGAAGTGATGGCCATTGGCCGCACCCAGCAGGAATCGCTGCAGAAAGCGCTGCGCGGCCTGGAAGTGGGCGCCACCGGCTTCGACCCGAAAGTGAGCCTCGACGACCCGGAAGCGCTGACCAAAATTCGCCGCGAGCTGAAAGACGCTGGCGCCGAGCGTATCTGGTACATCGCGGATGCCTTCCGCGCCGGCCTCTCGGTAGACGGCGTCTTCAACCTGACCAATATCGACCGCTGGTTCCTGGTGCAGATTGAAGAGCTGGTGCGTCTGGAAGAGAAAGTGGTGGAAGTGGGCATCAACGGCCTCGACGCCGACTTCCTGCGTACCCTGAAGCGTAAAGGCTTTGCCGATGCGCGTCTGGCGAAACTGGCGGGCGTGCGGGAAGCGGAAATTCGCAAGCTGCGCGACCAGTATGACCTGCATCCGGTCTACAAGCGCGTGGACACCTGCGCCGCCGAATTCGCCACCGATACCGCCTACATGTACTCCACTTATGAAGAAGAGTGTGAGTCCAACCCGTCCGTTGACCGCGATAAAATCATGGTCCTCGGCGGCGGCCCGAACCGTATCGGCCAGGGTATCGAATTTGACTACTGCTGCGTACACGCCTCTCTGGCGCTGCGCGAAGACGGTTACGAGACCATCATGGTCAACTGTAACCCGGAAACCGTGTCTACCGACTATGACACCTCCGACCGTCTGTACTTCGAGCCGGTGACCCTGGAAGACGTGCTGGAAATCGTGCGCATCGAGAAGCCGAAGGGCGTTATCGTCCAGTACGGCGGCCAGACGCCGCTGAAGCTGGCGCGCGCCCTGGAAGCCGCAGGCGTACCGGTTATCGGCACCAGCCCGGACGCTATCGACCGCGCGGAAGACCGTGAGCGCTTCCAGCATGCGGTTGACCGTCTGAAGCTGAAGCAGCCGGCGAACGCCACCGTCACTGCCATTGAGCAGGCGGTAGAGAGAGCGAAAGAGATTGGCTACCCGCTGGTGGTTCGTCCGTCTTACGTGCTCGGCGGCCGGGCGATGGAAATTGTTTACGACGAACAGGATCTGCGCCGCTACTTCCAGACCGCGGTTAGCGTCTCCAACGATGCACCGGTACTGCTGGATCGCTTCCTCGACGACGCGATTGAAGTGGATGTCGATGCCATCTGCGACGGCGAAATGGTGCTGATTGGCGGCATCATGGAGCATATCGAGCAGGCGGGCGTACACTCCGGCGACTCAGCCTGTTCCCTGCCAGCGTATACGCTGAGCCAGGAAATTCAGGATGTGATGCGCGAGCAGGTGCAGAAGCTGGCTTTCGAGCTGCAGGTTCGTGGTCTGATGAACGTCCAGTTCGCGGTGAAAGATAACGAAGTTTATCTGATTGAAGTGAACCCGCGTGCGGCGCGTACCGTGCCGTTCGTCTCCAAAGCCACCGGTGTCCCGCTGGCGAAAGTCGCGGCGCGCGTAATGGCCGGTAAGACGCTGGCGCAGCAGGGCGTGACCAAAGAGATCATCCCGCCGTACTACTCTGTGAAAGAGGTGGTTCTGCCGTTCAACAAATTCCCGGGCGTTGACCCGCTGTTAGGGCCTGAAATGCGCTCTACCGGGGAAGTGATGGGCGTGGGTCGTACCTTCGCGGAAGCGTTCGCCAAAGCGCAGCTGGGCAGCAACTCAACCATGAAGAAACAGGGCCGCGCGCTGCTCTCCGTCCGCGAAGGCGATAAAGAGCGCGTGGTTGACCTGGCGGCGAAGCTGCTGAAGTTTGGCTTTGAGCTGGATGCGACCCACGGTACGGCGATTGTACTGGGCGAAGCCGGTATCAACCCGCGTCTGGTGAACAAGGTGCATGAAGGTCGTCCGCACATTCAGGACCGTATCAAGAATGGCGAATACACCTACATCATCAACACCACCGCAGGTCGCCAGGCGATTGAAGACTCCAAGCTGATTCGCCGCAGCGCGCTGCAGTACAAGGTGCATTACGACACCACCCTGAACGGCGGCTTTGCCACCGCGATGGCGCTGAACGCTGACGCCACCGAGAAGGTGATTTCGGTTCAGGAAATGCACGCGCAAATCACCAAATAAGCGCGCCGGCCTGGCCGGAGAGCAACAAACCAGGGCTGACGACATTGTCAGCCCTTTTTTTGGCTGCAGTCATCTTCGGAGAGTTCTGCTTTTAACCACCTGTCGGGTCAGGCTAACTATAGTGAGCACCATAACGATACCTATTGATGAAAAGACAGGAGGATACAATGCGGAACAATATTCTGGTGGCATCCGCACTGGCAGCGACGGCAATCATGTTCGTGGCCGGCTGCTCATCGAATCAGTCGATCAAAACCACCGATGGCAAGACCATTGTCACCAGCGGCAAACCGCAGGTGGATGATGACACCGGCCTCGTCTCATACAAAAATGCCGAAACCGGCCGCGTGGAGCAGATTAACCGCGACCAGGTGAAGTCCATGGATGAGCTGGATAACTAATGGTTATCCCAGGCCCCGCGGGGAGTGTGCGGGGCCGAACGATCGCGTTACAGTAGCGCGCGATCGATTTTAACCACGATTTTACGCAACGCTGCGCCTTGTTCGAGGCAGGCCATCGGGCGGTGTAATTCGCCAGGGAAGAGGATCGCCAGCTCTTCCGGGTAGAGATGAATCAGCGTTTCGCTGTCGATAGCCTGACAGAAACCGATATCCTGCGTCGTGTTGAAGTGACCATCTTCAACGACCGGCAGCCCTTTATTCCCGGCACCGATGATCTCTTCACCTTTCAGCACAATGTGAATGTCGAGATATTGACGATGATATTCCGGGCGTTGCTCGCTCAGCGGCCGGGTATGGCCTTCGACGACGGTAAAAAACACATTATCACTCTCGACGGTATATTTCCCCGGCGGCAGCGCGTGCGGTTGTTGCTGTAACACGGCCTGCAGCGCCTGGCGGATCACCGGCGGATAGAGCTCATTTTCGGCGGCGGCGGTTAAGGTATCGATAATCATGCCGGGATCCTCTGCGGTTGTTGCGAATGAAGTAACGTTAATGAGTGAGCGACAATACTGGCGATGTCGGGGGTAATATCGACGGCCAGAACATCGCTTTCACTGGCGTCTGGCGTCTCCAGGGCGGCAAACTGGCTACGCAGTAACGCTTCTGGCATAAAGTGGCCTTTACGCTGGCGCATTCGCTGCAAAATGCAGTCATAATCCCCGGTCAACCACAGGAAGCGTAGCTTCGCGTTCCCCTCACGCAGGCGGTCGCGATAGCGCTTTTTTAATGCGGAACAGACCAATACACCTGACTCGTTTTTCTGCTCAAGACTGAAAATGACGTCGGCGATACGCGTCAGCCACGGCTGACGATCCTCATCATTCAGCGGCTGGCTGGTGGCCATTTTGACGATATTGTTGCGTGGATGAAGGTCGTCGCCGTCGATAAATTTCGCTCCCAGCGCGTGGGCCAATGCCTGACCGACGGTGGATTTGCCGGTTCCGGAGACGCCCATCAAAATAATGCATTGTCCTGCCATCATGCGCTCCTTCTCTCAGACCGCGACCAGCATGCCGCCGTCAACGAACAGCAGATGGCCGTTGACGAAATTCGACGCGTTTGACGATAAAAAGACGGCAGCGCCGACCAGCTCCTGCGGATCGCCCCAGCGGGCGGCAGGGGTGCGTTTGCATAACCAGTCGGTAAACGCCTTATCCTCAACCAGCGTCCGGGTCATCGCCGTATTAAAGTAGCCCGGGGCAATGCCGTTGACCTGAATGTTGTGCCGCGCCAGCTCAACGCACATTCCGCGGGTTAGCATCTTCACCGCGCCTTTGGCGGCGGCGTAGGGGGTGATGGTGTCGCGCCCCAGCTCGCTCTGCATGGAGCAGATATTGATGATTTTTCCCTGCTGGCGGTCAACCATGCGCTTCGCGACGGCCTGAGAGACGAGAAATACCGCCGTCTGGTTAACTGAAATCACGTCATTCCATTCCTGCACCGGGAATTCGGTAAACGGGTGGCGGCGCTGGATCCCGGCGTTATTGAATAACACGTCAATCGGGCCAAGATGCGCTTCGATATTGGCAATGGCTTCTTCAACGGCCTCGGCATCGGTCACGTTAAATACCGCAGCATGGGCGGTGGCGCCTTCGTCGCGGAGCTTCATCACCGCATCGTCCGCTCGCGGGGCAGAAAGGTCATTAATAATGATTTCTGCGCCATATTGCGCCAGACCCTGAGCCATGACAAAACCGATCCCCTGTCCTGCGCCCGTAATTAAAATGCGTTTACCTTGTAAGCTGAAAAGATCGTTCATCTCGATATCCTGATTAGCGGCTGAAGAAAACCTGTGCCCTATCTCACGGATTTTTACCGGGGGAAACTGTGATGAAGATCACTCGGAACCGTGTTACAAAAAGGGGTTACTTTAAACGTGACGCTGCCGGTAAATCTCGCTGACTCAACGGGTTAACGGCTACGGACTGGCATTCTCTTTTGCCCCCCCGACAGGCATAATGGCCTGAAGCAGTCAGGTATTTGGCGGACACACAGATGAAAGCACAACGCATTACTCTCCATGATATTGCCGAGCTGGCTGGCGTAACCAAGATGACCGTTAGCCGCTATTTGCGCACCCCGGAAAAGGTGAAACCGGAGACGGCGGAGCGTATTGCCAGCGTGATAGCGGAGATCGGCTATCAGCCCGACCCGGATAATCCGGCGATGACCAGCGTCGCCGTGCCGCGGATTGGCGTACTCATTCCCTCCTTTCATAATCAAATTTTTGCCGATCTGCTGGCCGGCATCGAATCTGTTACCGCCGGGCATGGTTACCAGACGCTGGTGGTGAATTACGACTACGATCGCCAGCGTGAAGAGGAGCAGATTGCCGCCGTGCTGGCGTTTAACGTGAAAGGACTGCTGCTGACCGAGTCGGTGCACTCCCTGCGGGCGGACAAGTATCTGAATGCCGCGAAGATCCCGATCGCCGAAGTGATGGGGCTGGCGGAGAATCCAGGACGCATTAACGTCGGATTCGATAACTTCCAGGCCGGCTTCGATATGACCACCATGCTGCTGGCCAGCGGTAAACGACGGATCATCTACTTCGGCTCGATGTCTGACGTCCGCGACGAGCAGCGTTATCTGGGCTACTGTCGGGCGATGGAGAGTGCCGGGCTGGCGGTGGGGCGCATTGCGCCGAATAAAGTCTCGTCGGTTTCCATTGGCACCGGCATGATGACCCTGGCGCGGCAAATGTACGCCGATATGGACGGTATCCTG
Source organism: Klebsiella sp. RC2 (assembly GCF_014192815.1). Classification (NCBI taxonomy): domain Bacteria; kingdom Pseudomonadati; phylum Pseudomonadota; class Gammaproteobacteria; order Enterobacterales; family Enterobacteriaceae; genus Klebsiella; species Klebsiella sp. RC2. The sequence continues at coordinate 204,695 of NZ_JACHYL010000006.1, read as the reverse complement.
TGCACTAATGACGACCTGGCGGTGGGCGTGTTACAGGAGTGCCTGGCATCCGGTATCAGCGTGCCCCAGGAGCTGGCTATCGCGGGCTTTCATGGCCTGGAGATTGGCCAGATCGTCTCTCCCCGGCTGGCCAGCGTCCTGACGCCGCGCTTCGAGATGGGTAAGGTGGCGACAGAGATTTTAATAAAGAAAATCAAAGGACTGCCCACCATTGAAAAAGTGGACCTCCACTACCGCCTGTCGATGGGCGAAACGATTTAACGGCCACCAGCCAGCGCCTGTCGTGTGTTAGCGAAAGGTTAATGCGCGCGCGGTCCATCGCCTGTCTGGTCGCCGTTTTGTCTTCACGATCACGCGTCCGGTAACACGCATTTTTAACACGATTCAGCGTGATACAGATCGCAAAATCCCCCGATAAAAACCCGTTTGATAGTGGCTACCGTCGTAACCAAACGTCAAACAGGTGATCTGATGAAGAGTGTTATTCCCCGCGCCGTCCTTTTAGTGGCCCCCGTAATTGAAACCCTGCAGCGGCAGCTGGCGGAGCATTTCCCGCTGCTGCGTCTCTACGAGCAGGACGATCCGATCGCCTTTCTGCGTGAACAAGGAGAGAACATTGCCGTCGTGGTCACTCGCGGCGACGTCGGCGTAGCAAACAGCGTCCTTGAGTTGCTGCCTCAGGCTGGGCTGATTGCCATCTTCGGCGTCGGTACCGATGCGGTGGATCTGGCGTATGCCCGCTCGCGGCAAATTGCCGTCACCATCACCTCCGGGGTGTTGACGAATGATGTCGCTGACCTGGCGATGGGGCTGCTGCTGGCCGGTTCCCGTCAGCTCTGTCAGGGTGATCGCTTTGTCCGCGAGGGACGCTGGCTGAGCGGTGGTATGCCGTTGGCGACTCAGGTCAGCGGGAAGCGTATCGGCCTGCTGGGCATGGGGAATATTGGCCAGGCGATCGCCCGCCGGGCGCGGGGTTTTGATATGCAGGTGCTGTATACCGACCGTAAAAAGATAGCGGGCCTCGATTATCAGTGGTGTGCCGACCTGCATACCCTGGCGCATGAGAGCGATTTTCTGGTGATTGCCGCATCCGGCGGCGAGGCGAACCGCGGCATCATCGACGCCTCGGTGTTTAACGTGATGCCGGCGCATGCCTGGCTTATCAATATTGCCCGCGGTTCGCTGGTGGATGAAAAGGCGTTGATCCACGCGTTACAAAACGGCGTTATCGCCGGGGCCGGGCTCGATGTTTTCGAACAGGAACCCCAGGTCCCGGCGGCGCTGATCGCCCTCGATAACGTGGTGCTGCAGCCGCATGTCGCCAGCGCCACGCAGGAAACACGACAGAAAATGAGCGAAGTGGTTTTTGCTAACGTCGCCGCCTGGTTTGCCGGCGCAGCGCTGCCAAACGCTATCGATTAATTAGCTTTTTATTTCTGTACCCGCGCGATCTCAATCAAAACAATAACCTCTGCATAGAGAGTGCAAATATATGAACGAGAAAATTCCCAGCACCCGTTGGCTGCGTATCATTGTGCCGGTGTTAATTGCCTGCATTATGTCATTTATGGACCGGGTTAATATTAGCTTTGCCCTGCCAGGCGGCATGGAGGCCGATTTAGGCATTACCAGCCAAATGGCCGGCGTGGCCAGTGGTATCTTTTTTATTGGTTATTTATTTTTGCAAATTCCCGGTGGGCGAATTGCGGTTAACGGCAGCGGTAAAAAATTTATTGCCTGGTCGCTGGTAGCCTGGGCTATCGTTTCCGTGGCGACAGGGTTTGTGACTCATCAATATCAACTGCTGGTGCTGCGATTTATTCTCGGGGTTTCGGAAGGGGGAATGCTGCCGGTAGTGCTGACCATGGTCAGCAATTGGTTTCCGGAAAAAGAGCTGGGTCGCGCGAACGCGTTTGTGATGATGTTTGCCCCGCTCGGCGGCATGCTCACCGCGCCGGTCTCCGGCGCCATTATTGCGGCGCTTGACTGGCGCTGGCTGTTTATCATCGAAGGGCTGTTGTCGCTGGTGGTGCTGGTCGTGTGGTGGTTTATGATCAGCGACCGTCCGCAAGAGGCCCACTGGTTGCCCGCCCGCGAGCGTGACTATCTGGTGACCACCCTGGCCGCCGAGCGTGCGGCGAAGCAGGCCGAAGCCCCAGTCAGCAAGGCCCCGGTGAAGGATGTGTTTGGTAATGCCGGACTGATGAAGCTGGTGATCCTCAATTTTTTCTACCAGACCGGGGATTATGGCTACACGCTGTGGCTGCCGACCATTCTGAAGGGGTTAACCGGCGGCAACATGGCCAGCGTTGGCTTCCTGGCGGTGCTGCCGTTTGTCGCCACGCTGGCCGGGATCTATGTGATTTCGTTGTTCAGCGACCACAGCGGTAAGCGTCGTCTGTGGGTTCGCTTCTCGCTCTACAGTTTTGCGGCAGCGCTGGTGGCGTCGGTGGTGCTGCGCGACCACATGGTGGCGGCCTATATCGCGCTGGTGATCTGCGGCTTCTTTCTCAAATCGGCTACCAGTCCGTTCTGGTCGATGCCGGGGCGTATCGCTTCGCCGGAGGTGGCGGGCAGCGCACGCGGGGTGATCAATGGTCTGGGCAATCTCGGCGGATTCTGTGGCCCCTATCTGGTGGGCGTGATGATGTATCTCTACGGCCAGAATGTGGCGGTCTGCGCCCTGGCCGGTTCGTTGATTATCGCCGGCACAATGACCTTTCTGCTACCGAAGCAATGCGATCTGGTCGACAGCGATTCTGATGTGGCGATCAAGAATCAACCCCGAAATGCGTAACCCACTGCGACATAAATCACAGTTATCATTGTAAGCGGTTGGCTTAACTGTCTACACTCTTGCTGATTACGACAAGAGCAAACGCAGGCCAATCAATGATTCTGATAATTTATGCGCATCCTTATCCGCAGCATTCTCATGCGAATAAGCGAATGCTTGAACAGGCAGGGACGCTTGAAGGCGTAGAGATACGCTCCCTCTATCAACTCTATCCCGACTTTAATATCGATGTCGCCGCCGAGCAGGCGGCGCTGGTCCGTGCCGATCTGGTTATCTGGCAGCACCCTATGCAATGGTATAGCGTACCGCCGCTGCTCAAGCTGTGGATGGACAAAGTGTTGGCGCACGGCTGGGCCTATGGTCACAACGGTATTGCCCTGCGCGGTAAATCGCTGATGTGGGCGGTGACCACCGGCGGCGGTGAAAGCCACTTCGACATCGGCTCATTCCCCGGTTTTCCGGTGCTGGCGCAGCCGTTGCAGGCAACCGCGCTTTACTGCGGAATGAAATGGCTGCCGCCGTTCGCCATGCACTGCACTTTTATCTGCGATGACGAAACGCTGCAGGCGCAGGCCCGCCATTATCGTCAACGCTTAATCGACTGGCAGGAGGCACACCAGAATGGATAGCCATACGCTGATACAAGCGCTGATTTACCTGGGCGCCGCGGCGCTGATTGTGCCCATCGCCGTCCGCCTGGGGCTGGGGTCGGTGCTGGGCTATCTGATCGCTGGCTGTATTATCGGCCCGTGGGGGCTGCGGCTGGTGACTGACGCCGAGGCGATTCTGCACTTTGCCGAGATCGGCGTGGTGCTGATGCTGTTCGTGATTGGTCTGGAGCTGGATCCGCAGCGGCTGTGGAAGCTACGTGCCTCGGTGTTCGGCGGCGGCGCGCTGCAGATGGTGGCCTGCGGGGTATTGATCGGTCTGTTCTGCATGCTGCTGGGCCTGCGCTGGCAGGTGGCCGAGCTGATAGGCATGACCCTGGCGCTCTCTTCCACAGCCATTGCGATGCAGGCGATGAATGAGCGCAATCTGACGGTGTCGCAGATGGGGCGGAGCGCCTTCGCGGTGCTGCTGTTCCAGGATATCGCGGCGATCCCATTGGTGGCGATGATCCCCCTGCTGGCGGCCAGCGGCGGCGCCACCTCGCTGGTGGCGTTTGCCCTCTCCGCGCTGAAGGTGGCCGCGGCGCTGGCGCTGGTGGTGGCCCTGGGGCGCTATCTGACCCGTCCGCTGCTGCGCTTTGTCGCCCGTTCCGGCCTGCGCGAAGTGTTCAGCGCCGTGGCGCTGTTCCTGGTCTTCGGCTTTGGATTGCTGCTGGAGGAAGTCGGGCTGTCGATGGCGATGGGGGCGTTTCTCGCCGGGGTGCTGCTGGCCAGCTCCGAGTATCGTCATGCGCTGGAGAGCGATATCGAGCCGTTTAAAGGGCTGCTGCTGGGGCTGTTCTTTATCGGCGTCGGCATGTCGATTGACTTCGGCACTCTCGTGACCCATCCGCTGCGTATCGTTATTTTGCTGGTCGGTTTCCTGGCGATAAAAATGCTGATGCTGTGGCTTATCGCCAGGCCGCTGGGCGTGCCACGCGCCCAGCGCCGCTGGTTTGCGGTGCTGCTGGGGCAGGGAAGCGAGTTCGCGTTTGTGGTCTTTGGCGCCGCGCGGATGGCGGATGTGCTGGACGGCGAATGGGCTAAGGCGCTGACCCTGGCGGTGGCGCTGTCGATGGCGGCAACGCCGGTCTTGCTGGTCCTGCTGACCCGTCTGGAGAAATCGGCCAGCGGCCAGGCGCGGGATGCTGACGAGATTGATGAAGAGCAGCCGCGGGTGATTGTTGCCGGCTTTGGCCGCTTCGGGCAGATTGCCGGGCGACTGTTGCTCTCCAGCGGGGTGAAGATGGTTATCCTCGATCACGACCCGGATCATGTTGATACCTTGCGCAAATTTGATATGAAGGTTTTCTACGGCGATGCCACCCGGGTCGACCTGCTGGAATCGGCCGGCGCCGAAAAGGCGGAAGTACTGATCAATGCCATAGACGATCCGCACGTCAGCCTTGAGCTGGTGGAAAGGGTAAAAGAGCATTTTCCGCATCTGCAGATCATCTCCCGCGCCCGCGATGTCGATCATTACATCAAGCTGCGCCAGGCTGGCGTCGAGGCGCCGGAGCGTGAAACCTTCGAGGCGGCGCTGAAGTCCGGCCGAATGACGCTGGAGGCGCTGGGACTCGGCGCCTATGAAGCCCGCGAGCGGGCCGATCTGTTCCGTCGCTTCAACCTGCAGATGGTCGAAGAGATGGTGGCGATGGCGGAAAACGACGCGGCGTCGCGGGTGGCGGTCTTCAAGCGGACCAGCGATATGCTCACCGGCATCATCAACGAAGATCGTCATCATCTGTCGCTGGTGCAGCGTCACGGCTGGCAGGGGACGGAAGAGGGCAGGCACACCGGGGATATTGCCGATGAGCCGGAAAATAAGCCCTCAGCCTGACGCTCGTCAGTAACATTTTGTTTTCCGTTTAGAACCGGTTCTGGCGGCCCACGGTGTGAACGTGGGCTTGCCAGCAAATCAGAAAATTTTCTTATTCTTTACCTTCCGGCCAGTCGACGAAGTAGTACGCTTTCCGTATAGTGGCGACAATTTTTTGCACTCGGGAATGAATGAATGATCAGTCTGATTGCGGCGTTAGCGGTAGATCGCGTCATTGGTATGGAAAACGCCATGCCATGGAACCTGCCTGCCGATCTCGCCTGGTTCAAACGCAACACGTTAAATAAGCCGGTGGTGATGGGGCGTCTGACCTGGGAATCCATTGGGCGCCCGTTGCCGGGGCGTAAAAATATCGTGATCAGCAGCAAACCCGGCAGCGACGATCGCGTGCAGTGGGTCTCCTCAGTGGAGGAAGCGATTGCTGCCTGCGGCGATGTGGAAGAGATTATGGTGATTGGCGGCGGCCGCGTTTATGAGCAGTTCCTGCCGAAAGCGCATAAGCTCTATCTGACGCACATTGATGCGGAAGTGGAAGGCGATACCCATTTCCCGGATTACGACCCGGACGAGTGGGAGTCGGTGTTCAGCGAGTTTCATGACGCTGACGCGCAGAACTCCCACAGCTACTGCTTTGAGATCCTCGAACGCCGTTAAGCGGGAAGGATAGCAATGAAAAAACCCCGGTCGCGCCTGGCGTGACCGGGGTTTTCTTTTGCGTGAATTCCGCGACGAAGGCGCAATCAGTATCTCGTCATGTTCCCCGTCGCGGGCTTCGTCTTTCGGGAGCGCTGTCCGGGCGACAAATCGCAAGGAAATGTAGGTCGGGTAAGGCGTGAGCCGCCACCCGACACAAAAGTGGCTCCGCGCCCGCCGTTCTTGCCCGGGGCGACAAATCGCAAGGCAATGTAGCCCGGATAAGGCGCAACGCGCCGCCATCCGGGAAGACTCAGGACGCGACGGCTTCGCCTTCGTCGAGGCTTTTCTGGCGGTTCGACGGCTGGGTGAAGTACTGCTTATCTTCCCAGCGCAGGCAGGTGAGTTCCCCGCCCCAGCAGCAGCCCGTATCCAGGGCGTAAATCCCCTCCGGCGTACCGCGTCCCTCCAGTGAAGCCCAGTGGCCAAAGGCAATGCTGTAGGCATTGCTGACCGGGCCAGGAATGGCAAACCACGGCTTCAGCGGCGCTGGGGCGTCCTCGGGCGCCTCTTTCGAATACATATCCAGCTGGCCGTTGGGGAAGCAGTAGCGCATGCGGGTAAAAGCATTAGAGATAAAGCGCAGGCGCGCCAGACCGCTCAGCTCGTTGCTCCAGTGATTCGGCATATCGCCATACATGGCATCGAGGAAGAAAGGGTAGGAGTCGCTGGAGAGCACCGCTTCTACATCGCGCGCGCACTGCTGGGCGGTCTCCAGATCCCACTGCGGCGTGATGCCTGCGTGGGCCATCACCAGCTTTTTCTCTTCATCCACCTGCAGCAGCGGCTGGCGACGCAACCAGTTGAGCAGCTCGTCGGCATCCGGGGCTTCCAGCAGGGATTTCAGACGATCCTTCGGCTTGTTACGGCTGATACCGGCGAAGACGGCCAGCAGGTGGAGATCATGGTTGCCCAGCACCAGTCGCACACTGTCGCCCAGAGATTTGACATAGCGCAGGACCTCCAGCGACCCCGGGCCACGGGCCACCAGATCGCCGGTCAGCCATAGCGTATCGGTGCTCGGGTCGAATTCAACCTGCGCTAATAATGCGATCAGTTCATCGTAGCAACCGTGAACGTCGCCAATAAGGTATGTTGACATTGTTTTAATGAATGAGCGTTGGAACTGCGAGACGGAACACAGGGATCTCGATACGGAACGGCGCGCCGTCGATATCGATCATCTCATAATGACCCTGCATGGTTCCCAGCGGCGTTTCGATGACCGCGCCGCTGGTATATTGATATTCACCGCCAGCGGGAATATGTGGTTGCTCGCCGACCACCCCTTCACCCTGAACTTCAGTCTCACGACCGTGGCCGTTAGTGATGAGCCAGTAGCGGCCAAGCAGCTGAACCTGACTCCGCCCCAGATTGCGAATGGTGACGGTATAAGCGAAGACGTAACGCTCTTCTTCCGGAGAAGACTGCGATTCGATATAGACGCTTTGCACCTGAACGCAAACACGAGGCGAATTAATCATGGTTAGCTCTCCTTCGAAGGCAGATTGTTGGATAACCAGTTGGCCATCTTACAGTACTGCTCTACAGAAATATTTTCCGCACGCACTGCCGGGTCGACGCCCAGCTCGGTCAACACTTCAACGCTAAACAGATTGCCGAGACTATTGCGGATGGTCTTACGGCGCTGGTTGAAGGCTTCGGTGGTGATGCGGCTCAGTACCCGGACCTCTTTTACCGGATACGGCATGGTGCGGTGCGGCACCAGGCGAACCACCGCGGAGTCAACCTTAGGCGGCGGGGTAAACGCGCTCGGCGGCACTTCGAGTACCGGGATCACCTGGCAATAATATTGCGCCATCACGCTTAACCGACCATACGCCTTACTGTTCGGCCCGGCAACCAGACGATTGACCACTTCCTTCTGCAGCATAAAGTGCATATCGGCAATGGCATCAGTATAGCTGAACAGATGGAACATTAGCGGCGTCGAGATATTGTACGGCAGGTTGCCGAAGACGCGCAGCGGCTGGCCCATTTTCTCCGCCAGTTCGCCGAAGTTCATGGTCATCGCATCCTGCTGATAGATGGTCAGCTTCGGTCCGAGGAACGGGTGCGTCTGCAGGCGAGCCGCCAGATCGCGGTCCAGTTCGATAACGGTCAGCTGGTCAAGACGTTCGCCGACCGGTTCGGTCAGCGCGGCGAGACCCGGGCCGATTTCAACCATCGCCTGGCCTTTCTGCGGATTAATCGCCGAGACGATGCTGTCGATCACAAACTGATCGTTGAGGAAGTTCTGCCCGAAGCGTTTACGGGCTAAATGGCCCTGATGGACTCGATTATTCATTGGGTATTAACAATCATTTTGATGGCGAGATTAAGCGCCGTGATAAAACTGCCGACGTCCGCTTTTCCCTGACCCGCTAATTCCAGTGCGGTGCCGTGGTCGACGGAGGTACGAATAAAAGGTAAACCGAGCGTAATGTTCACGCCGCGGCCAAAGCCCTGGTATTTTAGCACGGGCAGGCCCTGATCGTGGTACATCGCGAGTACCGCATCGGCATGGTCAAGGTATTTGGGCTGAAAGAGGGTGTCTGCCGGCAGCGGACCGCTGAGGTTCATCCCCTTCGCGCGCATCTCTTCCAGCACCGGAATAATGGTGTCTATCTCTTCCGTTCCCATATGGCCGCCTTCGCCAGCGTGCGGGTTAAGCCCGCAAACCAGCACATGCGGCTGGGCAATGCCAAATTTCGTGCGCAGATCGTGATCGAGAATGGTGATGATCTCGCGCAGCAGCTCGGGCGTTATTGCTTCGCTGATGGCTTTCAACGGCAGATGGGTCGTCACCAGCGCCACCCGCAGCTCCTCGGTCGCCAGCATCATTACCACTTTGCTGGCCTTCGCGCGCTCTTCGAAGAACTCGGTATGACCGGTGAAGGCGATGCCGGCGTCGTTGATGTTGCCTTTGTGCACCGGGCCGGTCACTAACGCCGCAAATTCGCCGCTAAGGCAGCCGTCGCAAGCGCGCGCCAGCGTTTCCACGACATAGGCGCCGTTTTGCACGTTCAGCACGCCGGGTTCCGCCGGAACGTTCAGCGGTACGTTAAGCAGCGTCAGCGTACCAGCGCGTTGCGGAACGGGCGGTTGCGCAGGATCGTATGGGAGGAGAGATAAAGGAAGACCGAGCCGCTGGGCTCGGTCAGTTAACAGGGCGCCGTCGGCGCAGATCACCAGCTCAACTGGCCAGTCGCGCTGGGCAAGCTGCACGACCAGGTCAGGGCCAATCCCGGCGGGTTCGCCGGGAGTGATGACAACTTTACGGATTTCAGGCATCGATATTAGTTGCTCAGAATTTTAACATACGCACTGGCGCGCTGTTCCTGCATCCAGGTTGCCGCTTCTTCAGAGAATTTGCGGTTCATCAGCATGCGGTATGCACGATCTTTCTGCGCGGCGTCGGTTCTGTCGACCTGACGGCTATCCAGCAGTTCGATCAGATGCCAGCCGAAGGAGGAGTGCACCGGTCCGCTGGTCTGCCCTTTGTTCAAACGCATCAGCGCATCGCGGAATGCCGGATCGAAGATGTCCGGCGTCGCCCAACCTAAATCACCGCCCTGGTTTGCTGAACCCGGATCTTCAGAGAACGCTTTCGCCGCTTTGGCGAAGGTGGTTTTCCCGCTCTTAATGTCAGCCGCGATTTGTTCCAGTTTGGCCTGGGCCTGGGCATCATTCATGATCGGCGACGGCTTAAGCAGAATATGACGGGCATGCACTTCGGTGACGGAGATGTTCTGAGTCCCGCCGCGCAGGTCGTTGACTTTCAGAATGTGGAAGCCGACGCCAGAGCGGATCGGGCCGACGATATCCCCTTTTTTGGCGGTGCTTAACGCCTGGGCGAAAATACCAGGCAGCTCCTGGATACGACCCCAGCCCATCTGGCCTCCCTTCAGCGCCTGTTGGTCAGCGGAGTAGGTGATGGCCAGTTTACCGAAGTTAGCGCCGTTGCGCGCTTGTTCAACGATGGCATTTGCTTGCTCCTGAGCTGCGGCAACTTCATCCGCGGTCGGGTTTTCCGCCAGCGGGATCAGGATGTGGCTCAGGTTAAGCTCGGTGCTGGCATCGTTCTGGTCGCCAATCTGTTTTGCCAGCGCTTCGACTTCCTGCGGCAGCACGGTGATACGGCGACGCACTTCATTGTTACGCACTTCCGAAATCAGCATCTCTTTGCGGATCTGGCTACGGTAGGTGTTGTAGTTGATGCCTTCATAGGCCAGACGGCTGCGCATCTGATCCATGGTCATATTGTTTTGTTTGGCGATGTTGGCGATGGCCTGATCGAGCTGGTCGTCAGAGACCTTCACGCCCATCTTCTGCCCCAACTGCAATACGATCTGGTCCATGATCAGTCTTTCGAGGATTTGATGGCGCAGTGTCGCGTCATCCGGCAGCTGTTGGCCAGCCTGACCCGCATTGAGCTTAACTGATTGCATCAAACCATCGACGTCGCTTTCCAGCACGACGCCATTATTGACGACGGCCGCTACTTTATCGACCACCTGAGGGGCAGCGAAACTGGTATTCGCGATCATGGCGATACCGAGAAGCAGCGTTTTCCAGTTCTTCATACTTTTTCCATTTCAATTAACCGCAAATGCGGACGATGTTGTAAACCAGCCGCATCACAGGGAGCTCTGGTACGGTAAAATGTTCGAACGCAGCATCTGCTGGGTGCCGAGGCCGTAGTTAGAGCTCAGACCGCGCAATTCAATATTGATTCCGAAGGTGTTGTCGTATTTGCTCTCGCCGCCGTTGTTGTTGCTATCCCAGCCGTTGACTTTACGTTCGTAGCCAAGACGGATGGCGTAGCAGCAGGAGTTATACTGAACACCCAACATCTGGTTTGCTGCTTTCCGGGTATTGGTATCGAAGTAGTATGCCCCGACCACGGACCAGCGATCGACGATCGGCCAACTGGCGGTCATCCCCACCTGCGAAATACCCTGTTTATATTGTGCCGCCGTGGAATATGAAGGCAGTGTAGCCTGAATATATTCCGGGCTGGCGTAACGATAGTTAAGCTGGACTAAGCGGTTTTCATCGCGACGGTATTCAATGGTGCCGTTACCGGTGGCGACGTTATCCAGACGGGTGTCGTACTGGATCCCTCCGCGTAAACCCCAGTCATCGGCGATGCGCCAGTAGGTATCGCCGGCCCATACCAGTGAACCCGTGGTGTCGTTGTTCTCCCAGTTGATGTTGTCATCACCGGTGCGTGACTCGGTGAAATAGTAGATTTGACCAACGGAAATATTAAAACGTTCCACGGCGGCGGCATCATACACGCGAGAGGTGATGCCGGTAGTGACCTGGTTGGCTGACGCGATGCGGTCCAGACCGCTATAGGTACGGTCGCGGAACAGGCCGGTGTAGTCCGACTGCAATAGCGTGGAGTCGTAGCTACCGATTTCACTCTGATCGCGGTACGGCACGTACAGATACTGCATGCGCGGTTCCAGCGTTTGGGTGAATCCCTCCTGCAGGTCGCGTTCAAAGACCATTTTACCGTCGATTTTAAACTGCGGCATTACGCGGCTGACAGACTCTTTGTAGTCAGTGCCGTTGGCGGCGTTGTACTTATCGAGGTTGCTCTGCTGGTAGTGGGTCGCCAGCAGCTTGGCTTCAGTATTCAGACTGCCCCAGGCGTTGGACAGCGGCAGGTTGATCGTCGGTTCGAGGTGAACGCGGGTCGCTTCCGGCATGTTGTTATTCGAGTTAACAAAATGGGCGACCTGACCGTACAGATGGGTATCGAACGGGCCGACATCGTTCTGGTAGTAGTTGATGTCGAGCTGCGGCTCAGCCGAGTAGGAGTTGCTCGATTCCCGGTCAAAGACCTGGAACTGCTTGGTCGATACCGTCGCGTCAAAGTTCTGATTGACGTAACCGGCGCTGAATTTCTGCGTCGCATAGCCGTCGGTACTGGAACCATATTTCGAGCTGAAATCGTTGAAGTAGTCAGGATCGCTGACCTTGGTGTAGTCAGCGTTCAGACGCCATACCTGATCGATAACCCCGGAGTGGTTCCAGTAGAACAGCCAGCGGCGGCTGTTGCTGTCGCTCGAATGATCGTCTTCGTAGACTTTATCCGACGGCAGGTAGTCGAATTCAGTTAAGCCGCTGCCGAGCTGGGTCAGGTAGCGGAATTCGTTTTCCCACATCACGCCGCCGCGTTTGTTCATATAGTGCGGGGTGATAGTGGCATCGAAGTTCGGCGCAATGTTCCAGTAGTACGGCAGGGAGAATTCCACACCGTTTTTGGTACTGTATTTGGCGTTCGGGATCAGGAAACCGGAACGACGTTTGTCGCCCACCGGCAACTGCAGGTAAGGGCTGTAGAAAATCGGTACTGAGCCCAGCTTAAAGCGGGCGTTCCAGATCTCGGCAACCTGCTCTTCACGGTCGTGGATGACTTCGCTGCCCACGACGCTCCAGGTGTCGGAGCCCGGCAGACAGGAGGTAAAGCTGCCGTTTTCCAGAATGGTATAGCGGTTTTCGCCGCGCTGTTTCATCAGGTCCGCCGTGCCGCGTCCCTGGCGTCCGACCATTTGATAATCGCCCTGCCAGACGTTGGTATCTTTGGTGTTCAGGTTTGACCAGGCTTTAGGCCCTTTGAGGATCACCTGGTTATCGTCGTAATGGACGTTGCCCAGCGCATCCACCGTTCGCACCGGTTGCGCCTGGCCCGCGGCCTGCTGCTGATGCAGCTGCACTTCGTCGGCACGCAGGCGGCTGTTCCCCTGGTTAATATCGACGTTGCCGGTGAAGACGGCATTATCCGGGTAGTTGCCCTTCGCATGATCGGCGTTAATCGTCACCGGCAGATCGCCAGGCCGCCCTTCCACGAGCGGACGATCAAAGCTTGGCACGCCAAGCATACATTGCGTTGCGAGATCGGCAGCGAGGCCTTGTTGACTATACAAGGCGCTGGCAATCATCGTAGCCAGGAGGCTGGGAATACGTTTTTTCATACGTTGTATTTATTGTTCCATCATCTTGTGGCAGCGGCTTGCAAACGGTCAGAGCCTAACTTACTCAACATTATCACGCTAGTGTTAATCCTGCCCGTTTCGAGCCCGAGCGTTAGGCACCCTGTTGAATGACGAGTATGATAAAGCAAATTATAGGCTATGTCCCACAATTGACCGAGGCGCGAGTGCCGGGTAACGTGCGGTCATATTCGAGCTTAACGGCGATAAACAGTTGGGGAGTCTATGCAGTATTTGGGTAAAGTGATTGGCGTGGCAGTGGCTTTGCTGATGGGCGGTGGGTTTTGGGGTGTCGTGCTCGGCTTCCTGGTGGGCCATATGTTTGACCGGGCGCGCAGTCGCCGGTTGAATCTCTTCGCCAATCAACAGGAACGCCAGTCGCTCTTCTTTTCCACCACCTTTGAAGTGATGGGGCATCTGACCAAATCCAAGGGTCGCGTCACCGAAGCTGATATTCATGTCGCCAATGTGCTGATGGATCGCATGAACCTGCACGGCGCATCGCGTACGGCGGCGCAGCAGGCGTTTCGCGACGGCAAGGCCGACAACTATCCGCTGCGCGAGAAGATGCGTCAGCTGCGCAGCGTCTGCTTTGGGCGCTTCGATCTGATTCGGATGTTTCTGGAAATTCAGCTGCAGGCGGCGTTCGCTGACGGCGAATTGCACCCCAACGAACGTGAAGTGCTGTTCGTCATCGCTGACGAGCTTGGCATCTCCCGCGCCCAGTTCGATCAATTCCTGCGGATGATGCAGGGCGGCGCCCAGTTTGGCGGCGGTTCGCAGCAGCAATCGTATGGTCAGCACGGCGGCAATGCCGGCTGGCAGCAGGCGCAGCGCGGGCCAACCCTCGAAGATGCCTGCAATGTGCTGGGGGTGAAACCGACCGATGACGCGGCGACGGTGAAGCGCGCCTATCGTAAGCTGATGAACGAACATCATCCGGACAAGCTAGTGGCGAAAGGGCTGCCGCCGGAGATGATGGAGATGGCCAAACAGAAAGCTCAGGAGATCCAGAAGGCCTGGGAGCTGATCAAAGAGCAGCGCGGCTTCTGAGTTTTCCCGCCCCTCCCGTCCGGCGAGGGGTTTTAGTTTTTAGGCTGTGCGCGTCGGTACAGCCGCCGCGGATGGCCGATTTTTCCATACAGCATCTCCACTTCCAGAAAGCCGGTCTCGACACCGTGTTCCAGATAGCGCCGGGCGGTGGTTTTGCTGAGCCCGGCGGCGCTGACCACCTCATCGACGGAAAAACAGTGTGCTTCCCGGCCGCTAAACAATCCCTGCACCAGCGCCAGCGTCTTCTCTTCAATGCCCTTACTGCCGCTATCCACGCGGAAGTTCTTCGCCTGCAGTTGGTAGAGAGAATCGACGTTCTGCTGATCGACGATTTTCCATTCCCGCTGCTGATCGTAAAACTGGATAAAGCGCTCAAGCGACTGGCTCAGCCGCTTCCAGGAGACGGGCTTAAGGATATAGTCGAAGGCGCCGTTGCGGATGGCCAGGCTGCAGGTTTCCATATCGCTGGCGGCGGTGATAAAGATCACTGAGCAATGGGTGGTTGCCAGCACCGGGTCGGTCATCAGCGTGACGCCTTTGCCGTCCGGTAAATAATTATCCAGCAGCACCAGCTGCGGCGGACTGGCGTGGAGCAACTGCCGCGCCTGGGCGAGGGAGGCCGCCATGCCTGCCAGCCGCAGTCGCGGGTGTTTTTGCACAAGCTCGGCGTGCAGGCGCGCCAGCTCGCTCTCATCTTCAATGATCAGCACATCGACCAGGTCATGATGCATTGTGGGCCTCCGTTTGCGGACAGGCGGGCGCGTCGGCCGGGATAAACAGGGTGAAGATGGTTCCCCGCGGCGCGTTGTCGGCGACTTCGATGGTGCCGCCCGCCTGAGTGACATAATGTTCAATAAGATACAGACCAATGCCGTGATCGCCACGGGTTTTGGTGGTCACGCCGCGTTCAAAAATGCGGTCGCGAATATCGGGACGAATGCCGACGCCGCGGTCAGCCACTTCGATGATCAGTTCCCGGGCGTTGAGCTGAATCAGCACTTCCACCGGCTCGTGCGGCAGCTCGGCGCGCTGCGTGGCTTCGATGGCGTTATCCAGCAGGTTGCCGATGATGGAGATCAGTTCGGATTCCTTTAACGACGGCAGCGGACGATCGATACGACAGGCCGGGTCGAAGCTCAGGGCCACGCCTTTTTCGCGGGCGCGGGTCGCTTTGCCCAACAGCAGGCCGCACAGTGTCGGCGAGTGGAAGTGCGAGGAGATGAAGTCCAGCAGCTCCTGGGCATGCTCCGACTGGGCCTGAATATAGCGGATCGCTTCGTCATAGTGACCCATATGCAGCAGACCGGAGAGGGTGGTCATCCGGTTGAGCTGCTCGTGGCGCATGATGCGCAGGTTGTCGACATAGCGCTTCACCTGGCTGAGCTGGGCGGTGAGGGCATTGATTTCGTTGCGGTCGCGGAAGGTGATCACCCAGCCCTGCAGCGTATTCTCCAGCATAATGCGCACCCGGCTGGCGAGCACGGTCAGCTGGTTGAAGCGGCACAGCTCGTCATGAGTGTCACGCTCGAGCATGTCGCCGCTGGCGAAAAACGGCTGCGGCGAAATGACGCTGTCGATTGACTGGCCGCGCAGCTGACGGGCAGGCTGGCTGAGCCCCAGCAGGCTGCGGGCGGCATGGTTAATCACCTCAATGCGCCGCTGGTGATCGATGACGATCACCCCTTCAAAGATCGACTCCATCATTGCCTTTTGCTGACGTACCAGCAGGCCTATCTCCCGCGGCTCGAGCGAAAAAATCTGCTTCTTGATGCTGCGGGTAAAGTACCAGGAGAAGATAAACAGGGCGATGAGCAGCAGGATGGCGGCGATAAAAATATTGATCACTTTGGTCAGCGTGATGCTGTCGAGATAGCTGGTGAGGTAGCCAACGGAGACAATGCCGATCACCTGCCCCTCGTCATCGACGATGGGCGTTTTGCTGCGCAGCGAGACGCCGAGGCCGCCTTTGCGAATGGTGGTGATGGAGTGCCCCTCCAGCACCGCCTGATTGTCGCCGCCGACCAGCCGCGTACCAACCCACTCCGGATGGACGGAGTGAAACAGATGCACGCCCTGCCGATCGCCGATGACGATAAAACTGGCGTCGCTATGGGCGGCGATTTGCTGCATAAACGCCCGGATCGCCTGCGGATCGTGCTGGCTGACCTGCTGACGCAAATTTGGCATCAGGGCTATCTCTTCAGCCTGAATTTTGGCCCGGCCACTCATCTCCTGATACAGCTGGCGGCTGGCGTCAAAATAATAATAAATGCCCAGCGCTATAAAGAGGACCGAGAAAAAGGCGACCAGCGAAATAAACAGCTTATATTGAAAAGAGAGCTTCATAGGTCCCGTACTGCGTATTCACCATATCGGCACTCTATCATTTTTCTGTCACGTGACGTAAATGTTAAGAAGAAGTTGTGATCGTCTGCGCAGGCGCTGGCTGTCGGCGGGGGACTCAGTGGAAATAACGCGTCAGGGAGAATAAAAACCATAAAAACCACAATAATAAATCAGAGATATATCACCCCTTAGCGGTTCCGTGAATAGAAACCATAAAAACCATAGTGACCATTAAAACTTCTTTTTTAATCTGGGGAGCTTCACATTAACGACGCCGCTGTCCCTTTACGCTGAAAATGAATAATAACGACAGGGCTGAATTTATGAGCACCACAGACAATGCATTCTCTGCAACCCTTGAACCGATCAATACGCCGAAAACCACGCTGAAGCAGCGCTGGTGGCACATCATGGATAACTGGAAGGTAGGGATCGTCCCGCTGCCGCTGTTTTTGCTGGCCGGGGGGCTGATTGCCCTCGACTGCCTTGGCGGTAAACTGCCGAGCGATATCGTGGTGATGGTGGCCACCCTGGCTTTCTTTGGCTTCGCCTGCGGCGAGTTTGGTAAGCGCCTGCCGGTGCTGGGAAAACTCGGCGCGGCGGCGATCTGCGCCACTTTTATTCCTTCCGCGCTGGTCCACTACGGTCTGCTGCCGGATGTGGTTGTGGAATCCACCACCAAATTCTATAAATCCACCAATATCCTCTATCTCTACATCTGCTGCATCATCGTCGGCAGCATCATGAGTATGAACCGTACCACGCTGATTCAGGGCTTTCTGAAGATCTTCTTCCCGATGCTGTGCGGCGAAGTGGTTGGCATGCTGGTGGGCATCGGCGTCGGCACGCTGCTGGGCATGGAGCCGTTCCAGGTGTTCTTCTTTATCGTGCTGCCGATCATGGCCGGTGGCGTGGGGGAAGGGGCGATCCCGCTGTCAATGGGTTACGCCGCGCTGATGCATATGGAGCAGGGCGTGGCGCTGGGCCGGATATTGCCGATGGTGATGCTCGGCAGTCTGACGGCGATCGTTATCTCCGGCTGCCTCAACCAGCTCGGCAAGCGCTCCCCGCATCTCACCGGTGAAGGGCAACTGATGCCGAACCGCAGCAATGAAACCCGTAGCCTCGGCGAGAGCGAAGGCGTGAGCGGCAAAACCGACGTCGGGACCCTGGCCTCCGGCGCGCTGCTGGCGGTGCTGCTGTATATGATGGGGATGCTTGGCCACAAACTGATTGGCCTGCCGGCGCCGGTGGGCATGCTGTTCCTCGCGGTGCTGTTAAAGCTGGCTAACGTTGTTTCTCCACGCCTGCAGGAGGGATCGCAGATGGTGTATAAATTCTTCCGCACCGCGGTGACTTACCCGATCCTCTTTGCCGTCGGCGTGGCGATCACCCCGTGGCAGGAACTGGTAAACGCCTTCACGCTGACCAACCTTCTGGTGATCGTCAGTACCGTCTCGGCGCTGGTGGCGACCGGGTTCTTTGTGGGTAAAAAAATAGGGATGCACCCGATCGATGTGGCGATTGTCTCCTGTTGCCAGAGCGGGCAGGGCGGCACCGGCGATGTGGCGATCCTGACCGCCGGTAACCGCATGAGCCTGATGCCGTTCGCGCAGATCGCTACCCGCATCGGCGGGGCGATAAATGTCTCGCTGGGACTGCTGTTCCTCAGCCACTATCTGGCGTGATTAAACGCTGCGCTAAGCGATAAATCTGCCATTTTCCGCTACAGAACGCAGAAAATATCTGCGTTCTGTATCCTAAATGCTCCGCATTTAGCGTTACAATCAGCGCGCGATCGGCTATCGCATCCATCATCATGACAGCCCAGGCGCTGTCGCATTTATCATATGTAGGAGAGGAATTAATGTCAGTGGATACTCCCGCCCAGGCGGGCGTCAGCATCGATGCATTGCTGGCGGCGAAAGAGCAGCGTGCAGCCCGCCAGGCTGACTGGCTGGCCCATTATCAGCAGCCTGTTATTTCCCTGACCCTGGTGACCCCGGGGGCGGTGAAAGACAGCATTCGCTATCGCAACATGATGGGCGTTGCCCTCCAGGCCTGCGACCAGCTGCTGTGGAAGCACCGCTGGCAAGCGCTGGATCGTCAGGTGCTGTGGTTGCCGACCGGGCCCGAAGCGCTGTGGTGCGTGGCGCACCCGGCCAGCGAAATCAAAGCGATGTGCAGCACGCTGGAGCAGAGCCATCCGCTGGGACGCCTGTGGGATATCGATGTGATCTGTCCACAGAACGGGCAGGTGGGACGTCAGTCGCTGGGTGAGTCGCAGCGCCGCTGTCTGCTGTGTGATGAGCCGGCGCACGCCTGCGCGCGCAGCCGTCGCCACGACACCGATCTCGTCGTGGCGCGCGTTGAGCAGATGATTGATGCGTGGTTTGCCCGCGACTAACGGGTCAGTATTCCCCGGCGGCAAGGCGCTACCGGGGACATCCTAAAAGTCGACCGGCGCGCGAAAGGTCATCGCGTTGCCGTAGGCAGGGTGGGTGATGGTGAGCGTCTCGGCGTGCAGCAGCAGACGCGGGGCCATCGCCAGCGCCTCCGGCGTGGCGTAAAAGCGGTCGCCAAGGATCGGATGCCCCAGCGCCAGCATATGCACGCGCAGCTGATGCGAGCGCCCGGTAATCGGCTTCAGGCGCACGCGGGCGGTGTTGTCCTCCGCGTACTCCAGCACCTCATACTCGGTTTGCGCCGCTTTGCCGGTTTCGTAGCACACCTTCTGCTTTGGCCGGTTCGGCCAGTCGCAAATCAGCGGTAAATCCACCAGACCTTCCGCCGGCTGCGGATGGCCCCAGACGCGGGCGACGTACTGTTTTTTCGGCTCGCGCTCGCGGAACTGACGTTTCAGCTCACGCTCCGCGGCCTTATTCAGCGCCACCACAATCACGCCGCTGGTGGCCATATCCAGGCGATGCACCGATTCGGCCTGCGGGAAGTCGCGCTGAATGCGCGTCATCACGCTGTCTTTATGCTCCTCAAGACGACCGGGTACGGACAACAAGCCGCTCGGCTTGTTGACCACCATGATGTGCTCATCCTGATACAGGATCACCAGCCAGGGATCCTGCGGCGGATTGTAGTTTTCCATCGCCATGTTCGCGTTCCGTTACTGGTGGGTGACGACGATCAGACGCAGCGCGTCCAGACGCCATCCGGCCTGCGCCAGCGCATCCATCACCTGCTGACGGTTGCTTTCGATCGCCGCCAGTTCGTCGTCACGGATGTTCGGATTCACCGCCTTCAGCGCTTCCAGACGCGACAGCTCCGCCGTCAGCTTTTCATCGGCTTCGTTACGCGCTGCGTCGATCAGCCCCTGCGCCGCTTTGGCGATCTGCGCTTCGCCCTGTTGCAGAATGGCGTGAACGTCCTGCTGCACCGCGTTGACCAGTTTGCTGCCGGTGTGGCGGTTGACCGCGCTCAGCTGGCGGTTGAAGCTTTCAAATTCCACCTGGCCGGCGAGGTTGTTGCCGTTTTTATCCAGCAGCAGGCGAACCGGGGTCGCCGGCAGGAAGCGGTTAAGCTGCAGCTGCTTCGGCGCCTGCGCTTCGACGACGTAGATCAGCTCCAGCAGCAGGGTGCCGACCGGCAGCGCCTTATTCTTCAGCAGGGAAATGGTGCTGCTGCCGGTATCGCCGGAGAGGATCAGATCCAGACCGTTGCGGATCAGCGGATGTTCCCAGGTGATGAACTGCGCATCTTCACGCGACAGCGCCACGTCACGCTCGAAGGTGATGGTGCAGCCGTCTTCCGGCAGGCCCGGGAAATCCGGGACCAGCATATGGTCGGACGGGGTGAGGACGATCAGGTTTTCACCGCGGTCGTCCTGGTTGATGCCGACGATATCGAACAGGTTCATCGAGAAGGCGATCAGACTGGTGTCGTCATCCTGCTCTTCGATGCTCTCCGCCAGCGCCTGCGCTTTCTCGCCGCCGTTGGAGTGGATCTCCAGCAGACGGTCGCGGCCCTGCTCCAGCTGCGCCTTCAGGGCGTCATGCTGTTGGCGGCAGGATTTGATCAGATCGTCAAAGCCATCGGTGGATTCTGGCGCCGCAAGATAGTTGATCAGTTCATCATGGACGCTGTCGTAGACGGTACGGCCGGTCGGGCAGGTATGTTCGAAGGCGTCGAGCCCTTCGTGATACCAGCGCACCAGCACCGACTGCGCGGTCTTTTCCAGGTATGGAACGTGGATCTGGATATCGTGCGCCTGACCGATACGGTCGAGACGGCCGATACGCTGCTCCAGCAGATCCGGGTTAAACGGCAGGTCGAACATCACCAGGTTGCTGGCGAACTGGAAGTTACGTCCTTCGGAGCCGATTTCGGAGCACAGCAACACCTGCGCGCCGGTGTCTTCTTCGGCAAACCACGCCGCGGCGCGGTCGCGTTCGATAATCGACATCCCTTCATGGAACACCGCGGCGCGGATGCCTTCGCGCTCGCGCAGCACCTGCTCCAGCTGTAGCGCGGTGGCGGCTTTGGCGCAAATCACCAGGACCTTCTGCGAGCGATGGCTGGTCAGGTAGCCCATCAGCCACTCGACGCGCGGGTCGAAGTTCCACCAGGTGCCGGTATCGCCTTCAAATTCCTGATAGATCTGCTCCGGATAGAGCATGTCGCGCGCGCGCTCTTCCGCGGTTTTGCGGGCGCCCATGATGCCAGAGACCTTGATGGCCGTCTGGTACTGGGTCGGCAGCGGCAGACGAATGGTGTGCAGTTCGCGCTTCGGGAAGCCTTTCACGCCGTTACGGGTGTTTCGGAACAGCACGCGGCTGGTGCCGTGGCGGTCCATCAGCATCGAGACCAGCTCCTGGCGCGCGGCCTGAGCGTCTTCGCGGTCGCTGTTGGCAGCCTGCAGCAGCGGCTCGATATCCTGCTCGCCGATCAGATCGCCAAGGGTATTGAGTTCGCTATCGCTCAGCGTGTTGCCCGCCAGCAGCAGGGCGACGGCATCGGCGACCGGGCGGTAGTTTTGTTGTTCTTCAACAAACTGGGCAAAATCGTGGAAGCGGTTTGGATCCAGCAGACGCAGGCGCGCAAAGTGGCTCTCCATCCCCAACTGTTCCGGCGTCGCGGTCAGCAGCAGGATGCCCGGCACGCGCTCGGCCAGCTGTTCAATGGCCTGATATTCACGGCTCGGCGCCTCTTCGCTCCACACCAGGTGGTGCGCTTCGTCGACCACCATCAGGTCCCATTCGGCGTCGCACAGATGCTCCAGGCGCTGTTTGCTGCGGCGCACGAAGTCTAAAGAGCAGATCACCAGCTGTTCGGTTTCGAACGGGTTGTAGGCATCGTGCTGCGCTTCGGCGTAACGTTCGTCGTCGAACAGTGAGAAACGCAGGTTGAAACGGCGCAGCATTTCCACCAGCCACTGGTGCTGGAGGGTTTCCGGGACCACAATCAGCACGCGCTCGGCGGCGCCGGAGAGCAGCTGCTGGTGGAGGATCATCCCGGCTTCGATGGTTTTACCTAAGCCCACTTCATCGGCCAGCAGGACGCGCGGCGCGTGACGACGGCCCACGTCGTGGGCGATGTTCAGCTGATGCGGGATCAGGCTGGTGCGCTGGCCGCGCAGGCCGCTCCACGGCATGCGGTACTGCTCGCTCTGGAACTTACGCGCACGGTAGCGCAGGGCAAAGCGGTCCATACGGTCAATTTGACCGGCAAACAGGCGGTCCTGCGGCTTGCTGAACACCAGTTTGCTGTCGAGCAGCACTTCACGCAGAGTCACGTTCGCTTCCTGGGTGTCCAGGCGAGTACCGGTGTAGGACAGCAGCCCGTTCTCTTCATTCACTTTGTCAACGTGGAGCTGCCAGCCTTCATGGCTGGTAATGGTGTCGCCCGGGTTAAACATCACGCGGGTGATCGGGGAATCGTTGCGAGAGTACAGACGGTTTTCGCCGATGGCGGGGAAAAGGAGAGTGACCATGCGCGCATCCAGCGCTACCACCGTCCCTAATCCTAGTTCGCTCTCTGTGTCGCTAATCCAGCGTTGACCAAGTGTAAAAGGCATATGTGTTCGGCTCTTTGTTCTTTAATTGCAGGCAATAGTTGATCATCTCCATGAATAATCGGAGATGCGTCAAAATTGGGGCCAGGAATGGAAAGGGCGCTATATTACTGGATGGAGGAACGTTCGTCACCTCCTCCGCACCCTTCATTTTTCGGCTTTTGTGCCTGCGGAATGAGTGAGAAAAAATTAAAATAGCCCCAGCTGTCCTGTCACTATTGTAGCAAAGTCATCGTTGACGAAGGGCAGGATCCCTTCCGCCACCGGCTGCAACTGCTTTGTTAAATAGTGATCGTAATCGAGCGGCGACTGCTGGTAATCCACCGGCTCCGGGCCGCTGGTGGTCCAGACGTATTTGATGGTGCCGCGCTGCTGATACTGCTGCGCCCGCCCAAGCTTCACGTTGTGTTCATCCGCCAGCCTCGCGGCGCGCACGTGCGGCGGCACGTTACGTTGATACTCGGCCAGCGGTCGGCGCAGGCGCTTGCGATAAACCAGCTGCTTGTCGAGTTCGCCATTCATCAGCCTGGCGATAGTCTCCCGCACATAATCCTGATACGGCTGGTTGCGGAAGATGCGCAGGTATAACTCCTGTTGAAACTGCTGGGCTAGCGGCGTCCAGTCGGTGCGTACCGTCTCCAGCCCCTTGAACACCATGCGCTGGGCATCGCCCTCCTGAATCATCCCGGCATAGCGCTTCTTGCTGCCGGTATCGGCGCCGCGGATCGTCGGCATTAAAAAGCGGCAGAAGTGGGTTTCATACTCCAGCTCCAGGGCGCTGGTCAGCTGGCTTTTACCAAGCTCCTGCGCCCACCAGGCATTGACGTCGCTGACCAGCTCGCGGCCGATCTCCGCTGCCTGTGCTTCGCTATGCGGGCGTTTCAGCCAGACGAAGGTGGAATCGGTATCGCCGTAGATAACGTCGTAGCCTTTGGCTTCAATTAGCGCTTTGGTCTGGCGCATGATCGCGTGACCGCGCATGGTAATCGACGAGGCGAGACGCGGGTCGAAGAAGCGGCAGGCGCTGGTGCCCAGCACGCCGTAGAAGGCGTTCATGATAATCTTCAGCGCCTGGGAGAGCGGCTTATTATGCTGGCGTTTGGCTTCATCGCGGCCGTGCCAGATCTGGCTGACAATGCCGGGCAGGCAGTGTTTGTCGCGCGAAAAGCGGGCGCCAAGGAAGCCCTCGATGCTGTGCTGATCATCGGGCTGCGCCAGGCCTTCCACCAGGCCGACCGGATCGATTAGAAAGGTACGAATAATCGACGGATACAGGCTTTTGTAGTCCAGCACCAGCACCGAGTCATACAGACCGGGGCGGGAGTCCATCACGTAGCCGCCGGGGCTGGCCTGCGGGGGGACGTCGCCGAGGTTCGGCGCCACGTAGCCCAGGCGGTGCATGCGTGGGAAATAGAGATGGCTGAAGGCGGCCACCGATCCGCCGTGGCGATCGGCGGGCAGACCGTTAACCGTCGCCCGTTCGAGCAGAAACGGCATGATCTCCGTTTTGTGGAAGATCCGCGTGACCAGCTCGCAATCCTGCAGGTTATAGATCGCCAGCGCCGGTTTGTCTTCATGGAAGCGGCGATCGATCTCGTCCATCCGATCCCACGGGTTGTCAATGGCTTTACCTTCACCCAGCAGTTCGCGGGCCACGGCCTCCAGTGAAAAGGAGGAGAAGTTCCAGAACGCGGATTTTAGCGCGTCGATGCCGTCGATAATTAGCCGCCCGTTGGCCTGGGCGAAAAAGACGCCGTTCTTAAAACCGTGCTCACGCCACTCCAGCTCGCTGTTGCCGCGGCCGAGACGCAGCGGGATACGATAGCGCTCGGCGTGCTTTTGCAGGACCCGCAGATCGAACTGCACCACGTTCCAGCCGATCAGCACGTCAGGGTCGTGTTCGGCAAACCAGGCGTTGAGCTTTTCCAGCAGCAGGGGACGGCTGGCGATGAAGACCAGCTCGAAGTCGACGTCTGGCGGCGTTTCCGGTTCGGGGCCCAGCATGTAGACCACCCGCTGGCCGCAGCCTTCCAGACCGATGCAGTACAGCTCGCCGTGGCGGCTGGTTTCGATATCCAGCGACACCCATTTCAGCGGCGGGCGATAGTCAGGGTTCGGTTTCATGCGCGCGTTGACCAGCTGTGAGCCGCGCGTTTCGCCTTCCACCCACACCGGGGCGGTAATAAAGCGCTCCATCAGGTAGCGCTCCGGCGGACGGATATCACCCTCGTAGACGGTGACGCCGCTGTCGCGGAGCATCTTCTCCAGACGCATCAATTGACGATGGGCGCGACAGTAAAGGCCGACAACCGGCTGACGGTGGAAATCTCTCAGGGCCAGCGGAGCGAAGCGGAAGCCTTTCTCCCCCTGCAGCAGCCGTTCAGCCTGCTCCTGCTGCGCTTCGGGGATAAAGGCAACGGACTCCTGCGGCGGGAGTGTGACCTGCAGCGGGCCGTCGTCGGTGGCCAGCCAGAAGGAGAGCTCGCTGCCCTGCGGGGTGTCCCGCCAGTGACGGGTGAGTAGAAAACCTGCTCGTGGCTGGGTCACGGGTATTCTCGCCGATAAAAAACCAGGCTTGATTATAGCCTGGTTTCATGATGGATGCTGGGGTTTTATACAGGTGTTCGGCGCTAAGGTGGCGAGCAGGGTGATTATTGGCCGTAGTAGGCTTTGGCCCCGTGCTTACGCAGATAGTGCTTATCGAGCAGCGTCTGCTGCATATCCGGCAGCTGCGGCGCCAGCTGGCGGCAGAAGATACCCATATAGGCGATCTCTTCCAGCACGATGGCGTTATGCACCGCGTCTTCGGCATTCTTACCCCAGGCAAACGGGCCGTGGGAATGCACCAGCACGCCGGGCATCTGCGCCGGGTCGATTCCCTGCTGACGGAAAGTTTCGACAATCACGTTGCCGGTTTCCCACTCATATTCGCCGTTGATCTCCGCATCGGTCATCAACCGGGTGCAGGGAACCGGGCCATAGAAATAGTCAGCGTGGGTGGTGCCGGTCGCTGGAATGGATTGCCCGGCCTGCGCCCAGATGGTGGCGTGGCGCGAATGGGTATGCACAATACCGCCCAGCGTCGGGAAGGCCTGATACAGCAGGCGATGAGTAGGGGTATCCGACGAGGGCTTCTTGTTGCCTTCCACCACCTCGCCAGTCTCCAGACTGACGACCACCATATCGTCGGCGGTCATCACGCGGTAATCCACGCCGGAGGGTTTGATAACCAGAACGCCCTGGTCGCGGTCGACGGCGCTGACGTTGCCCCAGGTTAAGGTCACCAGATTATGCTGCGGCAGCGCTAAGTTGGCTTCCAGAACCTGGCGTTTAAGATCTTCTAACATAGTGTGCTCCGAATAGCAGGCGAGTCGGGTATCCCTCACCCCGACCCTCTCCCGGCGGGAGAGGGAGAAAGGCGGCATGGCGCCCTGTCGGTATCCTCTCCCCAACGGGGAGAGGGAAAGGGTGAGGGGACGGCCTCTTAGCGTTTTGAACCGTAATACACTTCATTCCAGCGCAGCGCGTCCTTGAAGGACGGCAGACGGGTATCGTTGTCGATGACCGTCAGCTCGATATTGTGCAGCTCGGCGAACTGGCGCATATCGTCGAGGTTCAGCGCATGGCTGAAGACGGTATGGTGCGCGCCACCGGCGATGATCCAGGCTTCCGAAGCGGTACGCAGATCCGGCTGTGCTTTCCACAGGGCGTTGGCCACCGGCAGCTTCGGCAGATCGTGCGGCGTCGGGACGGTTTCAATGGTATTGACCAGCAGACGGAAGCGATCTCCCAGATCGATCAGGCTGGCGACAATCGCCGGGCCGGTCTGGGTATTGAAGATCAAACGCGCCGGATCCGCTTTGCCGCCGATACCCAGCGGCTGGACGTCGAGGATCGGTTTCTCAGCGGTAGCGATCGTCGG
The DNA here is from genome assembly GCF_014192815.1 of Klebsiella sp. RC2. Taxonomy (NCBI): domain Bacteria; kingdom Pseudomonadati; phylum Pseudomonadota; class Gammaproteobacteria; order Enterobacterales; family Enterobacteriaceae; genus Klebsiella; species Klebsiella sp. RC2. The sequence goes on along the minus strand of NZ_JACHYL010000006.1, from coordinate 178,365 downwards.
GCACACTTCCAGCATATGCGAACCGAGCACCAGGTCGTTGCCGTTGTCGAAGTGGTAGGTGTAATCCTCCATAAAGGAGGTGCCGCCCTGCAGACCGGTTGACATCACCTTCATGATGCGAAGCAGAGCGGCGGTTTTCCAGTCGCCTTCACCGGCAAAGCCGTAGCCCTGCTGCATCAGGCGCTGCACGGCGAGACCCGGAAGCTGTTTCAGGCCGTGGAGATCTTCAAAGGTGGTGGTAAAGGCGTGGAACCCGCCCTGCTCGAGAAAGCGTTTCATCCCCAGCTCAATGCGCGCGGCGTCCAGCACGTTCTGGCGCTTCTCGCCGTGAACCTGCGCCGCCGGGGTCAGACGGTAGCTGCTTTCATATTCATCGACCAGCGCGCTGATATCGCCGTCGCTGATGCTGTTGACCACCTGCACCAGATCGCCGACCGCCCAGGTGTTCACTGAGAAGCCAAACTTGATCTGCGCCGCGACTTTATCGCCGTCGGTCACCGCCACTTCGCGCATGTTATCGCCGAAACGGCACACTTTCAGATGGCGAGTATCCTGTTTGGAGACCGCCTGGCGCATCCAGCCGCCGATGCGCTGGTGGGCTTCTTTATCCTGCCAGTGGCCGGTGACCACGCTGTGTTGCTGGCGCATACGGGCGCCGATGAAACCGAACTCGCGGCCGCCGTGCGCGGTCTGGTTCAGGTTCATAAAGTCCATATCGATGCTGTCCCACGGCAGCGCGGCATTGTATTGCGTATGGAACTGCAGCAGCGGCTTATTGAGGATGGTCAGGCCGTTGATCCACATTTTTGCCGGCGAGAAGGTATGCAACCAGACCACTAACCCGGCGCATTTGTCATCGTAGTTGGCGTCGCGGCAGATATGGGTGATCTCGTCCGGGGTGGTGCCCAGCGGCTTAAGGACCAGTTTGCACGGCAGTTTGGCTTCCGCATTCAGGCTGTTCACCACATGTTCGGCATGCTTCGTCACCTGGCGCAGGGCTTCCGGGCCGTACAGATGTTGGCTGCCAATAACGAACCATACTTCATAGTTATCAAAAATCGTCATTTTCGTATCCTTAATGGGTGAGCGCTGCCTGAGATTGCGGGGCTTTTTCCGCCTTTGCAGCCGAAGGGAGATAGTGTTGTTCAGCGCTGACCGACCACTGCTGGTAGCGCTGATAGAGTTGTTCGAAACGTTGCGCCTGCGCCGGGCGTGGCTGCAGGGTGGTTTCCACCTGGCTTGCCATCCGCTGCTGGGCGGCGGGAATATCGTCATAGACGCCGGCGGCGACGGCGGCGAAGATAGCCGCCCCCAGCGCACAGCACTGATCGGAGGCGACAATCTGCAGCGGGCGGTTCAGCACATCGCAGCAGGCCTGCATGATGACCTGGTTTTTCCGTGCGATACCGCCGAGGGCCATCACGTTGTTAACCGGGATCCCCTGCTCGGTGAAGCACTCCATAATGGCGCGGGCGCCAAAGGCGGTGGCGGCGATGAGGCCACCGAACAGCGCCGGCGCGTCGGTCGCCAGGTTAAGATCGGTGATCACCCCTTTCAGACGCTGGTTGGCATTCGGCGTGCGGCGGCCGTTGAACCAGTCGAGCACCACCGGCAGGTGATCGAGGGACGGATTATTGGCCCAGGCTTCGGTGAGCGCCGGCAGTAACTGTTTTTGGCTGGCTTTGATTTGCTCGCGCAACGCCGGCTGCTGCTGAGCCAGTTGTTCCAGCGGCCAGCCGAGAATGCGGCCAAACCAGGCGTAAATATCGCCGAAGGCGGACTGGCCTGCCTCCATGCCGATAAAGTGCGGAACCACGCTGCCGTCAACCTGCCCGCAGATGCCTTTTACCGTGCGCTCGCCGACGCTCTCTTTATCGGCAATCAGGATGTCGCAGGTGGAGGTGCCGATGACTTTCACCAGCGCGTTAGGTTGCGCCCCGGCGCCAACGGCGCCCATATGGCAGTCGAAGGCGCCGCCGGAGATGGCCACGGTCTGCGACAGACCCAGACGCTGGGCCCACTCTGCGCTCAGCGTGCCGACCGGCACATCGGCCGTCCAGGTATCGGTGAACAGCGGCCAGGCCAGATGCTGGTTAATGATGGGATCAAGCTTATCGAAGAAGCTGGCCGGCGGCAGACCGCCCCAGCTTTCGTGCCACAGCGATTTATGTCCGGCGCTGCAGCGGCCGCGGCGCAGATCCTGCGGACGGGTGGTGCCGGAGAGCAGGGCGGGTACCCAGTCGCAAAGCTCTACCCACGAGGTGGCAGCCAGGGCGACGGCGCTATCTTCGCGGGTGACGTGAAGGATTTTGGCCCAGAACCATTCGCTGGAGTAGATACCGCCGATATAGCGCGAGTAATCCTCTTTGCCCGGCTGGTGACACAGGCGGGTGATCGCCTCGGCTTCCTCGACCGCGGTGTGATCCTTCCACAGGACAAACATGGCGTTAGGGTTGTCAGCGAATTCTTCGCGCAGCGCCAGCACGTTGCCCTCGGCATCAACGGGAGCCGGGGTTGAGCCGGTGCTGTCGACGCCAATGCCCACGACGTCGGCGCGCTGTTCGGCGCTCAGCGAAGCGAGCACGCTTTTCAGCGCTGCTTCCATGGACTCGATGTAATCTCGCGGGTGGTGGCGGAACCGGTTGTTAGCCCCATCGCAATACTGCCCTTCCCGCCAGCGCGGATACCACTCTACGCTTGCCGCCAGCTCTGCGCCGGACGCACATTCCACCGCCAGGGCGCGGACTGAGTCACTACCAAAGTCGAGGCCAATCGCAATTGCCATCTTGTTACTCCATGCAGAAATCATTCATGCAGCAACAGTAGATATCCCCGGCAAAATCCGTCAGGCCGGATTCGCTAATCTTATGGATTATTTTGCTGTCACCTCGCAAAGTGTGACGCCGTGCAAATATTCGATGTGGACTTTCCTGCCGTATTTATAGACACTTTTGTTACCCGGTATATCACGGTGGAATGCACGCTGCTGGCGCTTTTTCGCTTACCGTGCGGCTTTTTAGCGAAATTCCCACCGCCGTCGCAGTCGCGACAGGGCCGAGAGCGATAAAATGATGAATATGGACAATTGGTGTCACTAATACCTTCGGGGAGAACCACGCGTATGGCCGAAACGCAAAACGATCCGCTGCTGCCGGGCTACTCTTTTAACGCTCATCTGGTCACCGGCCTCACGCCGATTGAGGCGCAGGGATACCTGGATTTCTTTATCGACCGCCCGCTGGGCATGAAAGGCTATATTCTCAACCTGACGATCCGCGGCGAGGGTGTTATCAACAACCACGGCGAGCAGTTCGTCTGCCGGCCGGGTGATATGTTGCTGTTCCCGCCAGGGGAAATCCATCACTACGGCCGCCATCCCGACGCCAGCGAGTGGTATCACCAGTGGGTCTACTTCCGGCCACGCGCCTACTGGCACGAGTGGCTCAACTGGCCGACGATCTTCGCCCAGACCGGCTTTTTCCGTCCGGATGAACAGTGGCAGGCGCGCTTTGGCGAACTGTTCGGCCAGATCGTCGATGCCGGGCAGGGGGCGGGGCGCTATTCCGAACTGCTGGCAATAAATCTGCTGGAACAGCTGCTGCTGCGGCGCATGGAGGCGATCAACGAATCGCTGCATCCGCCGCTGGATAACCGGGTGCGCGACGCCTGCCAGTACATCAGCGACCATCTGGCGGACAGCCATTTTGATATTGCCAGCGTCGCCCAGCACGTCTGCCTGTCGCCCTCGCGTCTGTCGCACCTGTTCCGCCAGCAGTTGGGGATCAGCGTGCTCGGCTGGCGGGAAGATCAGCGCATCAGCCAGGCCAAACTGCTGCTGAGCACGACACGGATGCCGATCGCCACCGTCGGGCGCAACGTTGGCTTTGAAGATCAGCTCTATTTTTCGCGCGTATTTAAAAAATGCACTGGCGCCAGCCCGAGCGAATTCCGTGCAGGATGTGAATAAAAAGTAAAGAAAGTGAAATGATGACCCGCTTAAATATCACAGCCAGTAAACTATTAAGACAATTGGTGGCTTGACGAGGGCGCGATGGCTCCGGAGAATCCGGGCTTCGTTTTTTAACCGGGTACATTATGCAAGCATTGCTGGAACACTTTATCACCCAATCCACGGTCTACTCGTTGTTAGCCGTGATGCTGGTGGCCTTTCTCGAGTCGCTGGCGCTGGTGGGGCTTATCTTACCCGGAACGGTGATGATGGCCGGCCTTGGGGCGCTTATCGGCAGCGGTGAGGTTAACTTCTGGCAGGCGTGGCTGGCGGGGATTGTCGGCTGTCTGCTGGGCGACTGGATCTCATTCTGGCTCGGCTGGCGCTTTAAAAAGCCGCTGCACCGCTGGTCGTTTATGAAGAAAAACCGTGCCCTGCTGGAGAAGACCGAGCATGCGTTGCATCAGCACAGCATGATCACCATTCTGATCGGCCGCTTTGTTGGGCCGACGCGACCGCTGGTGCCGATGGTCGCCGGGATGCTCGATCTGCCGGTGGCGAAGTTTGTGCTACCGAATATTATCGGCTGCCTGCTCTGGCCGCCGCTCTATTTCCTGCCCGGCATTCTCGCCGGGGCGGCGATTGATATTCCGGCCGATGAAAACAGCGCCAGCTTTAAATGGCTGCTGTTGGGGGCGGCGCTGCTGGCCTGGCTGGCAGGGTGGCTGTGCTGGCGGCTGTGGCGGAGCGCGAAAACCTCAGGCGATCGCCTGACCCGCTGGCTGCCGCGCGGCCGACTACTGTGGCTGTCACCGCTGATGGTGGTGGTCGCCGCGACGGCGCTGACTCTGGTCTGCCGCCATCCGCTGATGCCGGTCTATCTGGCGATCCTGCACAAGGTTATTGCGCGCTGATGCCCATCAGATGTGAGGCGCTGCTGTTGCCGCTTAACAGCTCGGCGGTGGCGCCATCCCAGACAATCCGCCCTTCGGCGACCACTATCGAGCGCGGCGCGATGCGCGCGGCATCTTCCACGCTGTGGGAGACCATCAGCAGAGTGAGCTGCTGCTGCTCGCAGACATCGGCGACCAGGGACAGCATCTCCTGACGCAGCGCCGGGTCAAGCGCTGAGAAGGGTTCATCCAGTAACAGCACCGGCTGCTGGCGCACCAGACAGCGGGCCAGCGCCGCGCGCTGCCGCTGACCGCCGGAAAGCTCGCCCGGCAGGCGTTCCAGCAGCGCATCAATTCCCATCTGTCCGGCCATCGCCGCCACCTGCGCCTGCTCCTCGCGGCTCAGTTTCAGGCCCGGGTGGATCCCGAGGCTGATATTCTGCCGAACCGTGAGATGGTTAAACAGGTTATTCTCCTGGAACAGCATCGAGACCGGACGCTGCGCCGGCGGCGTCGCGTTATGCACCTCGCCATTGATCCGCAGGCTGCCGCTGGCGGGCGGTAGAAAACCGGCGATCAGATTCAGCAGGGTGCTCTTTCCGGCGCCGCTGGGGCCGAGCACCGCGATGCGCTCGCCGCGCGCGACGTCGAGGGTAAAGCGCATCGGCAGATGCTGGTACAGCCAGGTCACATCATTGAGTTTTAGCATCACGCCCCGGAAGTTTTTCAATCAGCGTAAATAATAAGAAACAGAGCAGCAGCAGGAGCAGGGCGGTGACGGCGCCGTCCTGGCTGCGGTAGGCGCCTATCTGCTGGTAGAGATAGAAAGGCAGGGTGCGGAACGCCTCGTTGCCGAACAGGGCCACCACGCCGAAGTCACCAATCGACAGCACGCAGGCAAAGGCGAGCGCCTGGGCCAGCGGGCGCCGGAGGGCGCGAAGCTCAACCACCCGCAGCCGCGTGAAGCCTTCAATCCCCAACGACTGGCACAGCATACTGTAGCGAGCGGTCACGTCGCGCATCGGGTTTTCCAGCACTTTGAGCGCGTAGGGGATCGCCATCAGGGCATTGGTGAAGATGACGATGCCGTCGGCGGACTCCGGCAGTCCGACGCTGTTACTGAGCAGCAGAAAAAAGCCAGTGGCCAGCACAATCCCCGGCATGGCAAGGATTAACATGCCGCTCAGCTCCATCGCCTGCCCGGCCAGCGGCCGCTGGCGGGCGCGCAGCTCCCGGCTGCTCCACAGCAGCATCATCGTCAGGGTTACGCTCAACAGCCCGGCGGCGATGGCGATGCGCAGAGAGGTACTCAATGCCTGCCAGAGCGCCGGCTGCGCCAGCACGTTCAGCATGTTGCGGTTGATCCCGTCGACGATGACCGCCAGCAGCGGCGGGAGCAGCAGCAGCAGGGCGGCGCCGATCAAGAGTCCGTCGCTCAGGCGGCTATGCAGACGATCGTCAGGGTCGCGCCAGCCGCGGACATGGCTGACGCCGATAGCCACCGCTTTACTGAGGCGCTGGCTGAGCAGCACCAGCGCGAGGCAGCAAAGCATCTGGATCAGCGCCAGCATTGCCGCGCGCGCCGGATCGTAGTCAAAGCTCAGCGCCTGGTAGATAGCCAGCTCAATCGTGGTGGCCTTCGGGCCGCCGCCCAGCGACAGCACGGTGGCGAAGCTGGCGAAGCAGAGCATAAAAATCAGCGCAGCGACGGCGGGAATGTGGCGGCGCATCCACGGCCATTCGACGAGGCGGAAGAAGGCATAGCCGCGCATGCCAAGCTGGGCGGCAATTTGCCGCTGTTCACCAGGGATACTCTCCAGCGCCTGCAGCAGCAGGCGGGTGGCCATCGGCATATTGAAAAAGACGTGCGCCAGCAGGATGCCCTGCAGACCGTAGGGCGAGAAATCCCACTGCCAGCCGAGCGCGTGAAACAGCGAGGCCAGCCAGCCCTGGCGGCCATAGACGCTGAGGATGCCGAACACCGCCACCAGCACCGGCAGGATCAGGGTCATCGCGCACAGGCGCAGCAGCAGTGTGCGGCCCGGGAAGCGACGCCGGTAAAGGGCGCGGGCGAGAAAGATGGCCGGCACCACCGAGAACAGCGCTGACAGCGACGCCTGCCAGAAGGAGAAGCGCACCACGTGCCACAGGTAGCTATCGCTGAAGACCGATTGCCAGCCCGCGCCGGGGGCGCTAAACCACAGCGCCAGAAACGCCGCCAGCGCGACGGCGCAGAGCAGGGTGGCGGCAAAAAGGCCCGGCAATAGCCCGCGAAGGTTTAGCGGCTGACGGCGCGTTGCCATGCGCTAATCCAGGTCTGACGCTCGCTGGCGACCTGCTGCGGGGTAAACGCCAGGGTGGTCTGCGGCTTCACCAGGGTATCAAACCCGGCCGGCAGCGCGACCTGAGTCACCGGATACATCCAGTTCCCGGTGGGGATGGCGTTCTGGAAGCCAGGCGAGACCATAAATTTGAGGAACTTCTCCGCCAGTTCCGGCTGCTTGCTGGCGGCGGTACGCGCGGCAACTTCGACCTGCAGATAATGGCCTTCAGCGAAGCTCGCCGCCGCATAGTTGTCTTTCTTCTCTTCAATAATGTGGTAAGCCGGCGAGGTGGTGTAGCTTAAGACCAGGTCGCTTTCCCCTTTCAGGAACAGACCGTAGGCTTCACTCCAGCCCTTGGTGACGGTGATCGTTTTCGCCGCCAGCTTCTGCCAGGCCTCGGGCGCTTTATCGCCATAGACCTTTTGCATCCACAGCAGCAGGCCCAGCCCCGGGGTGCTGGTGCGGGGATCTTCGTAGATGACGCGCCATTTCTGCGGGCTCTCAACCAGCTCTTTCAGGCTTTTCGGCGGGTTAGCCAGTTTATTTTTGTCATAGACGAAGGCGAAATAGCCGTAATCGTAGGGGACAAAGGTGTCATTATCCCATCCGCCTGGCACGCTGACCGCGCTGGCAGGTACGTGGCTTTTGGCGAACAGTTTACTCTGCGCCGCGGCTTCCAGCAGGTTGTTATCCAGGCCAAGCACGATGTCGGCCTTGCTGTTCTTGCCTTCCATGCGCAGGCGATTCAGTAGCGAAACGCCATCTTCCAGGGCGACGAACTTCAGTTCGCAGCCGCAGTCCGCTTCAAAGGCTTTTTTGACCGCCGGGCCGGGGCCCCAGTCGGCAGAGAAGGAGTCATAGGTATAGACGGTGAGGACAGGCTTAGCCAGAGCGGGCATGGCGACCAGCGCCAGCAGCGGGAGTAATTTTTTCAACACTTTGCACCTCAGAAAAAAGGGGTGGCAAAGGATTTTGAGTGAGCCTCAAATCCCTTCGCCGGCGTTATCCGGATCAGGTTCGACGGGTATTTTCTCAGCCCATACGCTTCATCCTTCAAGCCGCATCTGCGTTAGCTTCGCGCGTTCACCCCTGTCACATAGTTATCTATGCTCCAGGGGATTCACCCGCTTGCTGCCGTGATGCAACTTGAATGATATTGCGTATGTTTATTAGCACCCCGTTGAGAACGGCCTTAGTGTAATGATTTTGTCAGATGACGGAAAGCGCTTACGGCTCCGGCGGCGCAAACCACGCGGATTTAAAGTCGAACCAGCCGAGGGTGTTCATCCGTACGCCGCGCATACTGCGCTGCCCCTGAATCATCAGCCAGTGGTGGATCAGCGGCACGATATGTTGCCCGGCCAGCAGCCGCTGGCTCCAGGTGGCCGGATTAAACTCTCCCGCGCGCCAGCGGCAGGCGTCTGCCTGCCAGTCAATGGGGATGCAGCGCTGAATGAGCGGGACTTCGTACAGATAGGCGAAGAGTGAGAATTCGATCGGTAAGGTGAAGTTAACGCTGTTAAGCCAGATATCGCTGACCACCTCGCCGCGATGCCAGGCATCATACTCCAGCTCCTGGATCTCCAGTTTTACCTGATGCGCTGCCAGCAGGTCGCGCATAATCCCGCCGATCACCCGATGTTCGACGTGATCGCGGTAATAGGTGAGGGTGACGGTCTCCAGCCCCGCCGGCTTCTCGCAGGCGTGGTTGCTGGCGTGATGCCAGCGCGGCAGCAGGCCGTAGGCGGGAAACCAGTTGCCCTGGTAGTGTTCGCCCGCATGGTAGAGCAGGTTGGCGGGCTGAAACAGATAGCTTAACCAGCGACGCACCGCGTCGTTGGCCCCCAGCGGGCTTCGCGAGTCGAACAGCAGGTAATAGCAGCCCTCTTCCAGGCGACTCTCCACCGCTTTTTCGCTTTCGGTATTGCCCTGCAGCGTCAGGCCGCCATTGGGCTCTTCACTAATTTCCGGCAGCACCCAGACGTTCACCTCATCGATCAGCGCCCGGTAGCCAAAATAGTCTTCAAAGGCATGGATCTTGAGCTGGTTCTGATTGTTACGCACCACAGCATAAGGGCCGGTGCCGACCGGCATGGAGGAAAAGTGGTTCATGGTCTGCCACTCCTGCGGCAGCACCATCGCCGGCACCTGGCCCAGCAGCCAGGGCAGCCAGCGGTCGGGCTGGCGCAGATGAATATCCAGGGTCCAGGCGGTGGGCGATTCGATGCGTTCGATATGTGAATAGAGCGGCAGGGCATTGCTGCGCTGCAGAGAGGCGATCACATCCGCCATCTCCAGCTCACGGCCGTGGTGAAAATGGATGCCCGGGCGGAGGAAAAAGCGCCAGTGGGTGGGGGTCAGCTGCTGCCAATGGTGGGCAATATCGGCTTCCAGTTCCCCATTTTCCTCATTTACCCGCGTCAGGGCGCTGAAAATTTGCCGGGCAATATGCGTTTCCGAACGCCGCAGCGCACTGCCGGGCAGTAAATTCTTCATCGGACGATAGTAGAGCACGCGCAGGATATGGCGTCCCTGGCGAAAGCTGCGGCCAAGATGAGAGATCAGCATCTGGCGGACGGCGGCCTTATCGCCGACCAGCTGCACCAGCTGATCGATGCGATCCTGCTCGAGGAGATCTTCGGCACGCTGCTGCTGCAGGGCGAGGCCGGTATAGAGAAAGGTTAGCCGCGAACGCTTGCCGCGGCCTGCCTCCGCCTCCCAGGCCAGCCAGCCGCGGGACTCCATCATATTGAGCAGGGTGCGCATATGGCGACGCGAGCAGCTCAGCATTTCCGCCAGCTCGTTGAGGGTGGTCTCCTGCGACTTGCCGTCGCAGCACTGCCATAAGCGGATGAACTGTTGTTGCAGACGGCTGGAAGACATAAAAGGGGAACTCCTGCGCAAAACTCAGCAATTTATTACTCCCCATATTAAGCCAATAATGAATCCCGATGAAGCGAGGAGGTGAATATGATGAGGTCTACCGCAAAATCGTTCTACCAGCGCTATTTTTCTGCGACGCAGGATGCGTCCTGGCTGGCCCGCCTGATGGCAGGACGACAACAGGAAATCCTGGGAGAACTGATGCAGTGGGGAGTGACGTCAAAGGCCTCTGATCATTGACTTGCAGACATCATGTGTGACTGAGTATTGGTGTTATACTCGTCGTTTTTCACGCTGCAGGGGCGTTGGCCGCGACCGCTCGTTTCGCTGTCGATGCGCTCAGGGTCTGACGTTCTGGCCACGCTCACCCTTTCAGGGCCAGCACAAGCGCTGTGCAAAACGGTTAACCGTTTTGTCCTGCAACATGAAACCCATAGAGTATAGAATCACCCGCCAGCAGAAATCCTCTGCTGGCTTTTTTCGTTTACTTCGCGTGTGTTAAGGACATTCCATGCTGTGGTTGATGACGATGGGACGACGGCTAAACGGCGTGTATGCCGCCTTTATGCTGGTTGCTTTTATGATGGGCGTGGCGGGCGCGTTGCAGGCGCCGACGTTGAGTTTGTTTCTCAGCCGCGAAGTAGGGGCGCAGCCGTTCTGGGTGGGCCTGTTCTACACGGTAAATGCCATTGCCGGGATCCTGGTGAGTCTGGCGTTGGCTAAGCGCTCTGATAGCCGCGGCGATCGGCGGCGGTTAATTATGCTCTGCTGCCTGATGGCGGTGGGCAATGCGCTGCTGTTTGCCTTCAACCGTCACTACCTGACGTTAATTACCTGCGGGGTGATGCTGGCGTCCATCGCCAATGCCGCCATGCCGCAGCTCTTCGCCCTGGCCCGGGAGTATGCCGACAGCTCGGCGCGGGAAGTGGTGATGTTCAGCTCGATCATGCGCGCCCAGCTGTCGCTGGCGTGGGTGATTGGCCCGCCGCTGGCCTTTATGCTGGCCCTCAATTATGGCTTTACCACCATGTTTTCCATTGCGGCGGGCATCTTTGTGATTAGTCTGGCGCTGATTGCCATTAAACTGCCCTCGGTCCCGCGGGTGGAACAGCCTTCGGAAGAGGCGGCAGCTCTGGTGCAGGCCGGCGGCTGGCAGGATAAGAACGTGCGCATGCTGTTTATCGCCTCCACGCTGATGTGGACCTGCAACACGATGTATATCATTGATATGCCGCTGTGGATCAGTAACGATCTCGGTCTTCCCGACAGCCTTGCCGGGATCCTGATGGGCACCGCCGCCGGACTGGAAATACCGGCGATGATCCTCGCCGGTTACTACGTGAAGCGCTTTGGTAAACGTAAAATGATGGTGGCGGCGGTCGCGGCCGGTGTGCTGTTTTATGCCGGGTTGATTCTGTTTCATGGCCGTACGGCGCTGCTGGCCCTGCAGCTATTTAACGCGGTCTTTATCGGTATTATCGCCGGGATCGGTATGCTGTGGTTCCAGGACTTAATGCCGGGTCGGGCGGGGGCGGCGACCACCCTGTTCACCAACAGTATTTCCACCGGCGTGATCCTCGCCGGCGTGATGCAGGGGGCGCTGTCGCAAAGTTATGGCCACGCCAGCGTCTACTGGACAATCGCCGCGATTTCGCTGGTGACACTGTTTTTGACCAGCAGGGTGAAGGATATCTGACAATCTGCCTTGCCCCGGCGAGCCGCGTCGCCGGGGCAAGCTGACTACTCCAGGACGATACGCTTGATATCGCCGATGATAAAAATGTAGGCAATCACGCCGATCAGCGCCGTCAGGCCGACATAGATCAGCGCGTAAAAGAAATTACCCGTTGCGGAGATAATCACGCCAATTATCAGTGGCGCAATAATAGATGCCATATTGGCGCAAAAGTTAAATATGCCGCCGGTGAGGCCTGCCATATTTTCCGGGGCAATATCAGAAATTAAGGTCCAGCCCAGACCGACCATCCCCTGGCCAAAAAATGCCACCGACATAATAATGATAACGGTGCTGTTAGCGCTTACCCAGTTCGCCGCAATAATACAGCTGGACAGTAGTAAACCGGAAATTATTGGTAACTTTCGACTGATGTTGACGGAGCCGGTTCGCTTCAGCAACCGGTCCGAGATCCAGCCGCCGAAGAGGATGCCGATCGCGGCGGCGAGGAAGGGCCAGGTGGCGAAAAATCCGACGTGAAGCCAGGGAAGATGGCGCTCGTTGGCAAGATAACTGGGAAACCACGTCAGGAAAAACACCAGCGTGGTGTTCCCGGCGAACTGGCCCAGACTGGCGCCTACGATCTGACGACAGCCCAGCAGACGCCTGGCGTCACGCCAGTTAAATGGAACGTTCTGGATTTTATTGTTAATGTTGTTTGCGCCGATGTAATCCAGCTCTGCTTTATTAGCCGTGCGTGATTCATGCGGTTCGTGATAAAAACGCCACCACACCAACGTAAATAAAATACCTAATCCGCCGGTGAGAAAAAACAGCGTTCTCCAGCCATGGTGTTCGAGGATTAAAAATAACAGCGGCGAGAAAGCGGCCAGCCCTATATATTCGCCAACTGTATATGTTGCCGTCGCCCGCGCGCGCTCATGCTGGGGAAACCAGGTGCTGACGATGCGACTGTTGGCCGGAAAGCAGGGCGCTTCGCTGACGCCAAGCCCCAGGCGCAGGAGGAGCAGGGTTTTCAGCCCGAGGGTAAAACTTTGCAGCAGAGTAAACAGCGACCAGAAGAAAATAGACAGGGTATAGGTGAGCTTGTTACCAAAACGGTCTAAAAATACCCCGCCAGGGATCTGCGCCAGCGCATAGGTCCAGGCAAAGGCGGAGAAAATGATGCCCATCATCGCTGGATCGATATGAATTTCCTGGGTTAATTGTGGGGCGACAATACCCAGGATGGTGCGATCGAGATAATTGATCATCGTTCCGACGGACAACAGCAGTAAAATAACTATCCGAACGCGGCTTCTTTTTTTCGTCCCCGATGAGGAAGTGAGGACTTCCTGAGAGTTTGACATACTCATAGCGAGTTCCTTTAAAGTTTAAAATATTTTTGCATATATTCGCACATGCAAAAACATCTCCAGGAACTATAGATAGTATCTATGAATGGCAACGCTTTGTTGCACATTCATACGCTTCACAAAAGAATATTTGATGTAACGCCGATATTTACCCGCTCTCGCACATTATTGGTGGCTTGCATGGTATATTAGCGTCAGTGCATTTATTCTTATATTATACGGGCAAAAATAATGAACCTAAAGCAACTTTATTATTTTAAACGTCTGTCTGAAACCGAACATTACACCGAAGCCGCCTCCAGTCTGTGCATCACCCAGCCCTCGCTAAGCCATGCGATATCGGAGCTGGAGAAGGAGTTAGGGGTCGCGCTGTTCGCCAGACAGGGACGGAACGTTAAAATTACGCAAAACGGCAAGCGTTTTTTGCCGTATGTCGAAGATGCGCTGGCCTCGCTGGAGAATGGCCGGATGACATTACAAAAAAATGGCGCCGAGAATAAAGAGAATATTCGCATCGCCTTTATTTACACGATGGGCGAATATGTTGTTCCGCAGTTAATTAATCAATATTCTCTTTCACCTGAATGTCACAACGTTACTTTTTCTTTTACTCAGGGGACATCGCTGACCCTATTGCAGGAGCTGAAAGCTGGCAAAGTCGATCTGGCGATTTGCTCTTATATTGCGGATGAGCCGGATATCGATTTTATTCCTGTTATTCAGCAGGAGCTGGTGGTGGTCACGGCGAAGGATCATCCGTTGGCCCGCCTGTATGAACATGAGGTCGATCTGGTAGAGACGATTCATTATCCCTATATCTATTTTTCAGAGAATAGCGGTTTACGTCCATTTATCGATAATGTGTTTATGCAGCAAAAGCTGGTGCCGGAGATCGCCTGCTACGTGGATGAGGATACCGCGATGGCCGGGCTGGTCAGTATTGACTATGGGATCGCGATTATGCCGCGGATCTCCGCGCTCTCCTATTACAACGTTCACATCCTGAAGATTAAAAACACCATCCCCCCACGCTATATCTATCTGGCGACAATGAAAGATCGGTTACTTTCCCCGGCGCTACAGTCATTTAAAAATGTGGTTATCCACGACAGCCAGAATCTCTGTTAGCGGATGGCCCGGAGATCGCCTCCGGGCCATTCGGGCATCAGGAGAGAATATCCATCACTTCACGTAGTTTGGCGATGGCGATCTGTCCTGGCGCAGAAGCCTGTCCTACGGTACCGAAGGTCATCGCCGAGCCGAATAAGCGCCCGGTAACCCGGCTAACGCCACCGGATTTGCCCATCGACATGGTAATCAGCGGGCGAGTGGCATATTTTTCTTTCATGGTCAGCGTAGCGGCAAGCAAGGTCAGAACGTCCTGCGGCGACTGCGGCATCACCGCGATCTTCGGCAGGTCGGCGCCCAGATCCTGCATGCGGCGCAGGCGATAGATAATATCTTCCTGAGCGGGAGTCTTGTGGAAATCATGGTTACTCATGATCACCTTGACGCCCGCGGCATGCGCATCGTCAACCAGCGCGCGGATCTGCGCTTCATCATTGAATAGCTCGATATCGATAACATCAACCAGTCCGCTGCGCGCGGCTTCGCGATTGAGCGCGAAGTACGCTTCGTCGCTGATCTCGGTTTCGCCACCTTCTTTCTTGCTGCGGAAGGTGAACAGCAGCGGGAGCGCTTTCAGCGCGCCACGGATTTCCGCCAGCGCGGCCATCACCTGGGTCATGTCTCTGACCTGGGTAAAGTGGTCAACGCGCCATTCGATAATATCGGCGCCGGCATCGACCAGACCATGGGCGTTACCCAGTATCTCATCGAGGGTTTTGCCGATCAGCGGTACACAAATGAGGGTTTCCCCTTCCTGAAAGGTGATGTTCTTTACGGTTACTGCATTTGTCATGTAGGTATCCATTATTGTTCGCGTTGAACCTCAGGCGGTGACTGCGGTGCGGGACACTTTTTGCGCCGCCCGAGCCTGCAGTTGACGATAGCCGATGTACAGGGCGATCACAAAGCCGATCACGGCGATTGCAAAATCAAACCACATAATGCTGGCAATACTGATCTGCGAAAGCTTTGCGGTGATCAGGGGGATCGTGAAGCTGGCGATACTGCCGGCGGTGTAGAAGATCCCGGTTGCTTTGCCTTTTCCGTTCGGGAAACTCATTGCCATGATTGTTGCTCCCAACTGCAGTACCCCGCCGGCGGCGGCAAAGCCGATGATAAAGGCGAAGCCGGTGACCATCATCGGCGTCGGGAACAGGCACACCAGCAGCAGCGAAATCATCGACAGGCCAGTATAGATGATCATGGCGATGGCTGAGCTGAACACCTCTTTGACGAAGGCGGCGGTCACGAAGACGCAGACCAGCGAACCGACGGTATAGATGCTAAGCAGTTTAATCGCCGAGGCGTAGGGCAGGCCGACCACGAATTGACCGTACTGCGCCAGCCACTGACTGACCAGATAGAAGGTTGCCATGCCAATGTAGCCGTACAGGGTGAAGATCACCATATCCAGCTTATTAGCCTGCGGCCGGGCAGTTGCTTCCGCCTGCGCCGTAGGGGCCTCCTCTTTTTTCGCCGACTGGCTATCCGGGAATGGCATTTTGAGCAGGTAGATGCCGCTCAGGACAAACAGTCCCGCCGCAATGACGAACGACCAGCCGAACCACAGATTCGCCCAGATCAGGAAGCTGATAATGAATGGCAGCAGGAACTGTCCGGCGGAAACGAAGGCTTTGATCAGCACGTTGGCCCGGCTGGCGGAGTGCGGGAAAGACTCCATTAGCGCCGGATAGGTTCCGGAGTCGAGGAAGCTATTCGCCAGGCCCGCCATAATGCCGAAGACGTAGGCCAGATAGATATTTTTAGTCAGCAGGATGCCGACGAAGAAGATCAGATAGCTGAGGATCCCCAGATAAATAAAAGGCTTACGGCCAAAGCGATCCGACAAAAAGCCGGTCACAATGGTCGCCAGCTTGCCGATACCTAACGAGGAGATAACGATGGATACGCCAGCAGCGTCTGTTCCCCACTGTTCCTGAAGATGGGCCATGTTGAGGGTGATTAAGAGCACCCCCATGCCGTGAATCAGGTAGTTGAGATACAGCCCTGCCGCAGTAGGGATGTATTTATTTTTCATCATTCGCCTCTTAGAACAGAATGCTCTTGATGTAATCAACCGGCATCTGTTTACCCGTCCAGATTTCGAACGCGCGCGCGCCTTGCCACAGCATCATCCCCAGACCGTTCAGGGTGCGGCAACCTTTTTTCTCCGCCACTTCCAGCAGGTGGGTTTTACGCGGGTTGTAGACGACGTCAGAGACGATCAGATCCGGGCGCAGGAAGCTGTCGTTCGGCAGCAACATTTGGCCTTCGAACGGCTTCATGCCAACGCCGGTGGCATTGGTCAGGATCACGCTGCTGTCGATTTCGGCGCGCAGCTTGTCATGATCGTCGAGATCGAACAGATGGATCTCGCAGTTGGTGTTGTTGCGGATCTTAGCTACCGTTTCTTCGGCGTTGGCGAAGAATTTATCGCGGCGGTTAAAGATGGAGATTGCCTTCACGCCATCCAGCGCCGCCTGGACGCAGAGGGCGGTCGCCGCGCCGCCGGCGCCGAGCACGGTCATCTTCTTGCCGATGATATCGATACCCGCTTCGCTAAGGGCGCGCATATAGCCGGTGCCGTCGGTGATATGCCCGGTCAGTACGCCATCGTCGTTGACCACGGTGTTGACCGCCCCGACCAGCTGCGCCGCCGGCGACAGCTTATCGAGATACTGGCAAATTTCGGTTTTGTTCGGCATAGAGACATTAAAGCCGCGCAGCTTCATTGCCCGAAAGCCCTGCACAACGTCCTTCAGCTCCTGATTACCGACTTCAAAAGCCAGATAAACATAGTCCAGCCCGAGATGGGCGAAAGCCTCGTTATGCATGGTGGGTGACATGCTGTGGCGAATCGGGGTGGCGATCAGGCCAATCAGCTCAGTGTGTCCAGTAATACGTTCTGCCATGACAAAAATCCTCAATAAGTTAGAAAGGGAATTCGTTGTGCTTCGCGACTGCCCAGCGCACCCATGTCTTCCAGGGTATCCAGCACGTTGCGGCCTTCGCGGATGCCGTCGATAATGCGCCGCGCCATCAGGCTGTCGCCGATATTCATGATTTTGACGTTATTGGCATTGGCCCAGCGCTCGATCTCGTCGAGACCCGTCCGGTTGGCGCGCATCCCCAGGCAGACAAAGCCGTAGTCAAAGGGGATATCGAAGGTTTGCTGTGTATTTTTCACCCGGAAATGGTCGGCAGCGACTGCCATCAGTTGGGTATTCATGTGCTGTTCGACCTGGTGCTCGTCGAGCATGGTCAACATGGCATTTTTGGTAATGATGTCGAGGTCGCGACCGGCGGCGTCCTGCATTTCGATTAATACCGCCTGCGCGCCGCGCGCCGTAAAGTATTCGATAACGTCGAGGCCAACGGCGCCTGCGCCGACGACGGCGATACGTTTACCCTCGATATCGGTAAATTTCGCCAGGTTGTCGATCATGCCGGTAATGGAAAAGACTTTGCCGTCCGCGGTATCAATGTTTTCCCGCAAGCCCTCAATGGGCGGCAGCAGCGGCGTTGAGCCGGTGGCGTTGACAATCAGATGCGGATGTAGGGCGGAAACTGAGGCCACGTCGGCACATTTGCCGACCTGCAGCATCAGGTTGTCCAGCGAGGCGATGCGATTTTTCATAAACTGCGGGAAATCGGCGATACGCTTTTTCTCCGGCAGACGGGAGATATCGCTGGCGAGGCCGCCGACGTGGTTTTTCGCCTCCAGCAGCCAGGTATGGCAACCGACTTCCGCCGCCGTGCAGGCGGCTTCCATCCCGGCGGTGCCAGCGCCGATGACCACCACGTTCGTTTCGCGACTGACGCGGCGCATTTTGTAGGCATCGCCGTGGATGATGTCCGGGTTAATCGAACAGCGCAGCGGGCGCGAGCGGGCGATACGATGGTCAGCGCAACCGATATTGCAGGAGATGCATTTGCGCATCAGGCGCTCTTTACCGCCTTGCACCTTCTGCACCCACTCCGGCTCGGCAATCAGGCCGCGGCCAATGGCAATAAGGTCGGCATCGCCGCTGGCGAGAATATCCTCGGCCACCTGTGGTGAGCGAATATTGCCGGCGATGACCGTGGGCTTATGGAATTTATCGCGCACCGCGCGGGAGAGGTAGCGCTTCCAGCCATCCTCCAGCGACATCTGATCGATTTGCAGATTCAGGTTGTCATTCTGCGCCGCAGAGACGTTGATGATATCGACCTTATCCTGGCAGAGTTCAAGGATGCGCAGGGAATCTTCGAGGGTATTGCCCCCCTTGAGGAAGTCGTCGGCGCTGATGCGCAGGCTGACCGGAAAACGCGGCCCCACGCAGGCGCGCACTTTATCGATAATCAGACTTAATATCCGGGTGCGGTTTTCGACGCTGCCGCCAAATTCATCGGTGCGCTTATTAAATAATGGCGATAAAAACTGGCTAATTAAATAGGAATGACCGGCATGAATTTCGACGCTGTCAAAACCCGCACGACGAACGCGCTCCGCGGCATCACCAAACTTTTCAACGGCATGATAAATTTCCTCATGCGTCATTGGGCGTGGAATATTTCCGTGCTTTTTCGAGGGCGTCGTGGAGGAAGAGAGTGGCGTCTGACCGTCAAGGCGGTAGGCGTACGCCGAAGCGCCAGCATGATTTAACTGAATGGATACGCAGGCGCCATGTTTATGCAGGGTCTCGGTTAATTTAAACAGCCGCGGAATATATTGATCGTTATCGATGCGTAACTGCGTGGTGCCGTTGGAAGCAAAGGGAAAATCAATACAGATGTTTTCGATGGTGATAAGTCCGGTGCCGCCTTTGGCCCGCAGTTCATAGTATTCCAGCTGTTCCTGCGACACCTCGCCGTTGAGCGTGGCCATATTGGTGCCCATAGGGGGCATGATAATGCGGTTTTTTAGCGTCATGCCGTTGATGGTCAACGGACTGAAAAGGTGCGGATAGTGGCTCATCTCTTCTCTCCACAGGAGGCCGGGAGGCCGATATGCGGGGGCCCGGGCGTGTCCTTAGTTAATATTTCTCTGTGGGCAAAGATAGCGAGGGGAAAAATCGAAAAATAATGTTTTTTTTTGTTCTGAGCTATAGGGGTTCTCTATGAGATTAACGCTTCTTTCACATTCTTATATTTTTATATTAAACACTCGTGCCTTATTTTTACTTGCAGTGAAGGGATAATACATAAACAACGAAGAGGAAGAGAAGGAAAGCGGAATGATTCTTCTTTATGGTGTGGGGCAGGGTGGGGTCAAGGCCTGACAATCAGCGAATCAATATTGGTTTTTGTGCGTGAGATCGCAATTTCCGCCGCGATAAAATTAAAAAGCCCGGTCAAATGACCGGGCCCGAAGGTTAATTCATAAACGCCGGCAGCTTGCGTTCATAGTCGGAAATCGCCTCTCCGTGCTGCAGCGTCAGGCCGATGCTATCCAGGCCGTTGAGCATACAGTGGCGGCGGAAGTCGTCGATCTTAAAGCTGTAGGTTTTATCCCCAGCTTTAACCACCTGCGCTTCCAGATCCACTTCAAACGTCATGCCCGGGTTGGCCTGCACCAGCTTGAACAGCTCGTCGACCTGCTCGTCGCTCAGGGTCACCGGCAGCAGCTGGTTATTGAAGCTGTTGCCGTAAAAGATATCGGCAAAGCTTGGCGCAATCACGACCTTAAAGCCGTAATCGGTCAACGCCCACGGCGCGTGCTCGCGCGAGGAGCCGCAGCCGAAGTTTTCACGTGCCAGCAGGATTGACGCCCCTTTGTATTGCGGGAAATTCAGCACAAAATCCGGGTTCGGCTGCTGGCCTTTATCGTCGAGAAAGCGCCAGTCGTTAAACAGGTGGGCGCCGAAGCCGGTGCGAGTCACTTTCTGCAAAAACTGCTTGGGAATAATCGCGTCGGTATCGACGTTTGCAGCATCCAGCGGAACCACCAGGCCGGTATGTTGGGTAAATTTCTCTGCCATGATGGTCTCCTTACTTCAGATTACGGATATCGGCGAAATGACCGGTAACAGCTGCCGCTGCGGCCATTGCCGGGCTCACCAGGTGCGTGCGTCCGCCGCGGCCCTGACGGCCTTCAAAATTACGGTTGCTGGTGGAGGCACAGCGCTCGCCCGGATTCAGGCGGTCATTGTTCATTGCCAGACACATCGAGCAACCCGGTAAGCGCCACTCAAAGCCGGCTTCGATGAAGATCTTATCCAGGCCTTCCGCTTCCGCCTGCGCTTTCACCGGACCGGAACCCGGCACCACCAGCGCCTGGACACCCGGCGCCACTTTACGCCCTTTAGCGATTTCCGCCGCGGCGCGTAAATCTTCGATTCGCGAGTTGGTGCAGGAGCCGATAAACACTTTATCGATAGCCACATCCGTCAGCGGGATCCCGGATTTCAGGCCCATGTAGGCCAGCGCTTTTTCGGCGCTGGCGCGTTCCACTGGATCGCTGAATGACGCCGGATCGGGGATATTATCCGTCACTGAGATCACCTGGCCCGGGTTGGTGCCCCAGGTCACCTGCGGGGCAATCTCCGCCGCCTGCAGCGTCACCACGGTATCAAACGTCGCGCCATCGTCGGTTTTCAGGGTTTTCCAGTACGCGACGGCATCGTCAAAATCTTTGCCTTTCGGCGCATGCAGACGGCCGCGTACGTAATTGAAGGTGGTTTCGTCCGGCGCGACCAGGCCCGCTTTGGCGCCCATCTCGATCGCCATGTTGCACAGGGTCATACGCCCTTCCATGCTCAGATCGCGGATCGCTTCGCCGCAGAACTCAACCACATGGCCGGTGCCGCCGGCGCTACCGGTTTTACCAATGATGGCCAGCACGATATCTTTGGCGGTAATGCCCGGCGCCGCTTTGCCTTGCACGTCGATTTTCATGGTCTTCGCGCGGCCCTGTTTCAGGGTCTGGGTCGCCAGCACATGCTCCACTTCGGAGGTGCCGATACCGAACGCCAGGGCCCCGAACGCGCCGTGGGTGGCGGTATGGGAGTCACCGCAAACAATGGTCATCCCCGGCAGGGTGACGCCCTGCTCCGGGCCCATGACGTGGACGATACCCTGGTATGGGTGATTTAAGTCATACAGCTCAACGCCAAACTCTTTACAGTTCTTAATCAGCTCCTGCATCTGGATACGGGCCATCTCGCCGGACGCGTTGATATCTTTGGTCTGCGTCGAGACGTTGTGATCCATGGTCGCGAAGGTTTTACCCGGCTGGCGCACCTGGCGGCCATGCGCGCGCAGGCCGTCAAACGCCTGCGGGGAGGTCACTTCGTGCACCAGATGGCGGTCGATGTACAGCAGCGGGGTTTCGTTCTGCGCCTCATACACTACGTGCGCATCAAATAATTTTTCGTATAACGTCTTCGCCATGATTACACCCCTTCTGCGACATAGCGGGCAATGATATCGCCCATTTCATCAGTACTGACCGCCGCCGTTCCGCGCGCCAGGTCGCCAGTACGAACCCCTTCCTCTAAGGCACGGTTGATGGCGCTTTCAATGGCGGTCGCCGCTTCGTCAGCGTCGAGGCTGTAGCGCAGCAGCAGGGCCAGAGAGAGGATCTGCGCGATCGGGTTAGCGATATTTTTGCCCGCGATGTCCGGCGCCGAGCCGCCCGCTGGTTCATACAGGCCAAAACCTTGTTCGTTAAGGCTCGCGGACGGCAGCATACCCATCGAGCCGGTGATCATCGCGCACTCGTCGGAGAGGATGTCGCCAAACAGGTTGGAGCACAGCAGCACGTCGAACTGGGACGGATCTTTAATCAGTTGCATGGTGGCGTTATCGATATACATATGCGCCAGCTCAACGTCCGGATACTCCTTGCCGATCTCGGTGACGATTTCGCGCCACAGAATGGACGACTGCAGGACGTTGGCCTTATCGATGGAGGTCACTTTGTGACGACGCTTACGAGCGGATTCAAAAGCGATGCGCGCGATACGTTCGATTTCAAAGCGGTGATACACCTCGGTATCAAAGGCTTTCTCATGCTGACCGCTGCCTTCGCGGCCTTTTGGCTGGCCGAAGTAGATGCCGCCGGTCAGTTCGCGAACGCAGAGAATGTCGAAGCCGTTGGCAGCGATGTCGGCGCGCAGCGGGCAGAACTCCTCCAGCCCCTGGTACAGTTTGGCCGGACGCAGATTGCTGAACAGTTTGAAGTGTTTACGCAGCGGCAGCAGCGCACCGCGCTCTGGCTGCTCGGCGGGCGGCAGGTGTTCCCATTTCGGACCACCGACGGAGCCGAACAGGATCGCATCCGCCTGTTCGCATCCGGCGACGGTCGCCTGCGGCAGGGGAGTCCCCTGACGGTCAATAGCCGCCCCACCGACGTCATACTGGCTGGTGGTAATGTGCATGGCAAAACGTTGGCGCACGGCTTCCAGTACTTTCATCGCCTGGTTCATCACTTCCGGGCCAATGCCATCACCCGGCAAAACGGCAATATGGTAATTCTTCGACATTACACGGTTTCCTTATTGTTCTCTTTATTCTGAGCTTTGCGTTGCAATTCTTTTTCGACTTCGGCGGCGCGCCAGATGTTGTTCAGCACGTGAACCATGGCTTTTGCTGACGACTCAACGATATCTGTGGCCAGGCCAACCCCGTGGAAACGGCGGCCGTTGTAGTCAACGACGATATCCACCTGGCCCAGGGCGTCTTTGCCGTGGCCTTTCGCACTTAAGCCATACTTCACTAAATCAATGTTGTAGTTTGTCACGCGGTTAATAGCCTGGTAGATGGCGTCGACCGGACCGTTGCCATTAGCGGCTTCGGTTTTGATTTCATCCCCGCAGACCAGCTTGATTGAAGCGGTGGCGATATCGCTGGAGCCAGACTGGACGCTGAAGTAGTCCAGGCGGAAATGCTCCGGCTCTTCCTGCTGCTTGTTGATAAACGCCAGCGCTTCCAGATCGTAATCGAAGACCTGGCCTTTTTTGTCCGCCAGCTTCAGGAACGCGTCGTACAGATGATCCAGGTTGTAATCGCTCTCCTGGTAACCCATCTCTTCCATCCGGTGTTTCACCGCCGCGCGACCGGAGCGGGAAGTCAGGTTCAGCTGTACCTGGTTCAGGCCGATGGATTCCGGAGTCATGATTTCGTAGTTTTCGCGGTTCTTCAGTACGCCGTCCTGGTGGATGCCGGAGGAGTGGGCGAAGGCGCCGGTGCCGACGATGGCTTTGTTGGCCGGGATAGGCATATTGCAGATCTGGCTGACGGTCTGGCTGGTGCGCCAGATTTCATGATGATTAATGTTGGTGTGCACGTTCATGATGTCTTTGCGCACTTTGATCGCCATGATCACTTCTTCCAGCGCACAGTTGCCAGCGCGTTCGCCGATACCGTTCATCGCGCCTTCTACCTGGCGCGCACCGGCGTGGACCGCGGCGAGGGCGTTACCGACGGCGATGCCCAGGTCATCATGGGTGTGGACGGAAATAATCGCTTTGTCGATATTCGGCACGCGATCATACAGGCCGCTGATAATGTTGGCGTATTCGAACGGCATGGTGTAGCCGACGGTGTCCGGGATATTAATGGTGGTGGCGCCAGCGTTGATCGCCGCTTCGACGACGCGAGCCAGATCGGCAATCGGCGTGCGGCCGGCGTCTTCACAAGAGAATTCGACATCGTCAGTGTAGTTGCGCGCCCGCTTCACCATATAGATCGCGCGCTCAATCACTTCATCCAGCGTGCTGCGCAGTTTGGTGGCGATATGCATCGGCGAGGTTGCAATAAAGGTATGGATGCGGAAAGCTTCAGCCACCTTTAAGGATTCTGCTGCCACATCGATATCTTTCTCAACGCAGCGCGCCAGAGCGCAAACACGACTGTTTTTGATGGTGCGCGCGATACTTTGCACCGATTCAAAATCGCCCGGGGAAGAGACCGGGAAACCGACTTCCATTACGTCGACCCCCATACGCTCAAGGGCCAGAGCGATCTGCAGCTTCTCTTTGACACTCAGGCTTGCCTGTAACGCTTGTTCGCCATCACGTAAGGTCGTATCGAAAATAATGACTTGCTGGCTCATGGTTTGGATCCTTAGTCTGTGTCCTGGCGCCTTGTTGACGAGCATAAAAAAACCCGCGCCAAGGCGCGGGTTTTATAGTCTTGCTGGAAGATGACTTAACGCTGAACGTCGCCCAACAGCCTACCGCGCAAATGGCATGCGTTTAGTAGTAGTAGGCTGGTGATACGAGCGGTGCGAATCATTGCGTCAAACTCCAGATGAAATCGTTATGCTTTTAGAGTTACTGGATAGCCGTTTTAAAGTCAACCCCTGGCACGGAAAAAGCGTTATTGGCTCTCGATGTGAATTAGCAAATTGTGCTGATGCAAGCCCTGTTTTGCCGAAGATCCTATTTTGGACAAAGGGAGGCGCGTCCTCAATTGTTTCATTTGAAAAAGTGCTTTGCATTCAACGCATCGGCCACGATGAACCGTGAACGAGGCGGCAAAAAAAGCTATCTGAATGAAAATATTATATTTATTTTCCTTATGAATGTATTTGCTCATTAGCGGATTATTTTTCAATGATAAGCAGTTGTTAATTTTATGAGGTTAAAAATAAAATACTTTATTATTGCTTAAGTTACAGTTAACTAGTGGTGTTGTTTTTATTTTTACGGATTATGGGTACACTCATCATCATTAAGTAACCGGTATGGTTTGAGCGGTTCATTTTCCTGGTAGTCCCGCTTTTTCACTGCCACTCATAGCCTTGATATATTCCTAAAAATCTCCTTTGCTATTTTGCAAATGTCATTTGCATGATAAATGATATTTTCGACGCTAATTATAGCGGTTTAGTAAAGGGAATTCATCGTGACGGCGGAATTAGATATGTTAATTGACACTCCAGAATATAAATCAGCCCCCGGACAGGAAGTCGTTAAACCTCAACTACGGATGGTTGATCTCAATCTGCTCACCGTTTTTGATGCGGTTATGCAAGAGCAGAATATCACCCGTGCCGCCCATACGCTCGGCATGTCTCAACCCGCGGTGAGTAACGCGGTTTCACGTCTGAAAGTGATGTTTAATGATGAGCTGTTTGTGCGCTATGGCCGCGGTATTCAGCCGACGGCGCGGGCCTATCAGCTTTTTGGTTCTGTGCGCCAGGCGCTGCAGCTGGTCCAAAACGAATTGCCGGGCTCCGGTTTTGAACCGCTAAGCAGTGAGCGCGTTTTCCATCTGTGCGTCTGCAGCCCGCTGGATAACATCCTGACGTCGGTTATTTTTAATAAAGTTGCGGAGATCGCACCCAATATTCATTTGGTCTTTAAATCCGCGCTGAATCAAAATACGGAACATCAGTTACGTTATCAGGAAACGGAATTTGTGATCGGTTATGAAGAGTTCCGTCGCCCTGAGTTTGCCTGCGTCCCGTTATTCAAAGACGAAATGGTTTTGGTGGCCAGTCGCAACCATCCCCGTATTTCCGGGCCGGTGATGGAGGCGGATATTTATCGTGAGGAGCATGCTACGGTGGCTCTCGATCGGTATGCCTCATTCAGTTTACCGTGGTATGACACGGCCGATAAACAGGCGCGTATCGCCTATCAGGGTAATGCGATGGTCAGCGTATTAAACGTGGTATCGCAAACTCAGATGGTGGCGATTGCCCCGCGCTGGCTGGCCAATGAGTTTGCCGATAAATTAGCCCTGCAAATATTACCTTTGCCGTTGAAGGTTAACAGCCGGACCTGCTATCTCTCGTGGCATGAAGCGGCTGGCCGCGATAAAGGCCATCAGTGGATGGAAGAGCTGCTGGTGGATATTTGCAAGCGCTGAGCCGATGGCAACGAGGATAAAAGGAGCTTCGGCTCCTTTTTTTATATGATGTAAATTCGATAATGCAGAATTTTGTTCTGTTTGACCTGTTCGAGGCATTCGTTGGGTTCGTGAAAAATGGATCAATTCCTGCTATCACGCCTTTTCTCCGAGTATTTACCATTCCCTTTTCTTATCTCTGAAGCAATCCACCATATTTTCACTTCTCCGCTTTCTTTTCTTCTTATTACGGGGATAACACATCCCCTGCGGCGAATTGCCTGCCTGCTGGCGAGCAGTTATGGTAGTGGCATGCAGTCCATTCACCTCAGTGCGGAGGGTCTCTCCTCCGCATCGTGCGAGCGCGCGGAAATTGAGTTCCGCTGTCGTAAAACAATAAGCCTGGAGGCAAACCATGGAGATGTTGTCAGGAGCCGAGATGGTCGTCCAATCGCTTGTCGATCAGGGCGTCAAGCAAGTATTCGGCTATCCCGGAGGCGCAGTCCTCGATATCTATGATGCGTTACATACCCTTGGCGGTATCGATCATGTGCTGGTTCGCCACGAGCAGGCGGCAGTGCATATGGCGGATGGCCTGGCGCGGGCGACCGGCGAGGTTGGCGTCGTGCTGGTCACCTCTGGACCAGGGGCGACGAACGCCATCACCGGTATCGCGACGGCCTATATGGATTCCATTCCGCTGGTGATCCTCTCCGGGCAGGTGGCGACATCGCTGATCGGCTACGATGCCTTCCAGGAGTGCGACATGGTGGGGATTTCCCGTCCGGTGGTGAAGCACAGTTTCCTGGTGAAGCAGACCGAAGATATTCCCGGTGTCCTGAAGAAAGCCTTCTGGCTGGCGGCCAGCGGTCGCCCCGGACCGGTGGTGGTCGATCTACCGAAAGATATTCTCAATCCGGCGAAAAAGCTGCCGTACGCCTGGCCGGAGGCGGTGAGTATGCGTTCGTATAACCCGACCACCAGCGGTCATAAGGGACAGATTAAACGCGCCCTGCAGACCCTGGTGGCGGCGAGTAAGCCGGTCGTTTACGTCGGCGGCGGGGCGATCAATGCGCATTGCGAACCCCAGCTGCGTGAACTGGTGGAAAAGCTGAAGCTGCCGGTTGCTTCCTCCCTGATGGGGCTTGGCGCTTTCCCGGCGACGCACCCGCAGGCGCTGGGGATGCTGGGTATGCACGGCACCTATGAAGCCAACATGACCATGCACCATTCGGACGTCATTTTCGCCGTCGGCGTCCGCTTTGACGATCGGACCACCAACAATCTGGCCAAGTACTGTCCGAACGCGACGGTGCTGCATATTGATATCGATCCGACCTCGATCTCGAAAACCGTGCCGGCGGATGTGCCGATCGTCGGCGATGCCCGGCTGGTACTGGAGCAGATGCTGGAGCTACTGGACCAGGAAGAGACGCAGCAGCCGCTGGACGACATTCGCGACTGGTGGCAACAGATCGAGCAGTGGCGTGCCCGCCATTGTCTGCGCTACGACGACCGGAGCGATAAAATCAAACCGCAGGCGGTGATTGAAACTATCTGGCGGTTGACCCAGGGCGATGCCTACGTCACTTCCGATGTGGGCCAGCACCAGATGTTCGCCGCCCTGTATTACCCCTTCGACAAACCACGGCGCTGGATTAACTCCGGTGGTCTCGGCACCATGGGCTTTGGCCTACCGGCTGCGCTGGGGGTCAAAATGGCTCTGCCGGACGAAATGGTGGTCTGCGTGACCGGTGACGGCAGTATCCAGATGAACATTCAGGAACTCTCTACTGCGCTGCAGTATGAGTTACCGGTTCTGGTGCTTAACCTCAACAACCGCTATCTCGGGATGGTGAAGCAGTGGCAGGATATGCTCTATTCCGGGCGCCACTCCCAGTCCTATATGGAATCGCTGCCGGACTTTGTGCGTCTGGCGGAAGCCTATGGTCACGTCGGGATCCGCATCAGCGAGCCGCAGGAGCTGGAGTCAAAGCTTGCTGAAGCGCTGGAGCAGGTGCGTCAGCGCCGGCTGGTGTTTGTCGATGTCACCGTCGACGGCAGTGAGCATGTGTACCCCATGCAGATCCGCGGCGGCGGCATGGATGAGATGTGGTTGAGCAAAACGGAGAGGACCTGATTATGCGCCGGATATTATCGGTATTACTGGAAAACGAATCGGGCGCATTGTCCCGCGTTATCGGCCTCTTTTCCCAGCGCGGCTATAATATAGAAAGCCTGACTGTGGCGCCGACGGACGACCCTACGCTCTCCAGAATGACCATCCAGACCGTGGGCGATGAAAAAGCGATCGAGCAGATTGAAAAGCAGCTGCACAAGCTGGTGGATGTGCTGCGAGTCAGCGAATTGGGGCAGGGGGCCCATGTCGAACGCGAAATCATGCTGGTGAAGGTTCAGGCCAGCGGCTATGGCCGTGAAGAAGTGAAACGCAACACCGAAATCTTTCGCGGACAGATTATCGATGTGACGCCTTCTATCTATACCGTTCAGCTCGCCGGAACCAGTGATAAGCTTGATGCTTTCCTGGCTTCGCTGCGCGATGTCGCTCGGATCGTAGAAGTGGCTCGCTCCGGTGTGGTCGGCCTGTCTCGCGGTGATAAAATCATGCGCTGAGGATCGGGAACTGATGCAAAAATAGCCCGGCAGCGACTGTCGGGCTTTTTTTTTGCGAAATCAGTAGGAACTGTAAGCGAAAGCGGTTGCTGCGCTAACTATTCTGCGCTTAGATGTTATAAAAAGGGTTCCATACCTGAATAATGGTTATGTTTGGCACTTCTTACCCAAGGGGCAATTGTGAAACTGGATGAAATCGCCCGGCTGGCCGGTGTTTCAAGAACCACCGCGAGCTATGTGATTAATGGCAAAGCGAAGCAGTACCGCGTAAGCGATAAAACGGTCGAAAAGGTGATGGCTGTGGTGCGGGAGCATAACTATCATCCGAATGCGGTCGCCGCTGGCCTGCGTGCAGGACGCACACGATCTATCGGTCTGGTGATCCCGGATCTCGAAAATACCAGCTATACCCGCATTGCAAATTATCTCGAACGTCAGGCGCGTCAGCGTGGCTATCAGCTGCTGATTGCCTGTTCTGAGGATCAACCCGATAACGAGATGCGCTGCATTGAGCATCTGCTGCAGCGCCAGGTGGACGCTATCATTGTCTCTACCTCGCTGCCGCCGGAGCACCCTTTCTATCAACGCTGGGCTAACGATCCGTTTCCGATTGTCGCGCTTGACCGCGCCCTTGACCGCGAGCATTTCACCAGTGTGGTCGGCGCTGATCAGGATGACGCTGAAATGCTCGCTGCCGAGCTGCGGACCTTCCCTGGCGAAACGGTACTTTATCTCGGCGCGCTGCCGGAACTGTCGGTGAGCTTCCTGCGCGAGCAGGGCTTCCGCAAAGCCTGGCAGGACGATCCGCGCGAGGTGCATTATCTCTATGCCAACAGCTATGAGCGCGAAGCCGCGGCTCAGCTGTTTGAGAAATGGCTTGAAACCCATCCGATGCCTCAGGCGCTGTTTACTACCTCTTTCCCGTTGCTGCAGGGCGTGATGGATGTGACGCTGCGCCGTGAGGGCAAACTGCCCTCCGAGCTGGCGATCGCCACCTTCGGCGATAATGAGCTGCTCGATTTTCTGCAGTGCCCGGTGCTGGCAGTGGCTCAGCGCCATCGCGATGTCGCTGAGCGGGTGCTGGAGATCGTCCTCGCCAGCCTCGATGAACCGCGCAAGCCAAAGCCGGGCCTGAGCCGTATTCGCCGTAATCTCTATCGTCGCGGTAGCCTGAATCGCCGCTAAGCGCGCAATATCGCCAGAGCCCAGGAATATTCCTGGCGGGCCTGCCGGAAAGCAGGCCTTTGGCGATTAATCAGGCAATTGACGTCCAAAATGCAAAACTGAATATATTTCAGACAAATCCCTAAACTTCTTTACGTGTTATTTTGTTTAATTCGCTGGCAATCGTTTTGTTACTCAAAACGGGACACAAAAAATGATTGCGCAGGCTTTAATTGTATTATTTTGTTACATTCACCAGGTTAATTGCTGAATTAACACTCATTTTGTACGCCCCAGCCTTTCTCTTCTGCCCTATCCCGCGTCTGGTCCGCCCCTCAGCCAGCAACAGGTACTGTTAACGACCGGCATAATGGCCTAAAATGCCGCTCGCGTCGCAAACTGACACTTTATATTTTCCCGCCGAAGATATTTTGTTGTTTATAACTGTTACGAGTTTGTTGGTTATTTTCTTACACGTATTCATAACGTTAATTTGCCTCGCCTGTTGATGATTTTTTCATCAGGGCTAATGTCGGCTGTAAATAATGGGTTTTTGAGCTCTGTTGGCATCCGTGCTGGCTTGACAAGCTTTTCCTCCGCTCCGTAAACTCCTTCTGGTGGGAATTTGTGGGATAAAGTGGCGAAAAGGGGTGAGGCTGGCATGTTCCGTGGAGCAACGTTGGTCAATCTCGACAGCAAAGGCCGCCTGGCCGTGCCAACGCGCTATCGCGATGGGCTGATCGAGGACGCTGCCGGTCAATTGGTATGCACCATTGACATTCATCACCCGTGCCTGCTGCTTTATCCATTGCCTGAATGGGAAATCATCGAGCAGAAATTGTCGCGTTTATCGAGCATGAATCCCGTTGAGCGGCGCGTACAGCGTTTGCTTCTGGGTCATGCCAGCGAATGTCAGATGGATAATGCCGGACGATTGCTCATCGCGCCGGTGTTACGGCAGCATGCCGGGCTGACAAAAGAAGTGATGCTGGTCGGGCAGTTTAATAAGTTTGAACTGTGGGATGAAACGACCTGGTATCAACGGGTCAAGGAAGATATCGACGCTGAGCAGTCCGCGACCGGTGAACTGTCGGAGCGCCTGCAGGATTTGTCCTTATAAAAATGATGGAAAATTATAAACATACTACGGTACTTCTGGATGAAGCCGTCAACGGCCTCAATATTCGTCCAGACGGTATCTATATTGATGGTACTTTTGGCCGCGGTGGTCACTCGCGCCTGATCCTCTCCCGGCTGGGAGCGGAAGGACGCTTGCTGGCAATCGATCGCGATCCACAGGCGATTGCCGTCGCGAAAACCATCGATGATCCCCGCTTTTCCATCGTACATGGTCCTTTTTCACAGCTCGCTGACTACGTCGACGAGCGTAATCTTACCGGTAAGATCGACGGCATTCTGCTCGATCTCGGCGTCTCTTCCCCGCAGCTTGACGATGCGGAACGCGGCTTTTCCTTTATGCGCGACGGGCCGCTGGACATGCGCATGGATCCGACGCGCGGTCAGTCCGCGGCCGAGTGGCTGCAGACGGCAGAAGAAGCCGATATCGCCTGGGTGATTAAAACCTTCGGCGAAGAGCGTTTCGGTAAACGTATCGCCCGCGCGATCGTCGAACGTAACCGTATTGAACCGATGACCCGCACCAAAGAGCTGGCGGAGGTCATTGCTGCGGCGATGCCGGTAAAAGATAAGCATAAACATCCCGCGACCCGTACCTTCCAGGCGGTGCGCATATGGGTAAACAGTGAACTGGAGGAGATAGAGCAGGCGCTAAAAAGCTCGCTCAGCGTGCTGGCCCCGGGTGGGCGGCTATCGATCATTAGTTTTCATTCGCTGGAAGATCGCATTGTGAAGCGCTTTATGCGTGAACAAAGCCGCGGTCCGCAGGTTCCGGCGGGAATACCGATGACCGAAGCGCAGCTCAAAAAACTGGGCGGCCGTGAGTTACGAGCACTAGGCAAGTTGATGCCGGGCGAAGAAGAGGTGGCAGAGAATCCACGTGCCCGTAGTTCAGTGCTGCGTATTGCAGAGAGGACGAACGCATGATCGGCAGAGTGACAGAGGCCTTAAGCAAGGTTAAAGGGTCGATTGGAAGCAACGAGCGCCATGCTTTGCCTGGCGTGATCGGGGACGACCTTCTGCGGTTTGGGAAACTGCCACTCTGCCTGTTCATTTGCATCATTATTACGGCGATTACCGTGGTCACCACCGCGCACCATACGCGCCTGCTGACCGCGCAGCGTGAACAACTGGTTCTGGAACGCGACGCCCTGGATATCGAGTGGCGCAACCTGATCCTCGAAGAGAACGCGCTCGGCGATCACAGTCGGGTTGAGCGGATCGCGACCGAGAAGTTGCAGATGCAACACGTCGATCCATCACAAGAAAATATCGTTGTACAGAAATAAGGATTATTGCGACGGATGAAAGCAGCGCCAAAAACGCCAAAAGCAAAGCGTCAGGAAGAACAGGCCAACTTTATCAGTTGGCGTTTTGCGTTGCTGTGCGGCTGTATTCTGCTGGCGCTGACTTTCCTGCTGGGTCGTGTCGCCTGGCTCCAGGTGGTCAGCCCCGACATGCTGGTGCGTCAGGGCGATATGCGCTCGCTGCGCGTCCAGGAAGTGTCTACCGCGCGCGGGATGATTACCGACCGCTCCGGGCGGCCGCTGGCGGTCAGCGTACCGGTGAAGGCTATCTGGGCCGATCCGAAGGAGCTGCATGATGCTGGCGGGGTCACCCTGGATACGCGCTGGAAGGCGCTGGCGGACGCCCTCAATATGCCGCTGGATCAGCTGGCAACGCGCATCAATACCAATCCGCGGATGCGTTTTATCTATCTGGCGCGTCAGGTAAACCCTGACATGGCCGACTACATCAAAAAGCTAAAGCTGCCGGGCATTCATCTGCGTGAAGAGTCCCGTCGTTATTACCCTTCCGGAGAAGTGACTGCTCACCTCATTGGCTTTACCAACGTCGACAGCCAGGGGATTGAAGGGGTCGAAAAAAGCTTTGATAAATGGCTTACCGGCCAGCCGGGCGAGCGTATCGTGCGTAAAGACCGCTATGGCCGGGTCATTGAAGATATCTCTTCTACCGACAGCCAGGCGGCGCACAACCTGGCGCTGAGCATCGACGAACGTCTGCAGGCGCTGGTCTATCGCGAGCTGAACAACGCCGTGGCCTTTAACAAAGCCGAGTCGGGCAGCGCCGTGTTAGTGGACGTTAACACCGGGGAAGTGCTG
Source organism: Klebsiella sp. RC2 (assembly GCF_014192815.1). Taxonomy (NCBI): domain Bacteria; kingdom Pseudomonadati; phylum Pseudomonadota; class Gammaproteobacteria; order Enterobacterales; family Enterobacteriaceae; genus Klebsiella; species Klebsiella sp. RC2. The sequence goes on along the minus strand of NZ_JACHYL010000006.1, from coordinate 145,301 downwards.
GCGATGGCCAACAGCCCCTCCTATAACCCGAACAACTTCGCCGGTACGGCGAAAGACACCATGCGTAACCGCGCTATCACCGACGTATTCGAACCGGGTTCGACGGTGAAACCGATGGTGGTGATGACGGCGCTGCAGCGCGGCATCGTCAACGAAAATACCGTGCTGAATACCATTCCCTATCGAATTAACGGCCACGAAATCAAAGACGTGGCGCGTTATAGCGAATTGACCCTGACCGGGGTGCTACAGAAGTCGAGTAACGTCGGTGTTTCTAAGCTGGCGTTAGCGATGCCGTCCTCAGCGTTAGTAGATACTTACTCACGTTTTGGGCTTGGAAAGGCGACCAATTTGGGGTTGGTCGGAGAACGCAGTGGCTTATATCCTCAAAAACAACGGTGGTCTGACATAGAGAGGGCCACCTTTTCTTTCGGCTACGGGCTAATGGTAACCCCGTTACAGTTAGCGCGAGTCTACGCAACGATTGGCAGCTATGGCATCTATCGCCCGCTGTCAATTACCAAGGTTGATCCACCGGTTCCGGGCGAGCGCGTCTTCCCGGAATCACTCGTTCGTACCGTCGTTCATATGATGGAAAGCGTGGCGCTGCCCGGCGGCGGCGGCGTGAAAGCGGCGATCAAAGGCTATCGCATCGCGATTAAAACCGGTACGGCGAAAAAAGTGGGGCCGGATGGCCGCTATATCAACAAATATATTGCTTACACCGCAGGCGTTGCGCCCGCCAGCCATCCGCGCTTCGCGCTGGTGGTGGTGATCAACGACCCGCAGGCAGGTAAATACTACGGTGGCGCCGTTTCCGCGCCGGTCTTCGGTGCCATCATGGGCGGCGTATTGCGCACCATGAACATTGAGCCGGATGCGCTGGCAACGGGCGAAAAAAGTGAATTTGTAATTAATCAAGGCGAGGGAACAGGTGGCAGATCGTAATTTGCGCGACCTACTCGCTCCGTGGGTGCCAAACGCACCGGAGCGCATTCTGCGAGAGATGACGCTGGACAGCCGGGTGGCTGCTTCCGGCGATCTCTTTATCGCGGTACAGGGTCATCAGGCGGACGGGCGTCGTTATATCCCGCAGGCGATAGCGCAAGGTGTGGCTGCCATTATTGCTGAAGCGCAGGGCGAGGCTGAAGACGGTGAGATCCGTGAAATGCACGGCGTGCCGGTTATTTACCTGAGCCAGCTTAACGAACGCTTATCGGCGCTGGCCGGGCGTTTTTATCATCAGCCGTCGCAGCAGCTGCGTCTGGTGGGCGTCACCGGTACTAACGGTAAAACGACCACCACTCAACTGCTGGCGCAGTGGGCGAAGCTGCTCGGCGAAACCAGCGCAGTGATGGGGACCGTTGGCAACGGCCTGCTGGATAAAGTCGTGCCGACCGAAAATACCACCGGTTCTGCGGTAGACGTTCAGCATGTGCTCTCCAGTCTGGTCGGGCAGGGGGCAACCTTCGGCGCGATGGAAGTCTCTTCCCACGGTCTGGTGCAACACCGCGTGGCGGCGCTGCAGTTTGCCGCCTCGGTGTTTACCAATCTGAGCCGCGACCACCTCGACTACCATGGCGACATGGAGCACTACGAAGCGGCGAAATGGCTGCTGTACTCGACCCACCATTGCGGCCAGGCCATCGTCAACGCTGACGATGAAGTGGGGCGTCGCTGGCTGGCGAAGCTGCCGGATGCGGTGGCGGTGTCGATGGAAGATCATATCAATCCGAACTGCCACGGCCGCTGGCTGAAGGCCACCGCGGTCAACTATCACGACAGCGGCGCGACCATTCAGTTTGACTCCAGCTGGGGCAACGGTGAAATCGAAAGCCGCCTGATGGGCGCCTTTAACGTCAGCAACCTGCTGCTGGCGCTGGCGACGCTGCTGGCGCTGGGCTATCCGCTGGCCGATCTGCTGAAAACCGCAGCGCGTTTACAGCCGGTATGCGGCCGTATGGAAGTGTTCAGCGCGCCCGGTAAACCGGCCGTGGTGGTGGATTACGCCCATACGCCTGACGCGCTGGAAAAAGCGCTGCAGGCCGCGCGCCTGCACTGCAGCGGCAAGCTGTGGTGCGTTTTCGGCTGCGGCGGCGACCGTGACAAAGGCAAGCGTCCGCTGATGGGCGCTATCGCTGAAGAATTTGCCGACATCGTGGTGGTCACTGATGACAACCCGCGCACCGAAGAGCCGCGGGCGATTATCAACGATATTCTGGCCGGCATGCTCGATGCGGGTCATGCGAAGGTGATGGAAGGCCGCGCGGAAGCGGTCACCAACGCCGTGATGCAGGCGAAAGAGAACGACGTGGTGCTGGTGGCGGGTAAAGGCCATGAAGATTACCAGATCGTCGGCAATCGCCGTCTGGATTATTCCGACCGCGTCACCGTCGCGCGTCTGCTGGGAGCGGTAGCATGATTCGCTTTACGTTAAGCCAGCTCGCCGCGATCGCCCATGGCGAACGGCAGGGTAGCGACATCGCTATCGACGAGGTGACCTCCGATACCCGTAAAGTGACGGCGGGCTGCCTGTTTGTGGCGCTGAAAGGCGAGCGTTTCGACGCTCATGATTTTGCCGAACAGGCGAAAGCAGCTGGCGCCGGCGCGCTGCTGGTGAGCCGTCCGCTGGCCTGCGATCTCCCGCAGGTGATCGTGAAAGATACCCGCCAGGCTTTCGGCGAGTTAGCCGCCTGGGTGCGTCAGCAGGTACCGACCCGCGTCGTCGCCCTGACCGGCTCGTCCGGTAAAACCTCGGTCAAAGAGATGACCGCGGCGATCCTTAGCCAGTGCGGCAACACACTGTATACCGCTGGCAACCTGAACAACGATATCGGCGTACCGATGACGCTGCTGCGCCTGACTAAAGAGCATCAGTACGCGGTGATCGAACTCGGCGCCAACCACCAGGGCGAAATCGCCTGGACCGTCAGCCTGACGCGTCCGGAAGCCGCGCTGGTCAACAACCTTGCTGCGGCGCACCTCGAAGGTTTCGGCTCGCTGGCGGGCGTGGCGAAGGCGAAGGGCGAAATCTATACCGGTCTGCCGGAAAACGGCATCGCCATTCTCAATGCTGATAACAACGACTGGCTGAACTGGCAGGCGGTGATTGGCGATCGCAAAGTGTGGCGCTTCTCACCGAATGCGGCCAACAGCGACTTCACGGCGACCAACGTGCAGATCACCAGCCACGGTACCGAATTTACGCTGCAGACCCCAACCGGCAACGTTGACGTCCTGCTGCCGCTGCCGGGACGCCATAACATCGCTAACGCGCTGGCGGCGACCTCGCTGGCGATGGCGGTAGGCGCCGATCTGGCGGCGGTAAAAGCCGGTCTGGCGCAGCTGAAGGCCGTTCCGGGGCGTCTGTTCCCGATCCGGCTGACGGAGAGCCAGCTGCTGCTGGATGACTCCTACAACGCCAACGTTGGTTCGATGACCGCGGCGGTGCAGGTACTGTCAGAGATGCCCGGCTTCCGGGCGATGGTGGTCGGCGATATGGCGGAGCTTGGCGCGGAAAGCGCGGCCTGCCATCGCGAAGTCGGCGAGGCAGCGAAAGCGGCGGGGCTGGATTGCGTCCTCAGCGTCGGCACCTTGAGCGCGGATATCAGCCGCGCCAGCGGCGTGGGCGAACATTTTAATGATAAAGCCGCAGTAGTGGCTCGCCTGCGCGAGCTGCTGGCGGAGCACAAGATAATGACCATTTTAGTGAAGGGTTCACGTAGTGCCGCCATGGAAGAGGTAGTACGCGCATTACAGGAGACTTGGACATGTTAGTATGGCTGGCCGAACATTTGGTCAAATATTATTCCGGCTTTAACGTCTTTTCTTATCTGACGTTTCGCGCCATCGTCAGCCTGCTGACCGCGCTGTTCATCTCGTTGTGGATGGGCCCGCGCATGATCGCCCGTCTGCAAAAACTCTCCTTCGGCCAGGTTGTACGTAACGACGGTCCGGAGTCCCATTTCAGCAAACGCGGCACGCCGACCATGGGGGGGATCATGATCCTCACTGCGATCACCGTCTCCGTTCTGCTGTGGGCTTACCCCTCCAACCCGTACGTCTGGTGCGTACTGACGGTATTAATCGGCTACGGGATCATCGGCTTTGTTGATGATTACCGTAAAGTCGTGCGCAAAGATACCAAAGGCCTGATCGCCCGCTGGAAGTATTTCTGGATGTCGGTGATCGCGCTGGGCGTGGCGTTCGCGCTCTATCTGGCCGGGAAAGACACCCCGGCGACCGAGCTGGTGGTGCCATTCTTTAAAGACGTGATGCCGCAGCTGGGCCTGCTCTATATCCTGCTGGCTTACTTCGTTATCGTCGGTACCGGCAACGCCGTCAACCTGACCGATGGCCTCGACGGCCTGGCGATTATGCCGACCGTCTTCGTCGCTGCCGGCTTTGCGCTGGTGGCATGGGCTACCGGCAACATGAACTTCGCCAACTACCTGCACATTCCTTATCTGCGCCATGCTGGCGAGCTGGTGATCGTCTGTACGGCGATTGTCGGCGCGGGTCTGGGCTTCCTGTGGTTTAACACCTATCCGGCGCAGGTCTTTATGGGCGACGTCGGTTCGCTGGCGCTTGGCGGCGCGCTGGGCATTATCGCCGTGCTGCTGCGTCAGGAATTCCTGCTGGTGATTATGGGCGGCGTTTTCGTCGTGGAGACTCTGTCGGTGATCCTGCAGGTTGGCTCCTTTAAGCTGCGCGGTCAGCGCATCTTCCGTATGGCGCCGATTCACCATCACTATGAACTGAAGGGCTGGCCGGAGCCGCGCGTTATCGTGCGCTTCTGGATTATCTCGCTGATGCTGGTGCTGATTGGCCTGGCGACGCTGAAGGTACGTTAATCATGGCAGATTATCAGGGTAAAAAAGTCGTCATTATTGGGCTGGGTATGACCGGCCTGTCATGCGTGGACTTTTTCATGGCGCGCGGCGTGACGCCGCGTGTAATGGACACCCGCGTCGCGCCTCCGGGGCTGGATAAATTACCCGAATCGGTCGAATGCCATGTCGGTGGACTCAATGATACCTGGCTGCTGGCGGCGGATCTGATTGTCGCCAGTCCCGGCATCGCGCTGGCCCATCCTTCACTGAGCGCGGCAGCCGATGCAGGCGTAGAGATCGTTGGTGATATCGAACTGTTCTGCCGCGAGGCGCAGGCGCCGATTATCGCCATTACCGGCTCTAACGGCAAAAGCACTGTCACTACTCTGGTGGGCGAGATGGCGAAAGCGGCCGGGGTTAACGTCGGCGTGGGCGGTAATATCGGCCTGCCGGCGCTGATGCTGCTGGACACCGATCGTGAGCTGTATGTGCTGGAGCTCTCCAGCTTCCAGCTGGAAACGACCTCCAGCCTGCAGGCGGTGGCGGCAACCATCCTCAACGTGACTGAGGACCATATGGACCGCTACCCGCTGGGGCTGCAGCAGTATCGCGCGGCGAAGCTGCGGATTTACGAGAATGCAAAAACCTGCGTGGTGAACGCGGACGATGCGCTCACGATGCCGGTACGCGGGGCGGACGATCGCTGCATCAGCTTTGGTGTCGATGTCGGTGACTACCACCTTAACCGTCAGCAGGGCGAAACCTGGCTGCGCGTTAAAGGTGAGAAAGTCCTCAATGTGAAAGAGATGCCTCTCACCGGTCAGCATAACTACAGCAACGCCCTGGCGGCACTGGCGCTGGCCGATGCCGCGGGCCTGCCGCGGGCCAGTAGCCTCAAGGCATTAACCACCTTCACTGGTCTGGCCCATCGCTTTCAGCTGGTGCTGGATCACAACGGCGTACGCTGGATTAACGACTCGAAGGCAACCAACGTCGGCAGCACCGAGGCGGCGCTGAACGGCCTGCAGCTGGATGGCACGCTGTATCTTCTGCTGGGCGGCGACGGCAAGTCCGCTGATTTCACCCCGCTGAAGCGCTACCTCGGCGGCGATCGTATCCGTCTGTACTGCTTTGGTCGCGACGGCGCCGAGCTCGCCGAGCTGCGTCCTGACGTGGCGGTACAAACTGAAACCATGGAACAGGCGATGCGTCAGATAGCGCCCCTGGTGAAAGCGGGCGACATGGTTCTCCTGTCGCCGGCGTGCGCCAGCCTGGATCAGTTTAAGAATTTTGAACAACGGGGCGATATGTTTGCCCGTCTGGCGAAGGAGTTAGGTTGATGCGTTTCTCTCTCCCACGCCTGAGAATGCCGCAGCTGAGCTTGCCTCGGTTGAGACTGCCGCGACTGCCGGGGATGTTTATCTTCGCCTGGCTGTTCGCCGCGCTAAAAGGCTGGGTGATGGGCTCGCGCCCGAAAGATAACGACAGTCTGGTGATGTATGACCGGATGCTGCTATGGCTGACCTTCGGCCTGGCGGCGATCGGCTTTATCATGGTGACCTCGGCGTCGATGCCGGTGGGGCAGCGCCTGGCGAACGATCCTTTCCTCTTTGCCAAGCGTGACGGCCTGTACATTGTGCTGGCCTTTGTCCTCGCGCTGGTGACGCTGCGCCTGCCGATGGATTTCTGGCAGCGCCACAGTACCGCGATGCTGATTGCCTCAATTGTGATGCTGCTGATCGTACTGGTGGTGGGCAGCTCGGTAAACGGCGCATCGCGCTGGATCGCCCTTGGCCCGCTGCGTATTCAGCCGGCGGAGTTCACCAAGCTGTCGCTGTTCTGCTATATCGCCAACTATCTGGTGCGTAAAGCGGATGAAGTGCGTAACAACCTGCGCGGGTTCTTAAAACCGATGGGCGTGATTTTCGTGCTGGCGATCCTGCTGCTGGCGCAGCCTGACCTCGGTACCGTGGTAGTGCTGTTCGTCACCACGCTGGCGATGCTCTTCCTTGCTGGCGCGAAACTGTGGCAGTTCATCGCCATTATCGGCATGGGTATCTCGGCGGTGGTCCTGCTGATCCTCGCTGAACCGTACCGTATTCGCCGCGTGACCTCCTTCTGGAACCCATGGGAAGACCCGTTCGGCAGTGGTTACCAGCTGACCCAGTCGCTGATGGCCTTTGGCCGCGGCGAGATGTGGGGGCAGGGCCTCGGCAACTCAGTGCAAAAACTGGAGTATTTGCCGGAAGCGCACACTGACTTTATCTTCGCCATTATCGGCGAAGAACTCGGTTATATCGGTGTGGTACTGGCGCTTTTAATGGTATTCTTCGTCGCTTTCCGCGCCATGTCGATTGGCCGTAAAGCGCTGGAGATCGATCATCGCTTCTCCGGCTTCCTCGCCTGTGCGATTGGTATCTGGTTTAGCTTCCAGGCGTTAGTTAACGTCGGGGCGGCGGCGGGGATGCTGCCGACGAAAGGTCTGACGCTGCCGCTGATCAGTTATGGTGGTTCCAGTCTGCTGATTATGTCGACGGCCATCATGTTGTTGTTGCGAATAGATTATGAAACGCGTCTGGAAAAAGCCCAGGCGTTTACACGGGGTGTTCGATGAGCGGTCAGGAAAAGCGGTTGATGGTGATGGCGGGCGGTACCGGCGGGCATGTGTTCCCGGGGCTGGCGGTCGCGCACCATTTAATGGACCAGGGCTGGCAGGTTCGCTGGCTGGGTACCGCCGATCGTATGGAAGCGGATTTAGTGCCGAAAAACGGCATCGAGATTGATTTTATCCGTATCTCCGGCCTGCGTGGCAAAGGGATAAAAGCGCAACTGTTGGCGCCGGTGCGTATCTTCAACGCCTGGCGTCAGGCGCGAGCGATCATGAAGCGTTTCCAGCCGGATGTGGTGCTGGGCATGGGCGGCTATGTCTCCGGGCCTGGCGGTCTGGCGGCGTGGTCGTTGGGGATCCCGGTGGTCCTCCACGAACAAAACGGTATTGCCGGTCTGACCAACAAATGGCTGGCGAAGATTGCGAAGAAAGTGATGCAGGCGTTTCCCGGCGCGTTCCCGCATGCGGACGTGGTCGGAAACCCGGTGCGTACCGATGTACTGGCGCTGCCGCTGCCGGGTCAGCGTCTGGTGGGGCGTCATGGACCGATTCGCGTGCTGGTGGTCGGTGGCTCTCAGGGCGCGCGCGTCCTGAACCAGACTATGCCGCAGGTGGCGGCGAAGCTCGGTGATGCGGTGACCATCTGGCATCAGAGCGGCAAAGGTGGCCAGCAAACCGTGCAACAGGCCTATGCCGCTGCGGGGCAGCCGCAGCATAAAGTGACGGAATTTATTGATGACATGGCCGCTGCCTATGCCTGGGCTGATGTCGTGGTTTGCCGTTCCGGCGCGCTGACGGTCAGCGAAATCGCGGCTGCAGGTTTACCGGCGCTGTTTGTACCCTTCCAGCACAAAGATCGTCAGCAGTACTGGAATGCGCTGCCGCTGGAGAAAGCCGGCGCGGCGAAAATTCTTGAACAGCCTGAGTTCACGGTAGAGGCGGTTGCCTCTACCCTGGCGAGCTGGGATCGGGAAACGTTGCTGGATATGGCGGAACGAGCGCGTGGCGCTTCGATTCCGGACGCTACCGAGCGAGTAGCAGAAGAGGTCAGCGCCGTAGCTTTGGCGCGCTAATTGCGGTGATTTTCACCGCCCGAATGACAGAAGTTGATGGCGTAAAGAATGAATACACAAGATTTGGCAAAACTGCGTTCCATAGTGCCCGAGATGCGTCGCGTCCGGCACATTCACTTTGTCGGCATCGGCGGTGCCGGTATGGGCGGTATTGCCGAAGTGTTGGCTAATGAAGGTTACCAGATCAGCGGCTCCGACCTGGCGCCGAATCCGGTGACCCAACAGCTGTCGCAGCTTGGCGCCACTATTTATTTCAACCATCGCCCGGAAAACGTGCGCGATGCCAGCGTTGTGGTCGTTTCCAGCGCGATTTCCGCGGATAACCCGGAAATCGTTGCCGCACACGAAGCGCGCATTCCGGTGATCCGCCGTGCGGAAATGCTGGCGGAGCTGATGCGCTTCCGCCACGGGATTGCGATTGCCGGAACTCACGGCAAAACCACTACCACCGCGATGGTGTCCAGTATTTACGCCGAAGCCGGGCTCGACCCGACCTTCGTCAACGGCGGGCTGGTGAAAGCGGCGGGCGTGCATGCCCGTCTCGGCCATAGCCGTTATTTGATTGCGGAAGCGGATGAGAGCGATGCGTCGTTCCTGCATCTGCAGCCGATGGTCGCGATTGTGACCAACATCGAAGCCGACCATATGGATACCTACCATGGCGACTTCGAAAATCTGAAGCAGACCTTTATTAACTTCCTGCACAACCTGCCGTTCTACGGACGCGCGGTGATGTGCGTGGACGATCCGGTTATTCGTGAACTGCTGCCGCGCGTCGGCCGGCAGATCACCACCTACGGTTTTAGCGACGACGCCGACGTTCGCGTCGAGGACTACCGTCAGCTTGGGGCTCAAGGCCATTTTCGCCTGGTGCGTCAGGATAAAGAGATCCTGCAGGTCACGCTCAATGCCCCGGGTCGCCATAACGCGCTGAACGCGGCGGCGGCGGTTGCCGTGGCGACGGAAGAGGGAATTGACGACCAGGCGATCCTGCGCGCGCTGGAAAGTTTCCAGGGAACCGGACGCCGCTTTGATTTTCTTGGCGAGTTTCCGCTGGCGGAAGTCAACGGCAAGCCGGGCAGCGCGATGCTCATCGATGACTACGGCCACCACCCGACGGAAGTGGACGCCACCATCAAAGCCGCGCGCGCTGGCTGGCCGGATAAAAATCTGGTGATGCTGTTCCAGCCGCACCGTTATACCCGTACCCGCGATCTGTATGACGATTTCGCCAACGTGCTGACCCAGGTCGATGCGCTGCTGATGCTGGATGTCTATCCGGCGGGCGAAGCGCCGATCCCGGGCGCCGATAGCCGCTCACTGTGCCGTACGATCCGCGGTCGCGGTAAAGTTGACCCAATCCTGGTCTCTGACCCGGCCCAGGCCGCGGAGATGCTGGCGTCGGTGCTGACCGGTAACGATTTAGTGCTGGTGCAGGGCGCGGGCAATATCGGAAAAATTGCCCGTCACCTGGCTGAAATCAAACTGGCTCCGCAAAAAACGGAGGAAGAGCGCCATGGCTGATAAAATCGCGGTGCTTTTCGGTGGAACCTCCGCTGAACGTGAAGTGTCGCTGAATTCAGGCGCCGCGGTGCTGGCCGGGCTGCGTGAAGGCGGGGTGGATGCCCATCCGGTCGACCCGCGCGACGTCGATGTTACCCAGTTAAAAAATCTGGGCTTTAAGAAAGCGTTTATTGCCCTCCATGGCCGCGGTGGGGAAGATGGCACGCTGCAGGGGCTGCTGGATCTGATCCAGGTGCCTTATACCGGCAGCGGTGTGATGGCCTCCGCGCTGTCGATGGATAAACTGCGCAGCAAATGGCTGTGGCAGGGGGCGGGATTGCCGGTCGCGCCGTGGGTCGCGCTGACCCGCGCCCAGTTTACTGCAGGACTTTCTGCTGCCGTTGAACAACAGATTGCGGCGCTGGGCCTGCCGGTCATCATCAAGCCGAGCCGTGAAGGCTCCAGCGTTGGGATGTCGAAAGTCAGCGAAAGCTGTGATTTACCGAGTGCATTGGCGCTGGCTTTTCAGCATGATGATGAAGTTTTGGTCGAAAAATGGCTTAGTGGGCCGGAATTTACCGTCGCCATCGTCGGTGAAGAAATTTTACCGTCAATACGTATCCAGGCCGCGGGAACCTTCTATGATTATGAGGCGAAGTATCTGTCTGATGAGACGCAATATTTCTGCCCTGGATTTGAAGATCCCGCGCGTGAGTCAGACATCCAGAGCCTGGTGCTTAAAGCCTGGAATGTTCTGGGTTGTAAAGGCTGGGGCCGTATTGACGTGATGCTGGACAGCGATGGCCAGTTTTATCTGCTGGAAGCAAATACTTCCCCGGGCATGACCAGCCATAGCCTTGTACCGATGGCGGCGCGTCAGGCAGGAATGAGCTTCTCCCAGCTTGTTGTACGAATTCTGGACCTGGCGGGGTGATATGTCGCAGGCTGCGCTGAATACGCGGAACCATGAAGAGGACGTTTCTTCTTCGCGTCGGAGTAATGGAACGCGGCTGGCAGGGATCGTTTTCCTGCTGGCGGTGCTGTTTACCGTGCTGGTCAGCGGGTGGATGGTTCTTGGCTGGATGGAAGATGCGCAGCGCTTGCCGCTGTCGAAGATGGTGGTGACCGGCGAGCGTCACTATACGCGCAATGATGACATCCGCCAGGCGATTCTGGCGTTGGGTTCACCGGGTACTTTCATGACTCAGGATGTGAACATTATTCAGAGTCAAATTGAACGCTTGCCGTGGATTAAGCAGGCGAGCGTCCGTAAGCAGTGGCCCGATGAATTGAAGATTCATCTGGTTGAATATGTGCCGATTGCGCGCTGGAATGATCAACATATGGTGGATGCAGAAGGAAATGCCTTCAGCGTACCGGCGGATCGCACCAGCAAACAGAATTTACCGATGTTATACGGCCCGGAAGGCAGTGAGAACGAAGTGCTGCAAGGGTATCGTGACATGGGGCAGGTGCTGGCAAAGGATAAATTCACGTTGAAAGTGGCGGCGATGACCGCCCGTCGCTCCTGGCAGTTGACGCTTAATAATGACATTAAGCTCAACCTTGGCCGTGGCGATACCATGAAACGGCTTCAGCGCTTTATGGAACTCTACCCGGTTCTCCAGCAGCAGGCGCAGACCGACGGCAAACGGATTAGCTACGTTGATTTGCGTTATGACTCGGGTGCGGCAGTGGGCTGGGTACCTGCTCCCGTAGAGGAAACTAATCAACAACAGAATCAGGCACAGGCAGAACAACAATGATCAAGGCGACGGACAGAAAACTGGTAGTTGGACTGGAGATTGGCACCGCTAAGGTGGCCGCTTTAGTAGGGGAAGTTCTGCCCGACGGCATGATTAATATCATCGGCGTGGGCAGTTGCCCATCACGTGGTATGGATAAAGGCGGTGTGAACGACCTCGAGTCGGTGGTGAAATGCGTACAGCGCGCCATCGATCAGGCCGAACTGATGGCGGATTGCCAGATTTCATCAGTTTATTTGGCACTTTCGGGTAAACATATAAGCTGTCAGAATGAAATCGGGATGGTACCGATTTCGGAAGAAGAAGTGACGCTGGATGACGTTGAGAACGTGGTCCACACCGCGAAGTCGGTTCGCGTCCGCGATGAACATCGCGTCCTGCACGTGATTCCGCAGGAATATGCCATCGACTACCAGGAAGGGATTAAAAACCCGGTAGGGCTGTCCGGCGTGCGTATGCAGGCGAAGGTGCATCTGATTACCTGCCATAACGATATGGCGAAAAACATTGTTAAAGCGGTGGAACGTTGCGGTCTGAAAGTTGACCAACTTATTTTCGCCGGGTTAGCGGCCAGTTATTCGGTATTAACAGAAGATGAACGTGAGCTGGGCGTCTGCGTCGTGGACATCGGCGGTGGTACAATGGATATCGCCGTCTACACCGGCGGCGCATTGCGTCACACCAAAGTGATCCCGTACGCCGGGAACGTGGTGACCAGCGATATCGCCTATGCCTTTGGTACGCCGCCGAGCGATGCCGAAGCGATTAAGGTTCGTCACGGTTGCGCATTAGGTTCCATCGTCGGTAAAGACGAAAACGTCGAAGTCCCGAGCGTAGGCGGACGTCCGCCGCGCAGCCTGCAGCGTCAGACGCTGGCAGAGGTGATTGAACCGCGTTATACCGAGCTGCTTAATCTGGTCAACGAAGAGATCCTGCAGCTGCAGGAACAGCTTCGCCAGCAGGGTGTCAAACATCATCTGGCGGCAGGGATTGTGTTAACCGGCGGCGCGGCGCAAATTGAAGGCCTGGCGGCCTGCGCGCAGCGGGTATTCCATACCCAGGTGCGTATTGGCGCGCCGCTGAACATTACTGGTTTAACGGATTACGCCCAGGAGCCGTATTATTCGACGGCGGTTGGGCTGCTGCACTACGGCAAAGAGTCACATTTGAGTGGTGAAGCGGAAGTCGAAAAACGCGTGACGGCGTCAGTGGGCTCGTGGATTAAACGACTCAACAGCTGGCTGCGAAAAGAGTTTTAATTTTTTAAGAGAACGCAGACAATTAGCGTTCTCAGGCGACAGGCACAAGACGGAGAGAAACTATGTTTGAACCTATGGAACTGACCAACGACGCGGTGATTAAAGTCATCGGCGTCGGTGGCGGCGGCGGTAACGCCGTTGAACACATGGTGCGCGAGCGCATTGAGGGTGTTGAATTCTTCGCGGTGAACACCGATGCGCAGGCGCTGCGTAAAACGGCTGTTGGCCAGACTATCCAGATCGGTAGCGGTATTACCAAAGGTCTGGGTGCGGGCGCGAACCCGGAAGTCGGCCGCAATGCGGCGGACGAAGACCGCGAAGCGCTGCGTGCGGCCCTTGATGGCGCAGACATGGTGTTCATCGCGGCAGGTATGGGCGGCGGTACCGGTACCGGTGCGGCGCCAGTGGTTGCGGAAGTGGCGAAGGATCTGGGTATCCTCACCGTTGCGGTGGTCACGAAGCCGTTTAATTTCGAAGGCAAGAAGCGCATGGCGTTTGCTGAGCAGGGGATCACCGAGCTGTCCAAGCACGTTGACTCACTGATCACCATCCCGAACGACAAGCTGCTGAAAGTACTCGGCCGTGGTATTTCTCTGCTCGACGCGTTCGGCGCGGCAAACGATGTACTGAAAGGCGCGGTGCAGGGTATCGCCGAACTGATTACGCGTCCGGGCCTGATGAACGTCGACTTCGCGGACGTCCGTACCGTGATGTCAGAAATGGGCTACGCGATGATGGGCTCCGGCGTGGCGAGTGGTGAAGACCGTGCGGAAGAAGCGGCTGAAATGGCTATCTCTTCTCCGCTGCTGGAAGATATCGACCTGTCCGGCGCGCGCGGCGTACTGGTTAACATCACTGCGGGCTTCGACCTGCGTCTGGATGAGTTCGAAACCGTGGGTAACACCATCCGTGCCTTTGCGTCGGATAACGCGACCGTGGTTATCGGGACCTCTCTGGATCCGGATATGAACGACGAGCTGCGCGTGACCGTGGTGGCGACCGGTATCGGCATGGACAAGCGTCCGGAAATTACCCTGGTGACCAACAAACAGGTTCAGCAGCCGGTGATGGATCGCTACCAGCAGCACGGTATGTCGCCGCTGACGCAAGAGCAGAAGCCGGCAGCAAAAGTGGTGAACGACAATACGCCGCAAACCGCGAAAGAGCCGGATTATCTGGATATCCCAGCCTTCCTGCGTAAGCAAGCCGATTAAGAATCGACTGGAAGTTGGGCATCTGCGCTCTTTGTGCTAAACTGGCCTCCCGATAGTGGTGTACACTTCGGTTGGATAGGTAAATTGGCGAGATTATACGATGATCAAACAAAGGACTCTTAAACGTATCGTTCAGGCGACTGGTGTCGGTTTGCATACCGGCAAGAAAGTCACACTGACGTTACGCCCTGCGCCGGCAAATACCGGGGTCATCTATCGTCGCACCGACTTGAATCCACCGGTAGATTTTCCGGCTGATGCCAAATCTGTGCGTGATACCATGCTCTGTACTTGCCTGGTTAATGAGCATGACGTGCGGATTTCTACGGTTGAACACCTGAACGCCGCATTGGCTGGCCTGGGTATCGACAACATTATTGTTGAAGTCGATGCGCCGGAAATCCCGATTATGGACGGCAGTGCGGCTCCGTTCGTTTATCTGTTGCTGGACGCCGGCATCGATGAACTGAACTGCGCCAAGAAATTTGTTCGTATCAAAGAGACGGTTCGCGTCGAAGATGGCGACAAATGGGCTGAATTCAAACCGTACAATGGTTTTTCGCTGGATTTCACCATCGATTTTAACCATCCGGCGATTGATGCCAGCACCCAGCGCTATACGCTGAACTTCTCGGCCGATGCGTTCATGCGTCAGATTAGCCGTGCGCGTACCTTCGGTTTTATGCGCGATATCGAATATCTGCAGTCCCGCGGCCTGTGCCTGGGCGGCAGCTTCGATTGTGCCATCGTTGTTGACGATTATCGCGTACTGAACGAAGACGGTCTGCGCTTTGAAGACGAATTTGTTCGCCACAAAATGCTGGATGCGATCGGTGACCTGTTTATGTGTGGTCACAACATTATCGGCGCATTCACGGCGTACAAATCGGGTCACGCGTTGAATAACAAACTGCTGCAGGCGGTCCTGGCAAAACAGGAAGCCTGGGAGTATGTGACCTTCGAAGACGACGCAAAACTGCCTATGGCGTTCCGCGCACCGTCGATGGTTCTGGCGTAAGCCTGACCATTCAGTAAATTCGACTGGTAACCTGGTACTCTCTCCGACCAGGGAACCAGTCGTTTTTCTTTTATAACCCCTTCCAGTTATTTTTCGCAGTGATTGTCGGGCAATAATTAGCGCGCGTTCGCTGTTTTATTAAGCGTTTTCCCCGGGCAATCGCCTTCATTCATGCTGCCTCAGCGCGGTAATAATGTTAGTATTTGAGCGCAAAATTATTTCTCCGGGTTGCTTTACCCCGTGGATGTCAGGGTGTCCTGCAAAAAACGCTAATTAAGAGGCGGCCTGAACGACGACGGGTATACCAACGAAAGGTAATGAAAGTGAGTGGATTGCTGACGCGCTGGCGACAGTTTGGCAGACGGTATTTTTGGCCGCATCTCCTGTTGGGGATGGTCGCGGCCAGCTTCGGCCTGCCCGCGCTTAGCAACAGCCACGAAACTGCGACGCCGGCGAAGGCAACGTCCAGCAACCATAATCCGAGCAAAGTTAACTTCTCTCAGCTGGCGCTGCTGGAGAGTAATCGTCGGCCGAACTTTACCGTCGACTACTGGCATCAGCACGCCATTCGCACCGTTATTCGTCATCTCTCCTTCGCGATGGCGCCACAGGCATTGCCGGTGGCGGAAGAAACTTCCCCGCTGCAGGCCCAACATCTGGCGCTGCTTGATACGCTCAGCGCGCTGCTGACCCAGGACAGCACGCCGCCGGTGGTGATCCGCCAGGTGGCTTACATCTCTTCCTCATATTCTGCCTTCCGCGTGAGCGCCTGGATTAGCCAGGTGGCGGGGATCCGCGCAGGACCTCAACGTCTCAGCTGAAAATAACCACGGACCATCCTATTTTTTGTGACTCCGCACCGCGGGGCGTTTGAGATTTTATTATGCTTATTAAAATGTTAACTAAGGTTTTCGGCAGCCGTAACGACCGTACGCTGCGTCGTATGCGCAAAGTTGTCAATATCATCAACGGTATGGAACCGGCGATGGAAAAACTCTCTGATGACGAGCTGAAAGCGAAAACTGCTGAATTCCGCGCGCGCCTGGAAAAAGGCGAAGTGCTGGAAAACCTGATCCCGGAAGCCTTTGCCGTCGTTCGCGAAGCCAGTAAGCGTGTGTTTGGCATGCGCCACTTCGACGTCCAGCTGCTGGGCGGTATGGTGCTTAACGATCGCTGCATCGCCGAGATGCGTACTGGTGAAGGTAAAACGCTGACCGCGACCCTGCCGGCGTACCTCAACGCGCTGACCGGTAAAGGCGTCCACGTGGTGACCGTCAACGACTATCTGGCGCAGCGTGACGCCGAAAACAACCGTCCGCTGTTCGAATTCCTTGGTATGAGCGTGGGCATCAATATGTCCGGTCTGCCGGCGCCGGCGAAGCGTGAAGCCTACGCTGCCGATATTACCTACGGCACCAACAACGAATACGGCTTCGACTATCTGCGCGACAACATGGCCTTCAGCCCGGAAGAGCGCGTTCAACGTAAACTGCACTATGCGCTGGTGGATGAGGTGGACTCCATCCTGATCGACGAAGCGCGTACCCCGCTGATCATTTCCGGTCCGGCGGAAGACAGCTCTGAAATGTACCGTAAGGTAAACAAAATCATCCCGCACCTGATCCGTCAGGAAAAAGAGGATTCGGATACCTTTACCGGTGAAGGCCACTTCTCTGTTGATGAGAAAGCCCGCCAGGTTAACCTGACCGAACGCGGTCTGGTGCTCATCGAAGAGCTGCTGGTGCAGGAAGGCATTATGGAAGAAGGTGAGTCGCTGTACTCCCCGACCAACATCATGCTGATGCACCATGTGACCGCCGCGCTGCGCGCCCATGCGTTGTTCACCCGCGACGTTGACTACATCGTTAAAGATGGCGAAGTTATCATCGTCGATGAGCACACTGGCCGTACGATGCAAGGCCGCCGTTGGTCCGATGGTCTGCACCAGGCGGTAGAAGCCAAAGAAGGCGTGGAGATCCAGAACGAGAACCAGACGCTGGCCTCTATCACCTTCCAGAACTACTTCCGCCTGTACGAGAAACTGGCGGGGATGACCGGTACAGCGGATACCGAAGCCTTCGAATTCAGCTCTATCTATAAGCTGGATACCGTTGTCGTGCCGACCAACCGTCCGATGATCCGTAAGGACATGGCGGATCTGGTCTATATGACCGAAGCGGAAAAAATTCAGGCGATTATCGAAGATATTAAAACCCGCACCGCTGCCGGCCAGCCGGTGCTGGTGGGGACTATCTCGATCGAAAAATCCGAAGTAGTTTCGCGCGAGCTGACCAAAGCCGGCATCAAGCACAACGTACTGAACGCCAAGTTCCACGCCAGCGAAGCGGATATCGTCGCCCAGGCGGGTTATCCGGCAGCGGTGACCATTGCCACCAACATGGCGGGTCGTGGTACCGATATTATGCTCGGCGGTAGCTGGCAGGCGGAAGTCGCCGCGCTGGAAAATCCGACGCCGGAACAGATTGAAAAAATCAAAGCGGACTGGCAGGTGCGCCATGATGCGGTTCTGGCCGCAGGCGGTCTACACATTATCGGTACTGAGCGTCATGAATCACGCCGTATCGATAACCAGCTGCGTGGCCGTGCGGGTCGTCAGGGTGATGCCGGTTCTTCCCGCTTCTACCTGTCGATGGAAGATGCCCTGATGCGTATCTTCGCCTCCGATCGTGTGTCCGGCATGATGCGCAAACTGGGGATGAAACCGGGTGAAGCCATCGAGCACCCATGGGTGACTAAGGCTATCGCCAACGCCCAGCGTAAAGTGGAAAGCCGTAACTTTGATATTCGTAAGCAGCTGCTGGAATATGATGATGTGGCTAACGACCAGCGCCGCGCGATCTACACTCAGCGTAACGAACTGCTGGACGTGTCTGATGTCAGCGAAACCATCAACAGCATCCGCGAAGACGTCTTTAAAGCGACTATCGATGCGCATATTCCGCCGCAGTCTCTGGAAGAGATGTGGGATATTGAAGGCCTGCAGGAGCGTCTGAAAAACGACTTCGACCTCGAGCTGCCGATCAAAGAGTGGCTGGATAAAGAGCCAGAGCTGCATGAAGAGACCCTGCGTGAACGTATTCTGCAGAGCGCGGTAGAAACTTACCAGCGTAAAGAAGAAGTGGTCGGTGCCGAGATGATGCGTCACTTTGAGAAAGGTGTGATGCTGCAGACCCTGGACTCCCTGTGGAAAGAGCACCTGGCAGCGATGGACTATCTGCGTCAGGGTATCCATCTGCGTGGCTATGCGCAGAAAGATCCGAAGCAGGAGTACAAGCGCGAATCGTTCTCTATGTTTGCTGCGATGCTGGAGTCACTGAAGTATGAAGTGATTAGCACCCTGAGCAAAGTCCAGGTGCGTATGCCGGAAGAAGTCGAAGCGATGGAGCAACAGCGTCGTGAAGAAGCCGAGCGCCTGGCGCAGATGCAGCAGCTCAGCCATCAGAGCGACGATGAGGCCGCTGCCGAGGATCTGGCGGCACAAACCGGCGAGCGTAAAGTGGGGCGTAACGATCCCTGTCCGTGCGGTTCCGGTAAAAAATATAAACAGTGCCACGGCCGTCTGAGCTAAGGCCTGATAAAAAAACAAAGGCGCAGAGTTCTGCGCCTTTTTTATGGAGCTGATTCAATGAAAAAACTGCAAATCGCCGTCGGGATAATTCGCAATCCGCAAGGCGAAATCTTTATTACCCAGCGCGCCGCTGATGCCCATATGGCGAATAAGCTGGAGTTCCCGGGCGGGAAGATTGAATCTGATGAGACGCCGGAGCAGGCGCTAATTCGCGAGCTGCAGGAAGAGGTTGGAATTACGGTAAGGTCTGCAACGCTATTCGATAAGCTGGAGTATCAGTTCCCTGACCGCCATATAACGCTGTGGTTTTTCCTTGTGGAAAGTTGGCAAGGCGAGCCATGGGGCAAAGAAGGGCAACCGGGACGGTGGATGGCGGGTCAGACACTGGATCCAGAGGCGTTCCCCCCGGCGAATGAACCGGTTATCAACAAACTTATCGGCCTGGGCTGAGCGTCAGGCTACAACGCTAACCCGATAATTATCGGGTTAGCGTGCCGGTAAATCAGGGCTGCTGCTCGCTCCAGTCATCGCTGTCGGAGAGATCGCCCGCACTGGGGATGCGTTTCTCTTCTGCGGCCCATTCTCCCAGATCGATCAGCTGACAGCGCTTGCTGCAGAATGGACGAAAGGGACTCTGCTCGCCCCACACCACGTTTTTGCCGCAGGTCGGGCAGTTGACGATGGTCTCTTCAGACATGTTATCTCCTTAGCAGCAGGCCAGTTCAAAATCAAAGCGCTCCGGCACGATCCCATACTCACTGTCCAGCGGCAGGAAACGGATAGCGAAACGGCTCTTATGGCCGGAGATCTGCGGATACAGCTGGTGAGCCAGATCGAGACGCAGACGTAGCAGATCGGCATCTTCGCCATTATCCTGGTAAAAGCCGTTGAGGCTGGTCTGTTTGCGAAACAGCGCAGAGTTACGGATCAGGTCGAGGATCAGGTTCAGGGACTGGATCAGCGGATCGAGGCTGGCGAGCCAGCTGGCCACCTGCTCGTCCCGATGCGCCTGTGGCATATGGAGCCAGATATGCAGGGTCGGTAAATCGAAGCTGCAGCAGCCGCCTGGAATACTCAGGCGCTGACGCACCAGCGCAATCAGGCGATCTTCACGCAGAAACTGGCCAATACGCGGCGCGGCCATCAGGGTGCTGGAGGATTGCTTCAGCTGCTGGCGCAGTTCGTTAATGCGCTCCTGATCGACGCCCGGTACTTCAGCCCAGGACTGGAGCTTGCGCTGCTGGCGCTCCAGTTCTTTAACCAGGTCGGTACGCACCTCGCCACGCTCCAGCACATCCAACAGATCGCCGGCGTTACGGAAAAAATGGAGCGCATCGGCATGAGTGGCAATCATCGGATGGAAAGCCATTTGCTGGATCAGAAATTCGATGCGCAGCCAGGTACGCATTTTCTCATTAAGAGGATGTTCAAACAGAACGGGGGTATGCATTACGAGTTTTCCTGTGAGGCGGCCTGCGATGCCAGCATTAAATACTTTTCGTGCAGGCGGGCAACATCCGATGCCACTGCATCCGGCGTGCCAGTGTTTTCAATAACATCGTCCGCGACGGCCAGGCGCTGCTCGCGCGTGGCCTGAGCGGCAAGAATATGTTCAGCATGTTCGCGGCTGACCTTGTCACGCAGCATGGTGCGTTCGATCTGCGTTTCTTTTGGCACATCGACGACCAGTACGCGATCGGCCTGACCGGACAGGCGGTTTTCGACCAGCAAAGGTACGACCCAGAGGAGATAAGGGGAGGTAGCAGCCTGCATCTGGCGGCGCGTTTCCTGCTGGATCAGCGGATGCAACAGCGCGTTAAGCCAGGCTTTATCCTCCACGTGAGCAAAAATTTTTCCCCGCAGCAGGCGGCGGTTCAGCGTGCCGTCGGGGGCAATCATCTGCGACCCAAAGTGGCCGGCGATGGCCTGGAGCGCTGGGGTGCCAGGTTCGACCACCTGGCGGGCGATAACATCGGCATCAACAACGTTAACCCCGAGCTGCGCGAAGGCGTCTGCGACCGTGCTTTTACCGCTGCCGATCCCACCTGTTAACGCGACTGTGTACCCCATATCTTCTGACCCTGAAACGGATTGCTCGTATTTTTTGCATTCAGACAGCGATGACTGGCCGCACGTCGGAGAGGTGATAGTGATCATGTCGTGATAGTCACGTGCCAACCGGGATCGCCGCCCGCTATTCTGTTTCTTTTAATCAAGCAAATCAAATGGTTAAAAATAATACGCTGGCGAGGAAAGGCATAAGCGCTTTTTTCTCCATTCACCAGGTAAATTTATACGATTGTAGCGTAAAAAAAGTGAAAATCGCAGTCTTGCGCAGGCCTGATTCGTGCGTATGATAACGTCACTGGAGTTGTGCTCTCACAATAATGCAATTAACCCCAGGAATTCGCACATGCGTATTGAAGAAGATCTGAAGCTTGGTTTCAAAGACGTTCTTATCCGCCCGAAACGCTCTACTCTCAAAAGCCGTTCTGATGTTGAGCTGGAACGTGAATTCACTTTCAAACATTCAGGCCAGACCTGGTCCGGTGTGCCAATTATTGCGGCCAACATGGATACCGTCGGCACCTTCAGTATGGCGCAAGCGCTGGCCACTTTTGGTATTCTGACCGCGGTACACAAGCACTACACCGTTGAGGAATGGCAGGCGTTTGTACAGGGCGCATCCGCAGATGTCCTCAAGCATGTGATGGTTTCCACCGGCACTTCCGATGCGGATTTCGAAAAGACGCAACAGATCCTCTCTCAGAATCCGCAACTGAAATTTGTGTGCATCGACGTGGCTAACGGCTACTCTGAGCACTTCGTGCAGTTTGTGGCGAAAGCCCGTGAAGCCTGGCCGCAGAAAACCATTATCGCCGGAAACGTGGTCACTGGTGAAATGTGCGAAGAGCTGATCCTCTCCGGCGCCGATATTGTGAAAGTCGGGATTGGCCCGGGTTCCGTCTGCACTACCCGCGTCAAAACTGGCGTCGGCTATCCGCAGCTCTCCGCCGTGATCGAGTGCGCTGATGCGGCGCACGGCCTGGGCGGCCAGATCATCAGCGACGGGGGATGCACCATGCCGGGTGATGTGGCGAAAGCTTTCGGCGGCGGCGCCGATTTCGTGATGCTCGGCGGCATGCTGGCGGGCCATGAAGAGAGCGGCGGAACCATCGTTGAAGAGAACGGGGAAAAATTCATGCTGTTCTATGGCATGAGCTCCGAGTCGGCGATGACGCGCCATGTTGGCGGTGTCGCGAAATACCGCGCGGCGGAAGGTAAAACCGTTAAGCTACCGCTGCGTGGCCCGGTGGATAATACTGCTCGCGATATCCTTGGCGGCCTGCGTTCAGCCTGCACCTATGTTGGCGCGTCGCGTCTGAAAGAGCTGACCAAACGGACGACCTTTATCCGCGTTCAGGAACAAGAGAACCGGATATTCAATAGCCTGTAAGCGGCTTCGCTGGCGCCTGTGCTGCGCCAGCGTTTCTCACCCTCCCGCCCCGCCAATGGCATCGCCCAGATGAAAAACGGGCAAATACATCGCCACCACCAGAATGCCGACCAGTGAACCGGTTATCACCAGCATGATGGGTTCGAGATGCGCAGCCAGACTGTCGGCTCGCTGATGCGTTTGCTCTCGATGATGGTGCGCCAGATTTTCCAGCATTTGATCCAGCGCCCCCGCGCTTTCACCCGTACGGATGAGCTGCAGGCACAGCGGAGTAAAACCGCCGCACCGGCTTAACGCCTGCCAAATCGGTTCCCCCTGGGCTATCAGCGTACGGGCTTGCGCCAGGCGCTGGCGCCAGAGTGGGCACGACAGAGTTGCTTCAACACTTTGCAAACCCTGCAGAAAGCTAATACCGGCGCTTTGGGTTAACGCCAGGATGGTAAAGATCAGGCTCAGCTGTTGGCCGCCGATCAGGGGGCCGATGAGAGGGAGCGCGTTCAGCAATCGCTGGCGACGCAGCAACCAGTCGCTACGCCGCCGGACCAGCTGGTTGAGCAGCAGCGGGCTCAGGAAAAGGGCCAGCAGTAGAGGCCAGCCGCGACTTAGCATGTCGCCTGCCGCAACGACCATCCGCGTCAACAGCGGCAGCGGCGTACTGAACGTCTGGTAGATGGCGGTGAACTCGGGCAGGACAAAATAGAGCATCCCCAGCACCACCAGCAGCGCCAGGGCGAGCACAATCAGCGGGTAACGCAGCGCTTTTTTGACCTTGCCGGCGAGCCGCTGCTGCTCCTGCTGTTGGTTGGCCAGCTGCAGGCAGCAGATATCAAGCTTGCCTGTCAGTTCGCCGGTGCTAATCATCGCCAGATAAAGCGGCGGAAAGGCTTGCGGCCACTGCGCCAGCGCGGTAGAGAAAGCTACGCCCTGAGCCAGCTCGCGGCCCAGGGACTCAAGCAGCGCTTGCCATTGCGGGTGTGGTTGCTGCTGCGCCAGCAGAGATAAACCGTCCGCCAGCGGCAGGCCGGCCTGCAGCAGGGTGGCGAGCTGACGGATCGTTTCGCTACTGTAGCGTGGGTGCCAGAGATTCAGCTTCACTGCACAGCGGCGCACGGCCAGCGGCATGACGCGCTGCTGCTGAAGGTCGTGCAGCACCTCCAGACGACTGGCTTGCCATAGCATCCCCTGGCAAGGGGCGCCGTGCGCATCGATACCGCGCCAGCGCCAGAGACGCTTAGTCGCCATGGGGGATCCCCAGCACCCGCACCACCTCTTCAAGGCTGGTCAGCCCCTGTTCGATAGCCTGACAACCGCTTTCAAAAAGCGTCATCATCCCCGCGGCTCGCGCCAGAGATTCAATTTCAATGGCATTCAGCCCCTGGACTATTCCCTGGCGTAACCCGGGGGTGACAGGCATGACCTCAAACAGCGCCAGCCTGCCGTGATAACCGTGATAACAGTGATCGCAGCCAGCCGCCTGCCAGCGCGGCAGCGGGCGTGGCCACAGGCTGTGCGGCAGGTCGGCGGCGCTACCGACATTGCGCCGACAGTGGGGGCACAGCTTGCGGACCAGGCGCTGGGCGATAACCAGCGAGAGCGCTGAAGATATCATCCAGCGGGCGATGCCCATCTGCTGCAGGCGGGTGAGGGTTTCGCTGGTGGAGTTGGTGTGCAGGGTGGAAAGCACCAGATGGCCGGTCTGGGCGGCTTTCAGGGCTATTTCAGCGGTCTCGGCGTCACGAATCTCGCCTACCATGACAATATCCGGATCCTGGCGTAACAGGGCGCGGAGTACGCTGTGAAAGGTGAGCCCGGAACGCGGATTAATTTGCGTCTGATTCATCCCGGCGATGGGGATCTCCAGCGGATCCTCGACGCTACAGATGTTCACTTGCTCCCGGTTTCTGGCCTGCAGGGCGCTGTAGAGGGTCACCGTTTTACCGCTTCCGGTCGGGCCGGTGACCAGCAGTAGACCCTGCGGCTGATTAAGCGCCTGGCGAAAAGCCGCCAGCTGGGAAGAGGAGAGTCCGAGGGCCTCCAGATCCAGGGCCTGGTCAACCTGATGCAGAAGACGCAGGACAATTTTTTCGCCATAGCGGCAGGGTAGAGTGGCGATGCGAAAGGAGAGCGGTCGTCCGCCGAGGTTCAGCGCGAACTGACCATCCTGTGGTAAACGATGCTCGGCGATATCGAGACTGGCCATGACCTTGAGTCGCGCGATAACCGGTGCCGCCAGCTCGGGGGCCAGCAACGGCAGGGCATGGAGGACGCCATCGACCCGCAGGCGGATGCGTAAATGCGTTTCCGTGGGTTCGATATGAATATCGGACGCCCGCTGACGCAGAGCCTGTTCGAGGATCTGGTTGACCCGTTCGGCGATATTCTCTGGCCCCGCGTTTTGCGCCAGTTGCGCCTGCTTTTCCTGGGCCTGCAGACGCTTGTCCATCTGTTCCTGGCTCCAGCATTCAATATCGATTCGCTTTTGCGTCGCGAAGCGCAGCGCCTCCATCAGCTCCGCCGGTGGGGTATCGACCACCGCAATGGCTATTGTCTGCTCGTCGCTATGCAGCAACATGGCGTGATAGCGGCGACAGAGAGGGATCAGCTGTTCTGTTTTCATGTGTTTGCCCTTACTTCATCCGGAAGACGTCTTCGCAGGCCTGCTGAAGGGCGCTGTTGCCGGTGATAGTGCAGACGCGCTGCCAGCCAGTGACGCCCTCGGCGTTATCCCAGGTCGGCGTCAGGGTGACGCCCAGTCCGTTCAGGCTTTCCTGGCCGGTGAGGGTGACGACCCCTTTGGCCACGCTCATGGCGGAGAGGTAGCGAGTGGTTGTCGGCGAGGGAATGCCGTTGCTGCCGCCGTCACATACCGTCAGGCCGCCATGATCGAGCGCGCAAAGTTCGATGGCCGTCCGGTAAGGGACAAAGGTCTGCAGCAGGTCGGTGAGGGCGGCTTTACGCAGGTAGTTCTGGTAGGCCGGGATGCCAATGGCACTGAGAATAGCGATGATCCCAATGACCACCATCAGTTCAATCAGGGTGAAACCACGTTGTTTATCCATAAGTCGCTCCTTGTTGTGACAGGAGCACTGTGACGGGATTTGGGATACCAGGCGAGGAGGCGAAAACAATCCGGGAAACCAGATTCCAGGGTTTTTACTTTGCTTACATGGTGGGCATGAACGGCTGCGAGTCGGCTCGCAAAATCAGGCCCTCACGCCCGGCAGCGTGAAGGCCAATTACTTAGCGAAAACGCATCGACAGGTCGAGCGCCTGCACATGTTTGGTCAGGGCGCCGACGGAGATATAGTCGACGCCGGTGTCGGCAAATTCGCGGATGGTGTCGAAGGTGACGTTACCGGAGACCTCCAGCGCCGCCTGGCCTGCGGTGATTTTCACCGCCTCGCGCATCAGGTCGGTGGTGAAGTTATCGAGCATAATGATGTCCGCCCCGGCTTTTAACGCCTGCTCCAGCTCATCCAGGGTTTCCACTTCCACTTCCACCGGCACATCAGGATGTAGCCAGAACGCCTTTTCCACCGCCTGACGGATCGAACCGGAGGCGATGATATGGTTTTCTTTAATCAGGAAAGCGTCGAACAGGCCCAGGCGGTGGTTGGCGCCGCCGCCGCAGAGTACCGCGTACTTCAGCGCGGTACGCAGCCCTGGCAGCGTTTTACGGGTATCCAGAAGTTGGGTTTTGGTGCCGGCCAGCAGGTCGACGTAGCGACGGACGACGCTGGCGACGCCGGAGAGAGTTTGCACAAAGTTCAGCGCCGTGCGTTCGCCGGTGAGCAGAATACGCGACGGGCCTTCCAGCTCGAACAGCGGCTGGTCGGCTTTGACCGCATCGCCGTCGGCCACGTGCCAGGTGATATTCACGTCGTCACCGGCGAGCTGAATAAAGACCTCTTCCACCCAGCGTTTGCCACAGAAGACGCCATCTTCGCGGGTAATGACCACCGCATGGGAGCGTGCATCCTGCGGCAATAATTGCGCGCTAATATCGTTGTTGGCGTCGACTTCGCCGCCCAAATCTTCCCGCAGGGAGTGTGCGACAGCATCGGTAATATCGAGGTTAATACGTTCCAGCAGCACGTCACGGCGGCGGTCGGGGTTGTAACGACGAGGCGACATGATAAAGCTCCAGATAGATAAGATTCAGAAGTGGGAAACATGCTAACCTGAACGACGTTTCAGTACCATACACACTTCATCCTTTGGGCCGGCGTGTGGCCCGGAAGCATGAGTTCGCGAAAGGAGATCCCGCATGCAGTTGAACGAGGGATGGCTGGTCGGCGCGCGTCGGGTTCCCTCGCCGCACCATGACTGCCGTCCGGATGAAGAAGCCCCTTCCTTACTGGTGGTGCATAACATTAGCCTGCCACCGGGTGAATTTGGTGGTCCGTGGATTGATGCGCTGTTCACTGGCACCCTGGATCCGCATGCGCATCCTTTCTTTGCCGAGATTGCTCATCTGCGCGTTTCGGCACATTGTCTGATTCGCCGTGATGGCGAAATCGTGCAGTATGTGCCTTTCGATAAGCGTGCGTGGCATGCGGGGGTCTCCTGCTATCAGGGGCGAGAACGCTGCAATGACTTTTCCATTGGCATTGAGCTGGAAGGCACGGATACCCTGGCGTATACCGATGCGCAGTACCAGCAGCTGGCGGCGGTGACGGAACTACTGATCACGATTTACCCGGCTATCGCCGAAAACATCGCGGGCCACAGCGATATCGCGCCCGTGCGGAAAACCGATCCAGGACCGGCCTTTGACTGGATAAAATTCCGGGCGCTACTCAGTGCGCCGTCAGATAAGGAGACATCATGACGCTGTTTACGACGCTGCTGGTGCTTATCGCCGAACGGCTGTTTAAGCTGGGCGAACACTGGCAGCTTGATCATCGGCTGGAGGTGGTGTTCCGCCGGATAAAACATTTTTCGCTGCTGGGCACGCTGCTGATGACGGTGGTGGCTGTCGCGGTGGTGTATCTCATTCAGCGCCTGCTGCAGGGGCAGCTATTTAACGTACCTCTGCTGGTGTTCTGGATCTTGCTGGGCCTGTTGTGCATCGGGGCAGGCAAGGTTCGGCTGCATTATCATGCCTATCTGAAAGCGGCGTCGCGCAATGACAGTCGCGCCTGCGATGCCATGGCCAGCGAGCTGACGCTGATCCACGGCGTACCGCCGGGCTGCGATGAGCGTGAATATCTGAGTGAGCTGCAAAATGCGCTGCTGTGGATTAACTATCGATATTACCTGGCGCCGCTTTTCTGGTTTGTGGTGGGGGGCGCGTGGGGGCCGCTGACGCTTATCGCTTACAGCGTACTGCGCGCCTGGCAGACGTGGCTGGCGCGCTACCAGACGCCGCATCACCGTTTGCAGTCTGGGATCGATGGTCTTTTGCATATCGTGGACTGGCTGCCGGTGCGTCTGGTGGGGGTTGTCTATGCTCTGGTGGGGCATGGAGAGAAAGCGCTCCCGGCGTGGTTTGCCTCGTTAGGCGACCGCCATTCATCGCAGTATCAGGTATTGACCCGCCTGGCGCAGTATTCCCTGGCTCGTGAACCGCACGTGGATAAAGTGGCGACCCCGAAGGCCGCGGTGTCGATGGCCAAGAAAACCTCGCTGGTGGTGGTGGTGATCATGGCGCTGCTGACGATTTACGGCACCCTGGTTTAACGGCCTGAGCCCGCGTTCAGCCTGCCACGATGCATGCACCTGCGGGACTCTTGTTGCCGGGTGGCGGCTTCGCCTGACCCGGCCTGCAGAACCGCGTCAGCGGGCTTCATTCCGAACCGCTACAGCGTATCCGCCGGTGGGATGCCGAAGTCGGGCATCCCGTCCTCCCTCCAGCTGACGAGTTTTAACCGCGTATGGCGATTGGGGTCATACAGTGGATCGCCTTCTATCTCGGTGTAATTCCGCGCGTGATACACCAGCACATCTTCCCCTTCCGGCGTTTGGGTAAAACTATTATGGCCCGGGCCATACTGGCGGTTTTCATAGCTGGTACGAAAGACCGGCTGCGGGGCTTTATGCCAGTTCGTCGGCTGCAGCGGATCGGCCTGCAGATCGATCCAGAGTAACCCCATGCAGTAGTTTTCATCGGTGGCGCTGGCGGAATAGCTGATGAACAGCTTATCGCCATGCACCAGCACCGCAGGACCTTCGTTGACCTTAAATCCCCGGCACTCCCAGTCGAACTCCGGCTTGCTCAGCATGACCGGCTCGCCTTTTAGCGTCCACGGGTTGGCCATTTCAGCAAGATATAAGTTTGAGTTGCCTTCGATATGCGGGGATTTTTGCGCCCACAGATACCAGCGTTTGCCCTGATGGATAAAAGTAGTGGCATCGAGGGCGAAGGTATCGAAAGGCGTGACCACCTGGCCTTTTTCCTGCCAGCGACCGGTCAGCGGATCGTTGTCGGCGCACTCGAGAACGAACATGCGATGCTGGAACATCCCCAGCGCATCCAGATCGTGAGTATGGGTGGCGGCAAAATAGATATACCACTTACCGTCTATTTCATGCAGCTCCGGCGCCCAAATCAGCTGGCTCATCGGCCCGCTTTGCGGCGCGCGCCAGACCACTACCGGCTCAGCATCGCGCAATCCTTCAAGGGTGGCCGCGCGCCGGATCTCCAGCCGGTCATATTCCGGTACCGAGGCAATAAAGTAGTAGTGATTAAGGTGGCGCAGAATAAAGGGGTCTGCGCGCTGTTCAATAAAGGGGTTTGGCCAGTTGTTCATCAGGCTTTCCTTACGTGTTCACTGGTTTTCAGTTCCTGGTATTCGTTCAGCTCGCTGTAGTTGCTGCGGCGCTTCTCTAAATCGCTTTGAATCTGGCGCATCAGGGTGCGGTCAACCTTCAGCAGGCGCACCACGCCGGCGGTGATCAGATAGCCGACGCCGGGGATGACCGAGAATAGGAGCACGATGCCGTTGAGGGCGGAGGCGCTTTGCGCTTTCGCGCCGGCGTCGTAGCCGTACCATGACAGCAGGAAACCGACCATTGCTCCGGCGACCGCCAGGCCGACCTTGAGGAAGAACAGATTGCCGGAGAAGCTAATGCCGGTGATGCGCTTACCGGTTTTCCACTCGCCGTAGTCGTCAACGTCGGACATCAGCGACCAGTGCAGCGGAGAGGGGATCTGATGCAGGATGTTGAGCAGGAAGTAGAGCACCATAATCAGCGTGGTGGCGTGCGGATTAAAGAAATAGAAGGCGCAGGAGAAAATCGCCAGCACGATGTTGGTCCAGAAGAAAACCTGCAGTTTGCACCAGCGGTCGGTGAGGACTTTCGCCAGCATGCTGCCAATCATCATCCCGACCACGCCGAGGCTGATAAACAGGGTGGCAAAATGGGTGCTTTGTCCCATCACCCAGGTGACGTAATACATGGTGGCGGCCATGCGAATAAAGCCCGGGCAGACGTTGCACAGCGTGAGCAGCAGGATGCGCACCCACTGGTCATTTTTCCACACGTCTTTGAGGTCTTTTTTCAGTTCATCATTCGTCTGCACCGCCGGGTGTATGCGTTCACGCACGGTAGCGAAGCAGAACAGGAACATACACATGCCGATAAAGGCCAGCACGGTCATCGCCATCTGGTAGCCCTTCGCTTTATCGGCGCCGCCGAACCAGTCGGCCATTGGCAGCAGCGTCAATGACAGCAGCAGCGTGGCGATACCCACCATCACAAAACGATAGGACTGGCAGGCAACGCGTTCTTTCGGATCAGCGGTCATCACCGTTCCCAGCGAGCAGTAGGGGATGTTAATCGCGGTATAGGTCACCGACAGCAGAAAGTAGGTCACGAACGCATAGATAACTTTGCTGTTATAGGTCCACTCAGGAGTAGTGAACATCAGCACGCTGAACAGGGCGTAGGGGAAGGCAATCCACAGTAGCCATGGACGAAAGCGGCCATATTTACTGCGGGTACGGTCGGCAAGGGCGCCCATAATCGGATCGGTCACCGCATCGATGACGCGCACCGACAACAGCAGTACGCCGACCAGCGCCGGCGCCAGGCCGAAGATATCGGTATAAAAATAGTTAACAAACAGCATGATGGCGCCAAATATGATATTGCATCCGGCATCACCCATCCCGTAACCAATCTTTTCCTTTATTGATAGTCTATTGTCTGCCATGTGCGGTCTCTCCGTTGCAGTATGGAGAGAATTATTGGCTGCTATCGAGGGAAATACGTTGCAGGAACTCGTTAACGATATGGATATATCAGCTATGGAGGGGAAAGTGTGAAGCAGATAACAATGCTCTGCGCCCGTTATTCAGGGAGGGGCGCAGAGCAAAGAGAAATATTTATGAGATGTATTATTGTGCTTTTATGGTGGCGGCGGCTTTCTGTTTAAACAGATAGCCCACGCCCAGCACCGCAATCCATACCGGGATCAGCCAAACGGAAATCGCCATCCCCGGGGTCATCAGCATAATCACCAGCACTGCCGCCATAAACAGCAGGCACACCCAGTTACCCAGCGGGTAGAAGAGGGCAGGGAAGCGAGTGGTGACCCCCTGCTGCTGTTTGGCGCGACGGAATTTCATATGCGCCAGGCTGATCATCGCCCAGTTGATAACCAGGGCCGAGACCACCAGCGCCATCAACAGGCCGAAGGCGGATTCCGGCGCCAGGTAGTTTATCAGTACGCACAGCGCGGTCACCAGGGCCGAGACGAGGATGGTATTCACCGGCACGCCGCGTTTGTCGACGCTGAGCAGCGCTTTCGGCGCGTTACCCTGCTGGGCAAGGCCGAACAGCATACGGCTGTTGCAGTAGACGCAGCTGTTATAAACCGACAGAGCCGCCGTCAGCACCACGACGTTAAGGGCATTTGCCACCAGCGTATCGCCAAGCTCATGGAAAATCAGGACGAATGGGCTGGTGTCCGCGGTCACGCGGGTCCACGGCAGCAGGGAGAGCAGCACCGCCAGCGAGCCAACATAGAAGATCAGGATACGGTAGATAACCTGGTTGGTGGCTTTCGGAATGCTTTGCTCCGGATTATCCGCTTCCGCCGCGGTGATCCCCACCAGCTCCAGACCGCCGAAGGAGAACATGATGATCGCCATCATCATTACCAGTCCGGTAAAGCCGTGCGGCAGGAAGCCACCCTGATCCCACAGGTTACGTACCGTCGCCTGCGGGCCGCCGTTGCCGCTGAACAGCAGCCAGCCGCCGAACAGAATCATCGCCACCACGGCGACCACTTTGATAATCGCGAACCAGAACTCCATTTCCCCGAACACTTTCACGTTGGTCAGGTTAATGGCGTTGATAGCGATGAAGAAGACCGCCGCAGAGGCCCAGGTCGGGATTTCCGGCCACCAGAACTGGATATATTTGCCGACGGCGGTGAGTTCCGCCATGGCCACCAGGACATACAGCACCCAGTAGTTCCAGCCGGAAGCGAAGCCGGCAAAGCCGCCCCAGTATTTATATGCGAAGTGGCTAAACGAACCTGCTACCGGCTCTTCCACCACCATCTCACCCAACTGACGCATGATCAGAAAGGCGATAAAGCCGGCGATAGCGTAACCAAGAATGATACCCGGGCCGGCGGACTGAATGACGGACGCGCTTCCCAGAAACAGGCCGGTGCCGATAGCCCCGCCCAGCGCGATAAGCTGAATGTGGCGGTTTTTCAGGCCGCGCTTCAGCCGATCGCCGTGCTGTTGACCTTCCATATGAAACCTCGTGTGTGGTTATTTTTTGTGTACGTCATCCGTCAGGTTGCTGCTTCTCTGCTGTCCCTGCCAGAAAGCATAGCCAGCGAAAATTTGGGCGAAGTGGCCCACTTTTTACCTGAGTGATGGCGCGCACATATTGTTGTGTTTGTGTATTTAGCGACTTCCGTTTCTGTATTGTTTTGTTTACGGAAGGCGGTGTGGTAATTCAAAAAAAGGCCTTTCGTCTGAGGGAGAATAGTGTTAAGCGCGACCGAATGCACCTGCTTTATGAAGGGATGATGACGATGTGTCTAAAAAGACATCAATAGACACATTCAGTATTATTCCATCGCATTACCCATGAGTGGTTATTTATTCTGTTAATTTGATTTTTTATTCATCTATGGCGCAGTTGAATCGGTTCAGATAGCGTAATTTTTCGTTTCCATAAAGTTAACGCTACCCCTTTGTGAGTAAACGTAACATTTGTGCAAGGTTACATTTCTGAAATGTTATTTCTGTAAGGTTGTTAAAATGTCCGCGGTTTACTGATTTCAATCAAAACCTGTATGGACAGAAGGTGAATACTTTGTTACTTTAGCGCTACGAACTTTAAATTGGTAAGACCAATTGACTCCGGGCTAATGGCAGAGACAGGGAATATGGCCTACAGCAAAATCCGCCAACCAAAATTATCCGATGTGATAGAGCAGCAGCTGGAGTTTCTGATCCTTGAGGGGACCTTGCGCCCCGGTGAAAAACTTCCGCCCGAACGCGAACTGGCTAAGCAGTTCGACGTTTCCCGCCCCTCGCTGCGTGAGGCGATTCAACGCCTCGAAGCCAAGGGCTTGTTGCTTCGTCGTCAGGGAGGTGGAACGTTTGTTCAGAGCCGCCTGTGGCAGAGCTTCAGCGATCCGCTGGTCGAGCTGCTGTCCGATCACCCTGAATCCCAATTCGATCTGCTTGAGACCCGTCACGCGCTGGAAGGCATCGCGGCTTATTACGCGGCGCTGCGCAGCAATGATGAAGATCGCGATCGTATCCGCGAGCTGCATCAGGCCATTGAACGGGCGCAGCAGTCGGGCGATCTGGACGCTGAGTCCGGCGCCGTCGTCCAGTATCAAATCGCCGTCACCGAGGCGGCACACAATGTGGTTTTGCTCCATCTGCTAAGGTGTATGGAGCCGATGCTGGCACAAAACGTTCGTCAGAACTTTGAATTGCTGTATGCCCGCCGGGAAATGCTCCCGTTGGTCAGCAACCATCGTACTCGCATTTTCGAGGCGATAATGGCCGGGGAGCCGGAGCAGGCGCGTGAGGCGTCGCACCGTCACCTGGCGTTCATTGAGGAAATTTTGCTGGACCGTAGCCGTGAGCAGAGTCGTAGAGAGCGCTCACTGCGTCGTTTACAGCAACGAAAGGACGAGAACTCCGGTTCTTAAGCGCCATTTTTAGAGCGCGGCAACTAAACGCAGAACCTGTCTTATTGAATTTTTGGTTGTTCAAAGGTGAAGAACGAAGAGTTCAATGGGACAGGTTCCAGATTAATCAACGATTAGATAGATAAGGAATACCCCCCATGTCAGAACGTTTACCAAATGACGTGGATCCGATCGAAACTCGCGACTGGCTACAGGCGATCGAATCGGTCATCCGTGAAGAAGGTGTTGAGCGTGCTCAGTATCTTATTGACCAACTCCTTTCTGAAGCCCGCAAAGGCGGGGTGAAAGTGGCTGCTGGCGCATCGACCGGCGGTTACGTCAACACTATTGCCGTTGAAGATGAACCGGAATACCCGGGTAATCTGGATCTGGAACGTCGTATCCGTTCTGCGATCCGCTGGAACGCGATCATGACCGTTCTGCGCGCATCGAAAAAAGATCTCGAACTGGGCGGCCACATGGCTTCCTTCCAGTCTTCCGCAACCTTCTACGAAGTGTGCTTCAACCACTTCTTCCGCGCACGCAACGAGCAGGATGGCGGCGATCTGGTGTACTTCCAGGGCCACATCTCTCCGGGCGTGTATGCGCGTGCTTTCCTGGAAGGTCGTCTGACTGAAGAGCAGATGAACAATTTCCGTCAGGAAGTTCACGGTAAAGGTCTGTCCTCTTATCCGCACCCGAAACTGATGCCGGAATTCTGGCAGTTCCCGACCGTTTCTATGGGTCTGGGCCCAATCGGGGCAATTTATCAGGCTAAATTCCTGAAATATCTGGAACACCGTGGTCTGAAAGACACCTCCAAACAAACCGTTTATGCTTTCCTGGGCGACGGTGAGATGGACGAGCCGGAATCTAAAGGTGCGATCACCATCGCCACCCGCGAGAAGCTGGACAACCTGGTCTTCGTTATCAACTGTAACCTGCAGCGTCTTGATGGCCCGGTAACGGGTAACGGCAAAATCATCAACGAACTGGAAGGCATCTTCGCGGGCGCAGGCTGGAACGTTATCAAGGTTATCTGGGGCGGTCGTTGGGATGAGCTGCTGCGTAAAGACACCAGCGGTAAGCTGATCCAGCTGATGGAAGAAACCGTTGACGGCGATTACCAGACCTTCAAATCCAAAGACGGTGCATATGTGCGCGAGCACTTCTTCGGTAAATATCCGGAGACCGCGGCGCTGGTTGCCGACTGGACTGACGAGCAGATTTGGGCCCTGAACCGCGGCGGCCACGATCCGAAGAAAGTTTACGCTGCACTGAAAAAAGCGCAGGAAACCAAAGGCAAAGCGACCGTAATCCTCGCCCATACCATTAAAGGTTACGGCATGGGTGACACCGCTGAAGGTAAGAACATCGCCCACCAGGTTAAGAAAATGAACATGGACGGCGTACGTTACGTCCGCGATCGTTTCAACGTGCCGGTTGCCGATGCCGATCTCGAAAAACTGCCGTACGTCACCTTCCCGGAAGGTTCCGAAGAGCACACCTATCTGCACGCTCAGCGCCAGAAACTGCACGGCTATCTGCCGAGCCGTCAGCCGAACTTCTCTGAGAAGCTGGAGCTGCCGACGCTGGAAGATTTCGCTCCGCTGCTGGAAGAGCAGAATAAAGAGATCTCTACCACTATCGCATTTGTTCGTGCCCTGAACGTGATGCTGAAGAACAAATCCATCAAAGACCGCCTCGTGCCGATTATCGCCGACGAAGCGCGTACTTTCGGTATGGAAGGTCTGTTCCGTCAGATCGGTATTTACAGCCCGAACGGCCAGCAGTACACCCCGCAGGACCGTGAGCAGGTTGCTTACTACAAAGAAGACGAGAAAGGCCAGATCCTGCAGGAAGGGATCAACGAGCTGGGCGCAGGCGCATCCTGGCTGGCTGCGGCGACTTCTTACAGCACCAACAACCTGCCGATGATCCCGTTCTACATCTACTACTCGATGTTCGGGTTCCAGCGTATCGGCGACCTGTGCTGGCAGGCAGGCGACCAGCAGGCTCGCGGCTTCCTGATCGGTGGTACTTCCGGTCGTACAACGCTGAACGGCGAAGGTCTGCAGCACGAAGATGGCCACAGCCATATTCAGTCGCTGACTATCCCGAACTGTATCTCTTACGATCCGTCCTATGCATACGAAGTGGCGGTCATCATGCATGATGGCCTGGAGCGTATGTACGGTGAGAAACAAGAGAACGTTTACTACTACATCACTACGCTGAACGAAAACTACCACATGCCGGCCATGCCGGAAGGCGCCGAGGAAGGTATCCGTAAAGGTATCTACAAACTCGAAACCATTGAAGGTAGCAAAGGTAAAGTTCAGCTGCTGGGCTCCGGTTCTATCCTGCGTCACGTTCGTGAAGCAGCGCAGATCCTGGCGAAAGACTACGGCGTGGGCTCTGACGTGTATAGCGTCACCTCCTTCACCGAACTGGCGCGTGATGGCCAGGATTGCGAACGCTGGAACATGCTGCACCCGCTGGAAACCCCGCGCGTGCCGTATATCGCTCAGGTAATGAACGACGCTCCGGCCGTGGCATCCACTGACTATATGAAACTGTTCGCTGAGCAGGTTCGTACTTATGTACCGGCTGATGATTACCGCGTACTGGGTACCGATGGCTTCGGTCGTTCCGACAGCCGTGAAAACCTGCGTCACCACTTCGAAGTCGATGCTTCCTATGTGGTCGTTGCAGCGCTGGGCGAACTGGCTAAACGTGGTGAAATCGATAAGAAAGTGGTGGCTGACGCTATCGCGAAATTCGACATCGATGCAGAAAAAGTTAACCCGCGTCTGGCGTAAGAGGTAAAAGAATAATGGCTATCGAAATCAAAGTACCGGACATCGGGGCTGATGAAGTTGAAATCACCGAGATCCTGGTCAAAGTGGGCGACAAAGTAGAAGCTGAACAGTCGCTGATCACCGTAGAAGGCGATAAAGCCTCTATGGAAGTCCCGTCTCCGCAGGCTGGCGTCGTGAAAGAGATTAAAGTCTCCGTCGGCGACAAAACCGAGACTGGCAAACTGATTATGATTTTCGATTCCGCCGAGGGTGCAGCAGCCGCTGCACCTGCGCAGGAAGAGAAGAAAGAAGCCGCGCCGGCTGCGGCTGCGCCAGCAGCTGCAGCGGCAGCGAAAGAAGTTCACGTCCCGGATATCGGCGGCGATGAAGTTGAAGTCACCGAGATCATGGTTAAAGTGGGCGACACCATCGCCGCTGAGCAATCCCTGATCACCGTAGAAGGCGATAAAGCCTCTATGGAAGTGCCGGCGCCGTTCGCGGGTACCGTGAAAGAGATCAAAATCAACACCGGTGACAAAGTGTCCACCGGCTCCCTGATCATGATCTTCGAAGTGGCGGGCGCTGCGCCTGCCGCCGCACCTGCTCAGGCTGCTGCTCCGGCGGCGGCTGCTCCAGCTGCGGCTGGCGGTGCGAAAGACGTTAACGTACCGGACATCGGCGGCGACGAAGTTGAAGTCACCGAAGTGATGGTCAAAGTCGGCGATAAAGTGGCTGCCGAGCAGTCCCTGATCACCGTCGAAGGCGACAAAGCGTCTATGGAAGTGCCGGCGCCATTCGCAGGTACCGTCAAAGAGATCAAAATCAGCACCGGCGATAAAGTCAAAACCGGTTCCCTGATCATGGTCTTCGAAGTGGAAGGCGCTGCGCCTGCCGCCGCGCCGGCTCAGGCTGCTGCTCCGGCACCGGCTGCTGCACCGGCTCAGGCCGCTAAGCCTGCCGCTGCACCGGCTGCGAAAGCAGAAGGCAAAACTGAATTCGCTGAAAACGATGCTTACGTTCACGCGACGCCGCTGATTCGCCGCCTGGCGCGCGAGTTCGGCGTTAACCTGGCAAAAGTGAAAGGCACCGGCCGTAAAGGTCGTATCCTGCGCGAAGACGTTCAGGCTTATGTGAAAGACGCGGTTAAACGCGCTGAATCCGCACCGGCGGCTGCCGCTGGCGGCGGTATCCCGGGCATGCTGCCATGGCCGAAGGTTGACTTCAGCAAGTTTGGTGAAATCGAAGAAGTGGAACTGGGTCGTATCCAGAAAATCTCTGGGGCTAACCTGAGCCGTAACTGGGTGATGATCCCGCACGTTACCCACTTCGACAAAACCGATATCACCGATCTGGAAGCGTTCCGTAAGCAGCAGAACGCCGAAGCTGAGAAGCGTAAACTGGACGTGAAATTCACCCCAGTGGTCTTCATCATGAAAGCCGTTGCCGCTGCGCTTGAGCAGATGCCGCGCTTCAACAGCTCGCTGTCCGAAGATGGTCAGCGCCTGACGCTGAAGAAATACATCAACATCGGTGTGGCGGTTGATACCCCGAACGGTCTGGTGGTTCCGGTCTTCAAAGACGTGAATAAGAAGAGCATCACCGAGCTGTCTCGTGAACTGACCACCATCTCGAAGAAAGCGCGCGATGGCAAGCTGACGGCTGGCGAAATGCAGGGCGGTTGCTTCACCATCTCCAGCATCGGCGGCCTGGGCACTACCCACTTCGCGCCGATTGTTAACGCGCCGGAAGTGGCCATCCTGGGCGTGTCTAAGTCCGCGATGGAGCCGGTATGGAATGGTAAAGAGTTCGTTCCGCGTCTGATGATGCCGATCTCTCTGTCCTTCGACCACCGCGTCATCGACGGTGCTGATGGTGCCCGCTTCATTACCATCATTAACAACACCTTGAGCGACATTCGCCGTCTGGTGATGTAATCGAAAAAGCCGGCCTGACGGCCGGCTTTTTTCTGATAACCTCAGGCTGTTGGGGATTATCAGCAACAAAGGACAAAATCGTTTGCCGTTTGTTGTTTAAAAATTGTTAACAATTTTGTAAAATACACGCGGATAGAACGTCCCGGTGGACTTGGGCGTAAGAATAATAGCGTCAGACCCGCCGGATATAAATTACAGAGGTCATGATGAGTACTGAAATCAAAACTCAGGTCGTGGTACTTGGGGCAGGCCCCGCAGGTTACTCTGCAGCCTTCCGTTGCGCTGATTTAGGTCTGGAAACCGTCATCGTAGAACGTTACAGCACCCTCGGTGGCGTTTGCCTGAACGTGGGTTGTATCCCGTCTAAAGCGCTGCTGCACGTGGCAAAAGTTATCGAAGAAGCGAAAGCGCTGGCCGAACACGGCATCGTTTTCGGCGAACCGAAAACCGACATTGACAAGATCCGCACCTGGAAAGAAAAAGTTATCACTCAGCTGACCGGCGGCCTGGCTGGCATGGCTAAAGGCCGTAAAGTGAAAGTGGTTAACGGTCTGGGTAAATTTACCGGCGCCAACACCCTGGAAGTGGAAGGCGAAAACGGTAAAACCGTGATCAACTTCGACAACGCCATCATCGCGGCGGGCTCCCGTCCGATTCAGCTGCCGTTTATCCCGCATGAAGATCCGCGCGTATGGGACTCCACCGACGCCCTGGAACTGAAATCCGTACCGAAACGTATGCTGGTCATGGGTGGCGGTATCATCGGTCTGGAAATGGGTACCGTATACCATGCGCTGGGTTCAGAGATTGACGTGGTTGAAATGTTCGACCAGGTTATCCCGGCTGCCGATAAAGACGTGGTGAAAGTCTTCACTAAACGCATCAGCAAGAAATTCAACCTGATGCTGGAAACCAAAGTGACTGCCGTTGAAGCGAAAGAAGACGGTATTTACGTTTCCATGGAAGGCAAAAAAGCGCCGGCTGAAGCGCAGCGTTACGACGCCGTGCTGGTCGCTATCGGTCGCGTACCGAACGGCAAAAACCTCGACGCAGGTAAAGCGGGCGTGGAAGTGGACGATCGTGGCTTCATCCGCGTTGACAAACAAATGCGCACCAACGTGCCGCACATCTTTGCTATCGGCGATATCGTCGGTCAGCCGATGCTGGCGCACAAAGGCGTACACGAAGGTCACGTTGCCGCAGAAGTTATCTCCGGCCTGAAACACTACTTCGATCCGAAAGTGATCCCGTCCATCGCCTACACTGAGCCAGAAGTGGCATGGGTTGGTCTGACTGAGAAAGAAGCGAAAGAGAAAGGCATCAGCTACGAAACCGCCACCTTCCCGTGGGCTGCTTCCGGCCGTGCTATCGCTTCCGACTGCGCAGACGGTATGACCAAACTGATCTTCGACAAAGAGACCCACCGTGTTATCGGCGGCGCGATTGTCGGCACCAACGGCGGCGAGCTGCTGGGTGAGATCGGCCTGGCTATCGAAATGGGCTGCGACGCTGAAGACATCGCGCTGACCATCCATGCTCACCCGACTCTGCACGAGTCTGTTGGCCTGGCGGCAGAAGTCTTCGAAGGCAGCATCACCGATCTGCCAAACGCCAAAGCGAAGAAAAAGTAACTTTTTCTTTCAGCTAAAATGCATAAGCGGCTCTAAGAGCCGCTTTTTTTATGCCTGATGTTTAGAACTATGTCTCCGTTCATAAACCGCTACACCTCATACATACTTTGAAAATAATCACGCCATAAACTTATAGGCAGTTAACGATATAGTTGAGGTGTGAGATGAAACGCTTTTTAACCGCAGCGCTGGTCGCTGCAACGTGCCTATCCGGTGTGGCCTGCGCGGCTGACGCCACCATCCCCTGGGCGGACAACAGCGGTGGCACGGAAACGACCCATATCGCGGCGATGGGGCAGGATCTGAATGCCCAGCATCAGCAGGTGACGAAGACGAATGAAGGGGTATGGGCGGCGAACTCCGGAAGCATCAGCGCTGATGAAGCGGCATTATCCAGCACAAAGCCGACTTTTGCTGGCGATCCGTCTCTGATGCCCCATCAGGGCTAAGCGAGTAGAAACGCCAGGTTGCTTGAGGGCAACCTGGCGTTTTTTTATGGTTTGACAACCTGCCAGCCGGCGTCAGCATCGGGGGCAAAGCGCGTGATGGCCTGCGCTTTTGCGGCGCTCTCTTCGCCGAGATTAGCCTGATAAACGGTATCGTGCAGATCGATCATAAAGCTCATCACTCCGGTTTCACCCCATTCCACAGGCCAGGCAAGCAAGGCCGCATCCTGGTCATCGCGGCCTGCGATAATGCGGAAACGATAGCCATGATAACCGGCGCCGGGCTCCGTCGGGCTGAATGCCGGCCCCAGCGGGCTGGGCGTCTCACCCGGCGACGTCGGCCAGTACAACCCATCTTTTTTGCCTTCACTGCTGATGATTTTCTGCGCCCAGCGGTGATTAAGCTGGTAGTAATCCTGCTGGGCGTCAACGTAAGCGTGCATGGCGGCTATCGCTGACAGTTCATTGCGACCGATGGCGCGGGTGAGGATCTCCTCTTCGCCTGCGGCCATATCAAAGCGCCAGCCCTGAGACGTTTTTACGATAGGCACCGGCAACCGCCATGCCTCGCTGCCGACGTCGAGCCAGGCGTTATCACCCTGCTGCACGATGACATGTTTTACCTGCCAGTCGCGCTGAAAACGGTCGACGGCGCTGGGGTCGATCCCATCGGTAGGTAAAAATTGCTGCCAGTTATCGCCGAGCACCTTGCTCAGCGCCGCTTCATTTTGCTGGCTGAGCGCCTCAGCCAGCGCGCTCGCGGCCTGCTCCGGGGTAGAAAACTGCTGCTGGGCGAAGGCGGCTAACGGTGACAGCATCAATGTGAACAGGGCAATAGGTAATAGGTTTCTCATTCTGCTCATCCTCAGCGGCGGCGCAGTTCATGGTGTTCGGAAAGACGTTCTCTGGCGCCGCCACGCTCCTCGCGGTTTACAGCGGAAAACTGCCGACTTTGCAGTCCCCGTTCCTGCTGCGCTTGCCAGGAGGGGGCGCGGCTTTCGTTGCCGCTAAGAGCGCTGGCGCGTAAATGACTAACCTGCTGCTGACGCTGCGCGGGCGTGGCGGACTGGATCTGCTGCCGATGCTGTTGCTGCTGAGGTGTCAGGTTCTGCTCGCGGCTCTTAACGGTTTCCCGACGCTGCTGTTGCTGCGGCGTGGGATTTTTCAACTGCGTTTTCGCCGCCTCGCGACGCTGCTGCTGGGTCGAGGTTGGTGTGCTGTCGTAACCGCGATAGTTGCTGCGCTGGGTGGCTTGTTTCAATTGCGCCGAAGCTGCCTGACGCTGGGCATCGCGTGAGGCGTTGTTTGCCGCCAGGTTGCCCGCTGTCGCCGCCGGTACGTTATGCTGCAGCTGGGTCATCGCTGCCTGGCGCTGCGCTTCGCGATCGACTGGCGCATGTTGGGTAGCGCTCAGCCCGCCGGAAACGTTGGTCTGATGGAAGCGTTGAGCAACCGTATTATCGGGATACGGTGTGTGACCGCGATAGGCAGGATTATGCTGCCAGTTAACGTGGTTGCCCGGCAGGTTTTCTCCCGTTATATGATTGAAATTATTTACATTAATATTGATGTTATCGCCATTATGCGAGTAATCGCCGTGGTGATAGTCGTCATCGTGATGGTGGTGGTCATCATCATCATCCCAGTCGATGCTG
Source organism: Klebsiella sp. RC2 (assembly GCF_014192815.1). Lineage (NCBI taxonomy): Bacteria > Pseudomonadati > Pseudomonadota > Gammaproteobacteria > Enterobacterales > Enterobacteriaceae > Klebsiella > Klebsiella sp. RC2. The sequence goes on along the minus strand of NZ_JACHYL010000006.1, from coordinate 103,399 downwards.
CTAAACAGCGCCCAGGTAGTGGCTACGCCCAGGCTGTAACCGAAGCCTTTGACGAAGCTATCGGTAAACTGCTCCCCGGGAGGCGGCGGCAGGTAGACCGGCGGATAGGCGCTGTTCGGCCAGGTGCCATAGACGGTGGAGGGGTTATAGCTGGGAACATAGACCACCTGCGGATTGGTCGGTTCTATTTTAATGACCTGCGTGGGTGCAGGCGCCGCCGAGTGGGTGGTGGACGTTGCTGCCGTGCTGCTGGCGGAAACCGGTGCGGCAGGGGTGACAATCACTTTCTGCTGTGGCGTGGATTTCAGGGTCCCGGTCTGCTGGGCAATAGCGCGCAGGCGCTGCACCGAGTCCATCACATCATGCGGCTGGGCCAAAAACGCATTGCCGAGGTTCTCCACCCACGGCGGATTTTCGCCCATCATCGCCAGCAGGGCAGGGAAAGCGACAAGGGATTTGACGCTGGGATCCCACGGCTGACTGGCAACCGCCTGAACCGCCGCATCCCCTTTCATCGCGGGGTTATCCTGGGACCACTGTACCGCCTGCATGACGTTGTCGGGATAAGTGGAGGCCATCAACACCTGCGACAGCAGACTGTCCGGGTAGAGCGCGATGGGCGCGACCCACTGATCAATTTGCGCCTGGGTGTAGGTGGTGGTCACCGGCTGCGCTGCGGCAGGAGGTGAGGTTGGCGTTGGTGCCGGTGCAGGCTGCGCCGCCGCCTCCGTGACCTTCTCTGGAGTACGGCTTTGCACATAGAGTGTTCCCGCCGCCGCGAGTAAGCCAGCGCTACAGAGCAGGGCGATGATATGGGGTTTGAACGGCAGTGACATAGAAGCTCCTGACCCAAAAAGTAACCCATCTCGCTAAAGTATCGGCGAAAACGGCGCGTTTGCTGAGTATAAGTAAGCGGTATGGCTTTTTATTGATTATTGTTGGGATCGGCCCGGGGAGTTGTACGCGGAAAGGAATTTTTGTCGCGGGATTTGAACAGAAAGCCTGCAATATCCTGCCCTTAACGATTCAGCTAAATTTTAATGTTGCTTTTTTGTAAACAGATTAACACCTTTCAAAAATCCTGCTATGCTGCCGACGCGGTATCGGGCATTTACCCTACAAACTGCTGTCTCACAGGAGCGTGAAGAAAATCGCCCAGCCACTAAATCCTTCAAGATGCGTCAAGGCGGCAAACTGCCAATACCGAAGCAGATTGATTGAAGACGTGTAGGCCGCATTATGACAATGAGAAGCGAGGAGAACCGTCGTGCTAGAAGAATACCGTAAGCACGTAGCTGAGCGTGCCGCCATGGGGATTGTTGCCAAACCCTTAGATGCAACCCAAATGGCCGCGCTGGTAGAACTGCTGAAAAACCCGCCTGCGGGCGAAGAAGAATTCCTGTTAGACCTGCTGATTAACCGTGTACCGCCGGGCGTCGACGAAGCCGCCTATGTTAAAGCTGGATTCCTTGCCGCGATCGCCAAAGGCGAAGCGACCTCCCCTCTGGTAACCCCTGAAAAAGCCGTTGAACTGCTGGGCACCATGCAGGGTGGTTACAACATTCATCCGCTGATCGATGCGCTGGACGACGCGAAACTGGCGCCGATTGCCGCGAAAGCGCTGTCTCATACTCTGCTGATGTTCGATAACTTCTACGACGTAGAAGAGAAAGCGAAAGCAGGTAACGAGCACGCTAAACGGGTCATGCAATCCTGGGCTGATGCTGAGTGGTTCCTGAACCGCCCGCAGCTGGCAGAGAAAATCACCGTTACCGTCTTCAAGGTCACCGGCGAAACCAATACCGATGACCTGTCTCCAGCGCCGGATGCCTGGTCGCGCCCGGATATCCCACTGCATGCGCTGGCGATGCTGAAAAACGCCCGCGAAGGTATTGATCCGGACCAGCCGGGCGTCGTCGGCCCGATTAAACAAATCGAAGCCCTGCAGCAGAAAGGCTATCCGCTGGCCTACGTCGGCGACGTGGTCGGTACGGGTTCCTCGCGTAAATCCGCGACCAACTCGGTGCTGTGGTTTATGGGCGACGATATCCCGAACGTGCCGAACAAGCGCGGCGGCGGTCTGTGCCTGGGCGGCAAAATCGCGCCAATCTTCTTCAACACCATGGAAGATGCGGGTGCGCTGCCTATCGAAGTTGATGTGTCAAACCTGAACATGGGCGACGTGATTGACGTTTACCCGTTCAAAGGCGAAGTGCGTAATCACGAAACCAACGAACTGCTGGCCAGCTTCGAGCTGAAAACCGATGTGCTGATCGACGAAGTGCGCGCCGGTGGCCGTATTCCGCTGATCATCGGCCGCGGCTTGACCACCAAAGCGCGCGAAGCGCTGGGGCTGCCGCACAGCGACGTCTTCCGTCAGGCGAAAGACGTGGCGGAAAGCACCCGCGGCTTCTCTCTGGCGCAGAAAATGGTTGGCCGCGCCTGCGGCGTTGCCGGTATCCGTCCGGGCGCCTACTGCGAGCCGAAAATGACCTCTGTCGGTTCTCAGGACACCACCGGTCCAATGACCCGTGATGAACTGAAAGACCTGGCGTGCCTGGGCTTCTCCGCTGACCTGGTGATGCAGTCCTTCTGCCACACCGCAGCCTATCCGAAGCCGGTTGACGTGACCACGCACCATACCCTGCCGGACTTCATCATGAACCGCGGCGGTGTTTCTCTACGTCCGGGCGATGGCGTTATCCACTCCTGGCTGAACCGCATGCTGCTGCCGGATACCGTGGGTACCGGCGGCGACTCCCATACCCGTTTCCCAATCGGTATCTCCTTCCCGGCGGGCTCTGGTCTGGTGGCCTTCGCCGCTGCGACCGGCGTGATGCCGTTGGATATGCCGGAATCGGTGCTGGTGCGCTTCAAAGGGAAAATGCAGCCGGGTATCACCCTGCGCGACCTGGTTCATGCCATCCCACTGTATGCCATCAAGCAGGGCCTGCTGACCGTTGAGAAGAAAGGTAAGAAAAACATCTTCTCTGGTCGCATCCTCGAGATCGAAGGTCTGCCGGATCTGAAAGTCGAGCAGGCATTTGAACTGACCGATGCGTCCGCTGAGCGTTCTGCTGCCGGCTGTACCATCAAGCTGAACAAAGAGCCGATCGTTGAGTACCTGAACTCCAACATCGTCCTGCTGAAGTGGATGATCGCCGAAGGCTACGGCGACCGCCGTACGCTGGAACGCCGTATCCAGGGCATGGAAAAATGGCTGGCGGATCCGCAGCTGCTGGAAGCCGACGCTGACGCGGAATACGCGGCAGTGATCGACATCGATCTGGCGGATATCAAAGAGCCAATCCTGTGCGCGCCGAACGATCCGGACGATGCCCGTCTGCTGTCTGACGTGCAGGGCGAGAAGATCGACGAAGTGTTCATCGGTTCCTGCATGACCAACATCGGCCACTTCCGTGCCGCCGGTAAGCTGCTGGACAGCCACAAAGGCCAGCTGCCGACTCGCCTGTGGGTGGCGCCGCCAACCCGTATGGACGCCGCGCAGCTGACCGAAGAAGGCTACTACAGCGTGTTTGGTAAGAGCGGGGCGCGTATCGAAATCCCTGGCTGTTCCCTGTGTATGGGTAACCAGGCTCGCGTGGCCGACGGTGCGACGGTGGTCTCCACCTCCACCCGTAACTTCCCGAACCGTTTAGGTACCGGCGCTAACGTCTATCTGGCCTCTGCCGAGCTGGCAGCGGTGGCTTCTCTGCTCGGCAAATTGCCGACGCCGGAAGAGTACCAGACCTTCGTGGCGCAGGTGGATAAGACAGCGGAAGATACCTACCGTTATCTGAACTTTAACCAGCTGGATCAGTACACTGAAAAAGCTGACGGCGTGATCTTCCAGACCGCGGTGTAAAACCATTCGGTCAGCCCGGCTGACCGTTTGGCGATAAACTCCCCAATGCCCGGTGAACATTGCATCACCGGGCATTTTTATTTCCAAACCTCCTGCCCGTTACGCTTTTTTTCTTTCTGTCTGCTGCGATAATTACTGCATGGGTACAGTGCAGCGGTGACGCATTGCCCTTGCAGAGGAAAAGACTATGGACTACGAATTTCTGCGCGATATTACCGGAGTGGTAAAGGTGCGAATGTCGATGGATCACGAGGCGATCGGCCACTGGTTCAACGAAGAGGTGAAAGACAATCTTGCCCTGCTTGATGAAGTAGAGCAGGCTGCACGCACCGTGAAGGGCAGTGAACGTTCCTGGCAGCGGGCTGGCCATGAATATACGCTGTGGCTGGATGGCGAAGAGGTGATGATCCGCGCCAATCAGCTGGAGTTTTCCGGCGACGAAATCGAGGAGGGGATGAGCTACTACGACGAAGAAAGTCTCTCTCTCTGCGGCGTGGAGGATTTCCTGCAGGTCGTTGCCGCTTATCGTGAATTTATGCAGCAGCGTTAATGACGCCTTTTATGTCGGGTGGCGCAAGAGCGTAGCCCTGCTAAGCGTAGCGTGAGCAGGGGAAATCCCCGGGTAGCGGCTGGTGCCTTACCCGGGCGACCAGGCGGCGCAGAATCCCAGGCCCGGCAAGCGCAAGCGCCGCCGGGCATTTCCAATATTACACGGCAGGAATATTGCGGCCGTAGTAAATCTCGCGCATCTCTTTCCACAGCAGATCGGTAATGACCTTGCGCTCTTCGGCGGTCAATTCTTCCGGCCGGGTATGGAACATGTAGTGCTTAAGGTCGAACTCCTTGAGCAACATTTTGGTATGGAAGATATTTTCCTGATAAACGTTCACATCGACCATGTCATACAACGACTTAATGTCATCGGACATAAAGTTCTGAATCGAATTGATTTCATGATCGATAAAATGCTTCATCCCATTGATATCGCGGGTAAAGCCGCGCACGCGGTAGTCAATGGTCACAATGTCCGATTCCAGCTGGTGGATCAGATAGTTCAGCGCTTTAAGCGGAGAAATGACCCCGCAGGTAGAGACTTCAATATCGGCGCGGAAGGTGCACAGTCCACCTTCCGGATGGCTCTCCGGGTAGGTATGCACGCAGATATGGCTCTTATCGAGATGGGCGACCACGGTTTCCGGTAACGGACCTGGATGTTCGGTCTGGTCGATAAGCTTGGGATCGACAGGCTCTTCGCTGACCAGAATGGTCACGCTGGCGCCCTGGGGTTCATAATCCTGGCGGGCGATATTCAGGATATTGGCGCCAATAATAGAACAGGTTTCTGTCAGGATCTCCGTCAGGCGATTGGCATTATAGAGTTCGTCGATATAAGCGATGTAGCCGTCACGCTCCTCTGCCGTTTTGGCGTAACAGATATCGTAGATACAAAAACTCAGGCTTTTGGTCAGGTTGTTAAAGCCATGCAGCTTCAATTTTTTCAATTTAGTTCACCCCCTTACTTCGCGTCACGGTGCGGACAGAGCATCATGCAGATATTGTGGTAAGGCGAAGGCCGCCGTATGGATTGCCGGATTGTAGTAACGGCAGGTCAGGTTGGCTTTGTGAAAGCGCGCCTGAATGATTTCGCTGGAGAGATGGCGCAACGCCTCGTTGTCGCTCGCCCAGGCAAAAGTCATGATCCCGCCGTAATAGGTTGGGATGGCCGCCTGATAGAAGCTGACGTCGCGAAAATAGTGGCTCAGTTTGCGATGGCTACCGACCGCTTCGTCCTGCTGCAGGAAACAAACGCCGTTTTGGGCAACGAACACGCCCCCCGGGTTCAGGCAGCGTTTGCAGCCTTCATAAAAAGCCGAGGTGAACAGGCTTTCGCCCGGACCGATAGGGTCGGTACAGTCCGAAATGATCACGTCAAACGTTTGCGTCGTCTGGTTAACAAAATTGACGCCATCATCAATCACCAGCGTGAAGCGCGGATCGTCGTAGGCCCCGGCGCTATGGTTGGGCAGGTACTGACGGCAGAATGAGACCACCCCGGCATCGATTTCCACCATGGTGATGGTTTCGATGCTACGGTGACGAGAGACTTCGCGCAGCATCGCGCCGTCGCCGCCGCCGATGATCAGGACATGCTTCGCGTTGCCGTGGGCCAGCAGCGGCACGTGGGTCATCATTTCGTGATAGATAAACTCATCGCGTTCGGTGGTTTGCACGACGCCATCCAGCGCCATCACCCGGCCAAAGGCGCGGTTGTCGAAGATGATCAAATCCTGATGATCGGTTTTTTCGTGGTACAGCACGTTATCAACGCTAAAGTACTGACCAAAATGGTCATGCAGCGTTTCATGCCACAGTGGATTATCGGCCACGGTGAGGCTCCTCCTTCGTTAACATCTGTTACACCCGTAAAACGAGTGCAACATCATAGACAACTATAGATGAGGATGCACGGCGGTTATTGCAGCAATGCGGCAGGAATAACCGCCACCGCCCGGGGAGAGCGGTGGGGGGAGGGTTATTTCGCCGGTGCGGGTTGGCTATCTACTATCCGCACGGAATAAACCATGGTGGCGCCTGGCGGGATTTTCGGCGGTAATCCTTTACTGCCATAGGCTTTTTCGGGCGGGACGACCAGCGTCAAGGAGCCATGGTTCTGCAGGCGTTGCAGCGGGCCGCGAAACACCGGGGGATAGGCATCCAGCTTCTGGGTGAGCGCCTGATCTTTCGCTTCCATATCGTTGATCACTGTCCCGTCCGTCAGCATCTCTTTGATTACTACGGTGACCAGATCGTTACCGCTTATTTTTCCTTTGCCCGGATAATCGACGCGACTGTAGACGCCATCTTTGAAGACCACATCTTTTTTGCGCGCAAACGCCTGCTGATATTTCTTACCGGCACTGATGTTTTTCTGCTCGATTTTATTCAGGTTCTGGAAAACCTGCTGCGAGACGTCAAACAGCGCCTTGTTACGCTCCTGTTCTCCGAGACGAAGCTGGCCGCTAAAAGCATCTTCGATACCCCGCAGCACCAGCCCGGCGTCGACGGTAATTCCCTGAGTGCGACGGGTGGTGAGAACGTTAAGGGCTTCTGCTCCCATCGAGGCGCCGATCGCATAAGCCTGCTGTTCTCCCGATGCGCTGAGTTTGGCGGCGGCGGTCTCGCCGCTGCGCGTTTTAGACTGTACAGAAAGCTGTGTTCTCAGCAGTTGGATTTCATCTTCTTTCATCCGTAGCTGGGCGTTGTCTTTATCCGCCTGCAGGCGGTAGGCTGCAACAACCGCCGCCATTTCCGGCGGCTCATTTTTTGGCGCTGCAGCGGTGTCAGGGCGGGTTGTTGGCGCTTTTTCCGCGGCGGCCAACCGGGCGGTTAACGACTGCTTGTCGGCGTTTAGCGCCTTGACCTGGTCGAGAGCGGCCTGCTGTGTTTTCTCCGCGGCGTCGAGCCGGATAGTCAGCGACTGCTTATCGGTGGTCAGCGCTTTGACCTGGTCGAGGGCGGACAGCTTCTCTTTTTCCGCCGCGGCCAGTCGGCTGGCCAGCGGCTGTTTATCAGCGTTCAGTGTTTTGGCCTGGTCGAGGGCGGCCTGCTGTGCCTTCTCCGCAGCGGCGAGCCGGATAGTCAGCGACTGCTTATCGGTGGTCAGCGCTTTAACCTGCTCGAGGGCAGCCAGCTTCTCTTTTTCCACCACGGCCAGTCGGGTGGCCAGCGGCTGTTTGTCGGCGTTAAGGGCTTTGGCCTGGTCGAGGGCGGCCTGTTTCTCTTTTTCCGCAGCCATCAGCCGGGCGGTGAGTGTCTGCTTGTCTGTGTCGAGGGCGGTGAGCTGGCCGAGTGCGGTCTGCTGTGCTTTTTCCGCGGCGGCCAGACGGGAGGTCAGCGTTTGTTTATCTGTATTCAGCGTGGTGAGGCTGGTGCTGAGCCGTTTATTTTCCGCTTCGACGCTCTGAAGCTGCGACGTTAATTGTTGGATCTGCTTAAGTGCGGCAGCCTGGCTCTGTTGCAGAGTATTATTCCGGGCAACGACTTCCTTTTTAATTAACGTCTCATTTTCCGCCGTGGCGGCGGTTAAGGCGAGCTGTAATTGCTTTATTTTATTATTTAACGCCGCTTGCTCATTCGCAATGGATGTATCCGTGGCTGGTGTGGCGGTAAGCTGTTTTTTTAATTGTTGGATAATTTTATCTTTTTGCGCAATCGTTGCCTGTTGGCTGGCGATTCTTTTTTGCAACTGTGCGTTATTGGCCGTCGTTTTTTTATTGTCCGCGTTCTGGCGAGCGCCTGACGCTTGCTTTGCTGTGGCCGCAGAGCTTTTCTCTTCTTGCGCCTGAGCTTGCTGAGTTTGCTGCTGGGCGTAATCGAGAAAAGCCGGCGTAGCACCGGCGTAGAATGAGGTTGAAAGCGCCAGCGCCGCGACGAGCATCAGCAGTGGTGCTTTAGGGGTCAGCGTGGCGGGTTTGTTCATGGCAGTTTGTTTTCACCACGCTGTACCAGGGTATCGATCAGCGTTTTCTGGATATCGGAACACAGTTTGATGGATTTAAACTGATACATGGAGTCAATGCCCAGTCGGGTGGGATCGGCCACTTTATCGCGCACATTGTTGTATTGCGATGCCGAACGCACCAGGGCATTGAACTCATTGCTGAGTTTAGTTGCCTGCTGTGGGTTCACCTCTTTAAGTGAATCCAGCGCCTTTCGGCAGGACTCAATACGCTCCTGTTCGCTGGCCGCTCGCTCCTGCTCAGCCTGCTGCTGTGATGTGAGCGGCGTGGTGATCGGTTTTACCTGCTGGCGAGAAGAGGTATTGCTACAGCCCACTAATAAAAGTGCGGCGAGCGGGATAATACGGAGAGTCGGCGAGATATTCACAATTTCAGTCCATGAAGTAGGGATATTTTCACCGGATTCTAGAAGGGTGCTTTTTATTTTGCAATATATGACTAATGATATTTTATTAGTTTTTTAGTCATTCATCATTATTAGGGGTTTAATTTATTTGGCGAATTGATAGGTTTGCAATTAAATAATTTTTGTTTATATACAATAATAAATATAGATATAAATATTTAAATGTGACAAATGAAACGGCAAAGGCGCGGAGCGTGACCGTCCGCGCCGGTCATTATTTGACGTAAGCCAACAGGCTGAGCGAATCGCGGGCCAGCGCTTTGCATTTTTTCGCCGTCGGGATGTTAATACCGCTGAGATCGCGGTAGCTATCCTCGCCAAGCGCTTTCATGTTGTAGCTGTCGTAGTTGCTCAGGTCCCACTGGTTCTGTTGGGCAAAGAACACCAGCGCGCGTCGGATCTGTGTATTGGGCAGGTTCTGGTAGCCACAGTCGTTTTTCAGAAACACAAAAACCGCGGTTAAATCAGCCATATCTTCTGCTTCTGATTCGCTGAGCGCGTAGCTGTTGGCGGAGAGAGCAAGCAGGCTGCCGAGTACCATTGTTCTGAAAAGCGTCTTCATTTTTTCTACCATTAGATCACCGACGCTTCAAATTAGCATACTTCTTTACACAGCGCCGATCTTTATTCTTACTCTTCTGCTTGACCTTCCCGTTACGGTAGGGTTTAAGCTCAAATATTCGCCCGCAGAATAAAAAGGATGTGAATATGCAACGTCGAGACTTCCTCAAACTGACCGCCGCGGTTAGCGTGGCCAGCGCATTACCGCTATGGAGCCGTGCGGTTTTTGCGGCCAGTCGCCCGGCTCTGCCGATACCGACGCTGTTGACGGCCGATGCGCGCAACCGTATCGCCCTGACGATCCAGGCGGGCAAAACACAGTTTGGCGCTCTGCACGCCACCACCTGGGGCTATAACGGTTCACTGCTGGGTCCTGCGCTACAGTTGACGCAGGGGAAGACCATTACGGTTGACATTACCAACCAGCTGGCGGAAGAGACCACGCTGCACTGGCATGGCCTGGAGGTCCCGGGCGAGGTCGACGGCGGACCGCAGGGGGTTATCGCCCCGGGCGCCACCCGTACGGTGAGCTTCACGCCGACGCAGCGGGCGGCCACCTGCTGGTTTCATCCGCATCAACATGGGACCACCGGCCGGCAGGTGGCGATGGGGCTGGCCGGCCTGGTGCTGATCGAGGATGAAGAGAGCGGACGCCTGCTGCTGCCTAAGCAATGGGGAATCGATGATGTGCCGGTGATTGTCCAGGACAAGAAGTTCACCGCCGCCGGCGAGATCGACTACCAGCTGGATGTGATGAGCGCCGCTGTCGGCTGGTTTGGCGATACGCTGCTGACCAACGGCGCTCTCTATCCCGAACATGCCGCCCCACGGGGCTGGCTACGTCTGCGCTTGCTAAACGGCTGTAATGCCCGTTCCCTCAATTTTGCCACCAGCGATAAGCGTCCGCTGTACGTGGTGGCCAGTGACGGCGGTCTGTTGGCCGAGCCGGTGAAGGTCGATGAATTGCCGGTGTTGATGGGGGAACGCTTTGAGGTGCTGGTGGACACCAGCGACGGTAAACCTTTCGATCTGGTGACCCTGCCGGTGAGCCAGATGGGCATGGCCATTGCGCCTTTTGATAAACCGCAGCCGGTGCTGCGCGTTCAGCCGCTGGTCATTCCCGCCTCCGGCAAACTGCTGGATACGCTGGCCACGCTGCCGGCGTTACCGTCCCTGACGGGGCTGACGCAGCGTCAGCTCCAGCTGTCGATGGATCCGATGCTCGACAGGATGGGCATGCAGGCGCTGATGGAGAAGTATGGCGACCAGGCGATGGCGGGAATGGACCACGGCATGATGGGGCATGGCGGCATGGGCGACATGAGCAATATGCACCATGGCGACATGAGCAATATGAGCAATATGAACCACGAGGCTGGTCGGGATCATGGCATGTCGTCAGGCAAGGGGTTTGATTTCCATAACGCCAACCGCATCAACGGCAAAGCCTTCGACATGAATGTGCCGATGTTTGCCGCGGCCAGAGGCCAGTATGAGCGCTGGGTGATATCGGGTAAGGGCGACATGATGCTGCATCCGTTCCATATCCACGGCACCCAGTTCCGTATCCTCAGCGAGAACGGCAAGCCGCCAGCCGCGCACCGCAGCGGCTGGAAAGATACCGTCCGCGTGGAAGGTGACGTCAGTGAAGTGTTGGTGAAGTTTGATCATCCGGCGCCGAAGGAGTTTGCCTATATGGCCCACTGCCACCTGCTGGAGCATGAAGACACCGGGATGATGTTGGGATTCACGGTTTAGGGATCGGCGGCCTGCTGCCATCTTCCATGGGGAGAAGGGATAAACACAAAAAAAACGGCAACTTTCGTTGCCGTTTTGCGTTTTATTTGGCGTCATCCGGGAGCGCATAGGCGACGATGTAATCGCCCATTTTGGTACCGAACGAGCCGTGACCGCCGGCAGAGATGACAACATACTGTTTGCCATTCACTTCGTAGGTCATTGGGGTGGCCTGACCGCCGGCTGGCAGACGGGCTTCCCACAGCTTCTCGCCGTTGCTCATATTGTACGCGCGCAGGTAGTTATCTGCGGTCGCGCCGATGAACAGGACGTTACCGGCCGTGGAGATCGGACCGCCAAGCATCGGCATCCCCATGGTGAACGGCAGCTTAACCGGCATCGGGAACGGCAGGCTGTCCTGCGGAGTACCGATACGTTTTTTCCATACCACTTCGTTGGTTTTCAGATCCAGCGCGGAGATATAGCCCCAGGCCGGTTGTTTGCACGGCAGACCGAACGGCGACAGGAACGGATTCAGGGTGACGCCGTACGGGACACCGTACTGTGGCTGCACGCCGGACTCGGTGCCAGAGCCTTTCGCATCTTTCGGCGGCTCCATCGGGTTGCCCGGGCCGCGTGGGATCAGTTTAGAGACGAACGGCAGCGCCATCGGGTTGGCAATAGCCACCTGACGGTTCGGATCGACGGAGATACCGCCCCATTCAAACATCCCCAGGTTACCCGGGAAGACGAGAGTGCCCTGCTCAGATGGCGGGGTGAAGATACCTTCATAGCGCATCTGGTGGAAGATCACGCGACACACCAGCTGGTCGAACATAGTGGCGCCCCACATGTCCGCCCCGGTCAGATCTTTCTTCGGACGGAAGCTCAGATCGGAGAACGGCTGGGTTTTGGCGACGTAATCCCCTTTGGCAGCGCCCTGCGGAACCGGTTTTTCCGGGGCCGGGACCACCAGCTCGCCATTACGGCGATCCAGTACGAAGATGTTGCCGGTTTTCGCCGGGGCATAGACGACCGGTACGGTTTTACCATTAACCTCAATGTCAGCCAGCGTCGGCTGGGAGGGCATATCCATATCCCACAGATCGTGGTGGACGGTCTGGTAGCTCCAGGCCAGCTTACCGGTGGTGGCGTTCAGCGCCACAATCGAGCTGGCGTAACGCTCTTGCTCCGGCGTGCGGTTGCCGCCCCAGATATCCGGGGTGGTCACGCCCATCGGCAGATAGACCAGATCCAGCTTAGCGTCGTAGGCGGCAGGCGCCCAGGAGTTCGGTGAGTTGAGCGTGAAGTGATGTTCATCGCTCGGGATGGCGTTCGGATCTTTCGCACCCGGATCGAAGGCCCACAAGAGTTTACCGGTATTCACATCAAAGCCGCGGATGACGCCAGACGGCTCGCGGGTTGAGAAGTTATCGGTGACCGCGCCGGCAATCACGATGGTTTTATCGGTGATAATCGGCGGAGAAGTGGGTTCATACATACCCGGCGTGGTGACCGGCATGTTGGTCTGCAGGTTGAGAATACCTTTATTGGCAAAGGTTTCGCACAGCTTACCGTTGTCGGCGTTCACCGCGAACAGGCGGCCATCGTTCACCGGCAGGATAATACGGCGCGGACAGTCGGCGACGACGTCGGCAGGAGCGTTATCCGCTTTGGCTTCGTGATAAGATACGCCGCGGCAGGTGACGTGCTGGAACGACGGATCGGCGTTCAGCTGCGGGTCAAAATGCCACTTCTCTTTACCGGTGGCCGCGTCCAGCGCGAACAGACGCTGGTGGGCGGTACACAGGAAGAGCGTGTCGCCGACTTTAATCGGCGTCACTTCGTTGGTGATTTCACCCGGGTCGTTCGGTTGCTTCAGGTCGCCGGTGCGGAATACCCAGGCTTCCTTCAGGTTCTTCACGTTGTCGGCGTTAATCTGCTTCAGCGGAGAGAAGCGCTGGCCTTCCTGGTTGCGGCCATAGGCCGGCCAGTCGCCGTCGGCAACGTTGGAGATCGGCGCGGCCGGGGTGGCGTCGGCGCTCAGGGTGCCGTTGACTTCCTGCGGGTCGTTAAAACCAGCCCAGGTCAGCATGCCGCCGCTGATCAGCAGGGCGACGACCAGCGCGCCAACGGCGCCAGCGGAAGGCACCGGCAGACGACGCCAGACAAAGGGCAGGATCAGCCAGATGCCAAAGAAGACGAGGATATCGCTACGCGGCGTCAGCGCCCAGAAGTCGAAGCCGACTTCCCAGACGCCCCAGATCATGGTCGCCAGCAGCAGCGCAGCGTACAGCCACAGCGCAGCGCGTTTGCCGCGCAGCAGCATCACGGTCACGCCCAGCATCACCAGACCGGCGATAGGGTAGTACCAGGAGCCGCCAAGCACGACCAGCCATGCTCCGCCGATTAAAAGATAGAGGCCGCAGAACGCTGCAAATAGCGCAGTCAGCGTCACCAGGAGCCTTGATTGTTGAGACTTTGTTTCAGCCATAGAAAGTTACTCATGTGTTTGTTAATTTTTTAACTGCAATTAATTATAGGTTTTAACAAGTGTGATCGGAATCACAAATATGGCTTTATTAATCCCTGCACCGAAGATTTCTTTTTGCTGGTATACTGGATGGCTTGCCGGTCATCGTCGGGGCGAAAGCAGCGGCTTTGATGATTTATATTTAGAATCAAATGGTTAGTCTTATGAAACATACTGTAGAAGTGATGATCCCGGAATCCGAGATCAAAGCGCGCATCGCGGAACTGGGTCGTCAAATCAACGAACATTATCAGGACAGCGGCAGCGAAATGGTGCTGGTGGGGCTGCTTCGCGGCTCATTTATGTTCATGGCCGACCTGTGCCGTGAAGTGCAGGTGCCGCATGAAGTCGATTTTATGACCGCCTCCAGCTACGGCAGCGGCATGTCCACCACCCGTGATGTGAAAATCCTCAAAGATCTGGATGAAGACATCCGTGGTAAAGATGTACTGATCGTGGAAGACATCATCGATTCCGGCAATACCCTGTCTAAAGTGCGTGAGATCCTCAGCCTGCGCGAGCCGAAATCGCTGGCCATTTGTACGCTGCTGGATAAACCAAGCCGTCGTGAAGTGAATGTCCCGGTTGAGTTCGTCGGTTTCGCCATTCCGGACGAGTTCGTGGTGGGCTACGGTATCGACTACGCCCAGCGCTACCGTCATCTGCCGTATATTGGCAAAGTTACCCTGCTGGACGAGTAAGAGATATCCCCCCAGGACAGCGCGCGCTGCGCTCTCCAGGGGGGCTAAGCCTGAAGGCTATTTGTGGTTGATGTGCTTGATCTTGAGGTTGGAGATGCCGTGGCGATAGCGCTGTTCGAGGGTTTCCCGGCTCACGGCGGTGACATCCAGATCGCGCAGCAGCCCGTCGTGAATGCCATATGCCCAGCCGTGGATGGTGACCTTCTGTCCGCGCTTCCACGCCGATTGCATAATCGTCGAATGTCCCAGGTTGTACACCTGCTCCATCACGTTGAGTTCGCAAAGGGTATCCAGACGGCGCTCCTCAGGCATTTCACCCAGCAGTGAGCTGTGCTTGAACCAGATATCGCGGATATGCAGGAGCCAGTTGTCGATAAGCCCCAGCTCCGGGTTTTCCACCGCCGCCTGCACGCCGCCGCAGCCGTAGTGGCCACAAATAATAATGTGCTCGACTTCGAGGACATCGACGGCATACTGCACCACCGACAGGCAGTTCAGGTCGGTGTGGATCACCAGGTTAGCGACGTTACGATGGACAAACAGTTCGCCAGGTTCCAGGCCGGTAAGTCGCTCAGCGGGAACGCGGCTGTCAGAGCAGCCAATCCAAAGGAAGCGCGGTTTCTGCGTCTGCGACAGTTTCTCAAAAAAGCCGGGGTCCTCTTCCACCAGCATTTTTGACCATAGTGCATTATTGCTGATGAGTGTATCTATATCATTCATGGACGTTATCGGCCTGTAACCAAGTAAGTGCGTTGCGCTAATATAGGGTAAGCTCACCTTTTTTAAAACCATCTTAACCCGTGATACGTCAGGCTACCGATGCGTTGGCGGCGCCAGCGCCAGTAGAACGCAAACGTGAGTCAGGCGGGTTAATGACGTGTCACGACACGAGAAGAGATATTTAATGACCATTGCTCTGGAATTAAAACAGCTCAAAAAAACCTACCCCGGCGGGGTTCAGGCGCTGCGGGGAATCGACCTGCAGGTCGAGGCGGGGGATTTCTATGCCCTGCTGGGGCCGAACGGGGCCGGAAAATCCACGACTATCGGCATCATCAGTTCGCTGGTGAATAAAACCTCCGGTCAGGTCAATGTCTTTGGCTACGATCTGGAAAAAGACGTCGTCAATGCCAAGCGTCAGCTTGGCCTGGTGCCGCAGGAATTTAACTTCAACCCGTTCGAGACCGTGCAGCAGATTGTCGTTAACCAGGCGGGCTACTACGGCGTGGAACGCAAAGAAGCTGTCGCCCGCAGCGAAAAATACCTAAAACAGCTCGATCTGTGGGAAAAACGCAACGAACGCGCGCGGATGCTCTCCGGCGGGATGAAGCGTCGCCTGATGATCGCCCGCGCGCTAATGCATGAGCCGAAGCTGCTGATCCTCGACGAACCGACCGCTGGCGTCGATATTGAACTGCGTCGCTCAATGTGGGGCTTTCTTAAGGATCTGAACGATCGCGGAACCACCATTATCCTGACCACCCACTATCTCGAAGAGGCCGAAATGCTATGCCGCAACATCGGCATCATCCAGCACGGCGCGCTGGTGGAAAACACCTCGATGAAAGCGCTGCTGTCGAAGCTGAAGTCAGAGACCTTTATTCTCGACCTCGCGCCAAAAAGCCCGGTACCGAAGCTCGAAGGCTACCAGTACCAACTGGTCGATACCTCGACGCTGGAAGTCGAGGTTCTGCGCGAGCAGGGGATTAACAGCGTCTTTGCCCAACTGAGCGCCCAGGGGGTGCAGGTACTGAGTATGCGTAACAAAGCTAACCGTCTGGAAGAGCTGTTTGTCACGCTGGTGCATGAGCGAAAAGGAGAGTCAGCATGATGCAGCTTTATTGGGTCGCGCTGAAAAGCATCTGGACCAAAGAGATCCACCGTTTTATGCGCATCTGGATCCAGACGCTGGTGCCGCCGGTGATCACCATGACCCTGTACTTCGTGATTTTCGGCAACCTGATCGGGTCGCGCATCGGCGAGATGCACGGCTTTACCTATATGCAGTTTATCGTGCCGGGCCTGATCATGATGGCGGTGATCACCAACGCTTATGCCAATGTCGCCTCGTCGTTCTTCAGCGCCAAGTTTCAGCGCAATATTGAAGAGCTGCTGGTGGCGCCGGTGCCGACGCATGTGATCATCGCTGGCTACGTTGGCGGCGGCGTGGCGCGCGGACTGTGCGTGGGGATCCTGGTGACGGCGGTATCGCTGTTCTTTGTGCCGTTCCAGGTTCACTCCTGGCTGTTTGTCGCCCTGACGCTGCTCCTCACCGCGGTGCTGTTCTCGCTGGCGGGCCTGTTGAACGCGGTGTTTGCCAAGACCTTTGACGACATTAGCCTGATCCCGACCTTTGTGCTGACGCCGCTGACCTACCTCGGCGGGGTGTTCTACTCGCTGACCCTGCTGCCGCCGTTCTGGCAGGGGCTGTCGCATCTGAATCCCATCGTCTACATGATCAGCGGTTTCCGCTTCGGCTTCCTGGGTATCAACGATGTGCCGCTGGTGACCACCTTTGCGGTGCTGGTGGTCTTCATCGTCGCCTTCTATCTGCTTTGCTGGTCGTTAATCCAGCGCGGCCGCGGCCTGCGCAGCTGATGTTCATCACGGTTAGCGCTTCCTGATGCCAATACGCGAAGCGCTAACCGCTTATCTTTGACCGCCATCACCGATACGCCATCCTCCCCTTGCTACATTGTTGGCTGGCTAAGGAGGGAAGCATGCTTGGTTGGGTCATTACCTGCCACGATGAGCTGGCGCAGGAGATGCTGGATCGTCTTGAACGAAAATTTGGTCCGCTGGCCCAGTGCCGGGCGGTCAATTACTGGCGCAATCTCAGCAGTAATATGTTGAGCCGGATGATGTGCGATGCGCTGCATGCCACCGACTCCGGGGACGGGGTCATTTTCCTGACCGACAGAACCGGCGCGGCGCCTTATCGGGCCGCGGCGCTGATGAGCCACAAACATACCCACTGCGAAGTGATCTCCGGCGTCAGCTATTCATTACTTGAGCGAATGTATCTGCTGCGGAACACGTTAAGCAGCGAGGCGTTTCGCCAGGCCATCGTCAGCGCAGGCGGGCCGATGGTGAGCAGCCTGTGGCATCAGCAGCAGAAGAATCCCCCGTTCCGCTTGCGCCATGATACCTTCGGAAATTAAGCAGCGTGACAGATGCTGCTTTTGTTACAATAACTGCCGTTGATGGTTTACCGGTTCGATGCGCATGCTTGCCCGATTTTTTACGCTGCTTCTTTTACTGACCTCGCTCAGCGCTTCCGCCAGTCTGCTTAGCCAGCAGGGCAAGCCTGTACACTATATGCAGACCACCGAAGATGCGGTCATCTGGGCGCAGGTGGGGAATCATGTGGTCAGCGTCGGCAATGTGCGTGCCGGGCAGATCCTCGCGGTCGTCCCGACGGCGGCTGACTATTATGAATTTCGCTTCGGCTTCGGCACCGGGTTTATTGATAAAGGCCACCTCGAGCCGGTACAGGGTAAGCAGCGAGTGGAGGACCGACTGGGGGATCTCAATAAACCGTTGAGTAACCAGAATTTGCTCACCTGGAAAGATACGCCGCTCTACAACACACCCGCCGTGAGCAGCGTGCCGTTTGGTACGCTGGCCACTAACCTGCGCTATCCGATCCTCAGCAAGCTAAAAGACCGGCTCAATCAGACCTGGTTTCAGATCCGCATTGGCGACCGGCTGGCGTGGGTCAGCAGTCTGGATGCACAGGAAGATAATGGTATTCCCGTACTGACCTATCATCACATTCTGCGCGACGAAGAGAACACCCGTTTCCGCCATACCTCGACCACCACCTCGGTACGCGCCTTCAACAACCAGATGACCTGGCTGCGCGATCAGGGCTATACCACGCTGACCCTGTATCAGCTGGAAGGCTATGTGCGTAATAAAATCAACCTTCCGGCGCGGGCAGTGGTCATCACCTTCGATGACGGCCTGAAATCGGTAAACCGTTACGCCTATCCGGTACTAAAGCAGTACGGTTTTCATGCCACCGCGTTTATTATCTCCTCGCGTATTAAGCGCCATCCGCAGAAATGGGATCCGAAATCGCTGCAGTTCATGAGTATTTCTGAGCTCCGGCAGATCCAGGATGTTTTTGATATTCAGTCGCATACCCACTTCCTGCATCGGGTTGACGCCGGCCGCCGGCCGATTTTATTCAGCCGCAATTACCATAATATTCTGTTTGATTTCGCCCGCTCGCGCCGGGCGCTCAGCCAGTTTAATCCGCATGTTCTCTACCTTTCCTATCCCTTCGGCGGCTATAACGCCACGGCGGTGCAGGCGGCGAATGACGCCGGGTTTCATATGGCGGTGACGACGGTGCGTGGGAAGGTGAAGCCGGGGGACAATCCGTTTCTGCTAAAGCGGTTATATATCTTACGCACGGATTCGCTGGAGACGATGTCGCGGCTGATCAGTAACCAGCCGCAGGGGTAAACTTCGGCGCTGCGCCTGAGCGCGGCGCCGTGGTCATCAGGCGACCTGCACCGGAATCGCTTTTGCCTGGCGCTTCATTTCGTTGTCGCCTTCGAAGTAGGCGATGTTGGGCTGCCAGGTGCGCGCCTCTTCGTCCGACATGGTGACGAAGCTGGCGATGATCAGGATATCGCCGACGCTGGCGCAGTGCGCGGCGGCGCCGTTGACGGAGATGATTCTGGAACCCCGTTCGGCGGCAATCGCATAGGTGGAGAAACGATTGCCGTTGGTGACGTTCCAGAGGTGAATGGTTTCATTCTCCAGAATACCGGCCGCATCCAGGAAATCCTGGTCAATGGCGCATGAACCTTCATAGTGCAGGTCAGCCTGCGTGACTTTTACGCGGTGGAGCTTGCCCTGCAGCATATTACGCATCATAACTTCTACCCTTCAACCTTAATGTAGCAGAGCGGACAGGTCGTCCGCCCTGAGAAAAGCCCGGGCAAGTATTGCCCGATTTTTACCCGCTGTCTACTGACCGAGCGTGACGATCTGGTTGTCGATCAGGCGGGCCTGACCCAGCCAGGCGGCCATCAGGATCACCGCGCGCTGGCTGGCATCCGTCAGCTCAAGCAGGGTGTCGGCATCGCGGATCTGAATGTCGTCGGCGCGGAAGCCTTTTTCATTTAGCTCCTGTTCAGCGATAGCGATGATCTCATCGAGCTGGCGATCGCCGGCGGCCAGTTTTTCCGCCACCGCGCTCAGCACTTTGTAGAGGCCGGGAGCGATTTTGCGCTGGTCGGCGGTCAGGTAGCCGTTACGCGAGCTCAGCGCCAGGCCATCTTTCGCGCGGACGATCGGCACGCCGATAATCTCGATATCGTAGCCCATGTCGGCGACCATCTTGCGGATCAGCGCCAGCTGCTGAAAGTCTTTCTCGCCGAAGCAGGCGACGTCCGGCTGAACCAGATTGAACAGCTTACTGACGATGGTCGACACGCCGCGGAAGTGGCCCGGGCGGCTGGCGCCTTCCAGCATAGTGGACAGGCCGGGGACGTCGACGTAGGTCTGGCCTTCGGTGCCCTGGGGATAAACTTCCGCCGGCGTCGGCGCGAAGACAAAGTCGACATGGCGCTTGTTCAGCTTTTCGCAATCATCCTGCAGGGTACGCGGATAGCGCGCCAGGTCGTCGGCGCGGTCAAACTGCATCGGATTGACGAAAATACTGACCACCACCACGTCCGCGCTGGCTTTAGCCTCATCAACCAGCTTCATATGACCATCATGCAGGTTGCCCATCGTCGGAACCAGCGCGATACGCTTACCTTCCTGACGCAGACGGCGGATATGCTGACGCAGCAGCAGCACGGATTCAATAATCAGCACAACAAGACTCCTTAATGGAAACTGTGTTCTTCGCCCGGATAGACCCCGGATTCAACTTCGGCAATATACTGCCGTACCGCGGCGCGGATGTCGCCCGCTTCGGCAAGGAAATTCTTGGCGAATTTAGGGATGTGGCCGCCGGTGATCCCGAATGCGTCATGCATCACCAGGATTTGCCCGTCGGTGACATTGCCCGCGCCGATGCCGATCACTGGAATGGTCAGGGCGTCGGTAATGCGTTTCGCCAGTTCTACCGGGACGCACTCCAGCACCAGCAGCTGCGCGCCAGCCGCTTCCAGCGCTAACGCGTCGTCAAACAGGGTCTGCGCCGCATCGCCGCGCCCCTGCACTTTATACCCGCCGAATACGTTTACCGACTGCGGCGTGAGGCCGAGGTGGCCGCAAACCGGCACCGCGCGTTCCGCCAGCATCTTCACGGTATCGGCCAGCCAGGCGCCGCCTTCGAGTTTGACCATATTGGCGCCAGCGCGCATCACGATGGCCGCATTTGCAAAGGTCTGCTCGGGGGTGGCGTAGGCCATGAACGGCAGGTCGGCAAGCAGCAGGCTGTTCGGCGCACCGCGGCGGACGGCGCGGGTGTGATAGGCGATATCTTCCACGGTGACCGGCAGGGTGGAGTCGTGACCCTGTACCGTCATTCCCAGGGAATCGCCCACCAGCAGCACATTAATGCCTTCATCGGCGAACAGCTTCGCGAAGCTATGGTCGTAGGCGGTAATGGTGGCAAAGCGCTTCTTTTCCTGTTTGCATTTCTGCAGCAGGGCAATGGTGGTCGGTTTCATAACATTTCCTGATGATGAAAGTCATATTAACCGGCATTCTAACAGCAGCATTCAGAGGGGCAATGATTTTGGGCAACCGATTACGACGATCGCCGCAAATGCTAAAAAAGGAGAGGGGATTACCAGCTCGCGGGTTTTTCCGCGCCCAGATCATCCAGCACAGCGCGCAGCGCAGGGCCGTCAGGAAAATGGAGATCCGGAGCGATCTCGAACAGCGGCCAGAGCATAAAGCCGCGGTTTTTCATATCGTAGTGCGGAACGGTCAGGCGCGGGCTATTGATGACCTCATCGCCAAACAGCATGATGTCGAGGTCGAGCGTGCGCGGTCCCCAACGTTCAGCTTTGCGCACCCGACCCTGCTGCAGCTCGATGCGCTGAGTGTGATCGAGCAGCGCATCGGGCGCCAGGGTGGTTTCCAGCGCGACGGCGGCGTTGAGATAGTCCGGCTGATCCTGCGGGCCCAGCGGCGGCGTGCGGTAGAACGAAGAGACGTTCACCACGCGGCTGTGCGGAATATCGCCCAGCGCGCGGATGGCTGCCTGCACCTGCTCCAGCGGAGAAGCAAGGTTACTGCCAAGCGCGATATAGACCAGGGTCATGCGTTACCCTGACGCGGCGCGCGTTTGCGCGGACGACGGTGGCGACGGCGTGGCGCCGGATCGTCCCCGAGGTCGTTGAGCATGTCTTTTTGTTCCGGCGGCGCGGCAACCTGGAATTCGCCCCACCATTTGGTCAGACGCTGCAGTTCGCTGTTGTTTTCCGCCCCGGCACGCAGCTCCAGCAGATCGTAGGCGGCACGGAATTTCGGATGCTCCATCAGTTTCCAGGCGCGTTTGCCCTGGCGACGGGACATGCGCAGCTGCAGCTGCCAGATATCACGAATAAGGGTGGTAATGCGCTTAGGGATCGCCAGCGTACGGCAGGCTTCGTCCAGGACATCGTTCATCGCCAGAGCGAAGGCATCGTAGTATGCCAGGCCGCTCTCCTGGGCGATTTTTTGCGCCGTCTCCAGCAGCGGATACCAGAACATCACCGCGAAGAGGAAGGCCGGATTGACGCGCATGTCGTTATGAATGCGGTTATCGGTGTTCTTCAGCACCTGGCTGATGATCCGTTCCATCGGGCTGTCGCCGCGCTCGGTAAAGTAGCGGGTGATGGTCGGGAACAGCGGCTGGAACAGGTTGTATTCGCGCAGCAGCATGTAGGTCTGGTAGCCATACCCGGCCTGCAGCAGCTTAAGCACCTCTTCAAACAGGCGTGCCGGCGGCACGTCGTGGAGCAGGGTGGCCAGGCGCGGCAGCGGTTCAGCCGTTTCCGGGCTGATACGCATATCCAGCTTGGCGGCAAAGCGCACCGCGCGCAGCATGCGTACCGGATCTTCGCGATAGCGGGTTTCCGGATTGCCGATCAGGCGGATCACGCCGTCCTGCAGATCCTTCATGCCGCCGACGTAGTCGCGAACGGTAAAGTCAGCCACGCTGTAATAAAGGCTATTGATGGTGAAGTCGCGACGCTGGGCATCCTCTTCGATCGAGCCGAAGATGTTATCCCGCAGCAGCATGCCATTCTGGCCCTGCTGGGAGGTCACGCGATCGGTGGTGTGCCCTTCGTGGTGGCCGCGGAAGGTGGCCACTTCAATGATTTCCGGCCCGAACATGACGTGCGCCAGGCGGAAACGTCGCCCGACCAGACGGCAGTTGCGGAACAGCTTGCGCACCTGATCCGGTGTGGCGTTGGTGGTGACGTCAAAATCTTTCGGCTTTTTGCCAAGCAGCAGGTCGCGGACACCGCCGCCGACCAGCCAGGATTCGTAGCCTGCCTTGTTGAGGCGGTACATGACCTTGAGGGCGTTTTCACTGATATCTTTGCGGGAAATAGCATGCTGCTCACGCGGGATCACCGTCATAGGCATGGGTTCGACGGCGGCTTCTGCCTCGCGCTCCTCACGGCTTAGCACCTTACGGCAAAAATTAGCGACTCGGGTAAAAATGGTGCACCTCGTAGTGTCAGACGGACTTCAGATCAACTGTACAGTATAAAAATAGCGGCTAATCATAGCTCAGCGGGAGCCATTTGAGAATGCTCGATTTTTGCGGGCTGCCAGTTGGCGACGGCCTGACTGAGTAAATCGTCCATGCTCAGGGCTTGCCAGTCCTGGGCGATGTCCTGATTAAGAAACCGGAGCGCCCGGACAATTTCGGGGCGCGGATCGCCTTCCGGCAGCGCCGGTGCGTGGTTTTGTTTAGAGAGTTTATTCCCGTCAGCATTGAGGGCCAGCGGCAGATGGAGGTAGTCCGGCGCCTGCCAGCCAAAATGCTGATACAGTGAAATCTGCCGGACCGTCGGCTCAATCAGGTCAGCGCCGCGGACGATCTCGGTGATCCCCTGAAAGTGGTCATCAACCACCACCGCCAGATTGTAGGCAAACAGGCCGTCGCGACGGTGGATAATAAAATCCTCGCGCGCCAGCGGCTCGTTGGCGACCAGCGTGCCGCGCAGGCGATCGGTGAACTGCAGCACCGGACGGGTCTGGCGCAGGCGCAGCGCGGCGTTTTCCGCCCCCAGCCCGAGGTCGCGGCAGTGACCATCGTAGATCCCGCCTACGGCATGGATCCGCGCGCGGGTGCAGGTGCAGTAATAGCTCAGCCCTTGTTCACCCAGCCAGGCCAGCGCCTCGCGGTAAGCTTCATGTCGTTGCGACTGCCAGAGCACCTCGCCGTCCCAGTGCAGACCGTAGTGGTCAAGCTGGCGCAGAATGGTGTCGGCGGCCCCGGGGACTTCGCGCGGCGGGTCGATATCTTCAATACGAACGCGCCAGATACCCTGGTTCGCGCGGGCTTGCAGGTAGCTGCCGAGCGCGGCAATCAAAGAGCCGAAGTGGAGTTCACCGGAGGGGGAGGGAGCAAAGCGCCCAATATAGCGTGAGTCAGTCATGTTACGGACAACAGAACCAGGCGGGAGAGACTCCCGCCAGAGAGTGAGGCAGCAGGGGATTAGCCCGCCATCTGTTTTTCGCGAATTTCCGCCAGGGTTTTGCAGTCAATGCACAGATCCGCAGTCGGACGCGCTTCCAGACGGCGAATGCCGATCTCCACGCCGCAGGATTCGCAGTAGCCGAAGTCTTCATCTTCAACTTTTTTCAGCGTTTTCTCGATCTTTTTGATCAGTTTACGTTCGCGGTCGCGGTTACGCAGTTCCAGGCTGAACTCTTCTTCCTGGGCGGCACGGTCTACCGGATCCGGGAAGTTAGCAGCTTCATCCTGCATGTGCGTTACGGTGCGATCCACTTCATCCCTGAGTTGATTACGCCATGCTTCAAGAATACGCTTGAAGTGCGCCAGCTGGGCTTCGTTCATATACTCTTCGCCCGGCTTCTCTTGGTACGGCTCCACCCCAGCGATGGCGAGAATACTCAGGGACGATGTTTTACGGTTTTGCCCTTCTTGCATGTTGCTTCTCCTTAACACGCACTATCGATCCCCATGTGGGGGAAAATCAGGCCGCTATAAATAGCAGATGCTTTTCCGGATAGCAATTATCTAAACGTTACACTTGACAACCCTGTGAAGAAAAGCGTATTCGCGCTTGCGACCCGAACACTATTTAGCCACTTATTTCCCGGGGTTTAACACCACGGCAATCGGCTTATTCAGAGTCATCTTCGTCGTAGAAAGTTCCGCCTTCCAGGCGAGAATTTCCACCCCCTTGTCGCGGGCTTCTGTTAACAGCTGTGCGTATCTGGCATCAATATGATGCGCGGGAGAGAAACGGTCAATTGCCGAATGCAAAACGGCAAATAAAATCACCGCACGGTCGCCATTTGCCGCGACGGCCATCAGCTCCCGCAGGTGCTTCTGACCGCGCGTGGTTACCGCATCGGGAAAATAACCGTATTCTTTCTCCGCCAACGTAACCGATTTCACTTCAATATAGCAGTTTTGTCGGTCATCTGCCTGTAACATAATATCGATACGGCTATTCTCTTCGCCATATTTCACTTCGCTTTTCAGCTGGTTATAGCCGGAAAGCTCAGGGATTATTCCGGCGGAAATCGCCTCTTTTGCCAGCGAATTCGCGCGCAGCGTATTGACGCAAATAACCGCGCCCTGTTGCGTTTCAGTTAATTCCCAGGTGTGGGCATATTTGCGCTTCGCATTGTCAGAAGTGGAATACCAGACGGTGTCGCCCGGGGCGGCGCAACCGGTCATTGCGCCGGTATTGGGGCAGTGAAGCGTCAGCTCACGGCCATCGGGGGTAACCACGTCAGCAAGAAATCGTTTGTAACGTTTAAGCAAAATAGCGGGCTGTAACGGCGGATCAAACTGCATCAACTTTCCTTATGAAACGGATAACGTTCCAGCGCCGTGTAGCGCGTGCGCCCCCGGCCGAAGCTGGACTCATAAAGCACGAACTCGTTCACCGGAAACGACCAGTGAAAGCCGGGAGCCGGGATCGGCACCGCCTGGCGGGCATCGCGCCACAGGGTAATATGCGGATGAAACGGCTGCGGGCTCTGATAGCAGCCGCTGCGCGCCGCCTGAGCGCGCAGCATACTGGCGAGCTGCAGCAGGCCGCGCGGCGGCTGACGGGTCCCGAGCCAGACCACCCGTGAGCGCAGCCACTGTCCGGCATCGTCCAGCGTCAGGGTAAAGCCCGGCTGGCGCAGCCGGCCAGCGAGGGCGGCCAGCGCCCGCTGTTTTTCCGCGCTCACCTCGCCGAGAAACGCCAGCGTCAGATGGAGGTTATCCGCCGCGACGGGCCTGCCGGCATCCTCGGGGAAGTGGCTTGCCCGCCACTGGACGATCTGTTTCTGGACGGCAGACGGCAGTTCAAGCGCAAAAAACAGCCTTTTCGGCTCAGACATGATAGAGACTCGGTAATGAATTAGGGGGATGCTACAATGCGAGCCCCTGAATGTTAACCCCCGGAGCCTTTTGTGTCCTCATTGCCGGTTGCCGCCGTCCTCCCAGAACTGTTATCCGCCCTGCAGCACGCGCCGCAGGTTTTGCTCAACGCGCCGACCGGCGCCGGGAAATCGACCTGGCTGCCGCTGCAGATCCTCGCCGAGGGCAACATCGCGGGACGCATTATCCTGCTGGAGCCGAGGCGCCTGGCGGCGCGTAATGTCGCGCAGCGGCTGGCTGAACTGCTTGGCGAAAAGCCGGGGGAGACCGTGGGTTACCGCATGCGCGCCGAAACCTGCGTCGGGCCGCAGACCCGCCTGGAGGTGGTCACGGAGGGGATCCTGACGCGCATGATCCAGCGCGATCCGGAGCTGGCGGGCGTGGGGCTGGTGATCCTCGATGAGTTTCACGAGCGTAGCCTGCAGGCGGATCTGGCGCTGGCCTTGCTGCTCGACGTCCAGCAGGGATTGCGTGACGATCTCAAGCTGCTGATCATGTCGGCGACCCTCGATAACGATCGCCTGCAGCGTCTGCTGCCTGAGGCGCCAGTGGTGGTCTCGGAGGGGCGCGCTTATCCGGTGGAGCGCCGTTTCAACCCGCTTCCCACGCACCAGCGCTTTGATGAGGCGGTGGCGGTGGCGGCAGCGGAGCTGTTGCGACATGAACAGGGATCGATGCTGCTGTTTCTGCCTGGCGTCGGTGAGATCCAGCGCGTTCAGGAACAGCTGACGGAGCGCGTGGCGGAGGATGTCATCCTCTGCCCGCTGTACGGCGCGCTGCCCCTAAGCGAGCAGCGCAAAGCGATCCTCCCGGCGCCGGCCGGGAAGCGCAAAGTGGTGCTGGCCACCAATATCGCCGAGACCAGTCTGACCATCGAGGGGATCCGCCTGGTGGTCGACAGTGCCCAGGAGCGGGTCGCCCGCTTTGACCCGCGCACCGGCCTGACCCGGCTGGTGACGCAGCGCGTCAGCCAGGCATCGATGACGCAGCGTGCCGGACGCGCCGGCCGTCTCTCTCCGGGGATCTGCCTGCATTTGCTCGGCAAAGAACAGGCGGAACGGGCGGCGGCGCAGAGCGAACCGGAGATCCTGCACAGCGATCTGTCGGCGCTACTGCTGGAGCTGCTGCAGTGGGGCTGCCACGATCCGGCCGCGCTGGCCTGGCTGGATCAGCCGCCCGCGGTGAACCTGGCCGCCGCGCGCCGCCTGCTGGAGGCGCTCTCGGCGCTGGACGGCGAGCGGCTGTCGGCGTTTGGCCGCAAAATGGCGACCCTCGGCAACGAGCCCCGGCTGGCGGCGATGCTGGCCGCCGCGCAGACCGATGACGAGGCGGCGACGGCGGCCAGGCTGGCGGCGATCCTTGAGGAGCCTCCGCGCGGCGGGCTGGTGGATTTGGGCGCCGTCTTTTCCCGTCAGCAGACCAACTGGCAGCAGCGGGCGCAGCAGCTGATGAAGCGTCTGGCCCGCCGCGGCGGCCAGCCCGATGCCGAAGGAATGGCGGAGTTGCTGGCGTCGGCCTTCGCCGATCGCATCGCCCGCCGCCGCGGTCAGGAGGGGCGCTACCAGCTGGCGAACGGCATGGGCGCGATGTTGGACGCCGACGACGCGCTGGGCCGCCATGAGTGGCTGATCGCTCCGCTGCTGCTGCAGGGCAGCGCCTCGCCGGATGCCCGCATGCTGTTGGCTCTGCCAGTGGATATCGGCGAGCTGATCGCCGCCCGTCCCGAGCTGGCGCAGCGTTCCGACACGGTGGAGTGGGATGAAGCGCAGGGGACGCTGAAAGCCTGGCGGCGGACGGTGATAGGCCAGTTGGTGATCAAGACCCAGCCGCTGGCGAAGCCCTCTGAGGCGGAGCTGCATCAGGCGATGCTCAACGGTATTCGTGAGAAAGGCCTCGGTGTGCTCAACTGGACGCCAGAGGCTGAGCAGCTGCGACTGCGGCTGCAGTGTGCGGCGCAGTGGTTGCCGGAAGAGGCGTGGCCCGCGGTGGATGACGCTTCGCTGTTGGCCTCGCTGGAGGCATGGCTGCTGCCGCAGATGAACGGCGTTCACTCGCTGCGGGCGCTGAAGGCACTGGATCTGCGTCAGGCGCTACAGGACTGGCTGCCGTGGCCGCTGCGCCAGAAGCTGGATCGCGAGCTGCCGACGCACTATACCGTGCCGACCGGCAGCCGTCTGGCGATCCGTTACCATGCGGAGAACCCGCCAGCGCTGGCGGTACGTATGCAGGAGATGTTCGGCGAGGCCACGACGCCGGTTATCGCCGAGGGGCGGGTGCCGCTGGTGCTGGAGCTGCTGTCGCCCGCCCAGCGTCCGCTGCAGATCACCCGCGATCTGAGCGCCTTCTGGCAGGGAAGCTACCGCGAGGTGCAAAAAGAGATGAAGGGACGCTACCCGAAACACGTCTGGCCGGACGATCCGGCCAACACCGCCCCGACCCGGCGCAGCAAAAAATATTCGTAGCCGTCTGGCCGGGCGGTATCCTGCCCGGCCAGGCGGGCAGTAACCGCTAGACCATCTGCTGCCAGAGAAAAATGCCCCCTCCGGCCAGCGCCAGCCAGGGGCCGAAGGCCAGCGGCTGCTGCAGCGACTGCCGGGTCCACAGGCGCTGCAGCAGGGTCCACACCAGCCCGCAGGCCGAGGCGAGCAACAGCACCTGCGGCAGAACCTGCCAGCCGCACCAGGCGCCCAGCGCCGCCAGCAGCTTAAAATCGCCATAGCCCAGCGCCTCTTTCCCGGTCAGCAGGCGGAACAGCCAGTAGACCGACCACAGCGCCAGATAACCGGCCATCGCCCCGGCGACCGCGTCCGGCAGGGCAATGTACACCTCGTTAAGATTGAACAGCAGCCCGGCCCACAGCAGGGGCAGCGTCAGACGGTCGGGCAACAGCTGGGTCCGGGCGTCAATCCGCGCCAGCATCAGCAGGAACGAGAGCAGCAGCAGGCCGCCCGCCAGCGGCAGGCCCGGCGCGAGCAGCGCCCCGGCGAGGATAAACAGCAGGCCGGTGGCCAGCTCGGTCAGCGGATAGCTCCACGCGATGGGCGCCTGACAGCAGCGGGCGCGACGGCCCAGCCAGAGGAAACTGAGCAGCGGGATATTGTCCCGCCAGGCGATCGGCTGGCGGCACTGCGGGCAGGAGGAGCCCGGGGTGCAGAGGGTTATCCGCTCGTCGTCCGCGGTCTGGGTCAACATGCGCGGCAGACGATAGATCACCACGTTGTAAAAGCTGCCCAGCGCCAGGCCGAACAGCAGCAGGAAGCCATACCAGACAAGGGGAAAGTGCAGCGATAATGCCGTTAATGTCGTCATTTTTGCTCCTGGGGTAACCATTTTCCCTGAATCTGCCACGGTGTGCGACCCGGCTCGTTTTTAGAGGCGGGGCGCGTCACCAGCAGCGCCAACAGCGGCGGCATTCCCTGCCGGGGCTGTAGCGTACCGCGAAACAGATAGCGGCCATCGGGCGACAGGGTCCCCTGGCCGCTGAGGCTCAGCTGATGAGAATCCTGGCGGAGGGTCAGCGCCACGGCGCCGTCCGCCGTACAGCGGAAGGTGCCATTAACCTGGGTCAGCTCCAGGCTGCCGACCGGGGAGTGCAGTCGGGCCTGACGCCACTGCGCGCCTCCGGCGGTGATTTGTCGGCAGCGCCCCTCGCTGAAGTGCGCTTCGGTCAGGCTGAAAGTGACCTCTCCCTCGGCGCTGACGGGCATGGTCGACATCAGCCAGCGGCTGAGCAGGCTGGCGGGGGCGGTGAGCCGCCCCTCCTGCAGGCGCAGATCGCGCAGGCCCCACAGCTGGGCCTGACCCTCCACACCGCGGGGATCGCTGAGAGAGACCTGCCAGCCCGCCAGGGTCAGCGACCACGCCAGTCGTTCAAGCCGTTCGCCATGCCAGTAGACCGGCTGCGCCACGCCGCGCCAGACGCTGCCGCTAAGGCTGCCCACCTGTACGCCGGGCGGCAGCATCGGGACCAGCAGGCGCGCCGGGGCGGTAGCAGCCAGCCACAGCAGATAGAGCGCCAGCAGCAGCGCCACCGCGATCCCTTTAGCTTTCATCGTCGCGCTCCAGCAGCAGATGGTTGACCATAACCCAGCCGGGCCGCGACGGCTGCCCGGTCACGGACAGGGAGACCGCGTTGACGCCACGCATCGCCGGGGCGTCGAGCCACGCCATCAGTGCCTGGAAGGTGCAGGGCTGGAGGGTGACCTGCAGACGTTTTCCCTGCGGCTGCAGGCGGGCGACGGCCAGCCCGTGGCTCGCCGCCTCGCGCATCACCAGGGCGGTGAGCGCTTCTTTTGCCGTCGGCGTGGGCTGCTGGCTGAGCTGCTGCAGGCGCGGGCTCTGCTGCGTCATCCAGCGCAGGCTGGCCTGCTCTTTCATCAGGGTTTGTCGCCACTGCGCCTCACGGGCTCGCCAGGGCTGCCACAATCCGTACCAGAGGGCGCATACCACCAGCAGCCCCGCGAGTCCGAGCAGCAGGCGTTGCTCGGACGGCGTGCGCTGCCGCCACCAGATAAGCAGATTAGCCATTGTTTTCCTCCAGCGTCAGTTGTCCCTCAATGCCATCCGGTTTCGTGGTCATGTCGCCTGGCCGGACGCGAAACCGCGGCTGCGCCCGCTGGGTGAACTGCTCCAGCGCCCGGGAAGAGACCGCGGCGATATCCAGCTGCAGACGGTTGCCCGCGGCATCCCAGCTCAGCGTCCGCAGGCGGATCCCCGGCGTGTCGCTGAGGATGTTTTGCAGCGCGCTGAGGCGATCGACGAGGGGGGCATGCTGCGCCTGACGGGCGAGGGTTTGCAGGTGTTGCTGCATCTGCAGTCGCGGATTAATCACCTTTTTCTCCGTCGGAAACCAGCGGTGATAGAAAGCCCGGCTGGCCTGCTGCGCCGCCTCGGCCTGACGCGCCAGATCGAGATGGTCCAGCACGCTGTTTGTCCCCACCAGTAACGCCAGAGCCAGTGCGGCATATTGCGCCGAACGCCAGGTCGCCTGTGCAGGCTGCCGCCGACGGACGGCAAACTCCCCCTGCAGCAGACTGAGCTGCTGCGTTGCCGGATAGCGTGCGGCAAGGGTCAGCAATGTCTGCGCAGGTTGCGCCCGCCAGACGCCCGGCGCCGCAGGCGGCGGTGAATAGCTGTCGATGACTGGTTCTTCCGCCTCGCTCTGCAGCAGCTCCGTCAGCCAGACGTTTTCCGCCGCCATGCCGCCCCACGGCTGGTGGCGGATCAGCCACTGCTCGTCCACCTGCACCGCGCTCCACGCTGGCGGATGCCAGGGCAGGGCCAGCACGTCGGGCGTCAACGCCAGGGGCCGAAGGGAGAGCGACTCGCAGCGGGCCAGCCAGTCGCGCATTTTTTGCCGCTGTACGGCGACGATCTCGCACTGCGCCTGCTGGCGGTGGAGCAAGGCAAAATGGGTGGCTTCGACATCGTCGGCCAGCTGCTCTTCCAGCAGGAATGGGGCGACCTGCAGCGGCGGTTTACGCAAGCCCGCCGGCAGGGTGAGCGAGTGAAACGCGCAGTCGCTGGCCGGGATCAGCACCCAGGCGGGGTAGTGCGCCGCCAGCGCCGGGAAAGGGCTGGCGTCGTCAGCCGGCCACCGGCCGCTGGTCTCGTGGTGTGGCTCGCCGGGGGCGAAGAGTTGCCAGTGCAGCGGCGCCAGCCCGGGGGCGAAGCGCACGATCAGCATGGCCTGGGGAGAAGCGTTAAACTTATTCATCGACCACCATAGAAAGTCCATATCGCCGCTGGACGACGGTAAACGTGCGCCCCTCCTGTTGCAGGACGCTGTGCAGCTGAAAGCGAAGATTGCCGGTCACCACGGTAAAGGCGGCGATAAAGCGCGTGCTGTGCACCGTCAGCCAGGGGCGGGCAAGCGTGGTATCGGTTTTCTGCAGCGTCGGCTGCGCGAGAAACGCAGCGACGCTGCTCCATCCGGTTCGCGGGCGGTTGTGCAGCAGTTGTTGCGCCTCCTGCAGCGTCAGCTCGCCGGGAAAGAGGGCCACCAGCAGAGCGGCCTGGGAGGGCCGCAGGGTGTTGACATTGACCTGCAGCGCGTCATCCGGCTGGACGCAGACGAAGGGGAGCAAGCGCTGATAGAGGGCGGCGTCCATACCCGCCAGCAGGCGCAGCTCGCTGACATCCTGCATCGGCTGGTTGGCGGCGAGATAGCCCGGGGTTTGCGCCATGTAGACCTCATCCTCTGCTCCGTTCAGCCGCGGCTGGCCGTCGCTGTCCGTCCAGTCGCCAAGGGCGGCGGCGATCTGGCTGGCGCGCAGCGGCGATTCGCCGAGCAGCGCCAACAGCCGGACGAAGACGTCGGTCGGGTAGGGCGTTCCGCCGCTGGTTTCATCCGCGCGATGGTTGATGGCATTGAGGTTAAAGCAGGCGCGCCCGTCGCGGATCGTGGCGCGGATTTCACCATCGTCGAGGGTAAAGCGGCGCCCCTCCTGCGCCCAGCTTTGCGCCAGGTTCGTTTGACGGGGCGAGTCCAGCGCGTCGCGTTGCAGCAGCGCGGCGGCCATGTTTTCCGCCGCCAGGGCGTACCATCTGGCCTGCAGATTATCGAGGGTCACGGCGGTATGCTGATACATGACCGCGGTGCGTTCGGTCATGGCGCTGGCGAGGATCATCATCAGGGCGAGGATGAACAGCACCATCAGGAGCGCGACGCCGCGTTGCCGATTTTTCACTGGCTGCCTCCCGGGGTGAGTAAAAACAGGCGGGTTATCTCCCCGCTGTTCGCCAGCGTCAGGGTGATCTCCAGCCCTTGCGGCAGCGTCTGCGAGCGATCCCAGGTCTCCTGCCAGCGTCCGTCGGCGTAGAAGCGCAGACGAAACGCCGTCACCTCGCGCAATACCACCCGAACCGTCGGCTGGCTGCCGGTCAGCGGATCCTGCTGATCGAAGCTCAGTCGCTCAAGCTGTTGCTGGCGCAGACGGTAGCTGACGTTCTGGATCTCCGAGCGCGGGAGGATCCCCAGTGGGTTCGGCCAGCCGCTGCGGCTGAAGGCCAGCCCCCAGTCGTCGCTCTGCAACTGGAAACGTCCGGCAAAGAAAAGCGTGTCGCTGTTTCTGGCGCGACGGGGAATGATGTGCGTGACATCGTCGGCGATCTGGCGAAAGGCGCGCTGGAGGGCGGCGATCTGCTGGCTCTTCTCGCGGGTCAGGCCATCGGCGCGGATGACGTTCTGCAGTACCATCACGGCGGCGGCGCTAAGGACGGCGAGGATAGCCAGCGCCAGCAACGTTTCAATCAGGGTGAAACCGCGCATTTTCGTTATCATGGCGGCGTCACCCAGGTGCGCAGGGTCGCCAGCGGCGCGGGATCGCTTTTTTGCCGCCGGACCTCCACGTCCAGCGCCCGCAGCTGCGGCAGCGCGGTTTCCACTCCCTGCCAGCGGACAAACCAGCGCGTTCCGGCGGCTTCCACGGTGGTTTCGGACCAGCTGAGGGCGGGCCAGCGTTTCTCCAGCCGCAGCTGCACCAGCTGATTATCCGCCAGCCAGCTGGCGAGGATTTTCTCTTCCATACGCCCAAGCTGGCGCGTCTGCTGCAGGGTGGACTGCATCACCGCCAGACCGGCGAGGGCGAAAATCACCAGCGCGACCATCACTTCGATAAGCGTCATCCCGGCCTGGCGTTTCATGGCTGCTCCCGCGCCGCCAGCGGCTGGCTGTCACCCTGGGCGTCGATGGTGATGCCCGTCGCGGCGTCAATCCGCAGCTGAAACGGTGTGACTTCGCCGCCTGGGAAGATCAGCACGTCGGGCTGCTCGCCTGGCGTCCACGCCTGGCCGTCGGGAAAGCGCAGCGTCAGCCTGGCCCGGGGGAGGGTTTCCGCCGTGGTGACGCGTCCGGCCTGCAGCGGCAGCCACTGCGCGTTGCCCCAGCGGTCGTCAGCCGCCGCCGGAGCGTCTTCGTCGGCAGGCTGCAGGCGCATAAACTGCCAGCGGTCAGGGTGGATGACGATCCCGAAGAGCTGACCGGTTTGCTGCCCGCGCTCGCGGACAAAATCCAGCTGCGCCTGAAAGCGCGCCAGGATCTGTGTGGCCTCCTGGGTGCGGGCGGAGGGAAACGCCAGCAGCACCATGCTGGCGCTGACGCCAATCAGCAGCAGGACCAGCATCATCTCAAGGAGCGTGAAACCGCGCTGAGACACTATTTCTTCCCGAGGGTCCAGTTGCCGATGTCGTCATTGGTGTCGGGCATCCCGTCCGGGCCGACGCTGAAGACGTCGATGGCGCCATGCTGACCCGGGCTTAACAGCTGATACTCATTTCCCCACGGGTCCTGCGGCAGGCGGCGGATATAGCCGCCTTCCGGGTAGTTGCGGGCGTGCGGCTCGGCGGCCGGGGCGGTCACCAGCGCCTGCAGTCCCTGCTCGGTGTTGGGGTAGCGGCTGTTGTCCAGTTTATACATATCCAGCGCCCCCTCGAGCGCCACCAGATCGCTGACGACTTTCTGGCGGTCCGCTTTCTCCTTGTTGCCCATCAGGTTGGGCACCACCAGGCTGGCGAGAATGCCGAGAATGACGATCACCACCATAATTTCCAGTAACGTGAAACCGCGTTGCCGTTGCATAGTTTTCTCCATTAATACAGTTACATACTCATAAGGGTGTTCAGTTGCAGGATCGGCTGCAGGATGGCCAGCACGATAAACAGCACCATGCCGGCCATGGTGACCACCAGCAGGGGTTCAAACAGACTGAGGGCCATCTGGATCTGCGCGCTCAGCTCTCGGTCCTGGTTCTCCGCCGCGCGCTCCAGCATCGCGGTCAACTCGCCGCTCTGCTCGCCGCTGGCGATCATGTAGCGCATCATCGGCGGGAACAGGGCGGTGGATTCCAGCGCCCGATGCAGACTGACGCCTTCGCGTACCGATTCGCTGGCCGCCGCCAGCTGGCTGCGCGCCCAGGCGTTGCTGAGGACGCCGGCGCTGATGCGCATCGACAGCAGCAGCGGCACCGCGCTGGCATTGAGAATGCTTAAGGTGCGGGCGTAGCGTGCGCTGTTCACGCTGCGCGCCACGCGGCCGATGACCGGCAGGCGCAGCAGCATCCGGTCCCAGGCGAGCCGCCGGCCGGGCTGGCGCAGCAGATAACGCAGCGTCAGCAGCGCCAGTAGCGACAGCAGCACCAGCCAGGGCCCCGCGCTGCGCACGATATCGCTCAGGCTCATCAGCAGCCGGGTGGAGAACGGCAGGGCCTGTTTCAGATGAACAAACTGCTCAACGACTTTTGGGACCACAGTGGAGAGCAGAATGGCGATCACGCTGATGGCGACCAGCGTCAGCACGATGGGATAGATCATCGCCTGCAGCAGGCGGGCGCGAAGCTGCTGGCGCTGCTCGGTATAGTCCGCCAGCCGGTTCAGCACGCCGTCGAGATGGCCGGAGGTTTCGCCGGCCGCCACCATGGCGCAGAACAGCCCGTCGAAGCAGGCGGGATAGCCGCGCATCGCCTCCGCCAGCGAGTGGCCTTCGAGTACTTTGCTGCGCACCCCGGCCATTAACGTTCTTAGCGGCGCCTTTTCGCACTGCTGGGCGACGGCATCGAGCGCCTTTTCCAGCGGGATCCCGGCGGCGACCAGGGTGGCCAGCTGGCGGGTGAGCAGGGCTAAATCACCGGCGCTGGTGCGCCGGGTGAGGGATCCGCCGCGCCACAGCCGGCGCGCCGGGTCGGCGGCGGTCACTTCCAGCGCCAGCCAGCCGTTGTCCCGCAGCAGCTGGCGGGCGTGGCGGGCGGAGTCGGCCTGCTGAACGCCGCGGCGGGTTTTGCCCTGCGGGTCCAGTGCCTGATAGCGAAACAGGGCCATCTCAGACGCTTTCCGTCGTTTGCTGTTCGGTGACCCGCATCACCTCTTCCCAGCTGGTGATCCCCGCCAGCGCTTTGTCGCGTCCGGCATGACGCAGGGTTTGCCAGGCTGGCCCCAGCTGCTGGATCAGGGTGATCTCATTCTCGCCGCGGTGGATGGCGGCGCGGACGCGGTCGTCAACCAGCAGCAGTTCATGAATACCGGTGCGTCCGCGATAGCCGATGAAATTACACTCCGGACAGCCTTTGGGCTGCCACAGCCGCGCGCCGACCGGGACCGCCATCTGCCGGGCGGTGTCGGCATCCGCCTGCGTGGGCTGACGGCAGTGCGGGCACAGTTGGCGCACCAGCCGCTGCGACATCACCGCCAGCAGCGACGTGGAGAGTAAAAAAGGCTCCACGCCCATATCCTGCAGACGGGAAATGGCGCCCAGCGCGCTGTTGGTGTGCAGGGTCGACAGCACCAGGTGTCCGGTCAGCGAGGCCTGGACGGCGATCTGGGCGGTTTCGCCATCGCGGATTTCCCCCACCAGTACCACATCCGGATCCTGGCGCAGTATGGCGCGCAGGCCGCGGGCGAAAGTCATATCGACTTTGGCGTTGACCTGAGTCTGGCCGATGCCCTCCAGCTCATACTCCACCGGATCTTCAATGGTCATGATATTGCGTTCGTGGGCGTCGAGGCGGCTGAGGGCGGCATACAGGGTGGTGCTTTTCCCTGACCCGGTCGGCCCGGTGACCAGAATAATGCCGTGTGGCCGGGCGATCAGCGCGTCGACCCGATCGAGCAGAGCGGGGGGCATGCCCAGCGTCAGCAGATCCAGGTTGACGCTGTTTTTGTCCAGCAGGCGCAGGACGACGCGTTCGCCGTGGCTGGAGGGGAGGGTGGAGACGCGCACGTCGATCGCCCGCCCGCCGATGCGCAGCGCCATCCGCCCATCCTGAGGGATCCGTTTTTCAGCGATATCCAGGCTGGCCATCACCTTGATACGCGAAATTAACAGCGCGGCCAGCCGCCGCTGCGGGCGCAGAATTTCGCGCAGCACGCCGTCGACGCGAAAGCGGATCTGCAGATGGCGCTCATAGGTTTCGATATGAATATCCGAGGCTTTCTCTTTGATGGCCTCGGTGAGCATGGCGTTGATCAGGCGGATGATCGGCGCGTCGTCCTCGCTGTCGAGCAGATCGTCGCTGTCCGGTAGCTCTTCGGCGAGGGTATAGAGGTCGAGCTCATTGCCGATATCGGCCATCATGCGGTGCGCTTCCGCCGAGTCGCGCTGATAGCTGAGCACCAGCACTTTCTCGAACGCGTCCGGCGCCAGACGGCTGACGCTCATCGGGCCGTCCGCCAGGCGACGCGCTTCCAGCAGCGCCCGGGCGGCGGTATCGGGGCGGCACAGCGCTTCGCAGCGTTCGCCGTCGCTGAGCAGCACAAGATGATGCGCGCGGGCCCAGGCAAAGGGCAACAGCGGACGGCGTTCGGCGACTGGCGTCATGGGCGGCCTCCGAGGTTAAAGGCGTCAATGGCGGCGCTGACCTGGCGGAAGGCCTGGGTCTCCTGCTTTGGATAGATGTGCAGCAGGTCGTTGCTGAGCGTCGCTTCGCTGCTGTCTTTGCCCCGCTGTTTGGTTTGCGCATTGTCGAATGCGGTGTACTGGCCGGAAGAGGCCTGACGGTACTCATCACGATCGCGAATGATGGTCGGGCGGATAAACAGCATCAGGTTGCGTTTCGACACTTTCTTGCTCTCGGAGCGGAACAGGGCGCCGATCACCGGGATGTCGCCGAGCAGCGGCACTTTGTCGGCGGTATCGGTGACGCTTTTATCCAGCAGCCCGCCAACCACCACCGTTTCACCGCTGCCGACCAGCACGGCGTTATTCACCGTCCGGGTATTGAAGGTCGCGCCGAGATCGCTACTGGTGCTGGAGGCCGAGTCGGCGACGCTCGATACCTCCTGCTCAATCTCCAGCAGCACGGCATCGCCTTCGTTAATCTGCGGTTTCACCTTCAGCTTAATGCCGACGGTTTTGCGCTCGACGGTATTAAAGATGTTGTCGCCGGAGGTGGTTTGCGAGCCGGTTAATACCGGAACTTCCTGGCCGACGTTAAAGGTGGCTTGCATGTTGTCGAGGGTGACGATGCTGGGGGTGGCCAGAATATCGTTCTTGGTACTGCTGGAGAGGGCGGTGAGCAGCATCGCCCAGTTCCCCTGATAAAAGCCGGCGGCGATACCGTTAAACGAGCCCAGAGCGCTGGCCAGCGAGCTGCTGACGGTACCGTCTTTGTTGTATTGGTTGGCGCCAGCGATAACCGTGGAGATCGGCAGCCCGCTGTTGGTGAACTGGGTCATGCCGGCATTTTTATTGGCCCACTGGATACCGAGGTTGAGGCCGTCGGCATCCTGCACTTCGGCGATAATCGCCTCCACCAGCACCTGCGGGCGGCGGATATCGAGCTGGGCGATTACTCGCTCAAGATCGTTCATCACGTCCGGCGCCGCGGTGACGATCAGGGCGTTGGTCTGGCCGTGGGCTTTGATAATGATATTTTTGTCGATCGCGGCCACCGGTTTGGCGCTTTGCTTATCGTTCTGCAGTGAGCTGCTGATCCCGGTGAGGACCTCCACCAGATCGGCGGCTTTGGCGTACTTCAGGTAGATCACTTTGGTGTTGCCCTGCACCGCCTGCTGGCGGTCGAGCTGTTTGATCATGGCGATAATGCGCTGGCGCGAGTTCGGCTCGCCGCTGACCAGTACCGCGTTGGTGCGCTCATCGGCCACCACGTTCGCCACCATCGAGCCCGGCAGCGCCGACTTACTGCTGTCTTTATTGAGCTCGGTAACCAGTTTGACCACCTCCGCGGCGGAGGCCCAGGAGAGGGGAACGGTCACCACGCTGCGATCCCCGGCGTTGTCGACGCGCTCGACAATGGTCAGCAGGCGTTTGATGACCGCTGCGCGGCCGGTCATCAGCAATACGTTGGAGGGCTCATAATGGACCACGCTGCCGGCGCCGGCGTTATCGTTCAGCTGGCGAAGCAGCGGGGCGAGATCGCGGGCGGCGACGTTGGTCAGGGGCACCACCCGGGTGACCACTTCATCGCCTTCGCCCGGTGCTGCCTCGCTGGCGACCGGGACGGCCGAGGTTTTCGCATCTTTAGCCCGCACCACCTTCAGTACGCCGTTATTCATATTGATCACGGCGAAGCCATACACATCCAGCACGCTAAGGAAGAATTGATAATATTGCTCTTCATTGAGCATATCGTAACTGCGTACGGTAATGGTGCCGCGCACGCTGGGATCGATAATCACCGTTTTATTCAGGTTTTTGCTGACGGTATTGATAAATTCCTGGATATCGGTGCCTTTAAAGCTGGCGGAAAATTCTTCTGCGATGGCCGGACGAAATAGCAGCGGCGTTAATATCAGCAGCACAGTCAGCATTTTCCGCAGTCGTTTTATGGTTGGCAATTATTCATCCCCCAGCGCGAAAGCGATATCGTGTCGTTGACCTTCTCGCTCAACGGTCAGCGTTATTTCGGTCTGTTCATTCAGGTGTTGCAGCGCCTGCTGTGCTTGCGCCTGATCGCGTAAATCAATGCCATTTAGGGCAATGGCTAAATCATTTTCCTGCAGGCCGGACTGACGAAATAGCGAGGCGTCTTTGCCTGGATTAAGGCGATAGCCCTGCAGTTTGTCGCCACTGAGCACCGGCGAAATAGATAAATAAGTGAGGATATTTTGCGGCTGTTCGCGGAGTTGCTTCACAAGAGGCGGAGTGGCCGCTGTAGCGGGCGATGACGACGGCGCGCGGGTATCGTTAAATAACAAAATGGCCTCTTTGCGTCCCTGATAGTTAACGATGATCCGGTCGGGAAGAATGGCGACGATCCGCGCATCGTACCCCGGGATAGTATCGCCGGAACTAAGGCTAACCTGCTGATTTCCTTTTTCTATAATGGCGATGGATCGTGCCGGGTTACTGCTGGCGAGCAGACCCGTAAGGCGTAGTTTCAGGCTGGAAACCGGCACCTGATTGAGGTGGGTTGCATCCGTTGGCGCGGGGTTGTTTTTTGCCGCCAGACCAAACAGGGTAAATACAGGCCGTTCGGTTTTTAATTCCGACTCCGCCATTGGAGAAGCGGTTAATGGCAGGGCGGAAATATCCTCAGGACTCACAGGGAATACCACGCGCCAGGTTAATTTCGCCAGCTGGGGGATAGCGGTTATTAATATGATGAGCGTCACAATTTGTGGTAATAATTTAATTATCCCTTTATTTATATTTGTTAACCCCATCACAGAAACTGGCATTTTAATTCCTTTGCTAATTTATTTTTCTGCACGTTGGCGTAATACCCTACCGAAACAGGTAGGTGATTATTGGCTTTTGAATTATTTATTGCCGGAGAGTGGCGATAAGCGTGGCGAATCATAATCAGTTTGCGGTTTCGGGTCGTCATTCCCTTTATTGATTTACTCCCCCGGCTTCCTACGCCCCCCTCTCATTTGTGGGGGATGATTGCGCCCCGGAAAGCAAAAATATCTAATTAGCGCGCTGTAAAGATATTCATCCTTTCTTACCTTTTATAATTTAATAAGCATATTAGGGACTATCGAATGCTCAGATATACCTGTCATGCCCTATTTCTTGGATCGTTAGTATTATTGAGTGGCTGTGATAACAGCTCTTCCTCTTCACCCTCTGGCTCACCGGGTTCACCAGGCAATCCTGGCAACCCAGGCACGCCCGGTACGCCCGACCCGCAGGATGTGGTCGTCCGCTTACCGGACGTTGCCGTCCCTGGCGAAGCGGCGCAGGCTTCCGCCAACCAGGCTGTCATTCACCTTGTCGATATCGCCGGCATCACCAGCAGCACGCCGGCCGACTATGCGACTAAAAACCTCTATCTATGGAATAACGAAACCTGTGATGCGCTGAGCGCGCCGGTGGCGGACTGGAATGATGTCAGCACTACGCCGACCGGCAGCGACAAATATGGCCCTTACTGGGTGATCCCGCTGACTAAAGAGAGCGGATGTATCAACGTTATCGTCCGCGATGGCACCAATAAGCTTATCGACAGCGACCTGCGCGTCTCT
Source organism: Klebsiella sp. RC2 (assembly GCF_014192815.1). Taxonomy (NCBI): domain Bacteria; kingdom Pseudomonadati; phylum Pseudomonadota; class Gammaproteobacteria; order Enterobacterales; family Enterobacteriaceae; genus Klebsiella; species Klebsiella sp. RC2. The sequence goes on along the minus strand of NZ_JACHYL010000006.1, from coordinate 62,612 downwards.
TTTGGCGATTTCACCGATCGCACGGTATCGGTCATCGCTGGCAACAGCGCGGTCTATGACTCCCGCGCCGACGCCTTCCGCGCCGCCTTTGGCGTGGCGCTGGCCGATGCGCACTGGGTCGATAAAACCACCCTGCTGTGGCCGGGCGGCGAAAATAAACCCATTGTGCGCCTCTATTACAGCCACAGCAGTAAGGTGGCCGCCGACAGTAACGGCGAATTTACCGATAAATATGTCAAGCTGACCCCCACCACCGTCAGTCAGCAGGTGAGCATGCGCTTCCCGCATCTCGCCAGCTATCCTGCCTTTAAGCTGCCGGATGATGTCAACGTCGATGAATTGCTGCAGGGCGAGACGGTGGCGATATCCGCCGAAAGCGACGGGATCCTTAGCTCCGCCACCCAGGTGCAGACCGCCGGCGTGCTGGACGATACCTATGCCGCTGCCGCCGAGGCGCTGAGCTATGGCGCCCAGCTAACTGATAGCGGCGTGACCTTCCGCGTCTGGGCGCCCACGGCGCAGCAGGTTGAGCTGGTGGTCTACAGCGCCGACAAGAAGGTGGTGGCCAGCCATCCGATGACCCGCGACAGCGCCTCCGGCGCCTGGTCATGGCAGGGGGGAAGCGACCTGAAGGGCGCGTTCTACCGCTACGCGATGACCGTCTACCACCCGCAGTCGCGTAAAGTCGAGCAGTACGAAGTGACCGATCCCTACGCCCATAGTTTGTCGACCAACTCGGAGTACAGCCAGGTGGTCGATCTCAACGACAGCGCGCTGAAGCCGGAAGGCTGGGACGGGCTGACGATGCCGCACGCGCAGAAAACCAAAGCCGACCTGGCGAAAATGACGATCCACGAGTCGCATATTCGCGATCTCTCTGCCTGGGATCAAACCGTTCCCGCCGAACTGCGCGGTAAGTATCTGGCGCTCACCGCCCAGGAGAGCAATATGGTCCAGCATCTGAAACAGCTGTCGGCCTCGGGAGTGACCCATATTGAGCTGCTGCCGGTCTTCGATCTGGCGACGGTCAATGAGTTCAGCGACAAAGTCGCCGATATTCAGCAGCCGTTCAGTCGCCTGTGCGAGATCAACAGCGCGGTGAAGAGCAGCGAGTTCGCGGGCTATTGCGACAGCGGTTCGACGGTCGAAGAGGTGCTGACCCAGCTGAAGCAGAACGACAGCAAGGATAACCCGCAGGTGCAGGCGTTGAATACGCTGGTGGCGCAGACCGACTCCTATAACTGGGGCTACGATCCGTTCCACTACACGGTGCCGGAAGGATCCTACGCCACCGATCCGGAAGGCACGGCGCGCATTAAAGAGTTCCGCACCATGATTCAGGCGATCAAGCAGGATCTGGGAATGAACGTCATTATGGACGTGGTGTACAACCACACCAACGCCGCCGGCCCGACCGACCGCACCTCGGTGCTGGATAAGATCGTCCCCTGGTACTATCAGCGCCTGAATGAAACCACCGGCAGCGTGGAATCGGCCACCTGTTGCTCCGACTCGGCGCCAGAGCACCGGATGTTCGCCAAGCTTATCGCCGATTCACTGGCGGTATGGACCACCGATTATAAGATCGATGGCTTCCGCTTCGACCTGATGGGCTATCATCCGAAAGCGCAGATCCTCTCGGCCTGGGAGCGCATTAAAGCGCTGAACCCGGACATTTATTTCTTTGGTGAAGGCTGGGATTCCAACCAGAGCGATCGCTTTGAAATTGCCTCGCAAATCAATCTGAAAGGCACCGGGATCGGCACGTTCTCCGATCGTCTGCGCGACGCCGTGCGCGGTGGCGGGCCGTTCGATTCCGGCGATGCATTGCGCCAGAATCAGGGGGTGGGCAGCGGCGCCGGCGTTCAGCCAAATGAGCTGACCAGCATGACCGACGATCAGGCGCGCCACCTCGCCGATCTGACCCGTCTGGGCATGGCCGGTAACCTCGCGGACTTCGTGCTGATCGACAAAGACGGCGCGGTGAAGAAAGGCAGCGAGATTGACTATAACGGCGCGCCTGGCGGCTATGCGGCTGACCCGACGGAAGTCGTGAATTATGTGTCAAAACACGACAACCAAACGCTGTGGGACATGATCAGCTATAAAGCTGCTCAGGAGGCGGATCTCGATACCCGCGTCCGGATGCAGGCGGTGTCGCTGGCGACGGTGATGCTCGGCCAGGGGATCGCCTTTGACCAGCAGGGCTCAGAGCTGCTGCGCTCTAAATCTTTTACCCGCGATTCGTATGATTCCGGTGACTGGTTTAACCGCGTGGATTACTCCCTGCAGGACAACAACTACAACGTGGGTATGCCGCGCAGCAGCGATGATGGCAGCAACTATGACATCATCGCCCGGGTAAAAGACGCGGTGGCTACTCCGGGTGAAACGGAGCTCAAGCAGATGACCGCGTTTTATCAGGAGCTGACCGCGCTGCGTAAATCCTCTCCGCTGTTTACCCTCGGTGACGGCGCGACGGTGATGAAGCGTGTGGACTTCCGCAACACCGGCGCCGATCAGCAGACGGGTCTGCTGGTGATGACCATCGATGATGGGATGCAGGCTGGCGCCAGTCTGGACAGCCGTGTCGACGGCATCGTGGTGGCGATCAACGCCGCACCGGAAAGCCGGACGCTGCAGGACTTCGCCGGCACATCGCTGCAGCTGAGCGCCATCCAGCAGGCGGCAGGCGACCGTTCGCTGGCGAGCGGCGTGCAGGTTGCCGCTGACGGCTCGGTCACGCTGCCGGCCTGGTCGGTAGCGGTCCTCGAGCTGCCACAGGGGGAATCGCAGGGCGCTGGCCTGCCGGTGAGCAGTAAATAACATAACGTGGGGCGCCCGTAAGGGCGCCTCTGGCTGATGACAAACCTGTTTCGTTATTGTGCTCGCCTTTCTGCCGGGTGGCGGCTTACGCCTTACCCGGCCTACGAAAGACTGAAATATCAAACAGTTATGAAGTTATCTGTCGGCCCGCACTAGCGTAGCGCCGCCGGGCAATCTCTGAAGAATGCACTTTGTCAGCAGTCTGGGGCGCCCGTAAGGGCGCCTTCTCTGCACCGTGAGGGAACAGGAGACGGTTGTGATTGTTCGTGATGATAGTGAAAGAGGCATCCCGCCTCTGGTGGCGCCTCAGCCGTCCACCGCGCAGGCAGACGCGCCGGTGAGCCGTGGCCGGATGGTGCAGGTCCCCGGCTGGATTATCCCGCTGTACGCCGGATTATTTATCGCGCTCGGCTGGTTTGGCGGCGAGCAGTGGCGCCATCCGTCACCGCCGCAAACGCTGCCTCTGCCGGTGGCTCATGCGGCGCTTTTGCCGTTAACCGCCGCCGGGGAGACCGCGCCAAAAAACCCGCCGTCGGCGGTAAAACCCAGCGCGCCTGCGGCGCCGGTAGTGGACAGCGATACGCTGCCGCCCCTGCGCTACAGCGCCCATGTCTACGCCTCGCTACCGGAAAAGCGCAGCATTGTGTTAAACGGCAAAGCGTGGTCGGAGGGTGATTCCCCGCTGCCCAATCTGGTGGTGGAGCAGATCCAGCAGGATGTGACGATCTTTAGCTTCAACGGCACAACATTTACCCTGGCGGCGCTGGATGACTGGCCAGGCGGGAAAATTGACGAGGAGCCGAAAGGGGAATAAGGGCTACGCGCAATAAAATGCGCGTTGAGAATATTTTGTTTAGTCGCTGCGCAAGCTGGCAATAAAGGGAGCGAGCTGGCGATTAAATTGACTACACTGTGTGGCTTCCGGAGTGCTGTCCTGCAAAAGTTGTTGATAAAGCCGGTCGCTATTTTGGCTTAACGTCGCCACGTCAATATTTCCCCACCCGCGCGCTTTGCCGACATTCACCGCTGCCCGATATATCGTTTCATCGGCGGGGAGATCGCTACGATTACATTTATTCTTGAGATAGCGCATCCCGGCTGCTACCGACGAGAGCTGCTCCAGCTGCGCCTGGCTGCTGATGGCCGGGCTGAGCGTTGAGGCGGGTTTCTGTTGGCAGCCAGAGAGCACGGCGACCACGCAAAGCGAAAATATAAGCGGAATGCGCATAGTAAAGTAATCAAAATAATGAATCACTGGCCGCTAGTTTAACAAAGATTTTCCTGGTGTCATCATAAAATATTATTCTGCATAAATGTTAACAGGCTCTCATTTTTATTGGGAGAAACTCGATTAATTCCCTTTACTTCTCTCAATAATAAATGTTGTCGTCCGGGAAATATATTTTCGGTGTGAGGCGATGCCGCCGCATTTGGCATCAGGGCGAGCGTCATTTTTTATGTTATTAAAAAACATACTCTTTCCCATCTTGTTACGTGCGCAGGAGGTAAAATGCTGGTTAAGAATGTCGCATTTTAGTGCTATCCTGTATGCCCTGAACATTACGTGCTATGTTCTGACCATTTCTGCTGATGATGCGTTTAACATAATGATTTTATGGTGAATTCTTATTGTTAATATCATGTAAAACGAAGCAAACCAACCTCATGAAAGGCTGGCGGCATGTCCTGCCTGCCAGCAGGTTGTCGTCCGAAGGATAAGCAGCCTGGACGTTAATTTGAGAGATTTCTTCTTCCTCTGTGCAGGGGAAGTATTGAGAATCAGGCCCTTGCGCCTGAACGTTGCGGAGAAAAAGCATGGCGGGAGATGACCGCGAGCCTATCGGACGTAAGGGGAGACCCTCACGTCCGACAAAACAAAAAGTTACCCGTCGCCGGGTCCGGGAAGAGGACTACGACGATGAGTATGATGACGATGATTATGAGGATGAGAAACCGGTGCCGAGAAAAGGAAAAGGCAACGGTGGCAAACCTCGTCGTAAGCGCCGCTGGCTGTGGCTGCTGGTCAAGCTGGGGATTGTCTTCGCGGTGCTGATTGCCGCCTATGGCGTCTACCTCGATCAGAAAATCCGCAGCCGCATTGACGGTAAAGTCTGGGAGCTGCCGGCCGCGGTTTATGGCCGGATGGTGAATCTTGAGCCGGATATGCAGATCAGCAAAAACGAGATGGTGCGTCTGCTGAACGCCACCCAGTATCGTCAGGTCAGCGCGATGACGCGCCCGGGCGAATACACCGTGCAGGCCAATAGCATCGAGATGATCCGTCGTCCGTTCGATTTCCCGGACAGTAAAGAAGGGCAGGTGCGCGCGCGTCTGACCTTCGATGGCGACCATCTGGAGACCATCGAGAATATGGATAATAACCGCCAGTTCGGTTTCTTCCGTCTCGATCCGCGTCTTATTACCATGCTGCAGTCGCCGAACGGTGAGCAGCGCCTGTTCGTGAAGCGCAGTGGCTTCCCGGATCTGCTGGTGGATACGCTGCTGGCGACCGAAGACCGCCACTTCTACGAGCACGATGGTATCAGCCTGTATTCCATCGGCCGCGCGGTGCTGGCGAACCTGACGGCAGGTCGTACGGTGCAGGGGGCGAGTACCCTGACCCAGCAGCTGGTGAAAAACCTGTTCCTCTCCAGCGAGCGCTCCTACTGGCGTAAAGCCAACGAAGCGTATATGGCGCTGATCGTCGATGCCCGTTACAGCAAGGATCGCATCCTTGAGCTGTATATGAACGAGGTGTACCTCGGCCAGAGCGGCGATAATGAAATTCGCGGCTTCCCGCTGGCCAGCCTGTACTACTTTGGCCGTCCGGTGGAAGAGCTGAGCCTCGATCAGCAGGCGCTGCTGGTGGGGATGGTGAAAGGGGCGTCGGTGTATAACCCGTGGCGCAACCCGAAACTGGCCCTTGAGCGACGCAATCTGGTGCTGCGTCTGCTGCAGCAGCAGCAGGTTATCGACCAGGAGCTGTACGATATGCTGAGCGCGCGTCCGCTGGGCGTGCAGCCGCGCGGCGGGGTGATTTCACCGCAGCCGGCCTTTATGCAGATGGTTCGTCAGGAGCTGCAGGCGAAGCTGGGCGATAAAGTGAAAGATCTCTCCGGCGTGAAGATCTTCACCACCTTCGACTCGGTGGCGCAGGATGCGGCGGAAAAAGCGGCTACTGAAGGGATCCCGGTACTGAAGAAACAGCGCAAGCTGGCAGATCTGGAAACCGCCATGGTGGTGGTGGACCGCTTTACCGGTGAAGTGCGGGCGATGGTCGGCGGCGCGGAGCCGCAGTTCGCCGGCTACAACCGCGCGATGCAGGCCCGCCGGTCGATTGGTTCTCTGGCCAAGCCGGCGACCTATCTGACCGCGCTGAGCCAGCCGAACCAGTATCGCCTGAACACCTGGATCGCCGATGCGCCGGTGACCATTCGCCTGTCCAACGGCCAGACGTGGTCCCCGCAGAACGACGATCGTCGCTTCAGCGGCCAGGTGATGCTGGTGGATGCCTTGACCCGCTCGATGAACGTCCCGACGGTTAACCTCGGGATGGCGCTGGGCTTGCCGGCGGTCGTCGATACCTGGACTAAACTGGGGGCGCCGAAGAATCAGCTCAACGCGGTGCCGGCGATGCTGCTGGGTGCGCTGAACCTGACGCCGATTGAAGTGGCGCAGGCCTTCCAGACGATTGCCAGCGGCGGCAACCGTGCGCCGCTGTCCGCCCTGCGGTCAGTGATTGCGGAAGATGGCACGGTGCTTTACCAGAGCTACCCGCAGGCGGAACGCGCCGTGCCTGCCCAGGCGGCCTACATGACGCTGTGGACCATGCAGCAGGTGGTGCAGCGCGGCACGGGGCGTCAGCTGGGCGCGAAGTATCCGGGCCTGCATCTGGCGGGGAAAACCGGGACCACCAACAATAACGTCGATACCTGGTTCGCCGGCATCGACGGTAGCCAGGTGACCATCACCTGGGTGGGCCGCGACAACAACCAGCCGACCAAACTGTACGGCGCCAGCGGCGCGATGTCGATTTACCAGCGCTATCTGGCGAACCAGACGCCAACGCCGCTGGCGTTGACGGCGCCGGAAGACGTGGTCGACATGGGCGTGGACAGCAACGGCAACCTCGTCTGCAGCGGTGGCGTCCGTTCGCTGCCGGTCTGGACGACGCAGCCGGATGCGCTGTGCCGCCAGGGAGAGATGATGCAGCAGCAGCAGTTGCAGCAGCAGGAAGCGAACAACCCGTTTAATCAGTCCGGGCAACAGCAGCCGCAGCAGCAACAGCAACAGCAACAGCAGCAACAGCCGAAGCAGCAGGAGAAGAGCGACGGCGTCGCGGGCTGGATCAAGGATATGTTCGGCAGTAACTGATTTTGGCCGCACAACCCGACCCCTTAATACGAAAGTATTAAGGGGTTTTTTTATACCTGTAAAAAAGTTAACGCCTCTTTAACTCCATAATAACTATCTGGTTATTAATTCGGCCTTCGGTCTCGCCAGGCTGGCATATCGCTTGCCTTGCCTTCGGCGTTTCGCCTATTATATCGCCCGTCATAATAATAATTATCGTTTACGTTATCATTCACTTTCATCAGAGATATACCCATGGCGCGTCCAAAAACTGCTCAGCCAAATCACTCGCTGCGTAAAATCGCAGTCGTAGTAGCCACGGCGGTTAGCGGCATGTCTGTCTATGCACAGGCTGCGGAACAACCGAAACAAGAAGAGACTATCACCGTCGTTGCGGCACCGGCCGCCCAGGAAAGTGCCTGGGGACCGGCGCCGACCATCGCGGCAAAACGCTCTGCCACGGCGACGAAAACCGATACCCCGATCGAAAAAACGCCGCAGTCTGTCTCGGTGGTCACGCGCCAGGAGATGGAGATGCGCCAGCCGACCACGGTAAAAGAGGCGCTCTCCTATACGCCGAGCGTCTTCTCCACCCGCGGTAGCTCGACCACCTATGATGTGGTCACCATCCGCGGTTTCACTACCTCGACGACCGTCAATACCAACCAGTATCTGGACGGCATGAAGCTGCAGGGAAATAACTACTCTGAAGTCTCCATGGACCCGTATTTCCTCGAGCGCGTGGAAGTGATGCGCGGGCCAACCTCGGTGCTGTACGGCAACAGCAACCCTGGCGGTATCGTCAGCATGGTCAGCAAACGCCCGACCACTGAGCCGCTGAAAGAAGTGCAGTTCAAGATGGGCACCGACAACCTGTGGCAGACCGGGTTTGACTTCAGCGACGCCATTGATGATGCCGGCGTCTGGTCCTATCGCCTGACCGGCCTGGGCCGCAGCCAGGATACCCAGCAGCAGATGGCGAAGTCTACACGCTATGCGGTGGCGCCGTCCTTTAGCTGGCGCCCGGACGATAAAACCGACTTCACCTTCCTGAGCAACTTCCAGAATGACCCGGATGCGGGCTACTACGGCTGGCTGCCGCGCGAAGGCACCGTGGTGCCGTATTACGATGCCAACGGGAAGGCGCACAAGCTGCCGACCGATTTCAACGAAGGCGAGGCGGATAATAAGATCTCGCGCCGCCAGAAGATGGTGGGTTATAGCTTCTCCCATCAGTTTGATGACACCTTTACCGTGCGGCAGAACCTGCGCTATGCCGAGGTTGATACCTTGTATCGCTCGGTGTACGGGAATGGCTATGTCGCCCCGGGCTACATGAATCGCGCCTATGTGCGTTCTGATGAGCACCTGAACACCTTTACCGTCGATACCCAGCTGCAGTCTGCTTTCGCCACCGGCGCGGTCAGCCATACGCTGCTGACCGGCGTAGATTACTCGCGGATGCGCAACGATGTGGATGCCGACTACGGGACGGCGGATCCTATCAGCATGAGCAACCCGCAATACGGCAACCCGAATATTCAGGTCACTTTCCCGTACGCGGTCCTCAACCGAATGGAGCAGACGGGCCTGTACGCGCAGGATCAGATGGAGTGGGATAAGTGGGTCATGACCCTGGGCGGCCGTTACGATTACGCCACCACCTCAACATTAACTCGCTCCAGCAACAGCCTGGCGGAGAATCACGACCAGCAGTTCACCTGGCGCGGCGGTATCAATTACCTGTTTGATAACGGCATCTCTCCGTACTTCAGCTACAGCGAATCCTTCGAGCCGGTATCGGGCTCCGGGCTTAACGGCCAGCCGTTCGATCCGTCGCGTGGCAAGCAGTATGAAGCTGGCGTGAAATATGTGCCGAAAGACATGCCGGTGGTGGTCACCGCCGCGGTCTATCAGCTGACCAAAGATAAGAACCTGACGGCGGATCCGGCTAACCAGGCGTTCAGCATCCAGACCGGCGAGATCCGCTCCCGCGGCCTTGAACTGGAGGCGAAAGCGGCGGTGAACGCCAATATCAACGTCACCGCGGCCTACAGCTATACCGATGCGGAATACACTCACGATACGGTGTTCAACGGCAAGCGTCCGGCGGAAGTGCCGCGTAACATGGCGTCGCTGTGGGCGGATTACACCTTCCACGAAACCGCGCTCAGCGGTCTGACGGTCGGCGCCGGGGCGCGCTATATCGGTTCTACGGTCAGCTATTACAAAACTGACACCAGCACCGGTAACAAAAATGATGCCTTCAATGTGGCCGGTTATGCGCTGATGGATGCGACGGTCAAATACGATCTGGCGCGCTTTGGCCTGCCGGGCTCTTCGGTCGGCGTCAACGTCAACAACCTGTTTGACCGCGAATATGTCTCCAGCTGCTATAGCGAATACGCCTGCTACTGGGGTGCGGGACGTCAGGTTGTCGCGACCGCAACCTTCCGCTTCTAACTACTCACGGGCGCGGTTCGCCGCGCCCAACATCAGGTTGTTGCTATGCAGGAACAGACTCCTCACTCTGAGACCACCTTTGCGTTAAATGGCGTGACCTTTCGCGTACCAGGTCGCACGCTGCTTCACCCCCTTTCGTTAACCTTCCCGGCAGGAAAAGTGACTGGCCTGATAGGCCATAACGGTTCCGGCAAATCCACATTACTGAAAATGCTCGGCCGCCATCAGCCGCCTTCCGCGGGCGAGGTGCTGCTGGACGGCCAGCCGCTGGAGAGCTGGAGTAGCAAGGCGTTTGCCCGCAAAGTGGCCTATCTGCCGCAGCAGCTGCCGGCGGCGGAAGGGATGACAGTTCGCGAGCTGGTGGCGATAGGTCGCTACCCGTGGCATGGCGCGCTGGGGCGCTTCGGCGCGGCGGATCGCGAAAAGGTGGAAGAGGCGATCGCGCTGGTGGGGCTGAAGCCTTTGGCGCAGCGGCTGGTGGACAGTCTCTCCGGCGGCGAGCGTCAGCGGGCGTGGATCGCCATGCTGGTGGCGCAGGATAGCCGCTGTCTGCTGCTTGATGAACCGACCTCGGCGCTGGATATCGCCCATCAGGTCGATGTGCTCGCGCTGGTGCATCGTCTCAGCCAGCAGCGTGGCCTGACGGTGATCGCGGTCCTGCATGATATCAATATGGCTGCCCGCTACTGCGATTATCTGGTCGCGCTGCGCGGTGGGGAAATGATCGCCCAGGGGACGCCAGCAGTACTGATGCGCAGCGACACGCTGGAACAAATCTACGGCATCCCGATGGGGATCCTGCCGCACCCGGCGGGCGCGGCGCCGGTAAGTTTTGTCTATTGATGATGAACCCAACTCTGATAACCCGACGCCGCCTGCTGACCGCGATGGCGCTCTCGCCGCTGCTGTGGCAGATGCGCGGCGCGCAGGCGGCGAACATTGACCCGCAGCGCGTCGTCGCGCTGGAGTGGCTGCCGGCCGAACTGCTGCTGGCGCTTGGCGTCACGCCCTACGGCGTGGCCGACATTCCCAACTATCGCCTGTGGGTGAACGAACCCGCGCTGCCCGCGTCGGTAATCGATGTCGGCCTGCGCACCGAACCCAATCTTGAGCTGCTGACGCAGATGAAACCGTCGTTTATCGTCTGGTCGGCAGGCTATGGCCCGTCGCCGGAAAAGCTGGCGCGTATCGCGCCTGGCCGCGGATTCACCTTCAGCGACGGCAAACGGCCGCTGGCGATGGCCCAGCGTTCGCTACTGGAAATGGCCGACCTGCTGGGTAAACAACAGCAGGCGAAGCGCCATCTGGCGGAATTCGACGCGCTGATGGAGAACCTGCGTCCGCGATTTGCCGGGCGTGGCGATCGCCCACTGCTGATGATTTCGCTGCTCGATGCCCGCCACGTGCTGGTATTTGGTGAGAACTGCCTGTTCCAGGAGGTGCTTGACCGCTTTGGCATTCAAAACGCCTGGCGCGGCGAAGCGGCATTCTGGGGCAGCGTCACCGTCGGTATTGATCGGCTGGCGGCATTTAACGAGGCCGATGTGATCTGTTTCGATCATGGCAACGATCGGGAGATGGCCCAGCTGTTGGCGACCCCGCTGTGGCAGGCGATGCCGTTCGTGCGCGCGGGGCGTTTCCAGCGGGTTCCGGCGGTGTGGTTCTATGGCGCGATGCTGTCGGCGATGCATTTCGCCCGCGTGCTGGCCGATGCGCAGGGGAGGGCGGCGATATGAACGCGCGTCTCTCGCCGTTAGCCATTCTCCTGCTGACCGGGCTGCTGGTTGCCGCTTTCGCGCTGAGCATCGTCAACCTCAATGTCGCTTTACCTTACGCGCAATGGCGTCAGGCGCTGTGGCAGCCGGATATCGATAATATCGCCCAGATGCTGTTCCATTACAGCCTGCTGCCGAGGCTGGCGATATCGCTGCTGGTCGGCGCCGGGCTGGGGCTGGTCGGCGTGCTGTTCCAGCAGGTGCTGCGTAACCCGCTGGCGGAGCCAACCACGCTCGGCGTCGCCACCGGCGCACAGCTGGGAATGACGGTGACGACGCTATGGGCCATCCCTGGCGTGCTGGCCTCGCAGTTTGCGGCGCTGGCTGGGGCTTGTCTGGTGGGGGCGCTGGTGTTTGGCGTCTCGTGGGGCAAACGTCTGTCGCCGGTGACGCTGATCCTGGCCGGCCTGGTAGTGAGTCTCTATTGCGGCGCGGTCAATCAGCTGATGGTGATTTTCCATCACGATCAGCTGCAAAGCATGTTCCTGTGGAGTACCGGCACCCTGACGCAGACCGACTGGAGCGTGGTGCAACGCCTGTGGCCGCAGCTGCTCGGCGGCGCGATGTTGACGCTGTTATTGCTACGCCCGTTAACCCTGATGGGACTCGATGATGGCGTGGCGCGCAACCTTGGGCTGGCGCTGTCTCTGGCGCGGCTTGGCGTGCTGACGCTGGCGATTGCCATCAGCGCGCTGCTGGTTAACGCGGTCGGCATTATCGGCTTTATCGGTCTGTTCGCGCCGCTGCTGGCGAAAATGCTCGGCGCCCGCCGCCTGCTGCCGCGATTGCTGCTGGCGGCGCTAATTGGCGCGTTGATCCTGTGGCTTTCCGATCAAATTATTCTCTGGCTCAGCCGGGTCTGGCGGGAAGTCTCGACCGGGTCAGTCACCGCGCTGATTGGCGCGCCTTTATTGCTGTGGCTGCTGCCGCGGCTGCGCAGCATCAGCGCCCCGGTGATGAACGGCGGCGATAAAGCGCTGATTGAGCGCCGCCACGTGCCGTGGTTCGCGCTGGGCGGCTTAGCGCTGCTGCTGTTGGCGATAACCGCCGCGCTGACCTTTGGTCGCGATGCCCATGGCTGGCAGTGGGCCAGCGGCGATCTGCTGGCGCAACTGATGCCCTGGCGCTGGCCACGTGTGCTCTCGGCGCTGTTCGCCGGGGTGATGCTGGCGGTCGCGGGCTGCATCATTCAACGCCTGACCGGCAACCCGATGGCCAGCCCGGAAGTACTGGGCATCAGCTCTGGCGCGGCGTTCGGTGTGGTATTGATGCTGTTCTTCGTGCCGGGCAACGCCTTTGTCTGGCTGCTGCCTGCCGGCAGCCTTGGCGCGGCGGCAACGCTGCTGGTTATTCTGATCGCCGCCGGGCGCGGCGGTTTCTCGCCGCACCGGATGCTGCTGGCGGGGATGGCGCTGAGTACCGCCTTCACCATGCTGTTGATGATGCTGCAGGCCAGCGGCGATCCGCGAATGGCGCAGATCCTGACGTGGATGTCCGGTTCGACCTATAGCGCGACGCCGGAGATGGCGCTGCGTAGTGGCGTGGTGATGCTGGCGCTGCTGGCGCTGGCGCCGCTCTGCCGCCGCTGGCTGACCATTTTGCCGCTGGGCGGCGAGGCGGCGCGGGCGGTGGGGATGGCGCTGACGCCATCGCGTATCGGGTTGCTGCTGCTGGCGGCGAGCCTGACGGCGACGGCGACGCTCACCATTGGGCCGTTAAGTTTCGTTGGCCTGATGGCGCCGCATATTGCGAGGATGCTGGGATTCCGCCGGACGATGCCGCATATGGTGATTTCCGGGTTGACGGGCGGGATGCTGCTGGTCTTTGCCGACTGGTGCGGGCGGATGATTATGTTCCCCTACCAGATCCCGGCGGGGCTGTTGTCGACGTTTATCGGCGCGCCGTACTTTATCTATTTGCTGAGAAAGCAGAGCCGCTAACGATCCTGGATGGCCTCAATATCCCCGGTGGCGCTAGCGCTTACCGGGGCTACAGCGCTGTGCAATTTGGTAGCCCGGACAAGGCGCAGCGCGCCGCCTCCGGGAAACTCCCCGGTGGCGCTAGCGCTTACCGGGGCTACAGCGCTGTGCGATTTGGTAGCCCGGACAAGGCGCAGCGCGCCGCCTCCGGGAAAATCCCTGCGCCACCAGGCCTTCAAGTACCTTACAGTTTGGCAAACACCCGACGGGCGGCGTCGATGGTGTTGTTAATGTCCTCTTCGCTGTGAGCGATGGACATAAAGCCGGCTTCAAATGCCGACGGCGCCAGGTACACGCCTTCCTCCAGCATCAGGTGGAAGAAGCGCTTGAAGCGTTCGACATCGCACTTCACCACGTCCTGATAGCAGGTGACGGTTTCGGCATCGGTAAAGAAGATGCCGAACATGCCGCCGACGTTATTGACCACCAGCGGGATCCCGGTTTCGCGCGCCGCGTTCAGCAGGCCATCCGCCAGCTGGTTGGTCAGATCGGTCAGGGTTTCATGCACACCCGGCTGCGCCACTTCGCTTAAGCAGGCGAAGCCAGCGGCCATGGCGATCGGGTTACCGGAGAGCGTACCAGCCTGGTACACCGGGCCGGTCGGCGCCAGCGCGTCCATCACTTCGCGGCGGCCGCCGAAGGCGCCCACCGGCATCCCGCCGCCGATGATTTTCCCGAGACAGGTCAGATCCGGCTCCACGCCGTAATAAGCCTGGGCGCCCGCCAGCGCCACGCGGAAGCCGGTCATCACTTCGTCGATGATCAGCAGGGCGCCAAATTCGTCGCACAACGCGCGCAGGCCCGGCAGGAACTCCGGCTGCGGCGGAATGCAGTTCATATTCCCGGCGACCGGCTCGACGATGATGCAGGCGATATCCTGTGGATATTGCTCGAACGCCGCGCGTACCGAGGCGAGGTCGTTATAGGTGCAGGTCAGGGTATGTTTCGCGAAATCGGCTGGCACGCCCGGCGAATTTGGCTGGCCGAGGGTCAGCGCGCCGGAACCGGCTTTCACCAGCAGACAGTCGGCATGGCCGTGATAGCAGCCTTCGAACTTAATGATCTTATCGCGGCCGGTGAAGCCGCGGGCCAGGCGAATGGCGCTCATGGTCGCTTCGGTGCCGGAGTTCACCATCCGCACCATATCCATGGTCGGGACCAGCTCGGTCACCAGCGCCGCCATTTTCACTTCCATTTCGGTCGGCGCGCCAAAGCTCAGGCCGCGGGACGCCGCTTCGATCACCGCATTGCGGATAGCCGGGTGGTTGTGGCCCAGCACCATCGGACCCCAGGAGCCGACATAATCGATATAGGCCTTCCCATCCACGTCATAAAGATAGGCGCCATCCGCGCGTTCGATAAACAGCGGCGTGCCGCCGACGCCGGTGAAGGCGCGCACCGGCGAGTTAACGCCGCCGGGGATCAGTTCGCGCGCAGCATGGTATAGATTTTCAGATTTGCTCATGGCCAGGGTCCTGGTTCGTGAAAAATGTTTTATCGGCTATTCTAAGTTATTCCAGGATGGTTATGAAAGTTTTGCCCAATTGAAACAATGTGCCGCAAGGGCATTTTTTTGACGACGCAGCGCGCCGGGACGGCTAAAATGCCTCTCTCTTCATTTGTATTACCAATAATTGATAATGGCATGAAAGCAGAAACTCCCTCTTTTGAAGCACATCAGTTCGTGCGGGTACGTCGCGGCGATGCGGTGCGCCGTTTGATTCAGCGCGATAAAACGCCGCTGGCGGTCCTGTTGATGGCGGCGGTGGTTGGCACGCTGGCCGGTCTGGTGGGCGTGGCGTTTGAAAAGAGCGTGAACTGGGTGCAGAACCAGCGGATCGGCGCGCTGGCGCAGGTGGCCGATCATTGGTATCTGGTCTGGCCGCTGGCGTTTATCTTGTCGGCGCTGCTGGCAATGGTCGGTTATTTTCTCGTGCGCCGCTTTGCGCCGGAGGCGGGCGGCTCCGGGATCCCGGAAATCGAAGGGGCGCTGGAGGAGCTGCGGCCGGTGCGCTGGTGGCGTGTGCTGCCGGTGAAATTTATCGGCGGCATGGGGACCCTGGGCGCCGGAATGGTGCTGGGACGCGAAGGGCCGATGGTGCAGCTTGGCGGCAACATTGGACGCATGGTGCTGGATATCTTCCGCATGCGCAGTCCGGAGGCGCGGCACACGCTGCTGGCGACCGGTGCGGCGTCGGGGCTCTCGGCGGCCTTTAATGCGCCGCTGGCCGGTATTCTGTTTATCATCGAAGAGATGCGCCCGCAGTTTCGCTACAACCTGATCTCCATTAAAGCGGTATTTACCGGCGTGATCATGTCGAGCATTGTGTTTCGTATTTTCAATGGCGAAGCGGCGATCATTGAGGTAGGCAAGCTGAGCAACGCCCCGGTGAATACCCTGTGGCTGTATCTGGTGCTGGGCATGCTCTTTGGTTGCTTTGGTCCGCTGTTTAACTTCCTGGTGCTGCGCACCCAGGATATCTTCCAGCGCATCCACGGTGGCAATATCAAAAAATGGGTATTGATGGGCGGGGTCATCGGCGGGATCTGCGGCCTGCTGGGGCTGATGCAGCCCTCCGCGGTGGGCGGTGGCTTTAACCTGATCCCCATCGCCGCCGCCGGTAATTTCTCCGTCGGTTTGCTGCTGTTTATCTTTATTGCCCGCGTGGTGACCACGCTGATCTGCTTCTCTTCCGGCGCGCCGGGGGGGATCTTCGCGCCGATGCTGGCGCTGGGCACCTTGCTGGGCACGGCGTTCGGCATGGCGGCTATTCCGCTGTTTCCGGCCTACCATCTCGATGCCGGCACCTTCGCCATCGCCGGGATGGGGGCGCTGCTGGCCGCCTCGGTGCGCGCGCCGCTCACCGGGATTGTGCTGGTGCTGGAGATGACGGATAACTATCAGCTCATTTTGCCAATGATTATTACCTGCCTTGGCGCAACACTACTGGCGCAATTCCTCGGCGGTAAGCCTTTGTATTCGACCATTCTGCAACGTACTCTGGCGAAGCAGGAGGCCGAGCAGGCGGCAAAAGCGCAGCAGGCACCGCGGGAGAATACTTGAACGATTTACCAGGGTATTAGATAATGGCTCAAAAGGTCCGGTTATTCTTTAACCGGCCGGAAGTATCAATGGGAGCAAAAAATGAGTGATGACGTAGCGTTGCCGCTGGAGTTTACCGAAGCCGCAGCCAACAAAGTAAAACACCTGATTGCGGATGAAGATAATCCGAACCTGAAACTGCGCGTGTATATCACCGGCGGCGGTTGCAGCGGTTTCCAGTATGGCTTCACCTTTGACGATCAGGTGAACGAAGGCGATATGACCATCGAGAAACAGGGCGTCGGCCTGGTGGTTGACCCAATGAGCCTGCAGTATCTGGTCGGCGGCGCCGTCGACTATACCGAGGGTCTGGAAGGTTCGCGTTTCATCGTGACCAACCCGAACGCGAAAAGCACCTGCGGCTGCGGTTCCTCATTCAGCGTTTAAAGCGAGTGCGACCGGGCGCCTTCTCCTCCAGCGAGAGGGAGCCAACGCGAAAAACGGTAACCTTAAGGTTACCGTTTTGCTTTTACTACCGCCCGTTATCGTCCAGGGCAAACGTCGGCAGCTTCAGGTGCCAGCGGATCGCCGCCAGACGGATCACCAGTGTCACCACCATGCCCATCATCGCCGAATTCTCCAGCGGGAGATGAAAGGTGTCGTGCGCTGTAGCGTGGACAATGCCGCCGACAATACAGGCGGTGGCGTAGATCTCGGTGCGCAGAATCATGGGAATTTCGCGCGCCAGCACGTCACGGATAATCCCGCCGCCGACGCCGGTGACCACCCCCATGCAGACCGCCACCAGCGGACCACTGCCGGCGAGAAAGGCTTTATTGACGCCGATGCCGACAAACACCGCCAGACCGACGGCATCAAGAACGGGCAGTATCCATTTCGGCAGCCGACGCGGCTGGCGGACCAGCAGGATGGTCAGCATGCTGGTGACCATCGCCACCACCAGATCGGTGGGATCTTTGACCCAGAATACCGGGCCATTCGCCAGCGCCATGTCGCGGATGGTTCCGCCGCCCACCGCCGTCACCACGCCTAACACCAGCACGCCGAATGGGTCCATGCGTAATTTTCCCGCCAGCAGAACGCCGGAGATCGCGAAGACAGCCGTGCCAATAATATCCAGCCAATAGACAAGCATCGTTGATTCCCACTGAACATCCGGTGTGCCGGATGATTATTTTACCTGGTCAAGCGCCGCACAAAGTTGTTTGGCGGCGAGGATAATACGTGGGCTTGCGCGTTCAAACCAGTCGCTGTGTAACGCAATCAACGAAATGGTGAGCTGATGTTGCCAAAAGCGCTGCGCTTCGGCAATGCGGCTGGCGTCGCCGGTCACCACGATCGCCTGCGGCTGGCGGGCCAGCACCTGTTCGCGGCTCACCTGCGGCCAGGGAACACGGCTGGTGGCAAAGATATTCTCGCCGCCGCACAGCCCCAGCACCTGATCCTGAATCGAACCGGGACCACTGGTGAATAGCGGCGCGGATCCGAACTGCAGGAAGACGCGTTTCTTCGGCGCATTGGCATAGCGCGCTTTCAGCGTATCGTATTCCTGCTGCATCGCCTGCGCCGCCTGCTGCGCTTTTTCCGGCTGCGGGCTCCACTGCGCCAGCTGACGCAGGGTGGCGATGATCTCTTCTATCGTCGAGGTCTGCACCCAGAGGACATGAATACCCAGCGACTGCAGCTGGTTAACCTGGCGTTCGGCATTGCCCCCGCGCCAGGCCAGCACCACGTCTGGCTTTAGCGCCACGATGCGCTCCAGGTTCATCCCCTGCCAGCTGGCAACCTGTTCTATGGTTTTGGCCTGCGGCGGATAATCGGAATAGCTGCTGACGCCGACCGGCGTGATCCCGGCGGCAAAGGCCAGTTCGGTATTGGCGGGGGAGAGGGTGACCACCCGCGGCGCGGCCAGTAGCCACGCCGGGGCAAGTAACAGCAGCGCGGCAAGCGCGAAGGATAGCGACTTAGCCACGTGCCAGGTTCTGTACCAGATTCTCCACCATCAGGGTGGACTGTCTGGCGGCGACCGCAAGGAACTCCTCAAAGCTGAGGTGGGACTGCTGGTCGGCCACGTCGGAGATGGCGCGAACCACCACGAAGGGAACTTTGAAGTTATGGCAGACATGAGCGATGGCGGTCGCTTCCATTTCCACGGCGATTGCCTGCGGGAAATTATGGCGGATCTTCGCCAGCGCGACGGAGCCGTTAATGAAGGCATCACCGCTGACGATCAGGCCGCGAACGGCATTGAGATCTAACGCTTTAATGCAGTCTTCGGCGGCGGCCACCAGCTTATCGTCCGCTTTAAAGCCCGCCGGGCAGCCAGGCAACTGGCCATACTCATAACCGAAGGCGGTGACGTCGGCATCGTGGTAGCGCGCTTCATCGGAGACGACGATATCGCCGACCTTCAGCGTCGGCGCGAGGCCGCCGGCAGAACCGGTATTAATGATCACGTCAGGCTGGCAGCGCTCCAGCAGCAGGGTCGCGCCCGTCGCCGCCGCCACTTTCCCGATACCAGACTTCAGCAGAGCGACGTCAACGCCGTGAAGTTGGCCGGTATAGATTTCGCTGCCGCCAATGGTGATGGTCTGGCGGTTTTCGATTTTGTCGCGCAGGAGGGTAACTTCCTCTTCCATAGCGCCAATAATGCCAATTTTCATAGATTTACTCGCGATGTGTCAGGTTTAGTTGCATAGTCTATCATGCGCTTAAGGGGAAGCGTATTGCTCGCGCGGGAGAGGCTATGGCAAAGATTGATTTTCGCAACAAGATAAACTGGCGTCGACGCTTCCGTTCGCCGCCGCGGGTGGAGACGGAGCGCGACATCCTGCGGATCTTCGAAAGCGATCGGGGGCGGATCGTCAACTCGCCGGCCATCCGCCGCCTACAGCAAAAAACCCAGGTCTTCCCGCTGGAGCGCAACGCGGCGGTCCGTACTCGCCTGACCCACTCGCTGGAGGTGCAGCAGGTGGGGCGCTATATCGCCAAAGAAGTGCTGAGCAGGCTGAAAGAGCAGAAGCTACTGGAAGAGTATGGCCTGGAAGAGCTGACCGGGCCATTCGAGAGCGTGGTTGAGATGGCCTGCCTGATGCACGACATTGGCAACCCGCCGTTTGGCCACTTTGGCGAGGCGGCGATTAACGACTGGTTTCGCCAGCGCCTGGCCCCCGGCGATGCGCTCGGCCAGCCGTTGACCGACGATCGCTGCGAGGTGCAGGCGTTACGCCTGCACGAAGGGGAAACGGCGCTGAATGCGCTGCGGCGTAAAGTGCGCCAGGATCTCTGCAGCTTTGAGGGCAACGCGCAGGGGATTCGTCTGGTCCACACGCTGATGCGGATGAATCTGACCTGGGCGCAGGTGGGCTGCATCCTGAAATATACCCGACCGGCGTGGTGGTTCGAGGCGACGCCAGCCAGTCACAGTTATTTAATGAAGAAGCCTGGCTATTATTTAGCCGAAGAAGAGTATGTCGCGCGCCTGCGTAAAGAACTGGATCTGGCACCTTACAATCGATTCCCATTAACCTGGATTATGGAGGCCGCGGATGACATCTCATATTGCGTCGCGGATCTCGAGGACGCGGTTGAAAAACGTATTTTCAGCGCCGAGCAGCTTTATCAGCATCTTTACGACGCCTGGGGCAACCATGAAAAAGGATCGTTATTCTCTCAGGTAGTGGAAAATGCCTGGGAAAAATCGCGAGCTAATTACCTGCGACAGAGCGCGGAAGATCAGTTTTTTATGTATTTGCGGGTAAACACGCTGAATAAGCTGGTGCCCTACGCGGCGCGCCGATTTATTGATAACCTGCCGGCCATCTTCACTGGCGACTTTAATCATGCGCTGCTTGAGGACGATAGCGATTGCAGCCAGCTGCTGGAACTCTATAAAAATGTAGCGATGAAACAGGTCTTTAGCCATCCGGATGTCGAGCAGCTGGAATTGCAGGGCTACCGGGTGATTAGCGGCCTGCTGGATATCTATCAGCCGCTGCTGAAATTATCTCTGGAGGATTTCAGCGAATTAGTCGCGCAGGATCGGGTACGGCGGTTACCCATTGCCTCCCGGCTGTATCAGAAACTTTCAACCCGTCACCGGCTGGCCTATGTTGAAGCAGTAAATAAGCTGGTGCGCACGGCGCCCGAATTTGCGCTGATGGAATACTATTATCGCTGCCGTCTGATCCAGGATTATATCAGCGGAATGACGGATTTGTATGCGTGGGATGAATATCGGCGACTGATGGCGGTGGAATAGGCTGGAGTTTTGTAAAGATGGACAATAAATTTTTACTTTTTCCAGAAACTTAATTCCGGAACTTAGCGCTATAAAATGACTCTGATAGTCACGTACACAGCAACTTTCGTTATCTGATATTGAGATTGAAACTGATGAAAAAAACCACGTTAGCAATGAGTGCACTGGCTCTGAGTTTAGGTCTTGCGTTGTCCCCGCTCTCTGCGAGCGCGGCAGAAACGGCATCTTCGGCCACTAATGCACAGCAGATGCCAAGCCTGGCCCCGATGCTGGAGAAGGTGATGCCATCGGTGGTGAGCATTAACGTTGAAGGTAGCACCACTGTTAATACCCCACGGATGCCGCGTAACTTCCAGCAGTTCTTTGGCGATAATTCGCCGTTCTGCCAGGATGGTTCTCCTTTCCAGAGTTCACCGTTTTGCCAGGGCGGTGGACAGGGCGGTCAGCCTGACGGCGGCCAGCAGCAGAAATTCATGGCGCTGGGCTCCGGCGTCATCATTGATGCGGCCAAAGGGTATGTGGTGACCAACAACCACGTTGTGGACAACGCCACCACGATTAAGGTTCAACTGAGCGATGGCCGTAAGTTTGATGCCAAAGTCGTGGGCAAAGATCCGCGCTCCGATATCGCGCTGATTCAGATTCAGGATCCGAAAAACCTGACGGCGATTAAGCTGGCTGATTCTGATGCGCTGCGCGTCGGCGACTACACCGTGGCTATCGGTAACCCGTTTGGTCTGGGCGAAACCGTGACCTCCGGGATTGTCTCCGCGCTGGGCCGTAGCGGCCTGAACGTGGAAAACTACGAAAACTTTATCCAGACCGATGCGGCGATTAACCGCGGGAACTCCGGCGGCGCGCTGGTGAACCTCAACGGCGAGCTGATCGGCATTAACACCGCCATCCTGGCGCCGGACGGCGGCAACATCGGTATCGGTTTTGCTATCCCGAGCAACATGGTGAAAAACCTGACCGAGCAGATGGTGAAATATGGCCAGGTGAAACGCGGTGAGCTGGGCATCATGGGCACCGAACTGAACTCTGAACTGGCGAAAGCGATGAAAGTCGACGCCCAGCGCGGCGCCTTCGTCAGCCAGGTGATGCCAGGTTCGGCAGCCGCCAAAGCGGGCATTAAAGCCGGCGACGTGATCACCACCCTCAATGGCAAGGCGATCAGCAGCTTCGCCGCGCTACGTGCTCAGGTCGGCACCATGCCTATCGGCAGCAAAGTTGAGCTTGGCCTGCTCCGCGACGGCAAACCGGTCACCGTTACCGTCGAACTGCAGCAGAGCAACCAGACCCAGGTGGATTCCAGCACCATCTTCAACGGGATTGAAGGGGCGGAAATGAGTAACAAGGGTCAGGATAAGGGCGTGGTGGTCAACAATGTGAAAGCCGGCACCCCGGCGGCGCAGATTGGCCTCAAGAAAGGCGATATCATTGTCGGGGCGAATCAGCAGCCGGTGAAAAACATCGCCGATCTGCGGAAAATCTTCGACGCCAAACCGTCCGTGCTGGCGCTGAACATTCAGCGCGGCGACGCCTCTATCTACCTGCTGTTGCAGTAATCGTCAGCGCAAGCGCCACAGCCCCTTCCCTCGCCGAGGGCAGGGGCTTTTTTTTTCGTTCTGTGACCACTTCCACAACTCCACATATCTCGCCCCGCCTTCGGGCATATGCACAATGCAGCAGGAAGGAGACTCTTTTATGCTGGTGCCCTGCATAGGGGAGGATTACATGGCTGGCTGGCATCTTGATACCAAAATGGCGCAGGATATTGTGGCGCGCACGATGCGCATCATCGATACCAACATCAACGTGATGGATGCCCGCGGGCGGATTATCGGCAGCGGCGATCGGGAAAGAATTGGTGAATTGCACGAAGGCGCGCTGCTGGTGCTTTCTCAGGGGCGGGTGGTGGATATCGACGATGCGGTCGCTCGCCATCTGCACGGCGTGCGTCAGGGGATCAACCTGCCGCTACGCCTCGAAGGTGAAATCGTCGGGGTGATCGGCCTGACCGGCGAGCCGGAGTCGCTGCGGAAATATGGCGAGCTGGTGTGCATGACGGCAGAGATGATGCTGGAGCAGTCGCGGCTGATGCATCTCCTTGCGCAGGACAGCCGCCTGCGCGAAGAGCTGGTGATGAACCTGATTCAGGCGGAAGAGCATACCCCGGCGCTGAACGAATGGGCTCAGCGGTTAGGTATCGATCTCAATCAGCCGCGGGTGGTGGCGATGATTGAGGTGGACAGCGGCCAGCTCGGCGTGGATAGCGCGATGGCGGAACTGCAGCAGTTGCAGAACGCGCTGACCACCCCTGATCGCAATAATCTGGTGGCCATTGTGTCACTCACGGAAATGGTGGTGCTGAAACCAGCGCTGAACAGCTTTGGCCGCTGGGACGCCGACGATCACGTCCGCCGCGTCGAGCAGCTTATCGCCAGGATGAAAGAGAATGGTCAGCTCCGCTTTCGCGTGGCGCTGGGCAACTTCTTCACCGGCCCCGGGAGTATCGCCCGCTCTTACCGTACCGCACGGACGACCATGATGGTGGGTAAGCAACGAATGCCGGAGAGCCGCAGCTATTTCTATCAGGATCTGATGCTGCCGGTGCTGCTAGACAGCCTGCGCGGCGGCTGGCAGGCCAATGAACTGGCCCGTCCGCTGGCGCGTCTGAAGGCTATGGATAACAACGGTTTGCTGCGGCGTACGCTGCAGGCGTGGTTTCGCCATAACGTGCAGCCGCTGGCGACATCAAAGGCGCTGTTTATTCATCGCAATACCCTGGAGTATCGGTTGAACCGTATCTCGGAGCTGACCGGTCTGGATCTCGGCAGCTTTGACGATCGGCTGCTGCTCTATATAGCCCTGCAGCTGGATGAGCAACGATAGGGCGTCGAGATAAAAATGCCGGGAGGCGGTTCGCCTTACCCGGCCTGGAGGATGCATGGCGTAAGCGGCAGATTATATTGGTTGCCCGGTCAGGCGGTGCGCCGCCGGGAACGCTGTCACTTACGGGTAAGTTTTTCCAGATCGGCTTCGATTTCGCTGATCTTATTGGTGACCACGCTTTCCAGATGGCGTAAATCGTCGAGGATTTTACGCTTGAGATCGATTTCAGTGCGATCGCGCTGGCAGATCTGATCCAGTTCGTCGATGACGTAGCGCAGATTGGGGCTGATCTCCTGGACTTCTTTGTAGCCCTGGCCGACGCCGTCGGCGACAACGGTTTTGCGCTGACGCGGGTATTTAAACTTCACGCTCTTGGCGAAGAATTCGCCTTTGTCTTTCTGAAAATAGATTTTCAGGATGTCGTTGTTAGCTTCCTGCCGCAGGCTATAGCGATCGATCTCATCAGGGTTGGTAATGCCAAGACTTTTCAGATTATCGTACATAACGGTACCTTTGATAGCATCATAACCATTGAATAATTAACGAAAAAATCCATTTTCGCCAGCATCAAATATAAAAAAAGCGGGATATCTCCCGCTTTTTATTTGCTTTAGTCGATGGTGCGCAGCAGTTCGTTAATGCCGACTTTGCCGCGGGTTTTGGCATCGACTTTCTTAACGATCACCGCGCAGTACAGGCTGTATTTACCATCCTTCGACGGCAGGTTGCCTGACACGACTACCGAGCCAGCCGGTACGCGGCCGTAGAAGACTTCACCGGTTTCGCGATCGTAGATTTTGGTGCTCTGACCCAGATAAACGCCCATGGAGATGACGGAGCCTTCTTCGACAATCACCCCTTCAACCACTTCAGAGCGCGCGCCGATGAAGCAGTTGTCTTCGATGATGGTCGGGTTCGCCTGCAGCGGCTCCAGTACGCCACCGATGCCGACGCCGCCGGACAGGTGAACGTTTTTACCGATCTGCGCGCAGGAGCCGACGGTAGCCCAGGTATCAACCATGGTGCCTTCGTCAACGTAGGCGCCGATGTTAACGTAGGACGGCATCAGCACGGTGTTGCGGGCGATGAATGCGCCCTGACGTACCGCTGCCGGCGGCACCACGCGGAAACCTTCTTTCTGGAAACGCGCTTCGTCATAGTCAGCGAATTTCATCGGTACTTTATCGAAGTAGCGGCTTTCCGCACCATCGATAACCTGGTTATCGTTAATACGGAAAGAGAGCAGTACCGCTTTCTTCAGCCATTGATGCGTCACCCACTGACCATCGATCTTCTCAGCGACGCGCAGCGCGCCGGAATCCAGAAGGGCGATAACCTGGTTTACCGCTTCGCGGGTCACGGTATCCACATTGGCCGGCGTGATGTCGGCGCGACGCTCGAAGGCGGACTCAATAACGTTCTGTAACTGCTGCATTGTTTCTTTCCATTCACTAAAAAAAATACGTCACCCTTTATCGTTTGGATTGAGGGCCTCTGTCAACCGTTGTTGCACTTCTTGTTGTAGCTCATTATTAAGGCCACGCCGGTCGGCGGTGGCGATTATAAATAAATCTTCTACTCGCTCACCAATTGTCGTAATTCGCGCCCCGTGAAGCGAAATACCGAGGTCGGCGAACACCTGGCCGACGCGGGCGAGCAGCCCTGGCTGATCGAGCGCAATCAGCTCGAGAAACGATTTTCGATCGGTATGGGTCGGCAGGAAATTCACCTCTGTCGGCACAGAGAAGTGACGCAGTTTTGCCGCCTGACGACGCGGGGCCGGGGGTTCCCAACTGCGCTGAGTTATCGTCTGTTCAAGACCGTGGCGAATCGCGTCGTGGCGGTCAGCTGAAAGCGGGCTGCCGTCGGGTTCGAGGACAATAAAGGTATCCATCGCCATGCCGTCGCGGGTGGTGAAGATCTGCGCGTCGTGGACGCTGAGGTTGCGGCGGTCCAGTTCGCCGCACACCGCGGCAAACAGATAAGGGCGATCCGGGCTCCAGATAAAAATCTCCGTACCGCCGCGGGTGGCCTGCGAACTCAGCAGAATCATCGGCTTATTCAGATCGTGACGCAGCAGGTTGCGGGCGTGCCAGGCGAGCTGCGTCGGCGTATGCCGCACGAAATAGTTGGCGCGGCAGCGGTTCCAGATCTGATGCAGCGCCTCTTCATTAATATTGTCCATCCGCAGCAGGGCCAGCGCCTGCAGCTGATGATGACGCACCCGTTCGCGCATATCCGGGGTGCTTTGCATGCCCCGACGCAGCTGTTTCTCGGTGGCGAAATAGAGTTCGCGCAGCAGACTCTGCTTCCAGCTGTTCCACAGCGTTTCGTTAGTGGCGCAGATATCGGCAACGGTCAGGCACACCAGATAGCGCAGGCGATTTTCCGTTTGCACTTCCTCGGCGAACTGCTTAATCACCTCCGGATCCTGAATGTCGCGCCGCTGGGCGGTGACCGACATCAGCAGATGGTGACGCACCAGCCAGGCGACCAGCTGCGTTTCGCGAGAGTTCAGTCCGTGCAGCTCGGCAAACTTCAGCACATCCTGCGCGCCGAGGATCGAGTGGTCGCCGCCACGCCCTTTCGCAATGTCGTGGAACAGGGCGGCGATTAAAATCAGCTCCGGGTGCGTTAAGCGCGGCCATAGCTCCACGCACAGCGGGTGGCGGCTGCGGGTTTCTTCTTTGGCAAAGCTCTCCAGCTTCAGCATCACGCGGATGGTGTGTTCATCGACGGTGTAGGCGTGAAACAGATCGAACTGCATCTGGCCGACGATATGTGACCACTGCGGCATATAGGCCCACAGCACGCTATGGCGATGCATCGGCAGCAGTCCGCGGCTGACCGCCCCCTGATGGCGCAGCATGCTGAGAAAGAGCGTGCGCGCCTCCGGGATATAGCACAGCGGCTGGGTCAGATGGCGCCGGGCATGGCGCAGATGGCGCAACGTCGTGGAGTAGATGCCGGTGATGGTGCTGTTGCGTACCATCATATAAAACATGCGCAGAATGGCCTGCGGTTCGCGAATAAACAGCGTGTCGTCACGCAGATCGATAAGGGTGCCGCGCAGCTGGAAGTCATCGTCTATCGGGCGCGGTTTTTCATCCTCGGTCAGGGCGAGAATAGCCTCTTCAAACAACTGAAGCAGCATCTGGTTCAGCTCGCTCACCCGGCGGGTGACGCGGAAGAAGTCCTTCATCATATGTTCAATCGGCTGGTTGCCGTCGCCTTCATAGCCAAGCCGGCGGGCGACGCTGAGCTGGCGGTCGAAAAGCAGACGGTTGTCATAGCGAGTGAGCTCGAGATGCAGCGCGAAACGGATGCGCCACAGCTGATGCAGACACTCGTTGAGCTCATTGCGCTCGGCTTCAGTCAGAAAGCCGAAGCCGACCATCTCATCCATCGAGGTGGCGCCAAAATGACGGCGAGCCACCCACTGTAGCGTATGGATATCCCGCAGGCCGCCGGGGCTGCTTTTCACGTCCGGCTCCAGGTTATAGCTGGTGCCGTGATAGCGTTGATGACGGACGTTCTGCTCTTCCACCTTGGCGGCGAAGAACTTTTCCGATGGCCAGAAGCCGTCGCTAAAAATATGTTTTTGCAGTTCAAGGAACAGCGCGACGTCGCCGATCAGCAGGCGCGATTCAATCAAGTTAGTGGCGACGGTGAGATCCGAAAGTCCTTCGAGCAGACACTCTTCGAGGGTGCGCACGCTGTGGCCCACCTCCAGCTTGACGTCCCACAGCAGCGTCAGCAGTTCGCCGACCTTTTGCGCCTGGTCGTCAGGCAGTTTTTTGCGGCTGAGGATCAGCAGGTCGACGTCAGAGAGCGGATGCAGCTCGCCGCGGCCATAGCCGCCGACGGCCACCAGCGCCAGATCGCAGACGGATTCAAAACCGTAGGCGATCCACAACCGCTGCAGCAGCTGGTCGATAAATTCGGTGCGCGCCGCAATGAGCTGCTCCGCGGCGATGCCGGAGTCAAACGCCTCGCCCAGCCAGTGCTGGAAGGTATCGATGTGCGCCTTAATTGCAGCACAGTTCAGATCGCCCTGCGGCCAGCTCACCGGATGTTCCGGCGGGACGGGCAGAAGAGGGGAGGCTGTGTCAGGTAATGAGTTGCTCATCGCGTCACCATAAGAAAAAACTATCTAATAAAAAAGCCGGCGGGCGCCGGCTTTTCATCATTCATCGTGCGAGATTATCGCCGGGATGGTGTCATCCTTGCGTAGCGTCAGAATTTCGCAGCCGTTGTCTGTCACCACAATAGTATGCTCGTACTGCGCAGACAAGCTCCGGTCTTTAGTTTTCACCGTCCAGCCGTCTTTCATGCTGCGGATCTCTTTTTTACCCGCGTTGACCATCGGCTCGATGGTGAAAGTCATGCCGGGTTTGAGCACAACGTTGGTTTCCGGTGAGTCGTAGTGCAGCACCTGCGGCTCTTCATGGAAGCCGCGGCCGATACCGTGGCCACAGTATTCGCGCACCACGGAAAAACCTTCGGCTTCAACGTATTTCTGGATCGCCGCGCCGATAGTGCGCAGGTTGATCCCCGGCTTCACCATTTTCAGCGCCAGATACAGGCTTTCCTGAGTGATGCGGCACAGGCGCTCACCGAGAATCGTCGGTTTACCGACGATAAACATTTTGGAGGTGTCGCCATGGAAATCATCTTTAATGACCGTCACGTCGATGTTAACGATATCGCCATCTTTCAGCAGTTTGCCGTCGTCAGGGATACCGTGGCAAACTACTTCGTTGACCGAAATGCAGACGGACTTCGGATAGCCGTGATAGCCGAGGCAGGCGGAAATGGCCTTCTGCTCGTTAACGATATAGTCGTTACAGATGCGGTCCAGTTCACCGGTGCTGACGCCAGGTTTAACCCAGGGTTCGATCATTTCCAGCACTTCAGCGGCCAGGCGGCCGGCAACGCGCATTTTTTCAATGTCTTCAGATGTCTTGATAGAGATAGCCATGGAGTATGTCCAGCAGTGTCGATATTTTCGACAATAATAGAGTAAGTCCTGCCAATGGTAACAGTCCGGGCAGGCTGGTGCCAAATTGAGAATCAT
The DNA here is from genome assembly GCF_014192815.1 of Klebsiella sp. RC2. Classification (NCBI taxonomy): domain Bacteria; kingdom Pseudomonadati; phylum Pseudomonadota; class Gammaproteobacteria; order Enterobacterales; family Enterobacteriaceae; genus Klebsiella; species Klebsiella sp. RC2. The sequence continues at coordinate 33,919 of NZ_JACHYL010000006.1, read as the reverse complement.
TAACAGCACGTGGCGTCAACAAGAGTTGGTGTCTGGGCGGATTTTGTGGTATAAAGCGCGCCGGACTTCCGTTCCATCTCAGATACACAAGGATGGGACGTAAGCGACATACTCATATTGTGTAAATAACACACACGTATCGACACATATTCCGGGGTGCCCTTTGGGGTCGGTAATATGGGATACGTGGAGGCATAACCCCAATTTAATCTATAGAGGTTTTAAACATGGCAACTGTTTCCATGCGCGACATGCTCAAGGCTGGTGTTCACTTTGGTCACCAGACCCGTTACTGGAACCCGAAAATGAAGCCTTTCATCTTCGGCGCGCGTAACAAAGTTCACATCATCAACCTTGAGAAAACGGTACCGATGTTCAACGAAGCTCTGGCTGAGCTGAACAAAATCTCTGCCCGTAAAGGCAAGATCCTGTTCGTGGGTACTAAGCGCGCTGCAAGCGAAGCGGTAAAAGAAGCTGCTAACAGCTGCGACCAGTTCTTCGTGAACCATCGCTGGCTGGGCGGTATGCTGACTAACTGGAAAACCGTTCGTCAGTCCATCAAACGTCTGAAAGACCTGGAAACTCAGTCCCAGGACGGTACTTTCGACAAGCTGACCAAGAAAGAAGCGCTGATGCGCACTCGTGAGCTGGACAAGCTGGAAAACAGCCTGGGCGGTATCAAAGACATGGGCGGCCTGCCGGACGCACTGTTCGTTATCGACGCTGACCACGAGCACATCGCTATCAAAGAAGCAAACAACCTGGGTATCCCGGTATTTGCTATCGTTGATACCAACTCTGATCCGGACGGCGTAGACTTCGTTATCCCGGGTAACGACGATGCAATCCGCGCAGTAAGCCTGTACCTGGGCGCTGTTGCTGCTACCGTTCGTGAAGGTCGCTCTCAGGACCTGGCTTCTCAGGCGGAAGAAAGCTTCGTAGAAGCTGAATAATAAGGTTTAAGCCCTTATTAGTACCGTGTATGAATAGGGGCCCATTACAGGCCCCTTTTTTCAATTTACGCTGTTTGGCCGTTGGCCGGGCAGTATCCACATCTCCCGAGGATTTTAGAATGGCTGAAATTACCGCTTCCCTGGTAAAAGAACTGCGCGAACGTACTGGCGCAGGCATGATGGATTGCAAAAAAGCGCTGACTGAAGCGAATGGCGACATCGAGCTGGCAATCGAAAACATGCGTAAATCCGGCGCGATCAAAGCGGCGAAGAAAGCAGGCAACGTGGCTGCTGACGGCGTGATCAAAACCAAAATCGAAGGCAACTACGGTTACATTCTGGAAGTTAACTGCCAGACTGACTTCGTTGCTAAAGATGGTGGTTTCCAGGCATTTGCTGACAAAGTACTGGACGCTGCTGTTGCGGGTAAAATCTCCGACGTTGAAGTTCTGAAAGCGCAGTTCGAAGAAGAACGCGTTGCGCTGGTTGCTAAAATCGGTGAGAACATCAACATCCGTCGTATCGCTGTTCTGGAAGGCGACGTTCTGGGTAGCTACCAGCACGGTGCGCGCATCGGTGTTCTGGTTGCCGCTAAAGGCGCTGACGAAGAGCTGGTTAAGCAGCTGGCAATGCACGTTGCTGCAAGCAAGCCGGAATTCGTTAAGCCGGAAGACGTGTCTGCTGAAGTGGTAGAGAAAGAGTACCAGGTTCAGCTGGACATCGCGATGCAGTCCGGTAAGCCGAAAGAAATCGCAGAGAAAATGGTTGAAGGCCGCATGAAGAAATTCACCGGCGAAGTTTCTCTGACGGGTCAGCCTTTCGTTATGGAGCCGAGCAAATCTGTTGGCCAGCTGCTGAAAGAGCACAACGCTGACGTGACTGGCTTCATCCGCTTTGAAGTGGGCGAAGGCATCGAGAAAGTTGAGACTGACTTTGCAGCAGAAGTTGCTGCGATGTCCAAGCAGTCTTAATTTTTACAAGGAGCCGCCTGAGGGCGGCTTCTTTTTGCGCCCATTTTGTAAATTCAGCCAACTGCGTATAGTGACCGCGCTGAAATGCGACATACAATGTCGCCAGAATTCTCATATCTCATTCGTTGACAGTCTCAGGAAAGAAACATGGCTACCAATGCAAAACCCGTCTACAAACGTATTCTGCTGAAATTAAGTGGCGAAGCGCTGCAGGGCTCAGAAGGCTTCGGTATTGATGCAAGCATACTTGACCGCATGGCTCAGGAGATCAAAGAGCTGGTCGAGCTGGGTATTCAGGTTGGCGTAGTAATTGGTGGTGGTAACCTGTTCCGTGGTGCTGGTCTGGCGAAAGCGGGTATGAACCGCGTTGTGGGCGACCACATGGGCATGCTGGCAACGGTCATGAACGGCCTGGCAATGCGTGATGCGCTCCACCGCGCCTATGTGAACGCTCGTCTGATGTCCGCCATCCCGCTGAACGGCGTGTGCGACAACTACAGCTGGGCAGAGGCGATCAGCCTGCTGCGCAACAACCGCGTGGTGATCCTCTCCGCAGGCACCGGCAACCCGTTCTTTACCACCGATTCCGCAGCCTGCCTGCGTGGTATTGAAATTGAAGCCGACGTGGTGCTGAAAGCGACCAAGGTTGACGGTGTGTTTACCGCGGATCCGGCAAAAGATCCTTCTGCCACCATGTACGATCAGCTGACCTACAGCGAAGTGCTGGATAAAGAGCTGAAAGTGATGGATCTGGCGGCCTTCACCCTGGCGCGTGACCACAAATTGCCGATTCGCGTCTTCAACATGAACAAACCCGGCGCCCTGCGTCGCGTGGTCATGGGCGAAAAAGAAGGCACATTGATCACGGAATAATTCCCGTCAGCGCCAAATCCGGGTAATATTCCGCTTTACTTTCGCGGGGATATTGCCCGGTGATTTTCATTAAATCTGACTATACTTAGCTCATTTTCCGACGGGTATCCCGTCTGGTCTGACTGAGACAAGCTTTCAAGGATTCGTAACGTGATTAGCGATATCAGAAAAGATGCTGAAATCCGCATGGAAAAATGCGTCGAAGCATTCAAAAACCAAATCAGCAAAATTCGCACGGGTCGTGCTTCTCCGAGCCTGCTGGACGGGATTGTTGTTGAATACTACGGTACGCCGACTCCGCTGCGCCAGCTGGCCAGCGTCACCGTCGAAGACTCCCGTACCCTGAAAATCAACGTCTTTGACCGTTCTATGTCTGCGGCTGTTGAAAAAGCGATCATGGCGTCTGACCTCGGTCTGAACCCAAGCTCCGCTGGCAGCGATATTCGTGTTCCGCTGCCGCCGCTGACCGAAGAGCGTCGTAAAGATCTGACCAAGATCGTCCGTGGCGAAGCTGAGCAGGCGCGTGTCGCCGTGCGTAACGTTCGCCGTGACGCGAACGACAAAGTTAAAGCGCTGCTGAAAGAGAAAGAGATCAGCGAAGATGACGATCGCCGTTCTCAGGACGACGTGCAGAAAATGACTGACGCCGCCATCAAGAAAGTTGACGCGGCGCTGGCAGATAAAGAAGCGGAACTGATGCAGTTCTGATGCTCTGCTGTTGCTCGGGCCGATACTTCCTGGCCTGAGTAAAATCTGAAACGCCGTACAGAAGACTGTACGCTCAATTCTCGGGATTGCGTTGAGCCGGCTGGCCTTGTAGCCTTTAGCGCTAAGTTGAAGGCCTGATGCCGCCGCCTTACCCCCGATAGTTGTCGCGTAGGGGCTTGCTGGCGGCGTTTTGCTTTTTATTCTGTTTCCTTTCTTCTGGACGTCTCATGAAGCAATTAACCGTTCTCGGTTCGACCGGCTCCATTGGCTGTAGCACGCTGGACGTGGTACGCCATAACCCTGGTTGCTTTTCCGTCGCCGCGCTGGTCGCGGGGAAAAACGTTGACCGCATGGTTGAACAATGCCTGGAATTTACTCCGCGTTACGCCGTGATGGATGATGCGCAAAGCGCTGAGCGGTTGCGCACCCGTCTGCATGAGCATGGCTGCCGTACCGAGGTGCTGAGCGGCCAGCAGGCGGCGGCTGAGGTCGCGGCGCTGGATGAGGTCGATCAGGTGATGGCGGCAATCGTCGGCGCGGCGGGGCTGGTACCGACGCTTGCGGCGATCCGCGCCGGGAAAACCGTGTTGTTGGCGAATAAAGAATCGCTGGTGACCTGCGGTCGCTTGTTCATGGAGGCCGTTCAGCGGTCGGGGGCGCGATTGCTGCCGGTCGATAGCGAACATAACGCGATTTTTCAGAGTATGCCGGAGACAATTCAACAGCATCTGGGATACGCTGACCTCACCCGGAATGGCGTCTCGTCCATTCTGTTAACCGGTTCCGGGGGGCCTTTCCGCGAGACGGACGTGGCTGAACTATCGGCGATGACCCCGGATCAGGCTTGCCGCCATCCCAACTGGTCGATGGGACGTAAGATCTCCGTCGATTCAGCCACGATGATGAACAAAGGTCTGGAATATATTGAAGCGCGCTGGCTGTTCAATGCTTCGGCGCAGCAGATGGAAGTGCTGATCCACCCGCAGTCGGTGATCCACTCGATGGTTCGCTATCAGGACGGCAGCGTGCTGGCCCAGCTTGGGGAGCCGGATATGCGCACGCCGATTGCCCATACCATGGGCTGGCCACAGCGCCTGAGCTCCGGGGTCAAACCACTGGACTTCTGCCAGCTGAGCAACCTGAGTTTCTCCGCACCGGACTACGCCCGCTATCCCTGCCTGAAGCTGGCGATGGACGCGTTTGAGGTCGGCCAGGCGGCCACCACGGCGCTGAATGCGGCCAATGAAGAGTCAGTTGCCGCGTTTCTGCATGGCGATATCCGCTTTACCGATATTGCGGCGGTGAATCTGGCGGTGCTGGATAAGATGAACCTGCAGGAGCCGCAAAGCATTGATGATGTTCTGGTTATCGACGCTGACGCTCGTGCGGTAGCTCACCAGCAGCTTAATCGTTTGGGCGCGCAGGCGTAACGCGGTGGTATTTGTGGGCGAAAGGCTTCGGTGATATAGTCTGCGCCACCCGATCGTTGCATTTTGTTGTTAAAGATTACGGTGGCCGTGGCAAAACACGGCTTTTTTGCGTAAAGCTTTTGGTTGTTCTCTGCGATTGGCTGCAGCCCCGGCATCGGATAAAAATGCGTATCCAGCGCGGCCCGGTGGCCTCTGTTTGGTGGCTAGTTAATCCTTATTATGGACTTAAAACGCGTGATGTTGTCTGCTAATCAAACTGTCAGCGAAATATCGCCAACTCATGGCTGCCGTCATGTCGCCATTATTATGGATGGCAACGGCCGTTGGGCGAAACGGCAAGGTAAAATTCGCGCTTTCGGGCACAAGGCCGGTGCGAAATCCGTGCGTCGCGCGGTCTCCTTCGCGGCGAATAATGGAATTGAGGCGTTAACGTTATACGCGTTCAGCAGCGAAAACTGGAACCGTCCAGCCCAGGAAGTCAGCGCGCTGATGGAACTGTTCGTCTGGGCGCTGGATAGCGAAGTCAAAAGTCTGCACCGACACAATGTGCGTTTGCGGGTCATTGGCGACACCACGCGCTTCAATGCGCGCCTGCAGGAACGCATCCGCAAAGCGGAAGCGTTGACCGCAAACAATACCGGCTTAACGCTGAACATTGCGGCAAATTACGGCGGTCGCTGGGATATTACCCAGGGCGTTCGTCTGCTGGCGAAACAAGTACAGGACGGGACGCTGCTGCCTGAAGAGATCACGGAAGAAATGCTGAGTCAGCAGGTCTGCATGCATGAACTGGCTCCCGTTGATTTAGTTATTAGGACCGGGGGAGAGCACCGAATAAGTAACTTTTTGATTTGGCAAATTGCCTATGCCGAACTTTACTTTACGGATGTTCTTTGGCCCGATTTTGCTGAACAGGACTTTGAAGGTGCACTCCATGCCTTTGTTAATCGAGAGCGTCGTTTCGGCGGCACTGAGCCGGGTGGCAGTCATGCCTGATGGGGGTCACTTTTGCTGAAGTATCGCCTGATATCTGCTTTCGTCTTAATTCCCGTCGTCATTGCGGCGCTGTTCTTATTGCCGCCGATGGGATTTGCTATCGTGACCCTCGTGGTCTGCATGCTCGCCGCGTGGGAGTGGGGGCAACTGAGCGGTTTCACCTCAACGTCGCAGCGGGTCTGGCTGGCGGTGCTGTGCGGCCTTCTGCTGGCTGCCATGCTTTTTCTGCTGCCTGAATACCATTATGACGTTCATCAACCGATGGTGGAAGGTTCACTATGGGCCTCATTCGCCTGGTGGATCGTCGCGCTGTTGCTGGTGTTATCGTACCCGGCGTCGGCGGCATTTTGGCGCCATTCCAAAGTGCTGCGCCTTATCTTCGGCATATTGACCATTGTTCCGTTTTTCTGGGGCATGCTGGCGCTGCGCGCCTGGCACTATACCGATAATCACTACAGCGGTGCGGTGTGGCTGCTGTACGTCATGATCCTGGTCTGGGGAGCCGACTCTGGCGCCTACATGTTTGGCAAAATGTTCGGCAAGCATAAGCTGGCGCCGAAGGTTTCACCGGGAAAAACCTGGCAGGGTTTTTTTGGCGGTTTGCTGACGGCGGCCGTGATCTCCTGGGCTTACGGGGTGTGGGCGCATCTTGACGTCACGCCGACGGTGCTGCTGGTCTGTTCCGTGGTGGCGGCCCTGGCTTCCGTGCTGGGCGATCTGACGGAAAGTATGTTTAAGCGCGAGGCCGGCATTAAGGATAGCGGGCACTTGATTCCCGGACACGGCGGTATTCTCGATCGTATCGACAGCCTGACGGCGGCGGTACCGGTCTTCGCCTGTCTGCTACTGTTGGTCTTCAGGACGATTTGACGGAAGGTTATATGCTGAGCGTGCTCTGGAATCTGGCGGCTTTTATCATTGCGCTTGGCGTACTGATTACGGTGCATGAGTTTGGCCATTTTTGGGTGGCGCGCCGCTGCGGCATCCGGGTTGAGCGTTTTTCTATCGGCTTTGGCAAAGCGCTGTGGCGGCGGATGGATAAGCAGGGCACGGAGTTCGTGATTGCCCTGATCCCGCTGGGCGGCTACGTCAAGATGCTGGACGAGCGCGTCGAGGCGGTGGCGCCGGAGATGCGCCACTACGCCTTCAACAATAAAACCGTCGGCCAGCGTGCGGCGGTGATTGCCGCCGGCCCCATCGCTAACTTCATTTTCGCTATCTTTGCTTACTGGCTGGTCTTTATTATCGGTGTTCCTGGCGTGCGGCCGGTGGTGGGTGAAATAACGCCCAATTCGGTTGCCGCGCAAGCACAAATTGCAAAAGGAACGGAACTTAAAGCGATAGATGGTATCGAAACGCCTGATTGGGATGCGGTGCGTATGCAGCTGGTCGCCAAAATCGGCAACCCGCAAACAATACTTACCGTCGCCCCTTTCGGGACCAATCAGCGCCAGGATAAAATCGTCGATCTGCGGCACTGGGCGTTTGAGCCAGACAAGCAAGATCCCGTGACCTCGCTGGGGATCCAGCCGCGCAGCGCGCAGATTGATACGGTGCTGGCGGAGGTCCAGACGGGCTCGGCAGCTCAGAAAGCGGGTTTGCAAGCGGGCGACCGGATCGTTAAAGTCGATGGTCAACCGTTAACGCAGTGGATGACGTTTGTTAATCTGGTGCGAGATAATCCGGGCAAAGCGCTGGCGCTGGAGATTGAACGGCAGGGGAGTGCGCTGCCGTTAACCCTGACGCCGGATGCGAAAACGGTAAAAGGTAAGGCAGAAGGGTTCGCAGGGGTGGTGCCAAAGGTCATCCCGCTACCTGAGGAATACAAGACAGTACGTCAGTACGGACCGTTTGCCGCCATCGCTGAAGCCACGGATAAAACCTGGCAGCTGATGTCACTGACGGTCAGGATGCTGGGTAAATTGATAACCGGTGATGTCAAACTGAACAACCTCAGTGGGCCGATCTCTATCGCTCAGGGGGCTGGAATGTCAGCGGAGTTTGGGTTGATTTATTATCTGATGTTCCTTGCGCTGATTAGCGTGAACCTCGGAATCATCAACCTGTTCCCACTGCCCGTACTGGATGGGGGACATCTGCTGTTTTTAGCGATCGAAAAGCTGAAGGGCGGGCCGGTATCCGAGCGAGTTCAAGACTTTAGTTATCGCATTGGCTCAATACTGCTGGTGCTGTTAATGGGGCTTGCACTTTTCAATGATTTCTCTCGGTTATAAGAGAGTTTGTTAGGAAGAACGCATAATAACGATGGCGATGAAAAAGTTGCTCATAGCGTCGCTGCTGTTTAGCAGCGCGACTGTATACGGTGCTGAAGGGTTCGTGGTGAAGGACATTCATTTCGAAGGCTTGCAGCGTGTCGCTGTTGGTGCGGCCCTCCTCAGTATGCCAGTGCGTCCTGGCGATACGGTGACCGACGATGATATCAGTAACACTATTCGCGCGCTGTTTGCCACTGGCAACTTTGAGGACGTCCGCGTCCTGCGCGATGGTGATACCCTGCTGGTGCAGGTGAAAGAGCGTCCGACGATCGCCAGCATCACCTTCTCCGGCAATAAGTCGGTGAAAGATGACATGCTCAAGCAGAACCTCGAGGCCTCTGGTGTTCGGGTGGGCGAGTCGCTTGACCGCACGACCATCGCGGATATCGAGAAGGGTCTGGAGGATTTCTACTACAGCGTTGGTAAATACAGCGCCAGCGTCAAAGCGGTTGTGACGCCGCTGCCGCGTAACCGTGTCGATCTGAAGCTGGTCTTCCAGGAAGGCGTCTCCGCAAAAATTCAGCAGATCAATATCGTCGGCAACCATGCGTTTTCGACCGATGAACTGATCTCCCACTTCCAGCTGCGCGATGAGGTACCGTGGTGGAACGTGGTCGGCGACCGTAAATACCAGAAGCAGAAGCTGGCGGGCGACCTTGAAACCCTGCGCAGCTACTATCTGGATCGCGGTTATGCCCGTTTCAACATCGATTCTACTCAGGTTAGCCTGACGCCGGACAAGAAAGGGATCTACATTACCGTCAACATCACCGAAGGCGATCAGTACAAGCTTTCCGGGGTGCAGGTAACGGGCGATCTCGCGGGCCATTCGGCCGAAATCGAAGCGCTGACCAAAGTCGAGCCGGGCGAACTGTACAACGGCGCGAAAGTAACCAAGATGGAAAACGACATCAAGAAACTGTTGGGTCGTTATGGTTACGCCTATCCGCGCGTTCAGTCGCAGCCGGAAATCAACGACAGCGATAAGACCGTCAAACTGCACGTCAACGTCGATGCGGGTAACCGCTATTATGTGCGTAAAATTCGCTTCGAAGGTAACGACACCTCCAAAGATGCCGTCCTGCGCCGCGAAATGCGCCAGATGGAAGGCGCATGGCTGGGGAGCGATCTCGTCGATCAGGGTAAAGACCGTCTCAACCGTTTAGGCTTCTTCGAAACGGTGGATACCGATACCCAACGCGTGCCGGGCAGCCCGGACCAGGTCGACGTTGTCTACAAGGTGAAAGAGCGTAACACCGGTAGCTTCAACTTCGGTATCGGCTACGGTACCGAAAGCGGCGTCAGCTTCCAGGCGGGCGTCCAGCAGGATAACTGGTTAGGTACCGGTTATGCGGTCGGGATCAACGGCACCAAAAACGATTACCAGACCTATACCGAACTGTCGGTGACCAACCCGTACTTCACCGTTGACGGTGTGAGCCTCGGCGGCCGTATCTTCTATAATGACTTTGATGCGAACGATGCGGATCTGTCTGACTATACCAACAAAAGCTATGGTACAGACGTCACGCTGGGCTTCCCGGTCAACGAATACAACACGCTGCGCGCCGGGGTCGGTTATGTTCATAACTCCCTGTCCAATATGCAGCCGCAGGTGGCGATGTGGCGTTACCTGAACTCGATGGGCCAGTATCCGGACAACACCAACGACCGGAACTCGTTCAGTGCGAATGACTTCACCTTCAACTACGGTTGGACCTATAACAAGCTTGACCGCGGCTTCTTCCCAACGGAAGGTTCGCGCGTCAACCTGAACGGTAAAGTGACCATTCCGGGCTCAGACAACGAATACTACAAAGCGACGCTGGATACCGCCACCTATGTGCCGATCGACAACGATCACCAGTGGGTAGTGCTGGGTCGTACCCGCTTTGGCTATGGCGATGGTATCGGCGGCAAAGAGATGCCGTTCTATGAGAACTTCTATGCCGGTGGTTCCAGCACCGTGCGTGGCTTCCAGTCGAACACCATTGGTCCGAAGGCGGTGTACTTCCCGTCGAGCAGCCGTCATGATGGCGATAGCGGTTATACCAATGACTGTAAGAGCACCGAATCCGCGCCGTGTAAATCCGATGATGCGGTGGGCGGTAACGCGATGGCGGTGGCCAGCCTGGAGCTGATTACCCCGACGCCGTTTATTAGTGACAAATATGCGAACTCGGTCCGTACTTCCGTCTTCTGGGATATGGGTACCGTATGGGATACTCACTGGGATTCGAACGCCTATGGCGGTTACCCGGATTACAGTGATCCGAGCAACATCCGTATGTCTGCGGGTATTGCCGTGCAGTGGATGTCGCCGTTGGGGCCGTTGGTCTTCTCCTACGCCCAACCGTTCAAAAAGTACGATGGAGACAAAGCCGAACAGTTCCAGTTTAACATTGGTAAAACCTGGTAATTGTTGGCGGCAACGGAATGCAAGTGCAGTATAGCGCTGACTGTAGGCGATAACGCGGTTATCGCCTCGCCACGCAAATAACGGTACCCCTGGGTACTCATGGGATGGTAAGGAGTTTATTGTGAAAAAGTGGTTATTAGCTGCAGGTCTGGGTTTGGCAATGGTAACTTCCGCTCAGGCGGCAGATAAAATTGCCCTGGTGAACATGAACAGCCTGTTCCAACAGGTTGCCCAGAAAACTGGCGTTTCCAACACGCTGGAAAACGAGTTCAAAGGCCGCGCTAGCGAACTGCAGCGTATGGAAGGCGACCTGCAGTCTAAAATGCAGCGTCTGCAGTCCATGAAGCCGGGCGCCGATCGTACCAAACTGGAAAAAGACGTGATGGCTCAGCGCCAGACCTTCTCCCAGAAAGCGCAGGCGTTTGAACAGGATCGCGCACGTCGTTCCAACGAAGAGCGTGGCAAACTGGTTACCCGCATCCAGACTGCTGTACAGAGCGTAGCGAAAGATCAGAGCATCGATCTGGTGGTTGACGCAAATGCCGTTGCATACAACAGCAGCGATGTAAAAGACATCACCGCTGATGTGCTGAAACAGGTTAAATAAGTAATGCCTTCAATTCGACTGGCTGATCTCGCGCAGCAGTTGGATGCAGAATTACACGGTGATGGCGATATCGTCATCACCGGCGTTGCGTCCATGCAGAGCGCGAAAACGGGCCAAATCACTTTCATGGTCAACCCTAAGTACCGTGAACACCTGGCCGCTTGTCAGGCTTCTGCCGTTGTCATGACGCAGGATGATTTGCCTTTTGCCCATAGCGCCGCGCTGGTAGTGCGCAATCCCTACCTGACCTACGCGCGCATGGCTCAAATTCTTGATACCACGCCACAGCCGGCACAGGATATCGCGCCGAGCGCGGTCATCGATCCGTCGGCGAAGCTGGGTAACAACGTGGCGATCGGCGCTAACGCGGTTATCGAATCCGGTGTTGTACTGGGCGATAACGTGGTGATCGGCGCAGGCTGCTTCGTTGGGAAAAATACGAAAATCGGTGCCGGCTCGCGTTTGTGGGCCAATGTGACCATTTACCATGAGATTGAGATCGGCGAGAATTGCCTGATCCAGTCCAGCACGGTGATCGGCGCGGATGGCTTCGGTTATGCTAACGATCGCGGTAACTGGGTCAAGATCCCGCAACTGGGTCGCGTCATTATTGGCGATCGCGTGGAAATTGGCGCCTGCACCACCATCGATCGCGGCGCGCTGGACGATACCCTTATCGGTAACGGCGTTATCATTGATAATCAGTGTCAGATTGCGCATAACGTGGTAATTGGCGACAATACCGCGGTTGCCGGCGGCGTTATCATGGCGGGCAGCCTGAAAATTGGCCGCTACTGCATGATTGGCGGCGCCAGCGTGATTAACGGCCATATGGAAATCTGCGATAAAGTCACCGTCACGGGGATGGGGATGGTGATGCGTCCTATCTCTGAACCTGGCGTATACTCCTCCGGTATTCCGCTGCAGCCGAACAAGGCGTGGCGTAAAACTGCGGCGCTGGTGATGAATATTGACGAGATGAGCAAGCGCCTGAAAGCGATTGAGCGCAAGGTTAATCAACAAGACTAATTCATCATTTGGTCACATGACATTTCCGGCCTGTTGCATTCGCTAAAAGATTGCCGCAGGCCGTGTTATTATTGCCTTTTAGTACATTTAGACAGGAAGAGTATTTTGACTACTGACACTCATACTCTGCACATTGAAGAGATTCTGGAACTTCTGCCTCACCGTTACCCGTTCCTGCTGGTAGACCGCGTGCTGGATTTTGAAGAAGGTCGTTTTCTGCGCGCAGTAAAAAATGTTTCTGTAAACGAGCCGTTTTTCCAGGGGCACTTCCCTGGTAAGCCGATTTTGCCTGGCGTGCTGATTCTGGAAGCGATGGCGCAGGCCACCGGGATTCTGGCATTTAAAAGCGTCGGAAAACTGGAGCCAGGCGAGCTGTATTATTTCGCAGGCATCGACGAAGCGCGCTTCAAACGTCCGGTAGTACCAGGCGATCAGATGATTATGGAAGTCACTTTCGAGAAAACCCGCCGCGGCCTGACCCGTTTCAAAGGCGTCGCGCTGGTTGACGGTAAAGTGGTTTGCGAAGCGACGATGATGTGTGCGCGTAGCCGGGAGGCCTGATACGTGATTGATAAAACCGCTTTTGTTCATCCTACCGCCATTGTAGAAGAAGGCGCCGTCATTGGTGCTAACGTTCACATTGGTCCGTTTTGTATTGTTGGCGCTAACGTCGAAATTGGCGAAGGCACCATACTGAAGTCTCATGTCGTCGTTAACGGCCATACCAAAATCGGCCGTGACAATGAGATCTATCAGTTCGCTTCCATCGGCGAAGTTAACCAGGATCTGAAATATGCTGGCGAACCGACCCGGGTGGAAATTGGCGATCGCAACCGCATCCGCGAAAGCGTCACCATTCATCGCGGCACAGTACAGGGCGGTGGATTAACAAAGGTGGGCAACGATAACCTGCTGATGATCAACGCCCATGTGGCGCACGATTGTACGCTTGGCGATCGCTGCATTCTGGCCAATAACGCAACCTTGGCCGGTCACGTATCTCTGGATGATTTCGTCATCATCGGCGGCATGACCGCAGTACACCAGTTCTGCATCATCGGCGCACACGTCATGGTAGGCGGATGCTCCGGCGTGGCGCAGGATGTTCCGCCGTTCGTGATTGCCCAGGGTAACCACGCGACGCCGTTTGGCGTCAACATCGAAGGGCTGAAACGCCGCGGCTTTAGCCGTGAGGCGATTACCGCGATTCGTAACGCGTATAAACTGCTGTACCGCAGCGGCAAAACGCTGGACGAAGCCAAACCGGAAATCGCCGAACTGGCGACTCAGCATCCTGAAGTTCAGCCGTTTGTTGATTTCTTTGCCCGTTCCACTCGCGGCTTGATTCGTTAATGGCTGAACCGCGTCCCCTGACGATTGCCCTGGTCGCCGGAGAAACCTCCGGCGATATTCTTGGTGCAGGCCTCATCCGGGCTCTCAAAGCGCGCATCCCTGACGCGCGCTTTGTCGGCGTGGCGGGGCCGCTGATGCAGGCGGAAGGGTGCGAAGCCTGGTACGAAATGGAAGAGCTGGCGGTGATGGGCATTGTTGAGGTGCTCGGTCGCTTACGCCGTCTCCTGCATATTCGCGCCGATCTTACCCGCCGCTTTGGCGAGCTGCGCCCCGATGTCTTCGTCGGCATCGACGCCCCTGACTTCAATATTACCCTCGAAGGGAATCTGAAAAAGCAGGGCATCAAAACGATTCACTACGTCAGCCCGTCGGTCTGGGCCTGGCGACAAAAACGCGTTTTCAAAATCGGCAGAGCGACCGACCTGGTGCTGGCTTTTCTGCCTTTCGAAAAAGCGTTTTATGACAAATTTAACGTCCCCTGCCGCTTTATCGGCCATACCATGGCGGATGCGATGCCGCTGGATCCTGACAAAGGCGCTGCGCGCGACCGGTTAGGGATCCCGCACAATGTGCGCTGTCTGGCGCTGCTGCCCGGCAGCCGCGGCGCGGAAGTCGAAATGCTCAGCGCGGACTTTCTGAAAACCGCGCAGTTGTTACGCGTCACCTATCCCGATTTGCAGGTGGTAGTGCCGCTGGTCAATGCCAAACGGCGGGAGCAGTTTGAGCGAATCAAAGCTGAGACGGCGCCGGATATGATCGTGCATATGCTGGACGGTCAGGCGCGCGATGCGATGATCGCCAGCGACGCCGCGCTGCTGGCCTCCGGGACGGCGGCGCTGGAGTGCATGCTGGCGAAGTGCCCGATGGTGGTTGGCTACCGCATGAAGCCGTTCACCTTCTGGCTGGCAAAGCGTCTGGTGAAAACCGACTACGTCTCCTTGCCGAATCTGCTGGCCGGTCGCGAGCTGGTCAAAGAGCTACTGCAGGATGAGTGCGAGCCGCAGGCGCTGGCCGCCGCCCTGCAGCCGCTGCTGGCCGATGGCAAAACCAGCCACGAGATGCATGAGACGTTCCGCGCGCTGCATCAGCAGATCCGCTGCAACGCCGATGAGCAGGCCGCGGACGCCGTACTGGAGTTAGCAAAACAATGATGGAGTTCGTCTATCCGCATACCCATCTGGTTGCCGGCGTTGATGAGGTTGGCCGCGGGCCGCTGGTTGGCGCGGTCGTGACCGCGGCGGTGATCCTCGATCCGGCGAAGCCGATTGTGGGTCTGAATGATTCCAAAAAACTCAGCGAAAAGCGTCGCCTGGCTCTGTGCGATGAGATTAAAGAGAAAGCGCTGTGCTGGAGCCTGGGGCGTGCCGAGCCGCACGAAATCGACGAGCTGAATATTCTGCATGCCACTATGCTGGCGATGCAGCGCGCCGTCGCCGGCCTGAGCATTGTTCCTGAGTTTGTCCTGATCGATGGCAACCGCTGTCCGTCGCTGCCGATGCCCTCTCTGGCGGTGGTGAAAGGCGACAGCCGGGTGGCAGAAATCAGCGCAGCGTCTATTCTGGCAAAAGTCACTCGTGACGCCGAAATGGCCACGCTGGACCTCGCATTTCCCCACTACGGATTTGCCCAGCATAAAGGCTATCCCACCGCTGTTCACCTGCAGAAGCTGCAGGAACACGGCGCAACAGAGCATCACCGGCGCAGTTTTGGTCCGGTGAAGCGTGCCCTGGGCCTGGCGTCCAACTAAGTCACCGGGATCTAAAGATGGCTGAACCACGTTTCGTACACCTGCGGGTGCACAGCGACTATTCCATGATCGATGGGCTGGCAAAGACCGGGCCACTGGTCAAGAAGGCGGCCTCGCTTGGCATGCCGGCGCTGGCGATCACCGATTTCACCAACCTGTGCGGGCTGGTGAAGTTCTACGGGACGGGACACGGCGCGGGTATTAAGCCGATTGTCGGCGCCGATTTTCACGTGCAGTGCGACCTGCTCGGCGATGAGTTTACCGAGCTGACCGTGCTGGCGGCGAACAACACCGGTTACCAGAACCTGACGCTGCTCATTTCCCGCGCCTATCAGCGCGGCTACGGCGCGCTGGGGCCGTGGATTGACCGCGACTGGCTGGTGGAACACCAGGAAGGGCTGATTCTGCTTTCCGGCGGCCGTAAAGGCGACGTCGGCGTTAGCCTGATCCGCGGCAATATGCCGTTAGTGGAACAGTGCGTCGCGTTCTATGAAGAGCATTTCCCGGACCGTTATTTTCTTGAGCTGATCCGGACCGGTCGTCAGGATGAAGAGGCCTATCTCCACGCCGCCGTGGCGCTGGCGGAAGCACGCGGCCTGCCGGTGGTGGCGACCAACGATGTCCGCTTCCTCGACACCAGCGATTTCGACGCCCATGAAATCCGCGTCGCGATCCACGACGGCTTTACGCTCGACGACCCGAAACGGCCGCGCAACTACTCGCCGCAGCAATATATGCGCAGTGAGGAGGAGATGTGCGAGCTGTTCGCCGATATCCCGGAAGCGCTGGAGAACAGCGTCGAGATCGCCAAACGCTGCAACGTCACCGTGCGGCTTGGCGAATATTTCCTGCCGCAGTTCCCGACCGGCGATATGACCACGGAAGATTTCCTGGTCATGAAATCGAAAGAGGGTCTGGAAGAGCGGCTGGAATTTCTCTTCCCGGATCCTGCCGTCCGTGCTGAAAAGCGCCCGGAGTATGACCAGCGTCTGGATATTGAACTGCAGGTGATCAACCAGATGGGGTTCCCGGGCTACTTCCTGATCGTCATGGAGTTTATCCAGTGGTCGAAGGATAACGGCGTGCCGGTTGGCCCGGGCCGCGGTTCCGGCGCCGGCTCGCTGGTGGCCTACGCGCTGAAGATCACCGATCTTGATCCGCTGGAATTCGACCTGCTGTTCGAACGTTTCCTTAACCCGGAACGTGTCTCGATGCCCGACTTCGACGTCGATTTCTGCATGGAGAAACGCGACCAGGTTATTGAGCACGTGGCGGACATGTACGGCCGCGATGCGGTATCGCAGATCATCACCTTCGGTACCATGGCGGCGAAAGCGGTCATCCGCGATGTGGGCCGCGTGCTGGGTCATCCGTACGGCTTTGTCGACCGTATCTCCAAGCTGGTGCCGCCCGATCCGGGCATGACGCTGGCGAAAGCGTTTGAAGCCGAACCGCAGCTGCCGGAAATCTATGAGGCGGACGAAGAAGTTAAAGCGCTGATCGACATGGCGCGTAAGCTGGAAGGGGTGACGCGAAACGCCGGTAAACACGCCGGTGGGGTGGTTATCGCTCCCACTAAAATTACCGACTTTGCGCCGCTGTATTGCGATGAGCAGGGGCTGCATCCGGTTACCCAGTTTGACAAAAACGACGTGGAATACGCCGGGCTGGTAAAATTCGACTTCCTCGGTCTGCGTACGCTCACTATCATTAACTGGGCGCTGGAGATGATCAACAAGCGGCGGGCGAAAAACGGCGAAGGGCCGTTGGATATCGCCGCTATCCCGTTGGATGACAAGAAAAGCTTCGACATGCTGCAGCGCTCGGAAACCACCGCGGTCTTCCAGCTTGAATCGCGCGGCATGAAAGATCTGATTAAGCGTCTGCAGCCTGACTGCTTCGAAGATATGATCGCGCTGGTGGCCCTGTTCCGCCCGGGTCCGCTGCAGTCGGGGATGGTAGATAACTTTATCGACCGTAAGCACGGCCGCGAAGAGATTTCCTACCCGGACGTGCAGTGGCAGCATGAGAGCCTGAAACCGGTGCTGGAACCGACCTACGGCATTATCCTGTATCAGGAACAGGTCATGCAGATTGCCCAGGTGCTCTCCGGTTATACCCTCGGCGGCGCGGATATGCTGCGCCGTGCGATGGGTAAGAAAAAACCGGAGGAGATGGCCAAGCAGCGTTCTATCTTTGAAGATGGGGCGAAGAAAAACGGCGTTGACGGCGAACTGGCGATGAAAATCTTCGACCTGGTGGAGAAATTCGCCGGTTACGGATTTAACAAGTCGCACTCCGCCGCCTACGCGCTGGTCTCCTACCAGACGCTGTGGCTTAAGGCGCACTATCCGGCTGAGTTTATGGCGGCGGTAATGACCGCCGATATGGACAACACCGAGAAGGTCGTTGGCCTGGTGGACGAGTGCTGGCGCATGGGGCTGAAAATTTTGCCCCCGGATATTAACTCCGGCCTGTACCATTTCCACGTTAACGACGACGGCGAGATTGTCTACGGCATCGGCGCAATCAAAGGCGTTGGCGAAGGGCCGATCGAAGCGATCATTGAGGCGCGCAACAATGGCGGTTATTTCCGCGAGCTGTTCGACCTCTGCGCGCGGACCGATATTAAAAAGCTCAACCGCCGGGTGCTGGAAAAACTGATTATGTCCGGGGCGTTCGATCGTCTCGGTCCGCATCGCGCGGCGCTGATGAACTCGCTGGGCGATGCGTTGAAAGCCGCCGACCAGCACGCGAAAGCGGAGGCTATTGGCCAGGCCGATATGTTCGGCGTACTGGCGGAAGAGCCTGAACAAATAGAACAGTCCTACGCCAGCTGCCAGCCATGGCCTGAGCAGGTGGTGCTGGATGGTGAAAGGGAAACCCTGGGGCTATACCTGACCGGGCACCCGATTAACCAGTACCTGAAAGAGATTGAGCGCTACGTCGGCGGCGTGCGGCTCAAAGACATGCATCCGACCGATCGTGGTAAAGTGACCACGGCGGCGGGGCTGGTGATTGCGGCGCGGGTAATGGTCACCAAGCGCGGCAATCGTATCGGCATCTGTACCCTGGATGACCGTTCCGGGCGTCTGGAGGTGATGTTGTTCACCGACGCGCTGGATAAATATCAGCAGTTGCTGGAAAAAGACCGCATACTTATCGTCAGCGGACAGGTCAGCTTTGATGACTTTAGCGGGGGGCTTAAAATGACCGCCCGCGAAGTCATGGACATTGACGAAGCCCGGGAAAAATATGCTCGCGGGCTTGCTATCTCGCTGACGGACAGGCAAATTGATGACCAGCTTTTAAACCGACTCCGTCAGTCTCTGGAACCCCACCGTTCGGGAACCATTCCAGTGCACCTCTACTATCAGAGGGCGGATGCACGCGCGCGGTTGCGTTTCGGCGCAACATGGCGCGTCTCTCCGAGCGATCGTTTACTTAACGATCTGCGTGGCCTTATCGGCTCGGAGCAGGTGGAACTGGAGTTTGACTAATACAGGAATACTATGAGTCTGAATTTCCTAGATTTTGAACAGCCGATTGCAGAGCTGGAAGCGAAAATCGATTCCCTGACTGCGGTAAGCCGTCAGGATGAGAAACTGGATATTAACATCGACGAAGAAGTGCATCGTCTGCGCGAGAAAAGCGTAGAGCTGACACGCAAAATCTTCGCCGATCTCGGTGCATGGCAGGTTGCGCAACTGGCGCGCCACCCGCGCCGTCCTTATACCCTGGATTATGTCCGCCTGGCGTTCGACGAATTTGACGAACTGGCCGGTGACCGCGCCTACGCTGACGATAAAGCGATTGTCGGCGGTATCGCGCGTCTTGATGGTCGTCCGGTGATGATCATCGGCCACCAGAAAGGTCGCGAAACCAAAGAGAAGATCCGTCGCAACTTTGGTATGCCGGCCCCGGAAGGCTACCGCAAAGCGCTGCGCCTGATGGAAATGGCCGAGCGGTTTAAAATGCCGATCATCACCTTCATCGACACCCCTGGCGCCTACCCGGGCGTCGGCGCGGAAGAGCGCGGCCAGTCGGAAGCGATTGCCCGCAACCTGCGTGAGATGTCGCGTCTGAGCGTGCCGGTTATCTGCACCGTGATCGGCGAAGGCGGCTCCGGCGGCGCGCTGGCGATTGGCGTGGGCGACAAGGTCAATATGCTGCAGTACAGCACCTATTCGGTGATTTCGCCGGAAGGCTGCGCGTCCATTCTGTGGAAAAGCGCGGATAAAGCACCGCTGGCCGCGGAAGCGATGGGTATCGTCGCACCGCGTCTGAAAGAGCTGAAGCTGATTGATTCTATCGTTCAGGAACCGTTGGGCGGCGCGCACCGCAACCCGGAAGCGATGGCAGCGAGCCTGAAAGCGCAGCTGCTGGCAGACCTGGCCGATCTCGATCTGCTCAGCGAAGAAGAGCTGCTGAACCGCCGCTATCAGCGTCTGATGAGCTACGGTTACGCCTAAGTTTTCCGCTAGCGAAAAACACTAAGGGCCGGATTTTCCGGCCTTTTTTTTGTGTGCGATGCGCCCAGGGGATTGCTATGATGCTTGACTTAGGTGAATACCAGGAGGAAAGCGTGAATATTATCGCCATCATGGGGCCTCACGGCGTCTACCACAAAGACGAGCCGATCAAAGAACTGGAAGCGGCGCTGCAGCGCCAGGGCTTCCAGACCATCTGGCCGCAAAACAGCGCCGACCTGCTGCAGTTTATTGAGCACAACCCGCGCATCTGCGGGGTGATCTTCGACTGGGATGAATACAGCGTCGATCTGTGCAGCGATATCAATCAGCTCAATGAATATCTGCCCCTGTACGCCTTTATTAATGCCCACTCGACGATGGACGTCAGCAGTCAGGATCTGCGTATGACGCTGTGGTTCTTCGAATATGCGCTGGGACTCTCCGAAGAGATCGCCACCCGCATTGGGCAGTATACCCGCGAGTACCTGGACAATATCACCCCGCCGTTTACCCGCGCGCTGTTTAACTATGTGCAGGAGGGGAAGTATACCTTTTGTACACCGGGCCATATGGGCGGTAGCGCCTATCAGAAAAGCCCGGTGGGCTGCCTGTTCTATGATTTCTTTGGCGGAAATACGCTGAAGGCGGATGTCTCGATTTCGGTCACCGAGCTGGGCTCCCTGCTGGATCATACCGGCCCGCATCTGGAGGCGGAGGAGTATATTGCCCGCGCCTTTGGCGCTGAACAGAGCTACATGGTGACCAATGGCACCTCGACGTCCAACAAAATTGTCGGTATGTACTCGGCGCCCGCCGGCAGCACGCTGCTGATTGACCGTAACTGTCACAAATCACTGGCCCACCTGCTGATGATGAGCGATGTGGTTCCCTTGTGGCTGAAGCCGACCCGCAACGCGTTGGGGATCCTCGGCGGTATCCCCCGGCGCGAATTTACCCGCGACAGCATTCAGCAGAAAGTACGCGACACGGGCGGGGCGCAGTGGCCCGTGCATGCGGTGATCACCAACTCCACCTACGATGGCCTGCTCTATAACACCACCTGGCTTAAGGAGACGCTCGACGTCCCGTCGATCCATTTCGATTCCGCCTGGGTGCCCTATACCCATTTCCATCCGATATATCAGGGGAAAAGCGGCATGAGCGGGGAGCGGATCCCCGGAAAAGTCATCTTCGAGACGCAGTCGACGCATAAGATGCTGGCCGCGCTGTCGCAGGCCTCGCTGATCCACATTAAGGGCAACTATGATGAAGAGACCTTTAATGAAGCCTTTATGATGCATACCTCGACGTCGCCGAGCTATCCCATCGTCGCGTCGATTGAGACCGCGGCGGCGATGCTGCGCGGTAACTCCGGTAAGCGCCTGATCCAGCGCTCCATTGAGCGAGCGCTGGATTTCCGCAAAGAGGTGCAGCGACTGCGCGAGGAGTCAGACGGCTGGTTCTTTGATATCTGGCAGCCGGAAGCGGTGGATAAAGCCGAGTGCTGGCCGGTGGCGCCTGGCGAAGACTGGCACGGTTTCAAAGATGCCGATGCGGATCATATGTATCTCGATCCGGTGAAGGTCACCATTCTGACGCCGGGCATGGACGAGCAGGGGAATATGGATGAAGAGGGGATCCCGGCGGCGCTGGTGGCGAAGTTCCTCGACGAGCGGGGCGTGGTGGTGGAAAAAACGGGCCCCTATAACCTGCTGTTCCTGTTCAGCATCGGTATTGATAAAACCCGGGCGATGGGGCTGCTGCGCGGTCTGACCGAGTTCAAACGCGCCTACGATCTTAATCTGCGGGTGAAAAATATGTTGCCGGATCTGTACGCGGAAGATCCCGACTTCTACCGCAACATGCGGATCCAGGATCTGGCGCAGGGGATCCACCGCTTGATCCGTCAGCACCAGCTGCCGCAGCTGATGCTCAGCGCCTTTGACGTCCTGCCGGAAATGAAAATGACGCCGCATCACGCCTGGCAGCGCCAGATTAAGGGTGAGGTGGAAACCATTGAACTGGAGAACCTGGTCGGCCGGATTTCGGCCAACATGATCCTCCCTTATCCGCCGGGCGTACCGCTGCTGATGCCGGGAGAGATGATCACGGAGGAGAGCCGGGCAGTGCTCGATTTCCTGCTGATGCTCTGCTCCATCGGCCGTCATTACCCGGGGTTTGAGACCGATATTCACGGGGCGAAGCGCGATGAGGACGGCGTGTATCGGGTACGAGTCTTAAAAAATGACGAAAGGCTTGCGCGTTAACGGCGCGCACGAGTAACGTGGCTGGCTTAACAGAAGGAGTTTGACCATGCTGGGTTTGAAACGGGTTCACCATATTGCCATCATTGCGACTGACTACGCCCGCAGTAAAGCGTTCTATTGCGATATTCTGGGGTTTACGCTGCAAAGTGAGTTCTATCGCGCCGAGCGCGACTCCTGGAAGGGCGATCTGGCGCTCAATGGCGAGTACGTGATTGAGCTGTTCTCGTTCCCGTTTCCCCCGGCCCGACCCAGTCGCCCCGAAGCCTGCGGGCTGCGTCATCTGGCCTTTAGCGTGGATGATATCGACGCCGCGGTAGCGCATCTGACGGCGCATGGCGTCGAGTGCGAAGCGATTCGCGTCGATCCCTTTACCGGCAAACGCTTTACCTTCTTTAGCGATCCGGACGACCTGCCGCTGGAAATATATCAGCAGTAAACCTTGCCAGCGCGACCCTGGCCCGGTAACGTGCCGGGCCATCACTTCTCGGTATGTTCGTGGATATGACGGCTGATATTGCGCATACGCTTCATCCCCATCGCCAGCTGCTGGTGGCCTTCAGCGGCGGTCTGGATTCGACGGTTCTCCTGCACCAGCTGGTGCTGCTGCGGGAACAGGATCCCTCGCTGACGCTGCGGGCGGTGCATGTTCACCACGGCCTGAGCGCCCATGCAGACGACTGGGTGGCGCATTGTCGGCAGATTTGCCTGCAGTGGCAGGTGCCGCTGGTGGTGCATCATGTGACGTTAGCCAGGGGCGGTCTCGGCGTGGAGGCCCATGCCCGTGCGGCGCGCTATCAGGCCTTTCAGGATACGCTCAATGCCGGCGAGGTGTTAGTGACCGCCCAGCACCAGGATGACCAGTGCGAAACGCTGCTGCTGGCGTTAAAACGCGGCAGCGGTCCTACTGGTCTGTCGGCGATGGCGCCATCCTCTGCCTTTGCCGACAGTCGACTACTGCGTCCTCTCCTCAATGAAACCCGCGAATCGCTACGCCAGTGGGCGCTCGCCCATCAGCTGTCGTGGATTGAAGATGAGAGTAATCAGGACGATACCTATGACCGCAACTTTCTGCGCCTGCGGGTGATCCCGGTCCTGCGCGAGCGCTGGCCGCATTTTAGCGAGGCCGTTGCCCGCAGCGCCAGCCTGTGCGCCGAGCAGGAACAACTGCTGGACGAAATGCTGGCGGCGGAGCTGGCGTCGCTGGTGGCCGAAGATGGCTCGCTGGCTATCACGCCGCTGACGTCGATGAGCCCACCCCGTCGCGCGGCGCTGCTGCGTCGCTGGCTCGCCGGGCAGCAGGCGCCGATGCCAGCCCGGGAGGTGCCAGAGCGCCTCTGGCATGAGGTGGCGCTGGCGCGGGAAGATGCCAGCCCTTGTCTGCGGCTGGGGGATTTTACCGTCCGCCGTTTTCAACAGCGTTTGTACTGGGTGAAGTATCTTCCCGGCCAGACGGAAAGTGTCCAGCACTGGCCCGACTGGCGCCAGCCGCTGCGGCTGGCAGACGGTCTCGGCGAGCTGATGCTGCAGCCCGGCGGCAGGCTGCGCCCGCCGTCTGCGGATGAGCCGGTCACTGTCCGCTTTCGCGCCAGCGGCCACCTGCATATCGTCGGACGCCACGGCGGACGTAAGCTGAAGAAGATCTGGCAGGAGCTGGGCGTTCCTCCCTGGCGACGAGACACTACGCCGCTGCTGTTTTACGGCGAAACGCCGATCGCTGCAGCGGACGATCTGTTTGTGACCACCGAAGGTGAAGTGAAGGACGGGGAAGGGGTCAGGCTGTCATGGAGGAAAACGGGCGGTTAAGCCCGTTTTGATTCAGGATTCGCTCACCACCACGGTGCCGATTTCCGGGTGACTGAAGCTGGCGATTTTATCCAGGCGCAGCTCGCGGACGTTGCCGGCGAGTTCGACCACCAGATACTCGATATTTTTACGCGAGATTAGATCGCTGGCCTTTGCCTGCAGCTGTTCGCCATCCTTCAGCGCCAGCGTCAGCACCAGGTGATGCTGGCAAGCCAGTTCCAGGTTGTCGTAATCATCGCAGTTAATGGGTTGATAAGTATCATTCATTGACATAATCGCTCACCAGTAAGTTTGCTGCCGCATAAGCGGCCTTTTCCCTGACTGACTCCGAAAGGGCCTCATCCGCCGCAATCTCATTCAATACTTTCAACACGCAACCCAGCGCATCCGGGATATACCCTAAGTCTCCGCTGGCTATTTCCGCATACCGCTTGCGTATTAACTCACAATAGTGGTCCACATGCCCTCCTGTCAGCGTTCTGACTCAACCGTGGGATGCAAGTTTAAGCCTACGAAGATAAACTCTGTTTAGCAAGGGAACTATATCATAGTCATTTAAGCAATTTCAGCAGGATGAAACAGGTTGCTGCGATTGACGACAGCCTTTTGCCGCCAGTTTCGCTACAATGTCCGCCATTCTTTTCAGGAGTTTATTCATGGCGCTGAAAGCGACAATATATAAAGCTGCGGTAAATGTAGCCGATCTGGATCGCAACCAGTTTCTGGATGCTAACCTGACGCTGGCGCAGCACCCCTCGGAAACCCAGGAGCGCATGATGCTGCGCCTGCTGGCGTGGATCAAATATGCCGATGAACGGCTGCAGTTTACCCGCGGCCTGTCGTCGGACGACGAGCCGGAGCTGTGGCTGCTTAACGATCATCTCGGGGTCGATCTGTGGATCGAACTGGGTCTGCCGGATGAGCGGCGGATTAAGAAAGCCTGCTCACGGGCGCAGGCGGTAGCGCTGTTTGCCTATAATAGCCGGGCCGCTGAAATCTGGTGGCAGCAGAATCAGAACAAGCTTGCGGCGTACCCGAAGTTGACCATCTGGTATCTTGATGACGCGCAACTGGCGCAGCTTAGCGCCTTTGCCGACCGTACCATGACACTGCAGGCCACTCTGCAGGACGGTAGTATCTGGTTATCCGATGCTCGGAATAATCTGGAAATTCATTTGACGGCCTGGCAAGCACCGGCATGATTACCATTAGCCGCAGCGTGACCCTTGCCGATAACGAGGTTACGCTGGAAGGTATTCGTGCCCAGGGGGCCGGGGGCCAGCATGTGAACAAAGCGTCGACGGCAATCCATCTGCGCTTTGATATTAAAGCTTCAAGCCTGCCGGAGTTTTACAAAGAGCGCCTGCTCGCCGCCAGGCACCACTTAATTTCTGCTGACGGTGTGGTTATCATTAAGGCTCAGGAATACCGCAGCCAGGAGATGAACCGCGAAGCGGCGATTGCCCGGCTGGTGGCCCTCATAAAAGAATTAACCGCAGTGCAAAAAAGTCGCCGGGAGACGCGACCGACTCGGGCATCCAAAGAGCGACGCCTTGCTTCCAAGGCACAGAAGTCCTCAGTCAAGGCGCTGCGTGGGAAAGTTCGCCAGTGAAGACGTCGGCGAACGGGTGAAATGGATGATAAGGAAAGCAAAGTGAAGAAAATCGTATTCTCCGTGATAGCGGCCTGCTCGCTGTTCGCGCTGTTTGGTTGTAACCATCGCGCCGAGACTGACACCGTACAGCCAGCGGCGATGGAAGAGCTCAAACCGATGCAGCAAAGCTGGCGTGGGGTGCTGCCTTGCGCGGATTGTGAAGGTATCGACACCTCGCTGTTCCTGGAAAAAGACGGTACCTGGGTGATGAACGAGCACTACCAGGGCGCTCGTCGTGAACCGTCATCTTTTGCCTCTTATGGCACCTGGGCTCGCACAGCGGATAAACTGGTGCTGACCGACAGCAAAGGCGAGAAGTCATATTTTCGCGCGAAGGGCGACAAGCTGGAGATGCTTGACCGCAACGGGAGCCCCGTTCAGTCTCCTCTCAATTATACCCTGGAGCCGGTGAAGGCCAGCCTGCCGACCACCCCGATGGCGATGCGCGGCATGTATTTCTATATGGCCGATGCGGCAACCTTTACCGATTGCGCGACCGGTAAACGCGTCGCGGTGGCGAACAATGCCCAGCTTGAGCGGGATTATGCCGCTGCCCGCGGCAATGATTCACGACCGGTGCTGCTGGTGGTGGAGGGGCACTTTACCCTCGAGGCGAACCCGGACACCGGCGAAATGATGAAGACGCTGATGACGGACCAGGCCGGCAAATTTATTCCCGGTAAAGACTGTAGCCATTGATTGTCAGGCCCCTGCCCGGGAAACGGGCAGGGGATGATCCCACACAGTCCCCCTACTTGCTCCTGCTATTCGCCCTGTCATATACAGAGTGAGCGTGGGTCTGGCTGGCGGAAAAGCGCAAATCTTTTCTTTACTCCGCATCGTCCTTCGGTTTATTCAGCCCCACCAGCTTCCCGGCCTGAAGATAAACGCCCAGTTTCAGATGCCCGACATACTGTAGCTGCGTTTCGGGTTTAAACGTGGCGACGTCTCCTTCCCGCATGTGCAGCAGATCGGAAGGACTTATCCACGCCGCCTGCGCCAGGGTCAGCGGATGCCCGGCTCTGACGAAGGCCTCGCTGACAAACTCCGAGCAAAACCACGCTTTCTTGTCGGCGCTTGCCGCATCGCCCAGTTGCGCTTTGGCCAGGCCGCTCACGCACTGCTGACGAAAGTTACGCGAGAAAGGGTTGAGCGAGCAGAGCGGTTTGGTGACCATATAAGGGATAAACTGAATAATGCCGCGATAGTTATACCCGCTGTCTTTGACCTGCCAGACAAAATTTTTCATCGCCGTTGCCTGGTCCGGCGTCAGGTCGGGCACCCTGAGGGCAAAGAGTTTATCGCTATGCGCCAGCGCCTGCTGAACAGAAATCACCTGTACGCCAGCGCCGGTGGCTTCCGCGATCTGACCCTCGCCAAGATACAGTGCGACGTGGCTAACGGAAGAGGCGCTGAAGGCGCGGATCCCAAGCGAAGTGATACCCAGGCTGGACGAGAAGAGCAGGTCGCCGGAACGGAGATCGCTTTCGTCAATTTCGTGGAGCCCGCTGCCGGCAATCGAGCTTTGACGCTGGAGGGTGACAGCCCATGGCGGGGAGCGGCCCTCGGTAGCGGATGCGGAAGCGGTGCTGCGGCCGACGTCTATGGTGCAGGCGGTAAGCAGCAGTAGGGCGGAAGTAAGCAGTCCGCTGCTGAGGATAGGTGCAGTCATGGGTACTTTCCTTGTAAAAAAAAGGCCCTGACATCCGTTCAGGGCCCTGAGGTGGTTGCTTAGCCTTTTATCGCTTTAACCAGATATTCCACGATATCACCGGTTTTAATCAGCTGCTTCTCACCATTGCGACGATACTTGTATTCGATATCATCGTTATCGAGGTTCCGATCGCCCAGCACGATGGTGTGCGGAATACCGATCAGTTCCATATCGGCGAACATCACGCCCGGACGCTCTTTACGGTCGTCCATCAGCACATCGATGCCGTGCGCACGCAGCTCGGCGTACAGCTTCTCGGCCAGCTCCTGCACGCGATAGGACTTGTGCATATTCATCGGCAGAATTGCCACCTGGAACGGCGCGATGGCGTCTGGCCAGATAATCCCGCGATCGTCAAAGTTTTGCTCAATGGCGGCGGCCACCACGCGGGTCACCCCGATACCGTAGCAGCCCATGGTCAGGATCTGGTTACGGCCATCTTCGCCCTGAACTGCGGCATTCATCGCCTGAGAGTACTTTGTACCCAGCTGGAAGATATGACCCACTTCGATACCGCGCTTGATAAGCAGAGTACCTTTGCCGTCCGGGCTCGGATCGCCGGCAACGACGTTACGAATATCGGCGACTTCCGGAGTCGCAACGTCGCGATCCCAGTTGATGCCGAAGTAGTGTTTGCCATCGATGTTAGCGCCAGCGGCGAAATCGCTCATTACCGCGACGGTACGGTCGATAACCACCGGGATCGGCAGGTTCACCGGACCCAGGGATCCCGGACCCGCTTTCACCAGAGCGCGGATCTCTTCTTCGGTGGCGAAGGTCAGCGGGCTGGCGACCTGCGGCAGTTTTTCCGCTTTCACTTCGTTCAGCTCGTGATCGCCGCGCACCAGCAGGGCAACCAGCGGAGAGGCGCTACCTTCAACCGCTTTCACCAGCAGGGTCTTCACGGTTTTTTCGATCGGCAGGTCGAACTGCTCAACCAACTCGGCGATGGTTTTGGCGTTCGGCGTATCAACCAGGGTCATCTCCTGGGTGGCGGCTGCGCGCGGCTCTTTTGGCGCAACGGCTTCCGCAAACTCGATGTTTGCCGCGTAGTCGGAGCTGTCGGAGAAGATCACATCGTCTTCGCCGCTCTGCGCCAGCACCTGGAATTCATGAGAGGCGCTGCCGCCGATAGAACCGGTGTCAGCCTGTACCGCACGGAAATCCAGCCCCATACGACTGAAGATTTTGCTGTAAGCGGTATACATCGCGTCGTAGGTTTCCTGCAGCGATTCCTGAGAGGTATGGAAAGAGTAAGCATCTTTCATCAGGAATTCACGGGAGCGCATCACGCCGAAACGCGGGCGCACTTCGTCGCGGAATTTGGTCTGGATCTGATAGAAGTTCAGCGGCAGCTGCTTATAGGAGTTCAGCTCGTTGCGGATCAGATCGGTAATGACCTCTTCGTGGGTTGGACCGAGGACGAACGGGCGATCGCCACGATCGGCAATGCGCAGCAGCTCCGGGCCATACTGCTCCCAGCGACCGCTCTCCTGCCACAGTTCAGAAGGCTGAACGACCGGCATTAACACCTCGATCGCACCGGCATTATTCATTTCTTCACGCACGATGTTTTCGACTTTTTTCAGGACGCGCACGCCGGTCGGCAGCCAGGTGTATAACCCGGAGGCCAGCTTGCGGATCATCCCGGCGCGCAGCATCAGCTGGTGGCTGATTACCTCGGCGTCGGCAGGTGTCTCCTTCAGAGTGGAGAGCAGATATTGGCTAGTACGCATGTTGTAACGGTTCCAGTTAAACGAGCGGAACAGGCTGGTTGCCCAGCCTGAAACAAAAAAAGTGGTTTAGTTTACCAGTGTGGCAAAGATGCCAAAAGAGAGGAAAAATAAAATTAGCGCGCTTCGAGGGCAAAGACTTCAAAACCAGAGGCAATCACCCGCCAGCGGACGTTGAAATCCAGCAACCAGACGGCATAATTTTTTCCTGCTTCTTCCTCTTTACGGTAGGCCGGGCGCGGATCCTGCGCCAATACTTCGCGGATAAACGCTTTGATATGCGGGTAGCGTTTTTCCAGGGTCAGTAACTGTGCTTCTGTTTCCGGTGTAAAACTGACGTTCATACCCGCCAGCGGCGCCTGTTGCGCATAGCTGGCGCTGGCATCCGGCAGGGCTTCGGCGAAAGGAAGATACGGTTTGATATCAACCACCGGCGTCCCGTCGACGAGATCGAGGCTACCGAGTTCCAGGATCACCTGATCCTTCTGGCAGCGAACGCCTTTCAGCTCAACCAGCGACATGCCGATGGGGTTGGGGCGAAACGTCGAACGGGTGGCGAAGACGCCCATCCGCGCATTGCCTCCCAGTCGGGGAGGGCGCACCGTCGGACGCCAACCGCCTTCCATGGTCTGATGAAACACAAACAGGATCCACAGATGGCTGAAGTTTTCCAGGCCTCGCACGGCGTCGGCCTGGTTGTAGGGCGCAACCAGATGCAGTTCTCCGCCGCCGTGTTTCACCAGACCAGGCTGGCGAGGAACGGCAAATTTCTCTTTATACGGCGAGCGGATAACGCCTATCTGCGCGAACTGGAATGCACTCATTGTGCCGAAACGTTAAGCGCCGAGCCCAGACAAACCGCCTGACGGTAGCAGCCTGGCGTGCCGCTGGTCACTTCGCAGCGGTGAAGCAGGACGGCATTGGCTTTCATGCGTGCCGCATTCACCTGCAGACGCTTGCGGGCGGTTGGGATGTTCGGCGGAGAATCCTGATTTGAGGCCTGGCATGACTCACCAGTCACTTCACCCAGATCGCGGAACGGTTTTCCCACCAGCTCTGACGCATCGGTATAAATACGTACCGGCGCCGGACGGGTTGCGCGTGGTTTGCTCGGCTCAGATTTAACCGGGGGGGTTGCAGTGCTTTGAACAGGTTCAACGGGGGATCTGCTTAGCATGGAACAACCGCTTAACATGAGTGCTAACAAACAGACCGGTAAAGCACGCATAGTATTTCCTCAATGAATAAAAAACAGGGCGTTATTGAATCAGGTGCTTGCATAAATGACAAGACGGGCGTGAAGCCCGTCCTGAATGATATTACGGTGAGAAAAGATTACCAGCCTTTCACTGCGCCGCCGTTAAAGATCTTGTTCGCCGCTTCGTAAACTTCATCGCTCTGGTAAGCCTGAACGAATTTCTTCACATTCTCAGCATCTTTATTGTCTTCACGCGCCACAATCAGGTTCACGTAAGGAGACTCTTTGCCTTCAACAAAGATACCGTCTTTCGCCGGGGTCAGGCCAATCTGGCTGGCGTAAGTGGTGTTGATGACGGCCAGCGCAATCTGTGCGTCGTCCAGCGAACGCGGTAGCTGTGGCGCTTCCAGTTCAACAATTTTCAGGTTTTTCGGGTTCTCGACGATATCCAGCGAGGTCGGCAGCAGGCCCACGCCGTCTTTCAGTTTGATCAGACCCACCTGCTGCAGCAGCAGCAGGGAACGGCCGAGGTTAGTCGGATCGTTCGGGACGGCGATCTGCGAGCCCGGCTGCAGTTCGTCCAGCGATTTGATTTTCTTCGAGTAACCCGCGATCGGATAGACGAAGGTGTTGCCAACGGAGACCAGCTTATAGCCACGGTCTTTAATCTGCTGGTCGAGATACGGTTTATGCTGGAAGGCGTTCACGTCGATATCGCCTTTGCTTAGCGCTTCGTTTGGCAGCACGTAATCGTTGAAGGTCACCAGCTCAACATCGAGACCATACTTCTCTTTTGCCACTTTCTGCGCAACTTCAGCGACCTGCTGTTCCGCCCCGACGATAACGCCGACTTTAATATGATTCGGATCTTTTTCATCCTGACCGCAACCCACCAGCGCCAGAGAACCGATTAACGCGCCAACTGCCGCAAAGGTTTTGAAATTAAAGGCCATGTTATTTCCTTCCTGTAAGAATGAGTGTTGTCTGCCAATAACGTTATTTATGAGTCACAGCCCGGACGATACGATCGCCAGAGAATTGAATTAAATAAACCAGAATAACCAGTAACACCAGTACGGTATTCATCACCGTTGCGTTGTAGCCGATATAACCGTACTGATAACCAATCTGCCCCAGACCACCGGCGCCCACCGCGCCGCCCATGGCGGAGTAGCCTACCAGGGTAATAAGCGTGATGGTGGCGGCGTTGACCAGCCCCGGCAGCGCTTCAGGCAGCAGAACCTTGCGGACGATCTGCAGCGGTGTGGCGCCCATCGCGCGGGAAGCTTCGATGAGCCCGGTCGGGATCTCCAGCAGGGCGTTCTCCACCATGCGGGCGATAAACGGCGCGGCGCCCACCGTCAGCGGAACGATTGCCGCCTGCAGGCCGATCGAGGTGCCGACGATTACGCGGGTAAACGGGATCATCCAGACCAGCAGGATAATGAACGGAATGGAACGGAAAATGTTCACCAGCGCCGACAGAGTACGGTACAGTTTGGCATTGGCGACGATTTGTCCCGGCCGGGTCACATACAGCAGCACGCCCACCGGCAGACCAAGGACAAAACCGAAGAAGCCGGAGACAAAGGTCATTGCCAGCGTTTCCCATACGCCGCGCAACAGCAGCCACATCATTGCCTCAGACATAACCCAATACCTCTACTTTTACATGATGTTCCTGCAGCCAGGCGATGGCCGCCTGAGTGTCTTCCTGTGTACCGTGCATTTCGGTGAGCATGATGCCGAACTTCACCCCGCCGGCATAATCCATCTGCGCGCTGATAATGTTGTTATTCACATTGAAGCGACGCGCGGTTTCAGAGAGCAGCGGCGCATCGACGGAGTGGCCGGTAAATTCCATACGCAGCATCGGCACGCTATCCGCTGCGGCGGTAGATTTCAGGCGCGCCTGGTAGTCATCCGGAATATCGAGGTGCAGCGTGGACTGAATAAACTGCTGGGCCAGCGGCGTCTTCGGATGGGAGAAGACTTCGCTCACCGTATCCTGCTCGATCAGTTGACCGTTGCTAATGACCGCCACGCAGTCGCAGATGCGTTTCACCACATCCATTTCGTGGGTGATCAGCAGAATGGTCAGTCCCAGACGCCGGTTAATGTCTTTCAGCAGTTCGAGAATGGAACGGGTGGTGGCCGGGTCGAGGGCGCTGGTGGCTTCATCGCACAGCAATACCTTCGGGTTGCTGGCCAGCGCGCGGGCAATAGCGACGCGCTGTTTCTGGCCACCGGAGAGATTAGCCGGGTAGCTGTCGTGCTTATCACCCAGGCCGACGAGATCCAGCAGCTCCGTCACACGACGTTTGATTTCTGCCTGCGGGGTGTTATCCAGTTCCAGGGGCAACGCGACGTTGCCGAAAACGGTCCGGGAGGCCAGCAGGTTAAAATGCTGGAAAATCATGCCAATCTGACGGCGCGCACGGGTTAGCTCTTTTTCCGACAGTGCAGTCAATTCCTGACCGTCAACCTGTACGCTGCCCTCGGTCGGGCGCTCCAGCAGGTTGACGCAGCGAATCAGCGTACTTTTACCGGCGCCGGAGGCACCGATGACGCCATAAATTTGTCCGGCAGGGACATGCAGGCTGACGTTATTCAGCGCCTGAATGCTGCGATTCCCCTGCTGGAACACTTTGGTGATATTGGAAAGTTTAATCATCAGTTATTTATTATCGTTTAGCCGTTTGCCGTGGCATTTTCTTCTGCCGTATCCAGGCGATGCCTGTCAATGAAATGGATGTTAAGGCATCCAGACGTCTAAATCAATCTGACTCTTTATAATGAGCACTTTCTTGCATGCTGAAACATGCGATACTAACGGCACTAGCCTTTTTCAGGAGCAAACCGGTGGCAAAGTCAGTACCCGCAATTTTTCTCGACCGTGACGGCACTATTAATGTCGATCATGGCTACGTCCACGAAATCGACAATTTTGAATTTATCGATGGCGTCATTGACGCGATGCGCGAACTAAAAGAGATGGGCTATGCGCTGGTGCTGGTCACTAACCAGTCCGGTATTGCTCGCGGTAAATTTACCGAAGCCCAGTTTGAAACGCTGACCGAGTGGATGGACTGGTCTCTGGCCGATCGTGGCGTCGACCTGGACGGTATCTACTATTGCCCGCATCACCCGCAGGGTGCGGTGGAAGAGTACCGTCAGACCTGTGATTGTCGTAAACCGCATCCGGGGATGCTGATCTCCGCCCGCGATTATCTGCATATCGATATGGCTTCTTCCTATATGGTAGGGGACAAACTGGAAGATATGCAGGCTGCTGCGGCGGCAGATGTCGGTACTAAAGTGCTGGTGCGTACCGGTAAGCCCCTGACTGAAGAAGCGGAAAAAGCGGCTGACTGGGTGCTAAATAGCCTGGCAGAGCTGCCTGCGGCGATTAAAAAGCAGCAAAAATAAGCGTTGCGTTTAAAAGATGAGCGGTTGAAATAAAATTGTATTTTTCCGCTTGTCATTCCCGGAGAGCTCCCTATAATGCGCCTCCATCGACACGGCGGATGTGAATCACTTCACACAAACAGCCGGTTCGGTTGAAGAGAAAAATCCTGAAATTCAGGGTTGACTCTGAAAGAGGAAAGCGTAATATACGCCACCTCGCGACAGAGCGCTAAAGCGCGTCGCAACTGCTCTTTAACAATTTATCAGACAATCTGTGTGGGCACTCAAAGTGACATGGATTCTTAACG
>NZ_JACHYL010000005.1:341419-449796 GCF_014192815.1 Klebsiella sp. RC2 | reverse complement strand
TGTGTTAGGCCTGCCGCCAGCGTTCAATCTGAGCCATGATCAAACTCTTCAATTTAAGTTTGATGCTCGTGAATTAAACTTCGTAATGAATTACGTATGTTCACTCAGAGACTTGGTATTCATTTTTCGTCCGAGGACGTTAAGAATCCATGTCACTTTGAGTGCCCACACAGATTGTCTGATAAATTGTTAAAGAGCAGTTGCGACGCGCTTTAGCGCTCTGTCGCGAGGTCCCGTATAATACGTTTTCCTCATTCAGAGTCAAGCGCTTATTTTGCTTTTCTCTGTCGGCTTTCAACGTCGATTTCCGTCGTTAAATCCTCCTGACCCGGCGGTTTGTTTGCCGTTGTTCCGTGTCAGTGGAGGCGCATTATAGGGAGTAATTCTGAAGTGACAAGGATAAATTCAAAAAAAGAATTCAACCGCTCACTTTTCAACCAAACCAGGTGTTGAGCTTTAATTCTTGCCTGGTTTTTAAACAAAAACGAGCCCGTTGGGCCCGTTTTTGTCGTTTTGTGATTTACTGCACTGCCACAATACGGTCGTCTTTCACCACCAGCTCGACAGCTTTCCCCGGAACCAGCTCACCGGAAAGGATCTGCTGGGCTAACGGGTTCTCAATCTGCTGCTGAATAGCGCGTTTCAGTGGCCGCGCGCCGTATACCGGATCGTAACCGTTGGCGCTCAGCAACTTCAGCGCCTCATCGGACATCCGCACTTCATACCCACGCTCTTCCAGGCGTTTATACAAACGCTGCAGCTGGATCTGGGCAATAGAAGCAATGTGTTTCTCACCCAGAGGATGGAAGACCACCACTTCGTCGATACGGTTAATAAACTCCGGACGGAAGTTCTGGCTTACCACTCCCAGTACCAGATCCTTCATATGACCGTAGTCCAGTTCGCCAAACCGTTCCTGAATCAGATCGGAACCGAGGTTCGAGGTCATGATGACCACCGTATTACGGAAGTCGACCGTTCTCCCCTGCCCGTCGGTCAGACGCCCGTCGTCGAGTACCTGCAGCAGAATGTTGAACACATCCGGGTGCGCTTTTTCCACTTCATCCAGCAGAATGACGGAATAAGGACGACGACGCACCGCCTCGGTCAGGTAACCGCCCTCTTCATAGCCGACGTATCCCGGAGGCGCACCGACCAGACGCGAGACGGAGTGTTTCTCCATAAACTCGGACATATCGATACGCACCATCGCGTCGTCGCTGTCGAACATAAAGTTAGCCAGCGTTTTACACAGCTCGGTTTTACCGACCCCGGTTGGACCGAGGAACAGGAACGAACCAATCGGCCGGTTCGGATCGGATAGCCCAGCGCGGCTACGGCGAATGGCGTTCGATACCGCTTCAACCGCCTCATCCTGGCCAATCACCCGATGATGCAGCTCCTGCTCCATACGCAGCAGTTTGTCGCGCTCGCTTTCCATCATCCGGGAGACAGGGATACCGGTCCAGCGGGCCAGCACTTCGGCGATCTCAGCATCCGTCACTTTATTACGCAGCAGACGCATGGTTTTCCCTTCGGACTGAGTGGCAGCCGCCAGCTGTTTCTCCAGTTCCGGAATTTTGCCGTACTGCAGCTCGGACATCCGCGCCAGATCGCCGACGCGACGCGCCTGTTCGATAGCGATTTTCGCCTGTTCCAGCTCGGCTTTAATAGTCTGGGTGCCGGAGAGAGAGGCTTTTTCCGCTTTCCACTCTTCTTCAAGTACCGAGTACTGACGCTCTTTATCCGCCAGCTCCTCGTTGAGCATATCGAGACGTTTCAGGCTCGCTTCATCAGACTCTTTCTTCAGCGCCTGCTGTTCCAGTTTCAGCTGGATAATACGTCTATCGAGACGGTCCAGCTCTTCCGGCTTGGAGTCGATCTGCATACGAATGCTGGACGCCGCCTCATCGATAAGGTCGATGGCTTTATCCGGCAGCTGACGGTCGGCAATATAGCGATGCGACAAGGTCGCCGCCGCGACAATCGCCGGGTCAGTGATCTGCACGTGGTGGTGCAGCTCGTAACGTTCTTTCAGGCCACGCAGAATAGCGATGGTATCTTCTACCGTCGGCTCGGCGACGAACACTTTCTGGAAGCGACGTTCCAGCGCGGCGTCTTTTTCGATGTACTGACGGTATTCATCAAGCGTTGTCGCCCCGACGCAGTGCAGTTCACCACGCGCCAGCGCCGGCTTCAGCATGTTACCCGCATCCATCGCGCCGTCGGCTTTACCAGCGCCCACCATGGTATGCAGTTCGTCGATAAACAGAATGACGTTGCCTTCCTGTTTTGACAGGTCAGTCAGCACGCCTTTCAGACGCTCTTCAAACTCACCGCGGTATTTCGCCCCGGCCACCAGCGCCCCCATATCCAGCGCCAATACCCGACGGCCTTTCAACCCTTCTGGTACTTCGCCGTTGACGATACGCTGCGCCAGTCCTTCGACGATTGCCGTTTTACCCACCCCGGGTTCACCAATCAGTACCGGGTTGTTTTTGGTACGACGCTGCAGTACCTGGATGGTACGGCGAATCTCTTCATCACGGCCGATCACCGGATCCAGCTTGCCCTGCTCGGCTCGCTCGGTCAGATCGACGGTAAATTTCTTCAATGCCTGACGTTGGTCTTCGGCACCCTGATCGTTCACGCTTTCACCTCCGCGCATTTGTTCAATCGCCTGAGTCACGTTGGCGGTTGTTGCTCCGGCGGATTTTAAAAGGTCGGTCAGCGTACCGCGCGATTCAAGCGCCGCCAGAACGAACAGTTCCGACGAAATAAAGTTGTCCTTTTTCTTTTGCGCCAGCTTGTCGCAAAGGTTCAGGATCCGCACTAAATCCTGAGAAGGTTGTACATCGCCGCCGGTGCCTTCCACCTGCGGTAAACGGCTCAAGGCCTGCTCGATGTCAGTGCGTAGTTTCCCGGCATTGACGCCCGCCGAGGTTAATAAAGGACGTACCGATCCCCCTTCCTGATTCAGTAAGGCGCTCATTAAATGAAGAGGTTCGATGAATTGGTTGTCGTGCCCGAGTGCGAGTGACTGGGCATCGGCAAGAGCAAGCTGGAATTTATTGGTAAGACGATCCAGACGCATAACTCCTCCCATAAACAGGTCAAATTTGCTACTGGAGATTAAATGAGGTCATCCCTCAATTATTCAAGGTTAAAGACCTGAACTATGCGAAAAATAAGTTTGCCTTCTGGATCGTCTTGATTCTCTAGGTTATATCAGCCAAATGAAACTTGCCATACGACCGGTGGTCTTGTCGCGCCGGTAAGAGAAAAAATCATCCTTTTCGCTTAGCGTGCAGCGATCGCCGCCGAAAATCTGCTCAACGCCGACGTTTGCCAGACGCTGCCGAGCCAGTTGATAGATATCAGCAAAATATTTCTCGCCTGCCGGACGAAAAGCCCGGTGCGCGTTCTCGTCTTTCGCCATAAAGGCATCCCGGACTTCCGGCCCCACCTCAAATGCCTGCGGACCAATGGCCGGGCCCAGCCACGCCATCATGTTTTCGGCTTTATCGGCGAAACGGGCAACCGTCTCTTCCAGAACCCCTTCGCATAAGCCGCGCCATCCCGCATGCGCCGCGGCGACTTCGGTGCCGTCGCGGTTACAGAACAGGACCGGCAGGCAGTCGGCGGTCATCACCGCACAGACGGTGCCTGGCGTACGACTATAAGAAGCATCTGCGCGTTTCGATGGATAGGGTCCGCCGTCCAGCGTCAGAACATCGGTGCCATGAACCTGCTCCAGCCAAACCGGGTAAGACGGCAAGCCACCGGCAGCAAACATCCGCCGCCGGTTTTCTTCAACATGCTGCAGATTGTCTCCGCAATGGGCGCCCAGGTTGAGCGAGTCATAGGGCGGCAGACTCACGCCGCCAATGCGGGTCGAACTACAGGCCGCCACGCTGCGGGGCATCGGCCACTGCGGTACAATCAGTTTAGTCATAACCAGTCAATATCGTCCTTATGGGCTTCAAAATCGGCACGCATCGCCTCGATGAGCTCGACCATATCCTGTGGGATGG
The DNA here is from genome assembly GCF_014192815.1 of Klebsiella sp. RC2. Taxonomy (NCBI): domain Bacteria; kingdom Pseudomonadati; phylum Pseudomonadota; class Gammaproteobacteria; order Enterobacterales; family Enterobacteriaceae; genus Klebsiella; species Klebsiella sp. RC2. The sequence goes on along the minus strand of NZ_JACHYL010000005.1, from coordinate 445,762 downwards.
GCGCATGCCACTCCATTTCAATGCCGGTGATCGGGTGATACAGACGCAACATGGTGGCGTGCAGCGCCTGACGGTCGAATTTACGCAGCGCGGTGATGAACTCCTCCGACGCGCCCTTCGGCGGACGCGGCCGGCCGCCATATACCTGGTCACCCACCAGCGGATGGGTGATATGCGACATATGCACACGGATCTGGTGCGTACGACCGGTTTCCAGGCGCAGGCGCAGGCGGGTATGGATGCGGAAATGTTCCATAATGCGGTAGTGGGTCACCGCCGGTTTGCCCATCGGATGCACCGCCATATGGGTACGTTTCGTCGGGTGACGACTGATCGGCTCTTCCACTGTGCCACCGGAAGTCATATGACCGATGGCCACCGCTTCATACTCGCGAGTGATCTCGCGCAGCTGCAACGACTCCACCAGCCGGGTTTGTGCCGGAATGGTTTTCGCCACCACCATCAGACCGGTGGTGTCCTTATCCAGACGGTGCACGATCCCCGCGCGCGGCACATCGGCGATCGGCGGATAGTAGTGCAGCAGCGCATTCAGCACAGTACCGTCAGGGTTGCCCGCGCCAGGATGCACAACCAGATCGCGCGGTTTGTTAATCACGAGGATGTCATCATCTTCGTAAACGATATTGAGCGGAATATCCTGCGGCTGGAAGCGCGCCTCTTCTTCGATTTCGACATCGATAGCGATGTGCTCTCCCCCCAGCACTTTTTCTTTCGGCTTATCGCCAATGCTGCCATTGACTAATACGCGTTGGTCCAGGATCCATTCTTTTATCCGCGATCGCGAATAATCAGGGAACAATTCGGCCAAAGCCTGATCTAAGCGTTGACCGAGTTGATTTTCGGTCACCGTTGCGGTGAGTTGTACTCGTTGTGCCATATACAGCTTCTTCGTTTAACGTTGGGTTTTACGGCTTTGCCGTTTAATATAGTGTGCTATTGTAGCTGGTCTTAATCGGGAGCAGGAACAGAGATTCTCCCGCATAAACATTTTGAGGAAGTCAAAACGTCATGACGCGCATGAAATACCTGGTGGCAGCCGCCACACTGAGCCTGGCTTTGGTGGGTTGCTCCGGCTCTAAGGAAGAGGTGCCTGATAATCCGCCGAATGAAATCTACGCGACCGCCCAGCAAAAACTGCAGGACGGTAACTGGAAACAGGCGATAACGCAACTGGAAGCGTTGGATAACCGTTATCCATTCGGCCCTTATTCCCAACAGGTACAGCTGGATCTGATTTATGCGTATTACAAAAACGCCGATCTGCCGCTGGCTCAGGCGGCCATCGATCGCTTCATGCGTTTGAACCCCACCCACCCGAATATCGATTACGTCATCTATATGCGCGGCCTGACCAACATGGCCCTGGATGACAGCGCCCTGCAGGGCTTCTTTGGTGTCGATCGCTCTGACCGCGATCCACAGCACGCGCGCGATGCCTTCAATGACTTCTCCAAACTGGTGCGTGGTTACCCGAACAGCCAGTACGCCACTGACGCCTATAAACGTATGGTGTTCCTGAAAGATCGCCTGGCCAAATATGAGCTGTCGGTCGTGGATTACTACACCGACCGTGGCGCATGGGTTGCCGTCGTAAACCGCGTGGAAGGTATGATGCGTAACTATCCGGATACCCAGGCCACCCGCGATGCCCTGCCGAAGATGGAAAACGCCTATCGTCAGATGCAAATGAACGCCCAGGCGGACAAAGTCGCGAAGATAATCGCCGCGAACAGCAAGAACACCTGAGTCTGATTCATGGATCGCAAACGGCAGCCAGTGGCTGCCGTTTTTTTATACTTTATCCCGTCAAGCTGAAGCGGTTTAGCGCCGGGTTAACTCATCAAATATGGCCTGCTTTACCGGGTTCGACAAGTAAAATCTCACTTCTTCCTGCCCTGTCTCACAAAATGAATTCGTTGACAAAAAGTGACAATAAAATGTGATTTAGATCACGCTTTTTGACATTGGGAAAGGTATGCTGGATTCACCAAGACGGGAAAGACAAGAGGTAAAATTTATGACAATGAACATTACCAGTAAACAAATGGAAATTACTCCGGCAATCCGCCAGCATGTCGCAGACCGTCTCGCCAAACTGGATAAGTGGCAAACTCATTTAATCAACCCGCACATCATTCTGTCTAAGGAGCCGCAGGGTTTTATCGCTGATGCAACCATCAATACGCCAAACGGTCATCTGGTTGCCAGTGCGCGTCATGAAGATATGTACGCCGCCATTAACGAATTGATCAACAAGCTGGAACGGCAGCTGAATAAAGTGCAACACAAAGGGGAAGCCCGCCGCGCCGCAACATCGGTGAAAGAGGCAGGCTTTGTGGAAGAAGAAGAGTAATCCTTAACTTAAGTTGTGTCATGCCACGCGCCTTCGGGCGCGTTTTTTATTGACAGAGTGAAAACAGTACAGGTACTGTAATCCCCACTACCTCAAGGAATTTACCATGAAACGTGTCCCGTTCTTCTTCGCATTCTTTTTTACCTTCCCCTGACCGGGAGGCAATTCGTCGTATAAGAAAGAATGCGAAGACGAACAATAAGGCCTCCCACCCGGGAGGCCTTTTTTATTTGATAACAACAAAGGCAACATCTATGACCGAGGAAAACCCATTACTGGCGCTGCGCGATAAGATAAGCGCACTGGACGAGAAACTGCTTGCTCTGCTGGCGGAGCGCCGCGGGCTGGCTGTTGAGGTTGGTAAAGCCAAACTGGCCTCTCACCGTCCAGTGCGTGATATTGACCGCGAACGCGATCTGCTGGAGCGTCTGATGACCATCGGCAAGCGCCATAATCTGGATGCGCACTACATCACCCGCCTGTTCCAGCTGATCATCGAAGACTCCGTCCTGACCCAACAAACCCTGCTGCAGCAGCATCTGAATAAAATTAATCCGCATTCGGCCCGCGTGGCCTTCCTTGGCCCTAAAGGCTCTTATTCGCATCTGGCGGCGCGTCAGTACGCCGCTCGCCATTTTGAGCAGTTTATTGAGAGCGGCTGCGCGAAGTTCGCCGATATTTTTAATCAGGTAGAGACCGGCCAGGCCGATTACGCCGTGGTGCCGATTGAAAACACCAGCTCTGGCGGGATCAACGACGTCTACGATCTGCTGCAGCACACCAGCCTGTCGATCGTTGGCGAGCTGACGATCCCTATCGATCATTGCGTGCTGGTTAGCACCTCGACGGATGCCGATAAAATTCAGACCGTCTACAGCCATCCGCAGCCGTTCCAGCAGTGCAGCCAGTATCTGAGCCGCTACCCGCACTGGAAGATTGAATATACCGAGAGCACCTCGGCGGCAATGGAAAAAGTGGCGCAGGCGAACTCCCCGGCCGTTGCGGCACTGGGCAGCGAAGCGGGTGGCGCCCTGTATAGCCTGCAGGTGCTGGAGCACTGCCAGGCCAACCAGACGCAGAACATCACGCGCTTCCTCGTCCTGGCGCGCAAAGCGGTGAACGTCTCCGATCAGGTTCCGGCCAAGACCACGCTGTTAATGGCGACCGGTCAGCAGGCGGGCGCCCTGGTGGAAGCCCTGCTGGTGCTGCGCAACCACAATCTGATCATGACCAAACTGGAATCTCGCCCGATCCACGGCAATCCCTGGGAAGAGATGTTTTATCTCGATATTCAGGCCAACCTGGACTCGCTGCCCATGCGCAAGGCATTAAAGGAGCTGGCGGAAATCACCCGCTCCATGAAGGTCCTCGGTTGCTACCCCAGCGAAAACGTGGTGCCAGTGGATCCGGTTTAACGTTCGCGGAACGGTAATTTCTTCATCCCTGCCACCGCAACCGGCAGGGTGAAGATGGCGCCTGACAGCGGGTACTTCGCCAGCTCATCGTCCTCCATGTTTTCCCGGGTTGTGGTGATATAGAGCGTTTTCATATCCGCCCCACCGAAGCAGACCATTGTCGGACAACGAACCGGCATCGGGTAAGTCTCCAGCTCCTCGCCCTGCGGCGAGAAACGAGCAATCCGCCAGCCGTCAAACATCGCGCTCCAGTAACAGCCCTCCACATCGATCGCCGCCCCGTCAGGGATGCCTTCGCCCGGCTGGAAACGGCGAAACACCTCGCGTCGTCCAGGCTCACCCTGTTCATCCAGCGGCGTACGGTAGATCACGGCGTTCGGCGTATCAGAGGTATACATCCAGCGCTGGTCGGCGCTAAACGCCAGACCGTTGGCGCCATGGATATCACACTGGATCACTTTCGGCTTCAGGTCATTATCGACTCGCATCAGCAGCGCGCCGTTGTAATCCCCCGGCCCCCAGAAGGTGCCGGCATAAAAACGCCCCTCGCGATCGGTCCCACCATCGTTAAACCGCGCCAGCTCCGGATTGCTCGGATTATCACAGACTTTCCGCCGCAGCAGGCCGTGGGCGTCGGTCAGCCAGATGCCACTGCGTAATGCAACGATAAATCCGCCCTTCTCACGCAGGGAGAAACAGCCGACCTCCTCCGGAAACTGCAGCACCTGGTGTTCGCCGCTGCGGGTATCGTAGCGGTGGATTTCACACTCCATGATATCGGCCCAGTAGAGGGCCTGTTCAGCCTCGCTCCAGGTCGGGCATTCCGGCAGGTATCCGGTGTAGTCAAACAGCGGTTGTGGTTCAGCCATCGTTGTCATCCCTATAAAAAAAGCCAGCGGTCGCTGGCTTTATTGTATACATCTTTTTCGCTTTACTGCCGATTATCGTTCGCCTGACGCAGCAGCGTGCGGCTCTCGCTCTGGAAACGCTGAGCGTAATCGCCAAACCAATGTTCGACTTTACGGAAGCTGTCGATAAACGCCTGCTTATCGCCCTGCTCCAGCAGGCCAATCGCTTCGCCGAAACGCTGGTAATAGCGCTTAATCAGCGCCAGGTTATTTTCCGATGACATAATAATGTCGGCGTACAGCTGCGGATCCTGGGCAAACAGGCGCCCCACCATCGCCAGCTCCAGCCGGTAAATAGGTGACGAAAGCGCCAGCAGTTGCTCAAGACGCACATTCTCTTCTGCCAGGTGCAGGCCATAGGCGAAGGTGGCAAAGTGGCGCAGCGCCTGAATAAACGCCATGTTCTGATCGTGCTCAACGGCGCTGATGCGGTGCAGCCGCGCGCCCCAAACCTGAATTTGTTCGAGGAACCACTGATAGGCCTCCGGCTGGCGGCCATCACAATAGACCACCACCTGCTTCGCCAGGCTGCCGCTGTCCGGACCGAACATCGGGTGCAGGCCAAGAACCGGGCCCTGATGCGCTGCCAGCATCGCCTGCAGCGGCTCCGCTTTCACCGAGGCAAGGTCTACCAGAATGCAATCCGCCGGCAGCGGCGGCAGCCTGCCGATCGTCTCCACGGTGGTGTGAATCGGTACGCTGACGATGACCATGCCGGCATCGGCGACGATATCCGCCGCCCGGGCCCAATCGTCTTTTTCCAGAATACGCACCTGGTAGCCGGACAGCGTTAACATCTTCTCAAACAGACGCCCCATCTGCCCGCCGCCGCCGACGATGACCACCGGCCGCAGATTCGGGTGCAGGGTTTTGAAGCCTTTGTCGTTTTCGCTGGAATAGGATTCCCGCATCACGCGACGCAGAACATCCTCGATCAGATCCGGCGGTACGCCGAGCGCAGCCGCCTCTTCACGCCGGGAGGCGAGCATCGCCGCCTCGCGCTCCGGGACGTAAATCGGCAGACCATACTGGCTCTTCACCTCGCCGACTTCGGCCACCAGTTCCAGACGCTTAGCCAGCAGGCTAAGCAACGCTTTATCCACTTCATCAATTTGATCGCGTAACGCGGTCAGTTCAGCAACCATACTTTCCTCTTACACCAAACGGGCCGCCAGATGGCCGCGGAGATCCTTATCCAGTTCACGCAGCAGCGCATCGGTGGTTTCCCAGCTGATGCAGGCATCCGTCACCGAAACGCCGTATTTCATCGTCTCACGCGGCTGTTCAGAGGACTGATTGCCTTCGTGGATATTACTCTCGATCATCAGGCCGATAATGGAGCGGTTGCCATCTTTGATCTGTGCGACAACGGATTCAGCCACGGCTGGCTGGCGGCGGAAATCTTTATTGGAGTTCCCATGACTGCAATCTACCATCAGCGACGGTTTCAGTCCCGCCTGCGCCATCTCTTTTTCGCATTTCGCCACATCTTCCGGACCGTAGTTCGGCGCCTTACCGCCGCGCAGGATCACATGGCCGTTCGGATTACCCTGCGTTTGCAGCAGGCAGACCTGCCCGGCCTGGTTGATGCCGACGAAACGATGCGGCATCGCCGCGGCGCGCATGGCGTTGATGGCCGTCGCCAGACTACCGTCGGTACCGTTTTTAAAGCCGACCGGCATCGACAGGCCAGAGGCCATTTCGCGGTGCGTTTGTGATTCCGTGGTACGTGCGCCGATAGCAGACCAGCTGAACAGATCGCCAAGGTATTGCGGGCTGTTCGGATCCAACGCTTCCGTCGCCAGCGGCAGTCCCATATTGACGAGCTCGACCAGCAGACGACGCGCAATCTTCAGGCCGCCTTCAACATCAAACGAACCATCCATGTGCGGATCGTTAATCAGCCCCTTCCAGCCGACAGTGGTACGGGGTTTTTCAAAGTAGACGCGCATCACCAGGTAGAGGCTATCGCTGACCTCTGCGGCAAGAGCTTTAAATCGACGAGCATATTCAATCGCGGCTTCCGGATCGTGGATCGAGCAAGGGCCGCAAACCACCAGCAGGCGCGGATCGCGGCCGGCGATAATATCGGAGATAGTCTCACGGGCATGCGCAATCTGCGCTTCCTGTTCAACGCTTAGCGGGAATTCCGCCTTCAGTTGCTCCGGGGTCATTAACACCTGTTCGTCGGTAATATGTACGTTATTCAGCGCGTCTTTTTGCATGATTGCGATCCTGTGTAGCTCGTTTGCGATAAAGGGTGCCTCAGCGGGCATGGCGTAACGATACCACACAAAGTAAAGAATTCAATCCATATTCCGTAAATTTTAATTTACACAAACAAATTAATTGCCACTTAACTCAACAAAATTCGTACAAAAATGTTTACACAACCAAAATTCACAGCAAACTTGCGCGCTATCGCGATCGCGATTACGAAAAATCCTGGTGAGATTTGTCCCAAAGCAAAGGGCGCATGTAATGACGGGTTTTGTTAACAGTGGTATTCTGCGCCGGGCATCGGCAGCGGCTTTTCCCGCGCTATGGCGAATTTGACGGAAGCGTTAATGACAGTATTACACCGTCTTTTATTGACTGTATTTTTTCTCATCGCGGTATCTCCTGTTTTTGCTGCCGGACCTTCAGAACATGTTCGCGCTATTGTTTCCGGGATCGTGACCTACACCCGTTGGCCGGCATTAACAGGGGCGCCGAAGCTGTGCATTTTTGCCTCATCACGCTTCACCCATAGCCTGGCTCATGAAGATCCGGATGCCTTGCCCTATCAACCGGTGATAGTACGTAATAGTGAAGAAGCGTTAAAAACAACCTGCGATGGTTTTTATTTTGGCAGCGAATCGCCGACCCAACAGTCGGAATTAACTCGCCGCTATGGCCCGAAGCCGCTTTTACTCATCGCAGAACAAAATACGGATTGCTCCATTGGTAGCGCGTTTTGCCTGATCATCAACGACGACAGGGTCCGCTTCTCCGTTAATCTGGACGTTCTGACGCACAGCGGGGTCCGGGTTAACCCGGACGTCCTGATGCTTGCCCGGAAAAAACCACATGAATAAGGACTTTTCACAGACCGCGCGCCCGACATTTAAACGCGCGCTTCGTCGAATTAGCGTGATAAGCGTGGTGATCTCCATGACGCTGGTCTGGCTGCTGCTAAGCACAGCCTCAATCTTCACGCTCAAGCAGTACGCGCAGAAAAATCTAGAGCTCACTGCCGCGACCATGGGTCGCAGCCTCGAAGCCGCCCTGGTGTTTGGCGATAGCGCGGCGGCGGAGGAGACCCTTGCTTCGCTGGGGAAGCAAGGGCAGATTTCCCAGGCGATTGTGCTCAACGGCCAGAAGCAGCACTTCGCCGCATGGCGCCATGAACCGCTGGCCAACAAAGAACAAGTGAGCGGCCTTATCAGTCAATGGCTGTTTCCGGAGCCCACGGTGCAGCCCATCTGGCACCAGGGCAAACAAATCGGCGAGCTGCGACTGACCGCGCTTGATGAACTGATCAGCCACTTTCTCGGTATCTCGATTCTGGTACTGACCGGCAGCATTCTGCTCGCCTCATTCATCGCCCTGCTGCTGACCCACTCCCTGCACCGGGGGATCGTCACCGCCCTGCAGAGCATTACCGAGGTTGTGCACGATATTCGTGAAAACCGTCATTTCTCACGTCGGGTGCCCGAGGAGCGTATTGAGGAATTCCATCTTTTCGCCCAGGACTTTAACAGCCTGCTGGGGGAGATGGAGGACTGGCAGCGCCAGCTGCAGGCCAAGAATGCCCAGCTGTTGCGTAGCTCGCTTCATGACCCGCTGACCGGCCTGGCTAACCGCGCCGCCTTTCGCAACGCGCTCGCCGAACTGATGAAGAACGAGGTGGATCACCAGACCTCGGCATTACTGTTTCTTGACGGCGATAACTTCAAGCTGATCAATGACAACTGGGGGCACGCGGCAGGCGATAAAGTGCTGACGGAGGTCGCCAGCCGCCTGATGGCCTTCGCCGGAAAACGCCATCTGGCATGGCGTCTCGGCGGCGATGAGTTTGCCGTTCTGCTGCGTGAGGTGCGCTCGGAAGCCGAAGTGCAGGCTCTGTGCCAGGCGCTGTCGGAACAATTTCTTCCGCCATTCAACCTGCACAATGGCCATAGCGCCACGCTCTCGCTGAGCGTCGGTTATGCCCTGGCGTGGGAGCACGCCACCGCGGAATCACTGCAAGAACTTGCCGATCAGAATATGTATCGCATGAAAAACCAACGTATCCAGCAGACGCTGAAATAATAAAGGACTCATTATGCTCAGAAAATATTTCGTCCCCGCCCTGATGGCAGCGGCGCTTTTGACAGGTTGCCAGGCTCCTCAGGGAAAATTTACCCCCGAGCAGGTGGCGGCGATGAAATCTTACGGCTTCACTGAAAGCAATGGCGATTGGTCCCTGGGCTTATCCGATAGCATCCTGTTTGACAAGAATGACTACCGACTACGTCCCGACAGCCGCCAGCAGATCACCACGATGGCCTCGCGGCTGGCGGCGACCGGGATCACCCATAGCCGCCTTGAAGGCCACACCGATAATTACGGTGAGGATAGCTATAACGAAGCCCTGTCGCTTAAGCGCGCCAATAGCGTAGCCGATGCCTGGGCGGAAGGCGCCCATGTCCCGCGCAGTCATTTAGTCACCCGCGGCCTTGGCAAGAAATACCCGATCGCCAGCAACGACACGGCGGCCGGGCGCGCTGAAAACCGCCGGGTCACGGTGGTCATCAGCACGCCGTAAGCCTTCGCTTAATCGCTGGACTTCGCCATCCTCATTGCCGTTGCCGCGCGCCAGCGCAGGTAGTCAACGGCAATGAACAGCACCAGACTTGCCCCCATCAATGGCATGGCCAGACCCAGGGCTGACGCTATCCCCAGTACCAGCCCACGGGCAGGCCAGGCGAGCGACAGCCATGCCTGCAGCAGCGAATGCGCCGGATCCCAGACCGCCTGAGGCGGACGGCGGATCCACCACAGCCGGTAGCCCACGCCGATGGTGACGCACAGCGCGCAGCCGAACCCTACCAGCAGCAACTGATTCACCAGACCAAAGAGGACCCCCATGTGGAAATCGACGCCCCAGCGGGTGAGCTTCGCCATCAGCGGGAAGTCGGCGAACCGGGTGCGATCCACCACCTGCATCGTGGCGCCATCGATCGCCACCGCGTCCACCTGCGTCGGCCAGCGGCGGTCGATCTCATTTACCGTCCAGGCACGTTCCTTCGAAACCGGCGGACGGATCTCCAGCCGGCTGGCGTTCAGCCCCGCCTGACGGGCCACCGCCAGTACCAGGTCAAACTGCGCTGGCTGCAGCACTGACTGATGCTGCATGGCCATCCCGTCCATATGATGCCCGGCGTGGGGATCGTGCGCCATCGGCGCCTCACCGTGCAGCAGGGTATTCACCTGCGGCGTCCACCAGCCGAAAGCCGCCCGCATTTTATCCACATTACCGCCAGCCCATTGCGACCAGGTCAGGCCGGTGGCGGAGAAGAGCAGCATGCCCAGCAGGAAGCCCCAGCCCAGCGTCACGTGCAACCGACGATGATTCTGCAGGACGTTATTGATCCGCCGTTTTGGACGTGTCATCGCCCACAGGGCAATGCCACCCAGCGCGGCAACCCACATCCATGAGGCAGCCAGTTCGCTGTATAACCTCCCGCTGTCGCCCAGCAGTAGCGAACGATGCGCATAATCAATCCACTGGCGCAGCGGCAGGATGCCGCTGGTACCGTAGACCGTCATATCGCCCTTCACCCGCAGCGAGATCGGATCGACGAAAATGGCCCGGGATTCTGACTCGCCCAGGCTCGGGTCAACAAACATAATCCGGGTGGTCTCCCCCATCGCGGGGGCCGGCCGCACCGCCAGTAGCCGAAGATTACCCTGGGTCGCTTCTTCCGCCACTGCAATCTGGGCGCTGAGCGGCTGCGGGGTCCCGTCGGCAAGGCCATGCAGCGCGTCGTGATAGAGCCAGTTTTCCAGCTGCGGCGTCGCCACGTACAGCGTGCCGGTCAGGGCAGCGACAAAGATAAACGGTCCGATAAACAGTCCGATGTAGAAATGGAGGCGACGCAGCAGGTTTAACCATGCCGCGCGCGAGGTGCAGGTTGTCATACTCTTCCTTTTTTAAAGCAAAAGAGGTTATTGCGCCGTGCGCAGATTGATTTTTATTAAAGGGAAAAAGCAGACAGCCGCGGCGGGGCGCGGGTTTCAGGGTAGAGCCAGGGGAAGTAGTGCCAGTGTTTTAATACCGGGCGAGAAGCCGGCAGGCGAATACGCCGCAGGAGCATGGCGACGAACAGCGCCAGCGCGAAAAGCAGCCCCGGGACATGGGCTAACAGCACGCAATAGCCACACGCTTCGGCATGGTCCAGCGGCAGTTCGTGTCCGGTATGCATGGCGCCGTCTGTGCTATGCATCATCGCCATCTCGTGGTCGGGCATTTGCGCCATGCTCGCGGACGAGCTGTCCATCATCATGGCGTGGTGCATGCCGGGCATGGCGCTCATGGGGTCTTTTTGCAGGGAGATGGAGATCAGGGGGGCCACGACGATCAACAGGATCGCCAACAGTGCCAGCCAGGCGGCTCGCCGTTTAGGTGTCGTTTGCTGGAAACTGTTGCTGACCACCGCCCCTCCGAATAGAGGGCGTATTGTAAATGATTTACATCACGATGGTTACAACAAAGATAAAAAAAGGGCCAGCCATCTGGCCAGCCCTTCTGTCAGGATGTCGCGAAAGCGAATCTTAGTTAAGACGCTCTTTGATACGAGCAGACTTACCAGTACGCTCACGCAGGTAGTACAGTTTAGCTTTACGTACAGCACCACGACGTTTAACAGCAATGCTGTCAACTACCGGAGAGTGAGTCTGGAAGACACGCTCAACGCCTTCGCCGTTGGAAATTTTGCGAACAGTGAATGCAGAGTGCAGACCGCGGTTACGAATAGCGATAACCACGCCCTCGAATGCCTGCAGACGTTTTTTGGAACCTTCAACAACCCATACTTTCACTTCCACGGTATCACCCGGACGGAAGGAAGGTACGTCCTGCTTCATCTGTTCTTGTTCAAGTTGCTTAATAATGTTGCTCATAATTTAATCTCTTATCCTGGGTAAACTGATATTGGGGGCTCACGCCTGCCCATCATGTTTATGCTGCTGTTGCGCGTGTTCGCTTTTGAACTGCGCCAGCAACTTTGCTTGCTCTTCAGTCAGAGCCAGGTTTTCCAGAAGTTCAGGTCTTCTAAGCCAGGTGCGGCCCAGCGACTGCTTCAGACGCCAGCGACGTATCTCAGCATGGTTTCCCGACAGCAATACTGGCGGTACTTCCATCTCTTCTAACACTTCAGGACGGGTATAGTGCGGGCAATCCAGCAACCCATCAGCAAAGGAATCTTCCGTTGCCGAAGCTTCATGGCCCAGTACTCCCGGAATGAACCGGGAAACGGAGTCAATCAGCGTCATTGCCGGTAACTCACCACCGCTGAGAACGTAATCGCCGATTGACCATTCTTCGTCAATTTCGGTTTGGATTACGCGCTCGTCTATCCCTTCGTAGCGACCGCACACCAGAATCAGTTTCTGATTCGTTGCCAGTTCGCTGACGCCCGCTTGATCAAGCTTGCGTCCCTGAGGTGACAGATAAATCACCTTCGCGCCTTCACCTGCCGCGGCTTTTGCTGCATGAATAGCATCCCGTAAAGGTTGCACCATCATTAGCATCCCCGGTCCGCCGCCGTAAGGACGATCGTCCACGGTACGGTGCCGGTCATGAGCGAAGTCGCGAGGACTCCAGCTTTCGATGCTCAGCAGGCCATTTTTTACTGCCCGGCCAGTTACCCCGTAATCGGTAATTGCGCGGAACATTTCAGGAAACAGGCTAATTATGCCAATCCACATAGCGCCGTCTTTTACCGTTTATCCGGAGAATTTAAAAACCAGGATCCCAATCTACTTCGATAGTACGCGTAGTGAGATCGACTTTCTTGATAACCTGCCCATCGAGGAACGGAACCAACCGCTCCTTGATGCCAAATGCATCTTTCAGGTTTGCCTTGATGACGAGTACGTCATTAGACCCGGTTTCCATCATATCAATGACTTTACCGAGGCTATAGCCTTCCGTTGTCACTACCTGGCAGCCCATCAGGTCTTTCCAGTAGTAGTCACCCTCTTCCAGCTCCGGCAACTGCGATGAATCCACGATAATTTCGCAATTAGTCAGTAGATTCGCGGCATCACGATCGTCAACGCCTTTCAGCTTGATGATGATGTCCTGATTGTGGTGGCGCCAGCCTTCCAGCTCAACAACCTGCCACTGACCCGCCTTCTGGATTAACCAGGGCTGATAGTCAAAAATGCTTTCGGCGTCTTCGGTGGAGGAAAACACTCTGAGCCAACCACGGATACCGTAGGAAGAACCCATTTTCCCCAATACGATCGGATCAACAGGTGCTTGTGCGGTGTGTTGCTTGCTCATCATGACCACCGTGACAGATTAAGCTGCTTTGTTAGCGGCTTTGATCAGCGCGGCAACGCGATCGGAAACAGTAGCGCCCAGGCCAACCCAGTGAGCGATACGATCCAGATCCAGGCGAGTTTCTTCTTCCGCGCCGCTAGCGATCGGGTTGAAGAAACCAACGCGCTCGATGAAGCGACCGTTGCGTGCATTACGGCTGTCGGTGACAACAACCTGGTAGAACGGACGCTTTTTAGCGCCGTGACGTGCTAAACGAATAGTTACCATAACATCCTCTTGTGTGAATAAAACAACCGGGCCCCATCGAGGAACGGAGCCCGGTGTCATATTAAAAGCCCGAAAATTTTACTGATTTCTGTGCAAAAATCAATTCAAAACTATATACGCTAAATAATTCGAGTTGCAGGAAGGCGGCAAGTGAGTAAATCCCCGGGAGCGTACACAAGTACGTGACCGGGGTGAACGAACGCAGCCAACGCATCTGCGGCTTGAATTATGACGCGTATTAGCGGCCCGGGAAGCCTGGCGGCATCATCCCTTTCATCCCGCGCATCATCTTCATCATGCCGCCTTTCGACTTCATCTTCTTCATCATGCGCTGCATGTCGTCGAACTGCTTGAGCAGACGGTTCACATCCTGCACCTGCATCCCGCAGCCGGCGGCGATACGGCGCTTACGTGAACCTTTGATGATTTCCGGTTTGGCGCGCTCTTTCAGGGTCATCGAGTTGATGATGGCTTCCATACGCACCAGCACTTTGTCGTCCATCTGCGCTTTCACGTTGTCCGGGATCTGGCCCATACCCGGCAGCTTGCCCATCAGGCTGGCCATGCCGCCCATGTTTTTCATCTGACGCAGCTGCTCAAGGAAGTCGGTGAGATCGAAACCGTCGCCTTTCTTCAGTTTGGAGGCCAGCTTCTCGGCCTGCGCGCGGTCAACTTTGCTCTCGATATCTTCGATCAGCGACAGCACGTCGCCCATGCCGAGGATGCGGGAAGCGACGCGGTCCGGATGGAACGGCTCCAGCGCTTCGGTTTTCTCGCCGACGCCGAGGAATTTAATCGGCTTGCCGGTAATATGGCGAATCGACAGCGCCGCGCCGCCGCGGGCGTCGCCGTCCACTTTGGTCAGCACCACGCCGGTCAGCGGCAGCGCTTCGTTAAAGGCCTTCGCGGTATTCGCCGCATCCTGACCGGTCATCGCATCGACGACGAACAGGGTTTCAACCGGGTTAATGGCGGCGTGGACGTGCTTGATTTCGTCCATCATCGCTTCGTCAACGTGCAGACGACCGGCGGTATCCACCAGCAGCACGTCGTAGAATTTGAGTTTCGCTTCTTTCAGCGCCGCATTGACGATATCCACCGGCTTCTGGCCGACGTCAGACGGGAAGAAATCGACGCCGACCTGCTCAGCAAGGGTTTCCAGCTGTTTGATCGCCGCCGGGCGGTAAACGTCCGCGGAAACGACCAGCACTTTCTTCTTGTGCTTCTCGCGCAGGAATTTCCCCAGCTTACCGACGCTGGTCGTTTTACCGGCACCCTGCAGACCCGCCATCAGCACCACGGCCGGCGGCTGCGCGGCCAGGTCGAGCGTCTGGTTCTCTTCGCCCATCGCCGCCACCAGCTCGTTGCGGACGATTTTGACGAACTCCTGACCCGGGGTCAGGCTTTTATTGACTTCATGGCCGACCGCGCTCTCTTTCACGCGGCTGATGAAATCACGAACCACCGGAAGCGCAACGTCCGCTTCCAGCAGCGCCATGCGCACTTCGCGCAGGGTGTCTTTAATATTGTCTTCTGTAAGGCGTCCGCGGCCGCTAATGTTGCGCAGCGTACGCGACAAACGATCGGTTAAATTATCAAACATTGTCTCTCGCCTGAGGTGGAAACGGTCGGTCGCCGCAGCGACACGCAAAACGAATGTGGCGGAGTATAACACGACATCAATCTGAATGTGCTGCAACGGTTGGAGCAGAGGCCTGCTGACGTTATACTGCTTCTCTTTCTTATTTAGCCAACAGCCGACACCTATGCCTGTTTTTGCTCTACTCGCCCTTGTCGCCTACTCCGTCAGCCTCGCGCTGATTATCCCCGGCTTGCTGCAAAAAAACAGCAGCTGGCGGCGAATGGCGATTTTATCTGCGACTATCGCGTTGATCTGCCATGCTTTTGCGCTGGAAGCACGGATATTCCCCGGCGGCGAGAGCGGGCAAAACCTCAGCTTACTGAACGTCGGGTCGCTGGTCAGCCTGATGATCTGTACGGTGATGACTATCGTGGCCTCGCGCAATCGCGGCTGGCTGCTGCTGCCTATCGTCTATGCCTTCGCGCTGATCAATCTGGCCTTCGCCACTTTCGTGCCTAACGAATATATCACCCACCTGGAAACCACCCCGGGGATGCTGGTGCATATCGGCCTGTCGCTCTTCTCGTACGCCACGCTGATCATCGCCGCGCTGTATGCGCTGCAGCTGGCGTGGATCGACTACCAGTTAAAGAATAAAAAGCTGGCCTTCAGCAGCGAAATGCCGCCGCTGATGAGCATCGAGCGCAAAATGTTCCACATCACTCAGGTCGGCGTGGTGCTACTGACCCTGACGCTGTGCAGCGGCCTGTTCTATATGCACAATCTGTTCAGCAGCGAAAACATTGATAAAGCGGTGCTGTCGATTATTGCGTGGTTCGTCTATATCGTTCTGCTGTGGGGCCACTATCATGAAGGGTGGCGCGGACGTCGCGTGGTCTGGTTCAGCGTCGCTGGCGCCGGTCTGCTGACGCTGGCCTATTTTGGTAGCCGCGTGCTGCAGCAGTTCGTGAGCTAAGTCTTTTAAGGAATCCTACGTGGAACATATCTCCACCACCACGCTGATCATAACGCTGATCGTCATGGTGATTATCTCTGCCTATTTCTCCGGCTCCGAAACCGGCATGATGACGCTGAACCGCTATCGGCTGCGTCATATGGCGAAACAAGGCAACCGCCCCGCCAAGCGCGTGGAGAAGCTGCTGCGCAAGCCGGACCGCCTGATTAGCCTCGTGCTCATCGGCAATAACCTCGTCAACATTCTCGCCTCGGCGCTGGGCACCATCGTCGGCATGCGCCTGTACGGCGACGCCGGCGTCGCGATCGCCACTGGCGTGCTCACCTTTGTGGTACTGGTATTTGCCGAGGTGCTGCCGAAGACCATCGCCGCGCTCTATCCGGAAAAGGTCGCCTACCCCAGCAGCTTCCTGCTGGCGCCCCTGCAGGTGCTGATGATGCCGCTGGTGTGGCTGCTGAATACCATCACCCGCATGCTGATGCGCATGATGGGCATTCGCACCGATACCGTCATCAGCAGCGCTTTGAGCAAAGATGAACTGCGCACGATTGTGAATGAATCCCGTTCACAAATCTCCCGGCGCAACCAGGATATGCTGCTGTCGGTCCTGGATCTGGAAAAAGTCAGCGTTAACGACATCATGGTGCCGCGCAATGAGATTGTCGGCATCGACATCAATGATGACTGGAAATCTATCGTCCGCCAGCTGACCCACTCGCCACATGGCCGCATCGTGCTCTACCGCGATTCACTGGACGATGCCATCAGCATGCTGCGCGTTCGCGAAGCCTACCGTCTGATGACGGAGAAGAAAGAATTCACAAAAGAGATCATGCTGCGGGCGGCAGATGAGATCTACTTTGTTCCGGAAGGGACGCCGCTCAGCACCCAGCTGGTGAAATTTCAGCGCAATAAAAAGAAAGTGGGTCTGGTGGTCGATGAATACGGCGATATTCAGGGGCTGGTCACCGTCGAAGATATTCTTGAAGAGATTGTCGGCGACTTCACCACCTCCATGTCACCCACCCTGGCGGAGGAAGTGACCCCTCTTAACGACGGCACGGTGATTATCGACGGCAGCGCCAACGTTCGCGAAATCAACAAAGCGTTTAACTGGCACCTGCCGGAAGATGAAGCGCGCACCGTCAACGGTATCATCCTCGAAGCGCTGGAAGAGATCCCGGTCCCGGGCACCCGCGTGCGCATTGAGCAGTACGATATAGATATCCTCGACGTGCAAGACAACATGATCAAACAGGTGAAAGTGATGCCGGTGAAATCATTACGCGAGAGCGTCGCGGAGTAGCGCGAGCGAAGGAATTAACATCACGGTGGGCTGCGGCCCGCCGTTTTTTTATCTCGCGCCGGGAGCGGTGGCATAAAAAAACGGCCGCCCGCGGGCAGCCGTTGAGCAATGCAGCAGACGTTATTTCGCTTTCGCTACCGTCACCATCGCGGCGCGAATAGTACGGCCGTTCAGGGTATAACCTTTCTGCATCACGGCCAGCACGTTGCCCGCCGCCACGTCTTCAGATTCGACCATCGCAATGGCCTGGTGGACGTTCGGATCCAGCGGAACGTTGGTGTCGGCGATCACTTCCACGCCGAACTTACGCACCACGTCCAGCATGGATTTCAGGGTCAGTTCGATCCCTTCCACCATCGGCGCCAGGTCCGGATTAGCCTTGTCGGCCACTTCCAGCGCGCGGTCCAGGCTGTCGATCACCGGCAGCAGTTCATTGACGAATTTTTCCAGCGCGAATTTGTGCGCTTTCTCGATATCCTGCTCGGTACGGCGACGCAGGTTATCTTCGTCGGCTTTGGCACGCAGCATCACTTCACGTTCACGTTTCTGCGCTTCAGCCAGCTGGGCTTCCAGATTCGCAATTTTTTCATCGCGCGGATCCACCTGCTCAGCCGAAACTTCAGGCTCTACTGCCTCAACGTCGTCGTGCTGCTCCGTGATAATTTCTTCCGGGGCTTGCCCCTCAGGCGTTTTCTGTTCTTTACTACTCATGAATTTCTCCGCGTTTTTTTCGCATTCATCTCGCTAACTTCGCTTATTATGGGGATCAGTTTCCGGGTTTCAAGGGAAGCGGACAGATTGTCACTATTTCATTTAACGCAAGGACATCCAGATCATGAAGAACCATTTCAAGTGTATCGGCATTGTGGGACATCCTCGTCACCCCACCGCCCTGACCACACATGAAATGCTCTGGCGCTGGCTGTGCAGCAAAGGGTATGAAGTGCTGGTTGAACAGCAGATCGCCCATGAACTTCAGCTCAGCAACGTGAAAACCGGCACGCTGGCGGAGATTGGCCAACAGGCCGACCTCGCGGTGGTGGTGGGCGGCGACGGCAATATGCTCGGCGCGGCGCGGACCCTGGCCCGTTACGACATTAACGTCATCGGCATTAACCGCGGCAACCTCGGCTTTCTCACCGACCTTGACCCGGACAACGCCCTGCAGCAGCTCGCCGACGTGCTGGAAGGCCACTACATCGCCGAGAAACGCTTTCTGCTGGAGGCCCAGGTGTGCCAGCAGGATTGCCAGAAACGCATCAGCACCGCCATCAACGAAGTGGTGCTGCACCCCGGCAAAGTGGCGCATATGATTGAGTTCGAAGTCTATATCGACGAAGTCTTTGCGTTCTCTCAGCGCTCTGATGGCCTGATAATCTCCACCCCGACCGGCTCCACCGCCTATTCGCTGTCGGCTGGCGGCCCGATCCTCACCCCGTCGCTGGACGCCATCACCCTGGTGCCGATGTTTCCGCACACCCTCTCGGCGCGACCGCTGGTGATCAACGGCGACAGCACCATCCGCCTGCGCTTCTCTCATCGCTGCAGCGATCTGGAGATCAGCTGCGACAGCCAGATTGCCCTGCCGATCCAGGATGGCGAAGACGTTCTCATTCGCCGCTGTGATTATCACCTCAATCTGATTCACCCGAAAGATTACAGCTATTTCAATACATTAAGCACCAAGCTCGGCTGGTCGAAAAAATTGTTCTGATTTACATCGCTGCCTCTTTACTGGATAAAAAACCAGTCTATACTGTACGAAAACACAGTATTGGTTTTTCATACAGGAAGGCAGCTATGTTGGCGCAACTCACCATCAGTAATTTTGCTATCGTTCGTGAACTGGAAATTGATTTCCACAGCGGTATGACCGCCATCACCGGGGAAACCGGCGCCGGGAAATCCATTGCCATCGATGCGCTGGGGCTGTGCCTCGGCGGCAGAGCGGAAGCCGACATGGTGCGTCGCGGCGCCACCCGCGCCGACCTGTGCGCGCGCTTCGCGCTGAAAGATACTCCGGCCGCCCAGCGCTGGCTGGAAGAGAACCAGCTGGAGAGCGGACGTGAGTGTTTACTTCGTCGGGTGATCAGCGCTGACGGCCGCTCTCGCGGCTTTATCAACGGCACCGCCGTCCCGCTCTCGCAGCTGCGCGAGCTGGGCCAGCTGCTGATCCAGATCCACGGCCAGCATGCGCACCAGCTGTTGACCAAACCCGAACACCAGAAAACGCTGCTCGACGGCTATACCGGTGAGTATGCGCTCACTCAGCGCATGGCCGAGCATTACCGCCAGTGGCACCAGAGTTGCCGCGAGCTGGCCCTGCACCAGCAGCAGAGCCAGGAGCGCGCCGCCCGCGCCGATCTGCTGCAGTATCAGCTTAAAGAGCTGAACGAATTTAACCCGCTGCCGGGAGAATTCGAGCAGATTGACGAAGAGTACAAGCGCCTGGCCAACAGCGGCCAGCTGCTCAGCACCTGCCAGCACGCCCTGACGGTACTGGCGGACGGCGAAGAGGCCAATCTGCAGAGCCAGCTTTATACCGCGAAGCAGCTGGTCAGCGAGCTGGTGGGTATGGACAGCAAGCTTTCCGGCGTGCTGGATATGCTGGAAGAGGCGGCCATTCAGCTCAGCGAGGCCAGCGACGAGCTGCGCCACTATCACGACCGTCTGGATCTCGATCCGAACCGTCTGTTCGAACTTGAGCAGCGGATTTCCCGGCAAATCGCGCTGGCGCGTAAACACCAGGTAATGCCGGAAGAGCTGCCGGCGGTTTATCAGGCGATGCTGGAAGAGCAGCGCCTGCTGGACGATAGCGCCGGCTCGCTGGAATCCCTCAGCCAGCAGGTAGTCGAACATCATCAGCTGGCGCTGGAGACCGCACGTCAGCTGCACGCCCTGCGCCAGGCCAGCGCCGACGAGCTGACCCAGCTTATCACCGAGAGTATGCACTCACTTTCGATGCCCCACGGGATCTTCGCGATTGAGGTCGCTTTCGATGAACGCCATCTCACCGCCGACGGCGCCGATCATATTGAGTTCCGCGTCACCACTAACCCCGGTCAGCCGCTGCAGCCGATCGCGAAAGTGGCCTCCGGCGGCGAACTGTCGCGTATTGCGCTGGCGATTCAGGTGATCACCGCGCGTAAAATGGAAACCCCGGCGCTGATCTTCGACGAAGTGGACGTCGGCATCAGCGGCCCGACCGCCGCCGTGGTCGGCAAGCTGCTGCGCCAGCTGGGCGAGTCCACGCAGGTGATGTGCGTGACCCACCTGCCGCAGGTTGCGGGCTGCGGCCACCATCATTTCTTTGTCTGCAAAGAGACCGATGGCGAGATGACCGAAACCCATATGCAGCCGCTGGATAAGCGCGCTCGTCTGCAGGAGCTGGCTCGTCTGCTGGGCGGCAGCGAGGTCACGCGCAACACCCTGGCGAACGCGAAAGAGTTGCTTGCGGCGTAAACTTTTTGATTTTCACAGGGTCATAGTGAACAGCAAATTGCCTGCTGACCTGCAGCCGGAGGTTTCCATCGGCGCGAAGGTCTATTATTATCGGCATATTACAGATGAGCCACGTACTGCTCGGGCCCAAAAAGGAATCAAATCACTATGCGCTGTAAAACGCTGACTGCTGCCGCAGCGGTTCTTCTTATGTTGACCGCAGGCTGTTCCACTCTGGAACGAGTGGTTTACCGTCCTGACATCAACCAGGGTAACTATCTGGCACCTAACGATGTAGCAAAAATTCGTGTCGGTATGACGCAACAGCAGGTTGCTTATGCTCTCGGAACGCCAATGATGTCGGATCCGTTCGGCACCAACACCTGGTTCTATGTATTCCGTCAGGAGCCGGGCCACGAGAAAGTGACTCAGCAGACCCTGACCCTGACGTTCAACAGCGGTGGCGTGTTAACCAACATTGATAACAAGCCTGCGCTGACCAGTCAGTAAGGCCCGGAAAAGCAAAAAGCGCTCAGTGAGCGCTTTTTTTATGGCTGATAGCCGGTCTGCTGCTGTGGGTTACTTCGCAGCGCTTTTCTCTGCCCGCTGGCGACGCAGCTCTTTCGGGTCTGCGATCAGCGGGCGATAGATTTCGACCCGATCGCCGTCGTGAACTTCGTCATGCAGCTTAACCGGACGACTGTAGATCCCCAGCTTGTTCTTCGCCAGATCGATATCATCACGCAAGGCCAACAGCCCGCTGGCGATAATCGCCTGCTCGACCGTCGCTCCCTCATCCAGGGTGACTCGCTGCAAATACTGCTTTTCAGGCAGCGCGTAGGCGACTTCAACACGAATATTAGCTGGCACTGTAGACCTCTTTGGCGCGCGAAGTGAACGCCTGCACCATGTTGGCGGCCAGCTCTTTGAAGACCCGGCCAAAGGCCATCTCAATCAGCTTATTGGTAAACTCAAAATCGAGATGGAACTCGATTTTGCACGCCTCGGGGCTCAGCGGAATAAACTTCCAGCCGCCAATCAGTTTCTTGAACGGGCCATCCACCAGGCTCATCAAAATGCTCTGGTTGCTGGTCAGTGTATTCCGGGTCGTGAAGGTCTTACTGATGCCGGCTTTGGACACATCAACCGCCGCCGTCATTTGCGTCGGCCCGAATTCCAGCACGCGGCTACCGGTGCAGCCTGGCAGAAAATCAGGATAGGACTTCACATCGTTTACCAGTTGATACATCTGTTCCGCGCTGAAAGGCACCAGCGCAGTACGGCTAATCTGAGGCATAGCAGGTTCCACATTTAAACACAGTGCAAATAATATCATTTATCTGCTGCTAAAAAAAACGCTGTGCCGCAACTCGTGCTAAGATGCGCAGTACACCTCGCAGGATGCGATCGAGGTAACTGTGTATAAGACGATGACTTCAGGACATTATGACTAAGAAAAAAGCCCACAAACCTGGATCAGCCACCATTGCGCTGAATAAACGCGCCCGTCACGAATACTTTATCGAAGATGAATACGAGGCTGGTCTCGCCCTGCAGGGCTGGGAAGTCAAATCCCTGCGTGCAGGCAAAGCCAACATCGGCGATAGCTATGTCATCCTGAAGGATGGCGAAGCCTTCCTGTTCGGCGCCAACTTTACGCCCATGGCCGTGGCTTCCACCCACTATGTGTGCGACCCGACGCGCACTCGTAAGCTGCTGCTTAACCAGCGCGAACTCGACACGCTGTACGGCCGCATTAACCGCGAAGGTTATACCGTTGTCGCCCTGTCGCTGTACTGGAAGAACGCCTGGTGCAAAGTGAAAATCGGCGTCGCCAAAGGTAAGAAACAGCACGACAAGCGTACCGACCTGAAGGATCGTGAATGGGCGCTGGATAAGGCGCGGATTATGAAGCACGCCGGACGCTAACCCCCTCCCCTGAGGGCCAGCTCTCGCTGGCCCTTACGCTATATCCTTGTTGATGCTGCTTTTTCATCCACCCCGTTGAAACAATCCTGCGTAATGGGGCTGGTAACGACATTCATAAATCTGTTATACTTGACCTACACATTGGGGCTGATTCTGGATTCGACGGGATTTGCGAAACCCAAGGTGCATGCCGAGGGGCGGTTGGCCTCGTAAAAAGCCGCAAAAAATAGTCGCAAACGACGAAAACTACGCTTTAGCAGCTTAATAACCTGCTCTGAGCCCTCTCTCCCTAGCTTCCGCTCTTAAGACGGGGATCAAAGAGAGGTCAAACCCAAAAGAGATCGCGTGGATGCCCTGCCTGGGGTTGAAGCGTTAAATCTAATCAGGCTAGTTTGTTAGTGGCGTGTCTGTCCGCAGCTGGCAAGCGAATGTAAAGACTGACTAAGCATGTAGTGCCGAGGATGTAGGAATTTCGGACGCGGGTTCAACTCCCGCCAGCTCCACCAAAATTCTCCATCGGTGATTACCAGAGTCATCCGATGAAGTCCTGAAAGCCCGTACGGCGCAAGCCCTGCGGGCTTTTTTGTGTCTGCAATTTTTCCCACGACCTCCGAAGAGAACTCATTAAATCCGAACCTCTTAGGCCCATTGATAGGCCCAACGAAAAGCTCTGTTGTTTTCGCGCTACCAATTACCCGCCAACCCCCCTCTCAGAATTAGACCTCCCACAACATCTCGCGCAACCCTTATACACTCCGGCCGCGTCCGCGGCCGGAGGGATAGATTTACCCCTTGTCAGAATACGCGTCCAGCATGGCAAGGACCGCCCGACGCGCCGCATCGTCTGCGATATTGTCAGGCAGCGCATCAGCCCGCAGAGTGACATAAGCGTCAGCAGCTCTTCGAATGGCAATCCCGACGGAGTGACGATCGTGTGTTGCCAGGGTGGAAGTCAGCAGGCCATCGGGATCAATGCCGAGGGCTTCTATTCGGCGAACGCCGCGTTGCGGTAGATTGGCGCGACGGAACAGCATCGGCCCCAGCACTTGTTCCCGGAAGAAAGACAGCATCCCCAGCGCTTCGAAGAGTTCGCCCCTGCCCAGTTTAACCACGGCATAATGCAGCCAGATCCAGGCTCGGGACTCAAACCACTCCGGCGTCATGTTCGGCCAGTGCGCGCTAAATTTTGCCAGTTGTCGCTCGAGAGCATCATTATCACGGGTAAATAGCACGGCAGGCTCCTCAACGCGCTGAGTGAGCATGTCCAGGGTGATAAATTTCAGATCGACATGCAGAAGTTGCGGGCCAAACAGGCAGATCAGCAGGCGAGGCTCACCGACGTGTTCCCCGGTGAAAGCATGTAGCAGATGGCCGAGCGTTCCGGCGAACGCCATACGCTGAGCCATGATTTCGTCATAATAGAGAGGGTCGACCACCACCACAAAATCCAGATCGGAGTATTGATCAAACCCGCCATGGATAAACGAGCCGCCAGCGAGAAGGGAGTGGATCCGCGAATCAGACTGTAATTTAAGCTTCAGTTGCTCTGCAAAACTTCTGTGTAAATCGGGTAGCGTATTCAGCATACTTTTTCCTGTTCACAAAAAAGACAAAGCATTACAGAATATCGAGCGATTCATCAGCAGACCAGATATTTCTGCAGGAACCCTCCCCTCCCTGGCGGGGCTCCCGACGTGCTATATCGTAAGCAATACCTCCCTCAGACCAACTCGCTCATCCACTCAGCAAACGCCCGCACGGCGGGAGAGAGAAAGCGCTGGTGCGGATAGAGCAATGTGACGGGTACCGGGGGCAGTTGCCAGTCCGTCAGCACTTCCACCAGTCTCCCCTCCTGCAGGTGGCCAGCAACGATATTCTCCGCCAGCTGCGCCAGCCCGAAGCCCGCCAGGCACATTTTTATATAGAGCCCCGTTTCATTCACCGCGGCGTTGCCGCTGACGGGTACAGAAAAGGTCTCGCCGTGGCGAACAAAGCGGAACTCATCGGCCCGTCTCGCCTGGCCGGAAAAATAATGCACCGCCCGGTGCTTAGAGAGCGCCTCCGGTGACGACGGCACGCCATATTCCCTGAGATAGTCCGGCGACGCGCAGGTTACCCAGCGAAAGCGGCCCAGAGGGCGGGCCACCAGGCTGGAGTTGTTCAGCTCTCCCATGCGTATCACGCAGTCGACACCTTCCTGAATCAGATCGACCTGCCGATCGCTGACGCCGATCATCAGGTAGATATCGGGATAGCGCCGGTAAAAGTCCGGCAGATGCGGCATGACGATGAAATGCGCGATGCCCGCGGGCATATCAACCCGCAGGCGCCCCTGAGGCCGCGCGACAGACTCGCTCAGGCTGGATTCGCTATGTTCGATGAGGGCGAGAATTTCCCGGCACTGCGCCAGATACTGCAGCCCTTCCTGAGTGAGACTCACGCGCCTTGTGGTCCGGTTCAGCAGCCGCACCTTCAGGTATTGCTCAAGGTTTTTAATGGTACTGGTGACAGTGGAGGCAGGCAGGGAAAGGGTTTCCGCGGCGCGCACGAAGCTCCCTGCCTCCGCGACGCGCATAAACATCTGCATAGCCTGGATACGATCCACCTTCTTTCTCTCCTGAAGCAAGCAACTTACCGACAGACGGCATGATTATTCGTTAATTATGAATAATGAAAACAATTTACGCACCTTTTTGCGCTTAATAGCCTGGCGTATCGTTGCGCTATGGGTATCGCGTGAGGGGCCCAAAATGGCCATGCCCTCAATAAATATCCAGAGAATCATAACGTTAAATAACACGCATAAAGGAAAAACCATGTCCGTTCAGCCTGTCGAATTAAGTAAGGCCTATCGTTTATTGCAGGTCGGGTCCACCACCATGATTTCCGCAAAATATGATGGCGTCGAAAATGTCATGTCAGCCGCCTGGGTTGGGCTGGCAGGCGAGCGAAAAGTGGTGGCCTATATCGGCCCCCAGGCCTTCACTCGTCAGCTGGTGGAAAAGAGCGGCTATTTCGTGGTGCAGATCCCCGTAGTCAGCCAGATGGCAACCGTCCTTTACGCTGGCGGGCGCAGCTATGCCGACGCGCCGGATAAAAATGACTCCATCCCCTTCATTTATCAGCCGGGGTTCGACATCCCCCTCGTGGCAGGCTGCGCGGGCTGGCTGGTGTGCAAAGTGATGCCCTACCCGGACATTCAGCAACAGCACAATCTGTTTATGGGCGATATCGTCGCCGCCTGGAGCGATGATCGGGTATTCCGTAACGGACACTGGATTTTTGATGATGCGCCGGACGAGCTGCGGACCGTTCACTATGTCGCAGGCGGGCAGTTCTATGCTATCGGCAAAGGCAGCAAATTTGATCATGGACCGGGTCAGGACTGATCCTCCCCGGTCATGAAGATCACTGACGAGATGCCTGCCCTGCAGAGCGGCTGATACTCCGGCGCCAGACGCCGGGCGCCTGGCCATACTGGCGCTTGAAGCTGCGGTTGAAGGACTGCTGGGAGTCAAAGCCGAGGGCGATCGCCACGTTGAGGATCGGCTCGTTGCTGTGGGCTAAGCGTTCGACCGACTTTTGCAGCTTTTGCGCCCGAATATATTCTCCGAGGGGCTGCCCGGTATGTTCTTTGAAGATCCGCTGCAGGTGCCACTTCGAATAGCCGGATCGTCGGGCAACGGTGTCAATATCCAGACGGCTATCAAGATGGTTGTCGATCCAGTCGATCAGATCCTGAATGATGGCGCCAGTGTTCATCATGTTACCTCCGCGCAGCCGGTTAAAAGCATCTTTGTCAGTTGCATTTAAAGGTGGCCTGTTTTTACACAAAATGCAAGTTTTATTGTTACATTTAAATCCACGCCGGGATCGCGGTTTTTGTCTCCAGCCAGGACCGCACATAAAGTGCAACAATTATTCTTGCACTTAGTTAAGCGCCTTCCTACAATCGCCGCGATAGTGTATTCGAAATTGTTACAGTTTTGTGGCGATGATCGACACAAATGGCCTTAAGCCAGCCCGGACAAAGGAAGTGGCGCGGCCTCTCACGCTGCGTCTTGCCCGGCGGCTACAATTACCGGAATAAAAATAATGAGCCTGCAAAAAACCTGGGGAAACATTCACCTGACCGCGCTCGGCGCGATGATGCTCTCCTTTCTGCTCGTCGGCTGCGACGACAGCGTCGCGCAAAATGCCGCGCCTCCCGCCCCGACGGTCAGCGCCGCTAAGGTGCTGGTGAAGTCGATCAGTCAGTGGGATAGTTTTAACGGTCGCATTGAAGCGGTGGAGAGCGTTCAGCTTCGCCCTCGCGTCTCGGGATACATTGATAAAGTGAATTACACCGACGGTCAGGAGGTGAAAAAGGGCCAGGTGCTGTTCACGATAGATGACAGAACCTATCGCGCCGCGCTGGAGCAGGCGCAGGCGACGCTGGCGAGAGCCAAAACGCAGGCCAGCCTGGCGCAAAGTGAGGCGAACCGCACCGATAAATTAGTCCATACCAATCTTGTCTCCCGTGAAGAGTGGGAGCAGCGCCGGTCAGCCGCGGTTCAGGCGCAGGCTGATATTCGCGCCGCGCAGGCGGCGGTGGATGCCGCGCAGCTTAACCTCGACTTCACCAAAGTGACCGCCCCTATTGACGGCCGCGCCAGCCGGGCGCTGATCACCAGCGGTAACCTGGTCACCGCGGGCGACACCGCCAGCGTGCTCACCACCCTGGTCTCGCAGAAGACGGTATACGTTTACTTTGATGTCGACGAGTCAACCTACCTTCACTATCAAAACCTCGCCCGCCGTGGGCAAGGGGCGTCCAGCGATAATCAGGCGCTCCCGGTGGAGATTGGCCTGGTTGGCGAGGAGGGTTACCCCCATCAGGGCAAAGTGGATTTTCTCGATAATCAGTTAACGCCGAGTACCGGCACCATCCGCATGCGCGCGCTGCTGGATAACTCGCAGCGTCTGTTCACACCGGGGCTGTTTGCCCGCGTGCGTCTGCCGGGCAGCGCCGAGTTCAAAGCCACGCTGATCGACGACAAAGCGGTACTGACCGATCAGGACCGTAAATACGTTTATATCGTTGATAAAGATGGTAAAGCGCAGCGACGTGATATTACCCCGGGGCGTCTGGCAGACGGTTTACGCATCGTTCAGAAGGGGCTGAACCCTGGGGATAGCGTCATCGTCGACGGGTTACAAAAAGTATTTATGCCGGGTATGCCGGTGAATGCCAAAACCGTTGCCATGACCACCAGCGCCGCCCTCAACTGATCCCTAATCAGAGAATCCAACACATGGACTTTTCCCGCTTTTTTATCGACAGGCCGATTTTCGCCGCGGTGCTGTCGATTTTAATTTTTATCACCGGGTTAATCGCTATCCCGCTGCTGCCGGTGAGCGAATATCCGGACGTCGTCCCGCCGAGCGTCCAGGTGCGCGCGGAGTATCCCGGCGCCAACCCGAAAGTGATTGCCGAGACCGTGGCGACGCCGCTGGAGGAAGCGATCAACGGCGTTGAAAACATGATGTACATGAAATCGGTCGCTGGCTCCGACGGCGTGCTGGTCACCACCGTCACCTTCCGCCCGGGTACCGACCCGGATCAGGCGCAGGTTCAGGTGCAGAACCGGGTCGCGCAGGCGGAAGCGCGTCTGCCGGAGGATGTACGCCGTCTGGGCATCACCACCCAGAAACAGTCTCCGACGCTAACCCTGGTGGTGCATCTGTTTTCGCCAAACGGTAAGTACGACTCGCTGTATATGCGCAACTACGCCACGCTGAAAGTGAAGGATGAGCTGGCGCGCCTGCCCGGCGTCGGCCAGATCCAGATTTTTGGCTCCGGTGAATATGCGATGCGCGTCTGGCTGGATCCCAATAAGGTCGCGGCCCGCGGTCTGACAGCCTCGGATGTGGTGACGGCGATGCAGGAGCAAAACGTCCAGGTGTCTGCCGGACAGCTTGGTGCCGAGCCGCTGCCGCAGGAGAGCGATTTCCTGATCTCCATTAACGCCCAGGGCCGTCTGCATACCGAAGAAGAGTTTGGCAATATCATTCTGAAAACGGCGCAGGACGGCTCGCTGGTCCGCCTGCGCGACGTGGCGCGCATCGAGATGGGTTCCGGTAGCTATGCGCTGCGCTCCCAGCTCAACAATAAGGATGCGGTCGGGATCGGTATCTTCCAGTCGCCGGGGGCTAACGCCATCGATCTGTCGAACGCGGTACGCGCCAAAATGGCCGAGCTGGCCACCCGCTTCCCGGAAGATATGAAATGGGCGGCGCCGTACGACCCGACGGTTTTCGTGCGCGACTCCATCCGCGCGGTGGTGCAGACGCTGCTGGAAGCAGTGGTGCTGGTGGTGCTGGTGGTGATCCTGTTCCTGCAGACCTGGCGCGCGTCGATTATCCCACTGATCGCGGTGCCGGTATCGGTGGTAGGGACCTTCAGCATTCTCTATCTGCTGGGCTTCTCGCTGAATACCTTGAGCCTGTTCGGGCTGGTACTGGCTATCGGTATCGTGGTGGACGACGCCATCGTGGTGGTGGAGAACGTTGAGCGTAATATCGAAGAGGGGCTTGCGCCGCTTGCCGCGGCGCATCAGGCGATGCGAGAGGTCTCCGGGCCGATTATCGCCATTGCGCTGGTGCTGTGTGCGGTGTTCGTGCCGATGGCGTTTCTCTCCGGGGTCACCGGCCAGTTCTACAAACAGTTTGCGGTGACCATCGCCATCTCGACGGTGATCTCGGCCATCAACTCGCTGACGCTCTCCCCGGCGCTGGCGGCCCTGCTGTTAAAGCCGCACGGCGCGAAGAAAGACCTCCCTACCCGGCTGATCGATCGTCTGTTTGGCTGGATTTTCCGTCCGTTTAACCGCTTTTTCCTGCGCAGCTCGAACGGCTATCAGGGACTGGTGAGCAAAACCCTCGGACGCCGTGGCGCGGTGTTTGTGGTGTATTTGCTGCTGCTCTGCGCCGCTGGGGTGATGTTTAAAGTCGTCCCCGGCGGGTTTATTCCCACCCAGGATAAGCTGTATCTCATTGGCGGCGTGAAGATGCCGGAAGGTTCGTCGCTGGCGCGCACCGATGCGGTGATCCGCAAAATGAGCGAGATCGGGATGAATACCGAAGGGGTCGATTATGCGGTCGCTTTCCCGGGGCTTAATGCGCTGCAGTTCACCAACACGCCGAATACCGGGACGGTCTTTTTTGGCCTGAAACCGTTCGACCAGCGCAAACACACGGCGGCGGAAATTAACGCGGAGATCAACGCCAAAATCGCGCAAATCCAGCAGGGCTTTGGCTTCTCCATCCTGCCGCCGCCGATTTTAGGACTGGGTCAGGGTTCCGGCTACTCCCTGTACATCCAGGATCGCGGTGGGCTGGGCTATGGCGCGCTGCAAAGCGCGGTGAATGCGATGTCCGGGGCGATTATGCAGACGCCGGGGATGCACTTCCCGATCTCGACTTACCAGGCTAACGTGCCGCAGCTGGACGTGCAGGTCGATCGCGATAAGGCGAAAGCGCAGGGGGTGTCGCTAACCGATCTGTTCGGCACGCTGCAGACCTATCTCGGCTCGTCTTATGTCAATGACTTTAACCAGTTCGGGCGTACCTGGCGCGTGATGGCCCAGGCCGATGGGCCATTCCGCGAGAGCGTGGAAGATATTGCTAATCTGCGCACCCGCAATAATCAGGGCGAAATGGTGCCGATCGGCAGTATGGTGAATATCAGTACCACCTACGGGCCGGATCCGGTGATCCGCTACAACGGTTATCCAGCGGCGGACCTGATTGGCGATGCCGATCCGCGGATCCTCTCTTCTTCGCAGGCGATGACGCATCTGGAGGAGCTGTCGAAGCAGATCCTGCCGAATGGGATGAATATTGAGTGGACGGATCTGAGCTTCCAGCAGGCCACCCAGGGCAACACGGCGCTGATCGTCTTCCCGGTGGCGGTGCTGCTGGCGTTCCTCGTGCTGGCCGCACTGTATGAAAGCTGGACCCTGCCGCTGGCGGTGATCCTTATCGTACCGATGACGATGCTCTCCGCGCTGTTTGGCGTCTGGCTGACCGGGGGCGATAACAACGTCTTCGTGCAGGTGGGTCTGGTGGTCCTGATGGGCCTGGCCTGTAAAAACGCCATTCTGATCGTCGAGTTTGCCCGCGAACTGGAGATCCAGGGGAAAGGCATCATGGAAGCGGCGCTGGAGGCATGCCGCCTGCGTCTGCGCCCGATCGTGATGACCTCCATCGCTTTTATCGCCGGGACCATTCCGCTGATCCTCGGCCATGGCGCGGGGGCGGAAGTCCGCGGTGTCACCGGGATCACGGTGTTCTCCGGGATGCTGGGCGTAACGCTGTTCGGTCTGTTCCTGACGCCGGTGTTTTACGTGACGCTGCGGAAACTGGTGACCCGCAGGAAGCCGGTCCAGGAGGATCTGCCCGCCTAGCCTGCAGCAGATAACAAAAAACCGCCTTCACAATGAAGGCGGTTTTTTTTCGTCATCAGATAGGAATTAAAGCGCTTTCTTAAAGCGGGCGATCATTTCCGGCACCGGATCGCAGCCGCTGGTATCGGCGTTTTTGACCGCCTCCAGCGCGCTGGCCACGGTGTGACGAGCAAGGACGTTTAGCGAAGCCTGCTCTGCTTCATCGGCAATCGATTTGAAGTACCAACAGGCGTTGGCGCTGACCACGCAGCGAGCCGGAACTTCAGGACGCGACGCCCACAGCTTTTTATCTTCAATAACCGAAAGATAGATATCACGCAGGGTGATCTTGTCCGCCGGGCGGCCAAGATGAATAGAGCCGTTGCGGCCAAGCGTGGAGACGATGATGCCGTCACGAGTAAGCGGAACCATTAGTTTACGGATAAAGCTCGGGTTCGCTTCCAGGCCGTAGGCCAGAATCGCACTCGTCGAACGTTCACCCATCTGCTCCGCCATTGCTACGCTGAGAACCATCTGCAAAGCTGTCGGGAAGCGGTAATCTAACATGGTATTGTCCTGGGTTGCGGTGAATCTTGTTCTTTTTGGCACCGCAGAGGTGAATAATCAATGAACAACAATATAACAAATACGGGAATTTTTTTGAAGCAATCTGCGGTTAGCCTGCGAAGTAAATTTTCTGATTTCGTCGGCAAAGGCAGGCTGAGAAAACGCGCCCTTCCGTACCGGTTTTCCTGAACGGCAATCGCCTCACCGCTCCCCAGTGGCTGCCCCGTGTTATAGAAATCCGCTGCCATAACGGCAGCGGATCCTGCGGGGTGTTAGGCCGTTAATTCCAGCTCGGTTTCAAAGGTGGTCACCGGCACAAACGGCAGGTAAGAGATCCGCAGCCTCTCGGCCACCTTCAGGCGATGCCATCCGGCCGGCAGGCCGCCTGGTTTGAGTACGGTGATGGTGGCCTTTTCGCCGAAGTTCCACCGGTCATCGTAGACGCTCTCCAGCTCGTCGAGCGTCCACTCCCGGCCGCGCAGCGCCAGGCGGATCGCCTGCCGTGGGATAGCTTCGCCGTTGAGGGTCACGGCGATATCTTCCACCATCGACAGCCCCAGGCCACGGTAGTAAGGCAGACGAGCCAAAAAGCGCACGCCGATAATTTCCCCGTCGCGGGTGACGTTGTCGAACCCTTCACGGCAGATAATATGCTGATCAAACATGATAATGCTCCTTACTGGCCCAGCAGCGCCGGGGGTGGGGTTTCATCTAACAGGCGGCAGAACATCAGCTGCTGGCGGCGGACCTGCTCCAGGCTGTCCACCTCCTGCGCGTCTTCCACCCAGCGGTTACCTTCGTACTCGGAGCACACATATCCCTCATAGCCACCCTTCTGCAGCACGCGGAAGATCTCATCGTAGGGAATCGACCACTCGGTTATCTCGTCGGTCATCTCATAGAATTTGGCATGGATGTTGTGGATCCGCGGCATAAAATCGAGCATCCGCTTCGGCTCGAACGCCGCGTTGTGGCGCAGGGTTTCCGCCATCGCCAACTGCGGGCCCGGCCCCCATTTTTGCATCACATCCAGGATCACGTATTCGCTGAGCGTCCGGTCTTCATAGGCTTTCTCGATAAAGTCCGCCGCCGCCTGGGGACAACCATTACGAATAAAGCGTTCTTTCCACACCCGCGGGAAGCGGGCTAAAAACATCCCCATATCCGGCAGGAAACCCAGCGCCCGGGTATTGGCTTTTTCATAAGCTTCGGCATGGCGAATAATCCACGGATGATCGAAATGCAGCGGGGCGTGCACTTCCAGCAGAATCGTGATCCCTTTGTCTTCCGCATAAGGCGCCGCCGCCACCAGCACCTCCGGCGCCACGGAAACCAGGGAGCGGATATAGCGCATGCCCAGCCGGGCGGCAAAGTCGATGTCGTTTTGTACGCTGCGCACCTGCTCGTCAAACGGCATCGGCCGGTCTTTATATCGCTTATAGTCGAGCATAAAGTCATGGCATACCGGCACCGTATCATGGCGCTGCATCAGGCGATGCCAGTCGGCGATCGCCGCCTCCGGCATGCCGCATTCGGGCCAGCCGGCGAAGGTCTGTTCGCCGACGACTTCAATGCCGCGGGCGCCGAACGCCGCGCAGTGACCGATCGCCTGATCGAGTGACATTTTGCCGAGGTAGGTCTCATTCTGAAAACTATACAGGCTGACGCCGCGTTTTATTTTCTGAGTCATAAAAGTACCAGGTAAGTTGTTTAACAGGATAAGCCGGTCGCTTCGCGGGCGCGAGCCACCGAGGCCGCTGCGGGCAGCGACGGTTTATACTCCAGACCAATGGCCCCGTTGTAGCCCAGCCGTTGCAGCCTGGCGATCAGCGCTGGCCACTCGCCGCTGCGCGGATCCGGTTCGTTGCGATCCGGCGCCTGGGCTATCTGCACGTGCCCCACCCGATGCATTCTGCCGCCGAGCACCTCCTCCATCTCCTCTTCCATTACCATCGAGTGATAGACATCAAACAGCAGCTGCAGCCGTGGGCTGTCGACCGCCTCGATAATATCCAGCGCCAGCCGGGTATCGTTTAAGAACATCCCCGGATGATCGATGCGGGTGTTGAGCGGCTCCAGCAGCAGAGTGACCCCGGCGGCTTCCGCCAGCGTCGCTGCCTGACGCAGGATGTGGACCGCCTGCGCCCGCTGCTCGGCAATATCGACCCCTTCACGACTGAAGCCGGAGGCTACCACCAGCGGTGGCGACCCCAGCTGACGTGACACCGCCAGGCTGTCGCTCACTGCCGCCAGAAACTGCTCATGCTCCGCCGGATCCACCAGGCTGCGCCGGGGCTCCACCACGAAGCTCGACAGCGTCACGCCCGTCTCCTCCAGCGCCTGCGCCAGCGCTGCCAGCGGTTTATCGCGCCAGAGGTGAAACTCAACGTGGCTGAATCCCTGCGCTTTCGCCGCCCGGACCCGATCGCTGAAATCGGGATACTCTTCACGAAACAGCCATTCAATACATGCGGACAAATACATCCGACCCCCTTCTCTACTTGCCAGATCAAAACAAACAAAATTAGAATAAGAATTCTTATTCTGTTTCGGAGCGGCAGTGTGACGCCTTCCCCTCTGGCTTATCGGTCAACGGCAGGATCTGACGCGGCATAACCAGAATGAGTGCTCTAATTCTAATCTCTGATTGCTATAAATTGTCAATATTATTTAACAAGTATTTAACTAAATCTGAAGGTACATCATGCTCAATAACGCTTCGGCGGCCACAGTTCAGGCGCCTCCCTACACCAGCGAACGGCAGCGCACGCTGGCCACGCTGGTGGTTTCGATAGCGCTGGTGCTGGAGATCATCGACGTTTCAATCATCAATGTCGCCATCCCGGTGGTACAGCGCGACCTGCTCGCCAGCCCGCGGCAAATCGAATGGGTGGTCACCGGCTACCTGTTCTTTTTCTCCATTCTGCTGCTTACCGGCGGCCGTCTCGGCGATCTGTATGGCTACCGGCGGATGTTCATTAGCGGCCTGCTGGCGTTTGGCGCCGCGTCGGCCGGTTGCGGGCTGGCCACCAGCCCGGAAATGCTGGTCGCGATGCGTATTGTGCAGGGGGCCAGCGGGGCGATGATGGGCCCGCAAATCCTCTCCCTGATGCAGGTTCTGTATCGCCCGCACGAGCGTTTTCGGGTGATGAGTATTTTCGGCCTGCTCGGCGGCGCCGCCGGGATCCTCGGCCCGGTACTTGGCGGGATCATCATCGAAAGCAATCTTTTCGGCCTCAGCTGGCGGCCGATCTTTTTGATCAACGTGCCGGTGATCGCCATCGCCGTCGCTCTGGCGTGGCGGGTGCTCCCGGCGGTGCGCAGCCCGGAGGCGAAAGGCATCGATCCGCTGGGAACCCTGCTGGCGGTGGTGGGCGGCGGCGCGCTGCTGCTCACCCTGATCGAAGGCCCCGCCCTGCGCTGGCCGGCCTGGATGGTGCTGCCGCCGCTGCTGTCGGTCATCACGGTGTCACTCCTCTGGCGCCATCTGCTGGGACGCGAACGCCGGGGCGGCACGCTGTTGTTGCCGCCAGCCGTACTGCGCGACCGCTTTTTTCGCGCCGGGATTATCATCACCCTGCTCTATCAGCTGACCACCGCCTCGCTGCTGCTGGCCACCGCGCTGGTGCTGCAGAGCGGACTGGGCTTCAGCCCGTTCCACACTGCCCTGATGCATATCCCCTTCGCGCTTGGGGCGATGTTTTCCATCGCCGTCGCTGGACGCCGGCTGTCACTTCGTCTTGGGCGCAACGTGACGCTGGTTGGGGTGGCGGTACAGATGAGCGGCCTACTGCTGATGGGCTACGGGATCGCCGCAGCGCCGGGGACGCTGCCGCTGACCGCGCTGGGTCTTGGGTTCGGCCTGTGCGGCTGTGGGATGGGGCTTATCTCCGCCCCGCTGCCGGCCTTTGCTATGGCGGCGATACCGGTGGCCCACGCCGGCGCGGCGTCGGGATTATTTCGCACCGGCCAGCAGTTTGGCGCCGCCCTCGGCATGGCGACCCTCGGCGGATTCTATCTGGCGCAAAGCGCCTCCGCACCGGAGGCCTGGCGCGGGGCCTTTATCACCCTGCTGACCCTTGGCGCCCTGATCCTGCTGGCGATTGCCGCCCTCAGCCGCCTGCTGCCCGCCTCAGTGCTTCCCCCGGCGGGTAAGCCATGACCTATCGCGTCCGGCAATGGCTGCTATCATGAGGAACCATTTATCAGGACGCACCAGGCTGTAGTACCTATTTTCTGTACACCTGCAACGGGCATACGCCCGGAGAACAATAAAAGGTAAGAACTGATATGGATGAAAACATCGATGTACTGATTATTGGCAGCGGCCCGGTGGGCGCCGCCTTTGCCCGCCGAATTGCCGATCGCAGCGCCGCGCGGATCCTGGTGGTGGAGGCTGGCGAAGCGCTGACCCCCGCGACCGGCGTCAATATCCGTAACCTGGCGCCTGAGCAGCGGGAAGCGGCGTACGCCAGCGCCCGGGCGTTTCCGCTGGCCGCCCTGCCGGAGAGCCTGCCGGCAGACGCTCTGCAGGCGCGGCCGGGCACCCACCTCCTCGACCCGGCGTCGCCCCACAGCGGCATGCCGGCTGCAGCGCTCTCCACTAACCTCGGCGGCATGGGCGTCCACTGGACCTGCGCCTGTCCGCGGCCGGGCGGCAGCGAAGTCATTCCTTTTCTCGATCCCCGAGAGATGGCTGACGCCTGGGAATCGGCAGAGCATTATCTGCAGGTGACCCGCGAAGGATTTCCGGCCACCGCCATCGGCCGGCAAATCGTCGATGCCCTTAACCAGCACTTCGCCAGCGACCGTCCCCCGGCGCGGCTGGCGCAGCCTATGCCGCTGGCCTGCGCCGCGACGCCGGAGGGCAAACCGCGCTGGTCCGGCGTCGACGCGGTGCTCGGCGAGCTGGCGGAGGAAGAGACCCGCCGCCAGCGCGGGGTGGAGATCCGCACCGCCACCCTGTGCACCCGGATCCTCAGCGAGAACGGCGTCGCCCGCGGAGCGGAGATGCGCGATCTGCGCAGCGGTGAACAGTACGTGGTGACGGCCAAAGCGGTGGTGGTCGCCGCCGATGCGCTGCGCACCCCACAACTGCTGTACGCCTCAGGCATCCGCCCGCGGGCGCTGGGCCGCTGGCTCAACGATCAGCCACAGGTGATCGCCCTGATTGAAATGGACGCCCCGCCTGCCGTCGCCGCGCAGGCCAACCCGGTGCGCGACGGACGGGACAATGTCTCCGGCGTCACCTGGCTGCCGTTTCATGAGCCCGATTTCCCGTTCCACGGTCAGCTGATGCAGATGGATACCTCACCGATCGCCTTTACCCAGCCGCCGGGGAGCCCGACGAAGCCGGTGGTCGGTCTGGGGCTGTTTCTCGCTAAGGAGCTACGCGAGGAGGATCGGATCGTCTTCAGTGATAACACCGACGCCGTAGGGCTGCCGAAAATGCAACTGAACTATCAGTTAACCGACGGCGATCGCCGCCGGTTACAGCAGGCGGTGGCGGTGACCGAACGCGTCGGCGTCGCGCTGGGCCGCGTGGCGCCCGGTGGAGAAGCCATTATCCTGCCGGCAGGCACCTCGCTGCACTACCAGGGAACCTGTCGCCTGGGAGAAGCAAACGACGGCAGCAGCGTGGCCGATCGTCACTCGCGGGTCTGGGATTTTCACAATCTGTACGTCGGCGGCAACGGCGTGATCCCCACCTCAACCGCCTGCAACCCGACGCTGACCAGCGTCGCCCTGGCGATCCTTGCCGCGGATGATATCGTGGCGCGGCTGCTGTAGCGCCTCTGGCTTACCGGGGTAAAAGCGGCCCTGGTTCCCCGCGAAAGGCGACATCGGTCGCCTTTTTTATTGCCGCAAAACCACAACAACTCAATGGTATTTTTGTTTGTGATGGATCACATACGTAATCACAATTTTTCCCCGCGCCGTTCCTGCTCCTACTCTTAAATCCGCGGCGATTCCCGCCGCCACCTGTATCCCTGACCTGCATACTAAAAAACCGCGCCACCGCCGACGACAGGCGACCCGCGCGATAAAAGGAGAACGTCGTGAGCCATAGCCTGAATCCGCCCCACGCGCCGCAAGCCGGCGCGATCCAGGGCATCATCATCGCCCTGACCGCCTTTCTACCCATCCTGGCGATCGTTTCCCTGGCGCCGGCGGTCCCGACGCTGATCCAGCACTTCGCCGGCGTGCCTTATGTCGAAACCCTGGTACCGCTGATGCTCACCGCGCCCGGTCTGGTGATCGCCATCGCCGGGCCCTGCACCGGCTGGCTGGCGGATAAATTTGGCCGCCGTAAACTGCTGCTCAGCGCCACGCTGCTGTATGGCATCTGCGGCACAATGCCGCTCTACATCACCTCCCTGACCGGCATCTTTTGCAGCCGCCTCGGCGTCGGACTGGCGGAGGCGGTAGTGCTGACCATCGCTAACACCATGCTGATCGATTACTTTGACGACAAACAGCGCCGCTTCTGGCTGACGGTGCAGGGGGTAATTGGCCCGGCGCTGGCGGTGCTGGTGCTGGCCAGCTCCGGCTATCTGACCGCCCTGCGCTGGAACGGCGCCTTTATGATCTACTTTGTCGCCATCCTGTTGTTCCTGGCGATGTACTTCTGGATGTTCGAACCGGCTCAGGCGGCCCGTCCGCAGCACGCTGCCCAGGCGGCGCAGCATAATCAGTTTCCGTGGCCGCGAGTGATCACCCTCAGCGTGCTGACGTTTGTCTGCGCCATCATTTATTACGTGTACACCATCAATGGCGCCAACGCCTTTCATACTCTGCAAAATGCCACTCCGCAGCGTATCGGCCTGATTATGTCGCTGGTCAGCCTCGCCGTACCTGTCGGTTCGCTGCTGTTCGGTCTGGTCTCCCGCCGCTATACGCCGGAGCGCGTGCTCGCCATCATGCTCTGCCTGATGGGGATCGGGATGCTGGTGGTGGGCGAATCGCGGACGGTGATCGCCATGGGGATCGGCTCCGCCATCCAGCAGCTGGGGGCCGGAATGGCGATTAACGCGATGATTTACTGGGTAGGGTCGCTGATTCCGCCCGCCTACTGCGGCCGGGCGATGGGCGCCTGGTCCGGGGCCTTCTTCGCGGGCATGTTCGTCAGCCCGATTATTGTCGGCGCGATCCGCCTTCGGGCCGGGAACGATGTGCTGAGCGCCTTCCTGACGCTCGGCATCGCGGCGCTGGTTCTGGCCGCCGCGATATTTCTTTATACCTTCTCCCGTCATAGCCAGCGCCTGCGTCAGCATAAGCAGGCCAGCGCCTGGCAGTTAGCGAAGTAAGATCCCGCGGCTTAGCCGGCCTCGACGGGGGTGACCAGATAGCTCAGACACATCATGCCCAGATGGCGTTTGAGCTGTTCCCAGTCGCCCTCACCGGCAGCTTCTGCCGCCGACCCCAGGCCGAGGAAGCGGGCCAGCGCGGCATACGAAACCGTAAAGCAGAAGCGGGCGGCCTGTTCCGGCTCGGGGTGGCGGATCTCCGCCGCGGCATCGAGCAGCTGGTCGATAAAGGTCTGTTCGTTTTTCTGATAAGCGGCTTTACCAATCCCCGCCACGCGCTCATCATCCGCCCGCGCCATAAACGGCCGCAGGATCCCGGCATGGCGGCGCAGATACTCCGCCTGGACATCCATCAGCGCCGGAAGCCGCTGGCGCAGCGGCAGATTGCGCGCGTGCAACTGCTGGATCAGTTGCTGCCATTCGGCGTCCAGCTCCTGCATCACCTCCATCATGACGGCGATAAACAGATCTTCTTTGCCGCCAAAGCGGGCATAAATCGAGCCGACAGAAACGCCCGAGCGTTTACTGATTTCAGCAATGGTCAGCAGCTCAAAGGTGCCTTCATGCAGGATTTCACGGCTGGCGGCCATCAGCCGCTCCAGCGCCACCCGGCTCCGGTCCTGTTTCGGCTGGCGCATCGCGGGAAGATCGGTCATCGCAGTTCTCACCTCTTTATCCATAGAAAACCCCCGCAGTGTATTGCAGTTAGCAACCGCGCTGCAAATTACCCGCCCGACTCACCTGTGGGCCATGTGGCAAAAGTGTGATGGCGGTCATTTTCATTCTCTGATAAACAACTAGAATCATAATTCTAGTTCTATTTAATAATAACAACCACCACACAACCCAGGAGTTGCTATGCGTTTCTCTGTTTTCCTCGTCGGCCGTTCCACTGCCCCCGAGCAGGATCGTTTCGTGATGCAGTCACTGATCGATCACGCGCGCCAGGCCGAAGATCGCGGTTTCGATGCGGTCTTTATGCCAGACCATCACTTTACCGGCTATGCGCCGATGTCCAGCGATCCGTTTGTCTTCGCCGCGTACCTGGCGGGACAGCTGAAAAAGATCCACTTTGGCATGTCAGTCACCACCGTCCCGCTGCACCACCCGGTGCGCTTCGCCGAGCGCGTAAACCTGCTGGATCAACTCACCGAAGGCCGCCTGCTGGTGGGCATCGGCAGCGGCACCACGCCGGAAGAGATGATCGGCTTTGGCGTGAACTACAAGGACGCCTCCAGCCTGCTGCAGGAGAACCTCGATCTGGTCCAGCGGCTGTGGGAGAAAAACATTGAAGACGATCCGATCATCTTCGAGACCGGCCACTATAAGGGCGCGGTGGTCCAGCGCATCGTTCCTGCCCCCTGGCAAAAACCGTTTAACCGCATCATGCCGGTGGCCCTGCGTGAAACCAGCATGCAGCGCGCCGCCGACAACGGCTGGCCGGCCTTTATACCCGCGTTTACTCCGCCGATCCCGGCCAGCAACGATCCGTTTGGCCAGCTGACCCACTATTTCACCCGCTACCGCGATGCCCTGCTCAACGCCGGCCATAGCGACGAGGTGGTGAACCACTGCCTCTCGTGGACCACCCATACCTGGCAGTGCGTCCATATCGCCCCCACCGACGAGCAGGCCCGCGAGGAGATGCTGCAGATCATGGGCTGGTACCAGCAGGCCATCGACCGGGAATATGAGTACAACAAGCGGGCGGAAGAGTTTAGCGGCGTTACGCTGCACCGCCATCCGGACTGTTTCAGCGAAGAGTGGATCAAAACCTGGTGCCTGTACGGCAGCCCGGAGACCGTCGCCGAAGAGCTGGAACGCCACCAGCAGCTGGGCATCGGCAACGTGCTGCTCGGCTTCACCAACGGCCCGCTGACCGAGGAGCGCCTGCGCCTGAGCCAGCAGTCGATCTCGTTGTTCGCGGACCAGATCCTGCCGCGCTTTCGCTAATCCGACCGGGAGATCCTGCTATGA
Source organism: Klebsiella sp. RC2 (assembly GCF_014192815.1). Classification (NCBI taxonomy): domain Bacteria; kingdom Pseudomonadati; phylum Pseudomonadota; class Gammaproteobacteria; order Enterobacterales; family Enterobacteriaceae; genus Klebsiella; species Klebsiella sp. RC2. The sequence goes on along the minus strand of NZ_JACHYL010000005.1, from coordinate 404,754 downwards.
ATAAGCCTGTTTTCTCGCGCCCGCCGCTGCTGATCGGTATCGGCGGCACTACCCGCCCGGGCTCCAGCACCGAGCGCGCCCTCGCCGCCGCGCTGGCCCATGCCCGCACGCTCGGCGCGCAAACCCAGCTGTTCGGCGGCGCTGAACTGGCGGCCCTGCCGCCGTTTAACCCGGAAGTGACCACCCGCACGCCGCAGGAGGTAGCGTTTGTGGAAGCCGTGCGCCAGGCCGACGGCATTCTGCTGGCCTCGCCGGGCTACCACGGCGGCGTGTCTGGCCTGGTGAAAAACGCCATCGACCTGCTGGAAGATTTGCGCGGCGACAGCCGGGTCTATCTCGATGGCCGGGCGGTGGGCTGCATCGTTACCGCCGCCGGCTGGCAGGGGTGCAACACCACCCTCGGCGCCATGCGCGGTATCGTTCATGCCCTGCGCGGCTGGCCGACCCCGCTGGGGGTAACCCTCAACACCGCCGGCGTGTCGCTGTTCGACAGCGAGGGCCGCTGCACCGACGACGCGGTCCAGCGCGCGCTGGCCACCGTAGCCGAACAGTCGCTGGCCTTCACCCCTGACTCCCTCTTACGGAGACATGCCGATGCCTGCGCTCAGTCTGTCGCTTAGCGTTGCCGAAAAAGTACGGCTCACCGCCGGGATGGGGATGTGGTCTACCCATCCTATCCCGCACTCCACGCTGGGATCGGTCACCTTGTCCGATGGCCCGATGGGGATCACCGGCGGCCGGGTTGACGAGCGGGATATTGCCCTGCTCAGCCCCTGCGGGCTGGCGCTTGGCGCCAGCTGGGACCGCCAGCTGGTCAGCCGGGTGGGCGGCGTCATCGGTCAGGAGGCGCTGCGCACCGGGACGCAGGCGCTGCTGGCGCCTAACCTGAACCTGTTGCGCAGCCCCCTTGCCGGCCGCGCGTTTGAGCTTTTTGGCGAAGACCCGCGGCATATCGCCGAGCTGGGCGCGGCGTGGATCGACGGCGTTCAGCGCCAGGGAGTGGGCTGCATCGTCAAACATATGGTCTGTAACGATTCAGAAACCGATCGGCGGACCATGAACGTGGTCGTCGATGAAGCCACCCTGCGCGAAGTCTATTTCTGGCCGTTCGAAGTGGCGGCCAGCCGCGGCGTCTGGGGCATGCTGACCGCCTATAACCGGGTGAACGGGATCTATTGCGCCGAGCAGCATCAGGCCATCAGCCAGTGGCTGAAGCGCGATCTCGACTGGAACGGGCTGGTGATGTCCGACTGGTTCGGCACCCAGAATGGCCCGGCCAGCTTCCGCGCCGGACTGGATCTGGAGATGCCGGGCCCGGCCCGCCATATGGGCGACCACCTGCTGCCTGCGCTGATGGATACCGACAGCGATGCCCGGCGTCTCGACGATGCCGCCGCCCGGCTGGCGCGGCTGGCCGAACGGGTCAGCCATCCTCTGCCGTGGGATGGCTCTGCGGCCGCCCAGGCGCAGCGGTGCCACACGCTGGAGGAAGCCGCGGCGGCGGGGTTTGTCCTGCTGCACAATCGCCAGCGGCTGCTGCCTCTCGACGCGCAGGCGGGACAGCGGCTGGCGGTGATGGGTCCCAACGCCACGACGCCCTGCTTCCAGGGCGGGACCTTTGCCAGAGTGGCGCTGATGCCGGGACTGATCTCCCCTCTGGAAGCCATTCGTCAGCGCTTCTCCGCCGCCGGGGTCGAGATAAGCTATGCCCAGGGGGTGGAGAGCGATTATCGCATCCCACCTCTGCATCATCTGCCGCTGCGCACCGCCGCCGGCGAACGCGGACTGGACGTTGCCTACGCCACCGCCGCCGGGGAGGTGGTTCACCGGGAGGTGCGCGATGCCTCCTCGCTGATCTGGTTTCGCGATATGCCGGGCGTCGGCGACATGCTGCGCCTGACCGAACGCGCCACCGTGACAGTAAGCTGCCAGTTCACCGCGCCGGTCAGCGGCCGCTACGGCTTCTGGATCGGCGGCACCGGGGAGGTCGCCCTGCAGCTGAACGGCGAACGCGTGGCGACCTTCAATGGCGAGGCGCTGGACGGGGATATCATGGGCAAGCTGATGCAGGCCCCCCATACTCGCCTTGAATTTCCGCTACAGGCCGGGGAATCCCTGACCTTCCGGGCCGAGATGGCGCTCGGTAGCAGTATCGCCCACGGCATCTGGTTTGGCTGCCAGCCCCCGCAAACCATCGATCTGCTGCAGCAGGCGGTCGACCATGCCCGGGCGGCCGACAGCGTGGTGCTGGTGATTGGCGAAACGGCCGATGCCGGTCTGGAGAGCATCGACCGGGACGCTACCGCGCTGCCGGGGCATCAGGTCGCCCTGATCCGCGCCGTCTGCGCGGCGAACCCGCGGACGGTGGTGGTGCTGAACGTTGCCCATCCGGTGGATACCGGGTGTCTCGCCGACGCGGCGGCGGTGATGGTCGTCTGGTATCCGGGCCAGGAGTTTGGCCCGGCGCTGGCCTCGGTGCTGGCCGGAGATCGTGAACCTGGCGGTCGCCTGCCGGTCACCTTCGCCCAGCGCCTGGATGACTATCCGGTACGCAGCCTGACGCCGGACGCCGCGGGCGACCTCTGGTATCACGAGCGCCAGCAGGTGGGCTATCGCTGGTTTAGCGCCCGCGAACGTCCCGCCGCCTGGGCCTTTGGCCACGGTCTGGGGTATGCCGATATCACCCTCAACGCCGCCGCGCTGACAGGCGACGAGGTGGACGGGCTGCAGCTGCGCTGCCAGCTGCAAAACCGCGCCGCCCGCGACGGGAAAGCGGTGGTCCAGCTCTACCTGCGGGGGCCGCAGACGGCATGGTCGGCGCTGGCGGAGTTTGCGGCAGTCAGCGTCCCGGCGCACGACGAAGCCACCCTGACCCTTGACCTGCCGCGTCACGCGCTGCAGCGCTGGCAGGTGCCTGCCCAGGAATGGCAACTGGCCAGCGGCCCCTGGCAGCTGGCGGTGGGTTTCGCCAGCGACGATATTCGGGCAACCTTCGATTTCGTGCTGACCCCCGACGGGAAAATCAGCCACCGGGGCTAAACCCGGATCGATGGCAAAGAGGGTCGGCAACGTGCCGACCCTCTTTTTTTGTCCATCCGCCAACCGGTTCGCGAAAAAAACCGCCCGGCGGCAGCGTACCGGCGGGCGGGGTTAAAATCCTCAGGTGGTCTGTGGTCAGAAGTTCCAGTACATGGAGGACTGCCAGAGAACCGCCGACTCATGCTTCGGTACCAGCGTCGGGTTATCCTGCCAGGTGATACCGTTGATCCAGTAAATGCCTTTGGTCAGGCGCAGAGCGTGCGACAGGGAGATGGCGTTGATGCTCTGCGGCGCCTCCATCCCGGCCTCGCCGACATAATCGCGGAACTTTTTACTGATAAAGGAGCGGGTATAGCCCAGCGAGGTCATATCCTGCTCGCGGCCGGGAAACAGGCCGATATCAAAGAAGGTGACCTGGAAGTCGCTGGTGTAAGCGTTGCGATCGTCCGGAGCATAGTCCGCTTTCACATCAAGATACAGCCCCAGCGGAAGCCCTTTTTTCGGCTGGGTCAGCTGCACAGTGTTGGCGACATAGAACGCGTAGTTACTGCTGCTGTCGCCGGGCTGGTCAAAATACTGGTAATGCGAGGTGTTGTAGATTGCCCCGGCGCGGAACCACAGCGAGCGCTGCGACTCGCCCGCCGGCTGCTTAAAGCCAAACTCATCCACCAGGATCGGGTTGGCGCCATCAACGTGCCATTTCAGGCCCGAGGGGTTCTGCTCCACGTCGTCGAGGTGCCCGGCAGGCGACATACTGCGGCTGACGGCAAAGTTGTTATAAAACTTCTTTTCGCTATCGCGGACGATGGCGGTGAAGGTCGGCGTCGGCGCGTTGAGACTGATCCCCACCTGCACCGGGATCACGCTGGTCGGCCCCAGCGCGGCTGAAGAAGAGTTGCCCCCCAGCACCATGCCGTAAAACTGGCGAATTAACGGATAAAAACCATATTGCAACTCCAGCTGGCCGTTTAATAAGGGTTGGTTCACCGCCAGCACCGCAATATTATGCAGCTCCGGATAACTGTCATGATAATTCGAGGTCGCCCACTGGGGAGAGAAAGTAAATTGCGCGTCTTTAGTAAACCCAATTCGGCTTAAATCGTAGGTGACGTTCAAAGACATATTTTGCGACCAGGTAAAACTTTGCCCGGCATATTGTTGCGGGTCGGCGGACTGGCCTTTCAGATCGTACATCACCATCGGGTTCCAGCTTAACTGAACGCCCCAGCCGCGGTCGGCCAGCGCGCTGCGAAAGCCGCCAATATCGCCGATAAGCGATTCGCAGGTCGACGGAGGGCTGACGACCTGCGCGGAGCGGGTATTCAGTTTATCCAGTTGCTCACAGGTCCAGGTATCCGCCAGCGCGGTACTGGAGAATATCGCCAGCGTCAGCGCCGAAAGGGGAAAAATTATTTTCTTACTTACGTCGGTACAGCAGAGACTCATAATAAACCCTCATTTTTATTTTTTGCAGGTAAGATGCGCCATATCGTGAAAAATAAATTCGTCACAATACGTTTATTAACAGGGATTAATTAGGCTGAAAGTTAACGCTAAATAAGGTGTAGGCTTTTTTAAATAATAACCTCCCGTTCCCGCCGGGAGGCCAGCGGGCGTATGGTGATATCTTCGTCAGGTGAAATTAGCGGGCCAGCGCGCGGCGGCCCCCCATCCGGGCGCTGGCGATGCCCGTCATACCGGCGATAGCCAGCGTCAACAGCGCAAACCACAGCAGGCTGTGCTGCAGGCTACCGGTAACGCCATTCAGCATGTTCATCAGTACTGGACTGATGAACATGCCGAGGAAAAAGAAGGTATGCCAGATGCCGATCCCCGTCGCGCGGTGCGGCGCCGGCAGGGTCTTCATCATCCAGGCCAGCATCAGGGGGATCAGCATTCCGTTACCGATTTGCGCGACGAACCCGGCCGCCACGCCGGCCAGCGGATTGCGGGCCACAGCGATAAACAACAGGCCGAAACCAAAAATGGCGTAAAACAGCAAAAACTGCCTGTCGATACGCTGCTTCGCGCTGCGGCCATACAGCCAGGCCCCCAGCGGCACCCCCACCCCAGCCATGGCGGTAGCGATGCCGATCTGGCTACTGGAGGTCAGCCCGAGCTGACTGAACACCAGGCTTATCTGCAGCGGCTCGAGAAAGTAGAGGATTGCGCTGCCAAGGGTAATCAGGCCGATCGCCGCCATTTTGCGCCGCGGAAAAGCGACGCCCTTCTCGTCAGCGATATTGTCCGCGCGATGGCGGAGTGCCGGTTCAGCGGTGAACAGACACAGGCCGATAAAGACCGGGATCGCCAGGGCATACAAATAGATCGGCCCATACCAGCCCAGGGTTCCCAGCAGGCCAGCGCCCAGCACAATCAGCGTCGACAGTACCGACCCCATGCCGCTCTGCACCGCCAGCCATTTACTGCGCGCCTCGCCGGCAAAGTAGTCGCCAATCAGCGCATTGGCGGTGGTGAGGATAAAAGCGTCGGCGATGCCCATCACCAGCCGCGCCAGCAGAATGGTATGCAGATCGTCGAGCATCACCGGTAGCAGGCCAAACACCGCGTACACGCCGGTGGCGGCGATCAGCAGACGGCGACGACTCAGGCGATCGCCCACCATTCCGGCCAGCGGCGCCAGCAGCGCCATGCTCACCGCCGGTAAGGTGATGATCATCGGCACCAACAGCTGAGCGTGCGGCTGCGCGGCAAAATGGCCGAACAGGATCGGCATCACCGGCAGCATGGTCAACGTCCCCATGATCGGCAGCAGGGCCGCCAACATCAATAACATCGCCTGTACGACCCCCGCCTCGCGCGGGGTTGCTGAAACCTTGTGCATCACCATTTTCCGCTCTCCGTCACTGCCCTTTATTTAGAATATGAATTACAGTTCTATTTTTTATCGATAAAGAAAGGCGTTTTGCGCCCCGGCATACTGGCTGACAACGCATTAGCGAACTCAGCACACATACCGTTCTACCCTACCGGATGCAGGTGGCGTGGACTGCGATTGCTATCACAATTAACACAATACATTCACATTAAATTAACATAACCTTCCGTAGTTTCAGGCGTCGACAATCGCCACCGCGCGGATAAACCCGGCCGAACCGCGGCGGATCTTGTAGGGAAAGCAGCTCACCCAGAAGCCGTAGTCGGGAAGCTGCTCCAGGTTGCTCAGCTTCTCCATTTGCCCATAGGCGATCTCCCTGCCGGCTTTATGCCCCTCCCAGATCAGCCCGGCGTCGCCGCTGGCCTGAAAGCGTTCGCGGGTAAAGTGGAAGGGTGCATCCCAGCTCCAGGCGTCGGTGCCAACAACCCGCACGCCCTGCTCCAGCAGCCACAGCGTCGCCGCCCGACCAATACCGCAGCCGCGCTGGAGATAGTCCGGCTGGCCGTAGCGGGCGCCGGCTGCGGTATTGATTAACACGATATCCAGCGGCGACAGGCAATAGCCTATCCGCGCCAGCTCGCGCTGCAGATCCTCCGGCTGCAGGATCGCCCCGTCGGCGACGTGGCGGAAATCCAGCCGGACGCCGGGGCGCATGCACCACTCCAGCGGCAGCTCATCGATGCCAAACGCCGGTTCGCCGCCGTTGGTGGTCGAGCTGTAGTGCCAGGGGGCGTCCATATGGGTGCCATTGTGCGGCGTCACGGTCAGGCGCTCGGAGGCCCAGGCCTCCTCTCCCGGCATCTGCGATTTTTCCAGTCCCGGGAACATCGCCGCCATTTCCGGCCACCCCTGCTGATGATCCTGATATTCAATGTTCGGCAGCAGCGGCGGCGGATCGGTCCAGGGATTGTTGTCCAGGGTGACGGAAAGATCGATCAGCCGACGCCCTTGTAAAAGATTGATCATGGTTTACTCCATTAACATCACAACGTGTTGATCCAGCACGCCAAACAGCGGCCGGCCATCGGGGGCGTGGGCTGCCATCGTCACCCGCTCCCCTGGGGACAAAAACGGCGTACGCGGTTCACCATGGGCCAGCATCTCCATGGCCCGCACCTCGGCGATACAGCTGGCGCCGCGGCTGGCGTCCGGCCCGGACACCGTGCCGGAGCCCACCACCGTCCCGGCGCGCAGGCGGCGGGTCTGCGCCGCATGGGCAATCAGTTCGCCAAAATGGAAATGCATCTCACTGCCTGACTGGCAGCCAAACGGCTCGCCATTGCGCATCACCTGCAGCGTCAGCGCCACCCGCCCATGCTGCCAGGCCTCTCCCAGTTCATCCGGGGTAAGGGCCACCGGCGCAAAAGCCGAGGCGGGTTTGGCGTGAATAAAACCAAACCCGGTCTGCATCTCGCGCGGCGCCAGCGCCCGCAGACTGATATCGTTGAGCAAGACGATCAGGCGGATATAGCTCAGTGCCTGCTGCGGCGAGCAGCCCTGCGGCACCTCGTCGATCACCACCGCGAATTCGCCCTCAAAGTCGAGGCCATCCTCGACCCGGCGGCAGCTTATCCCGGCGTGAGGGGGAAGAAAGTCGTCCCCGCTGCCCTGATACATCAGCGGCGTCTGGTCGGCGCCGGCAATCGGCGGCAGATGAAAGGCCCGCTGCATGCGCTCGCCATGGCTGAGGAAGGCCGAACCGTCCAGCCACTGCCAGGCGCGGGGCAGCGGCGCCAGCAGACGCCAGGGATCATAGGGTTGTGCCGCCGGGTAGCGGCGCGCATTGAGCGCCTGATAGCGCGCCTGCAGCGCAGGCCAGACGCGCGGGGCCAGCTCCAGCGCCTGCTGGAGCGTCGGAGCGATATCCGCCGCATCGGCCATCAGCGTCAAATCACGCGAGACCACCACCAGGCAGCCGTCGCGTTCACCGTTATCTCGTGTTGCCAGTTTCATGATCTGCCTCCTCCTGCAGACAGAGCCAGCCGTCGGCGTCAACGTCGCCAGCCAGCGGACTCAGACGTTGGCCGGCGCAGGCGCCCTGCACGCAAAGGCCGCTGTCCGGCATAAAAATCGCCCCGTGGGCGAAGCAGACCAGCCGGTCGCCCCGGGCGTTGAGAAAAGCGTCCTGCCGCCAGTTCATCGGGGTATCCAGATGCGGACAGCGGTTGCGCCACAGATAGAGTGTCCCCTGATAGCGGCAGGCAATCACCGTCGCCTGCCCGCTGCCCGTAGGGTCAAATCCCCGCGCCTGGCCCTCGGCCAGGCTGTCGGCACGGCACAGACGAACCATCAGCGGGCGTTATCCGGACCGGGGGCCCACTTCTCACGATACCCCAGCAGGAAATATTGCGAGTTATCGGCCCCCGGCAGTGCTTCGCGCGGCTGCCAGTGGTCGTCGTGCTGATCCATATCGGCGTCATATTCGATATGACACCCGAGCGGGCTGTTGAAGTACCAGAACCAGTTCGATCCCAGCTGATGGCGCCCCGGCCCCCAGAAGGTCTGATACCCCTTCTGCTGAAAGCGGCTACCGGCCATCATCAGCTCGGTTGGGCCGCCGAGATGGAAGGTAAAGTGTTCAATACCGGTCATAAACGGCGGAGCCTGGATCAGAAACAGGGTATGGTGATCCTGGGTGCCGGCGGGCCGCAGGAAGGGGCCGACGTGGGTGAAGCGATCGGTACAGACAAAGCCCAGCCGTTGATAGAAGGCTTCAGCGCGCGCGGCGTCCGGCACAAAATAGACCACATGGGAAAGCGAACGCGGCTCTGCCGCCATGTCAGCGCTGGCCCCGGTCTGGTTGACCGGCCGCCCGGCGTGATCCCCCGGGGCATTGATTTTCTCCCCTTCCCGCTGCAGCGGCTGGCGCTGGCTGACGCGAAAACCAAGGGCAAAGCCGGCATCATCGACGCAGCGCAGTACGCCGTCGGCGCCAAGCTTCACCTCACGATCGCGGCGCAGCGTCTCGGCAATCGCCTCCAGCGTGGCGCTATCCGCCACGCCATAGACGGTTTCCCGCAACTGACTGCCGCTGGGCAGCGCCGCGGGCAGCGACGGATCGTCACGCTCCCGCAGCAGCACGCCGGTACCATCCAGCGCGCTAAAAAAACCGTTCTCCTGCTCGCGTAAACCGTAGTCGAGAAGAAATTGCCGGCAACCCGCCAGGTCATCGACGCCAAATACCAGATAATCCGGACCAAGAATATTCATCGCGGTTGTTCCTTATGCGTGTTCAGGCCACCCGGCCGCCGAGGGTTTCCGCCACCCAGTCAGCGATGTAGTGCCCGGCGTTAATCGAGTTGTCGAAGCTGGAGTGCTGCACACCGCCCTCGCGGTCAGTGAAAATTTTCAGCTCGCGGCGCGGGCTGTTCACCAGTTGGTCGTAGGTGCGCTGCGCCCATTTCACCGGGATCTGCGAGTCCTTTTCACCATGGGTGACGAGGAAAGGCACCCGTATGCGGTCGAGGACGCCGTCGAGATGGACGTTCTCCGCAAGGCGCATAAAAGCGTCGATATCCTCGCCGCCCCAGACCCAGCGCACGTGCTGCCAGTAGTGCGGTACCGGAAAATCCCCTTCGCGTTCGCGGCGGCGCTGCTGCACCTCACGCCAGTCGTGATTCGCCCCCCACACCACGCCGCAGGCGAAGCGCGGCTCAAACGCCACCGCCCGCGGGCAGTAATAGCCGCCCAGCGAGACGCCTTCCATGCCGATGCGCCCGGCATCCACCTCCGGGTGCTGCTCCAGCCAGTCAACGATCCGGCTGGCCCAGTGCTCGCTGTCATAGCGGGCCTTCATGTCGTGAAGACGCAGCGCTTCGCCGGTTCCCGGCTGGTCGACCACCAGCGAGGAGACCCCGCGCTGCGCCAGCCACTGCGGTAATCCCACCAGATATTTCATCTCTTTGGTGGAGTCGAGACCGTTGACCTGCACCAGCAGCGGCGCGCGGCCGGTCACCCCTTCGGCGCGGACGTAGAGTGCCGACAGGGTTTTGCCCTCGTAGGGGATGGTTACCCGCTGACAGTTGGCATGGGTATGGTGCAGCCCGGCGGCAAAGACATCGAGAAAGCGGCGGTACAGCGCATCGCGGTCCGGTGCGCCATGCGCCTGCAGGCGTTCGCAGGTCAGGTAATAGTTGGCCGCCCGGAGATACTTCTCTCCCGCCGACAGCCGCCGTCCCCGCGCTTCATCTTCGCCCGCCAGCGCGCATAATTTATCGGCCATTCGGGACCAGGTTTCCCGGAACGCGCGGGTGCCTTCGGCGTCGGGATGCTCGGACGCAGCCAGCAGCGGCGCGCACATCTCTTCGATCTCACCGATGCGGGCGCCCATCTCGATGGAGAGATCCACCGACAGGTTCCAGACATAGTTTTTAGGGAAATAGCGAAACATAGGGTCATCCTTCAACATTCAGTCGCAGTCGCTTTAGCGCAGGCACTGTCACATAAAGCACCTGCGGGCGACCAATCATGTCTCAGGATGTCAGGTATCGACGGGAGCAATACCCGTGGGTTAGCGTGCGCTGGCGACGATTTTTGCCTTCAGCCAGCCGAAGATAGGATCGTTATCCAGCGAGCGGTGCCAGCCGATAAATTCGCGCATCATCGGCAGGGTCACCGGGACCGGGAAAAGACGCAGCGGCAGCATCGCCGCGTACTGCTCCGCCAACCGCCGGTGCAGCGTGGCGATCCGCGAAGTGCCGAGCAGCAGCTGCGGAACGCAATGGTAGCTGTGAGTCACCACCTCGATACGACGACTTAGCCCCGACTCGGCAAACAGATTGCCCTCCAGCCCCGGCTGCCGCTCACGGCCAAAGACCACCGACACATGCCCCAGCTGTTGCCAGGCGTCAAGGGTCAGCATCTCGCCGGTGTGGGGATTGTCCGCCCAGGCCAGGCAGACAAACTCTTCGTCAAACAGCGCTTCGGCAGGATGGTCGGCGGCCATAAAACGTTCCGGCGCCACGATGATATCCAGCTCGCCGCGGTTGAGCATGCCGGTGGACTGGGCGTCAGGCGAGAAAAACTCAAAGGTCATACTCGGCGCTTCCTGATGTACCGCCTGCAGCGCATCCTTCAACATCACGTTGATCACGTAATCCGAGGCCATAATGCGAAAATGGCGCTTGCTGGTTGCCGGCTCATCCACCGGCCGGCGGGCAATAGAGGTCTGAATTTTCATCAGCACGTCGCGAACCGGCTCCCGCAGCTCTTCCGCCAGCGGCGTGGGCCGCATCTTTCTGCCCACCTGGGTGAGCAGGTCGTCCTCAAAGTAGGTGCGCAGCCGGTTGAGTACCCCGCTGGTGGCAGACTGGGTCATATGCAACCGGCCCGCCGCGCGCGTAATGTTCTGTTCATCCAGTAACACATCCAGTGCCACCAGTAAGTTCAGGTCAAGATGTTGATAACGCATGGGTCCCCCGGCGAGAAATGGCGTGCTTATCCTGTGGCTTAATTTAACTTTTCTGCAACTTTTTGTTTTCAATTTCCACGGCGATATTGTTTTTTGCGATAGCGATCATTCTTTATCGCGATTAGTCAGCGTGCCGCTCCGTTGGTTAACGTCCTGCTCTCTGTCCCCTTGAGAAAACAGCTACGATGAATATCCATAACGCATTAATCGTTGGCGGCGGCATCGGCGGATTATGCACCGCCATCGCTCTCCGCCAGGCCGGTGTCGCCGTCGATGTGGTGGAGATCCAGCCGCAGTGGCGGGTCTACGGCGTCGGTATCATTCAGCAGAACAATGTTGTGCGCGAAATGCAGCGGCTTGGCGTGCTGGAACGCTATCTGGACGCCGCCTGGCCGTTTGACAGCGTCTCGGTGCATACCCTGAGCGGCCAGCAGTTAGCCAGCTTTCCCGGCGAGCGGCTGGCGGGCGAACAGTTCCCGGCCAACGTCGGTATCTCCCGCCAGGCCCTGCACCACGTACTCTGCTCCACCGCGCAGGAGCTGGGGGCCAGGCTGACCACTGGCGAGAGCATTGACGCCTTCCGTCAGCATGATGATGCCGTGGAGGTGAGCTTCAGCCGCGGCGGCGAGGGGCGCTACGATCTGCTGGTCGGCGCCGACGGGATCTACTCCCGGGTGCGCGGCATGCTCTACGGCGAGCGCTATCAACCTCGCTTTACCGGCCAGGGCGTGTGGCGCTACAACTTTCCGCGGTCGCCGGAGGTGGATCATCTGATGTGCTTTATGGGCGAGGGCTGCAATTGTGGGCTGGTGCCGCTGGGGGAAGATCTGATGTATCTGTTTATCACCTCCCATGAAGCGGATAACCCCCGCTACACCCGCGACCAGCTGGCGGCGGAGATGCGCCGCCGTCTGCCGCCCGGCGCGGGGTTACCGGGCAGCCTGCGCGAGCATATCGTTAACAACGACGAGGTCGTCTATAAGCCGCTGGAGGAGCTGTTCGTCGACGATCCCTGGTATCAGGGACGCGTCGTGCTGGTGGGCGACGCGGTTCACGCTACCACTCCGCATCTCGGTCAGGGGGCGGGCATGGCGATCGAGGATGCCATCGTGCTGCGCGAAGCGCTGCAGCAGACCGACAGCGTAGCAGCCGCGCTGGCGCACTTTGACGCCCGCCGCCGGCCGCGCTGTCAGCAGATCTGGGCCGCCTCGCTGCAGGTGGGCGAGAGTGAGATCCACCGCGATCGCCATTTTAACCGCCAGCAGGCGATCAGCGATATGATGGCCCTGACGGCGAGGCCGATATAAGCCCTGCCCGGCCCCCTCCGCCGGCCACGCTGGCGGATTTTTCCCCCTTTCCCCAGACGCTAATCTCTTATCACCGAAGATATTCTTCCCGCGCAGCGTGATATTTGACACCTCTCCGCTCACATGGCTAAGGTATATTTCAGTTTTCCCCTTCATCATGGAAAGGAATATACGGATATGAATATTCTCTCGGCAGAGTTTTTCAAATATGCGATAGCGATTATCACGTTGATTATTCAGATTGTCGCCGTGCGTTCAGGTTGGGTATTTCCCAAAGATAAAATATTCACCTCGCGCAAAAATATCAGTGAATTCGCCGCCGCACTGCACAAAAATAGTGACGACCCCGATCTGCAACGGATCGCATACGAATATGGTATCGCCGCGCTGACCAAAGATAAAAACCTGACCATGGCGCAAAGAAAGATATTGTTGAAATGCAAAAATCCGGTCAGCGATATTGATAACTACAGTAAATGCCAGCATCTGATTTCGGTCAATGATGAGAAACGCATATTCAAATGGAAAAAATGGGGTTACCGCTTCTGGTTATACCGTAAGGCTGTCGAAGTCATCAGTCTGGTGCTCTATTTTATTGGCGGCTTCTTAACGGCGCTGCCTTTCCTGTATGAAGGCCTCGCCAGCCCGGCGGTGATTGACAGAATTAATCATTTATCGCGTCTGCAAAAATTGAGTATGGCGAGTTATCTGTTTGCCTGCGGGATTTGTCTGGCGCTGATCTGCCTGCACAAACTCTCCACCATCGCGATTGCGGAAAAAACCATTAAAGCGAATCGCTAACGACTGCGCTGCCCGGCGACCTGTCCACACCAGCGGCGCCTAACCCTGTGGATAACCTGGAGGCAGTTGCCTGGCAGCCGCAGCCCGGGCGGGCTACCGGCTGCTGTTCGTTTTTTAAACAGGAGAAATGCCACCGCCAGGCTGCGCGCTGAGCGCCAGAGCCACCACCGCGGCGGAGGGAAGCCCCTACCCCACTCAGTAATTCCACTTCGGCCGCGCCACCGTGTTTTTCTTCAACAGGTCGCGGAACGCTTTCAGGTAGGGCTCATTGCTGCGCCCGCGCTTACAGATAGCCGAGAACGGCGACTGAAAGCCAAACTCGTTGGGCAGCAGCACCCGCAGGCGGTTCTCTTTGATCCACGGCCAGGCGTAATGCTCCGGCAGATAGCCAATATATTTCCCCGAGAGGATCAGCAACAGCTGGGCGTCGACGGTCTCGACGGTGGCGCTGCCTTTGCTGAAGCCCCGGCGGCGCAAATCGCTGGTGTTCCAGTAGCTGCGGGTCACCAGCGGGCACTGGCTGATCTGCTCTTTATCCAGCTGGCGGCTGAAGAACATCGGGTGCAGATCGCTGCAGTAGAGCCAGTGCTGTTCGCGGTACAGCGGCTCGCTGATGATGTTATGCACCTGCGAGTTGTAGCTGCCGATGGCCAGGTCGATATGGTTGTTCAGCACGCCGTTCAGTTGCTCCGCCGGGGTGCGAATAATCAGTTTGATATGCACATGGGGAAATTTGTCGCTGAAGCTGCGCAGAACCACCGGCAGCGAGAGCGCCGTTTCGGTCTCGATGGAGTCGAGCGTCGAGATGCACAAGGTGCCGCTGTGCTCCCCTTTGAGCAGCGCCGACTGCCGCTCCAGCTCATTGAGTTCACTCAGCACGCGGATCGCCTGCTGTAAAAACTGCTGACCTTTCTCAGTCAGGGAAAAACCGCCGCGCCCGCGCTGGCAGAGGGTGAAGCCAAGCTGTCCCTCCAGCTGCGACATGGCATTGCTGATGGCGGAGACCGAAATGCCCAGCTCCTGCTGGGCCCGGCTATAGCTCTCCAGGCGGGCCACCGCCTCGAAAACCTGCAGCTGTCGAATATTAAGGCTGGCGTCGTGATGCATCGTATTTAGTTCACCAATAAATGAACTGAGTATTTACGTCAGACGATGTAAAGTCCAGCGCGGGTTGCGCACTATCTCTCCTGTTACGTTTCATCCGTCAGATTCAGGAGCAGACATGGATAACCTCTTTCACCAACCGCAGGGTGGCAATGAGATGCCACGCTTCGCCGGTCGCGCCACAATGATGCGCCTGCCGTTTATCGAAGATTTACAGGGACTTGATGCGGCATTTGTCGGCATTCCGCTGGATATCGGCACCTCGCAGCGCTCGGGAACGCGCTACGGACCACGCTATATTCGCGCCGAATCGGTGATGATCCGTCCGTACAATATGGCAACCGGCGCCGCGCCGTTCGACTCGCTGTCGGTGGCCGACATCGGCGATGTGCCGATCAATACCTACAGCCTGCTCAAATCGGTGCAAATTATCGAAGATTACTACACCGGTTTGAATAGTTATCCGCTGATCCCGCTAACCCTCGGCGGGGACCACACCATTACCCTGCCGATCCTGCGGGCGCTGACCAAAAAACATGGTCCGGTGGGGCTCATCCACGTCGACGCCCATACCGATACCAATGATGAGATGTTCGGAGAGAAAATCGCCCACGGCACCACCTTCCGCCGCGCCGTTGAGGAGGGACTGCTCGACCTCAAACGGGTGGTGCAGATTGGCCAGCGCGCCCAGGGCTATGCCGCCGGCGACTTCCAGTGGGGCGTTGACCAGGGCTTTCGCCTGGTGCAAGCGGAGCAGTGCTGGCATACCTCGCTGGCGCCACTGATGGCCGAAGTCCGCCAGCAGATGGGCGACGGGCCGGTGTATCTCAGCTTTGATATCGACAGCCTCGATCCCATCTGGGCCCCGGGAACCGGGACGCCGGAAGTCGGCGGCCTGACCTCCATTCAGGCGCTGGAGATCGTCCGCGGCTGCCGCGGCCTGAACCTGATTGGCGCCGATCTGGTCGAGGTCTCGCCCCCCTACGACGTGAGCGGTAATACCTCCCAGTTGGCGGCCAACCTGCTGTACGAGATGCTCTGCGTCCTGCCCGGCGTGAAGTACGCCTGAGGAAGCCGCCATGGAGCTGAAATGCTTTCGCACACTCTGGGGAGTCACCACCCCCTGGTCGCAAACGCTGGATGAACTGCAGCGCGTCGGCTGCTGCGGTATCGAAGCCCGCGTGCCGTTAACGGTGGCCGAACGGCGGGAGCTCGCCGACCGCCTGCAGGCGTCGGGGCTGGAGTATATCGCCATTCTTTTCAGCGGCGGCGGAGTGCTCCCCGCCCAGCATGAAACGCCGGAGCAGCATCTGGCGCGCCTGCAGACCCGCTTCGCCGAGGCCAGCAGCCTCAACCCGCGCTTTGTCAATCTGCTGGCGGGCAACGATCGCTGGCCGCTGGCGCAGCAGGTCGATTTTCTCGGCAAGGCGCACGAGCTGGCCGCCGGGTTTGGTTTGACCTGCAGTTTTGAAACCCATCGCGCCACCTCGCTGTACAGCCCGTGGCTCACGCTGGAGATTATTCAGCAGCTCCCCCAGTTGCGCTTTACCGCCGACATCAGCCACTGGGTGGTGGTCAGCGAGCGCCTGCTGGATGACCCCAGCGATGACTTCAGCGCCTTTATCGACCGCGTGCATCACGTGCAGGCCCGGGTGGGCTACGACCAGGGGCCGCAGGTGCCGCACCCGGCGGCGCCGGAGTATCAGCCGGCGCTGGCTTTTGCCGAGCGCTTCTGGCAGCAGGTCTGGCATTCACAGCGCCAGCGCGGCTACCCGCAGACCACGCTGACCCCGGAGTTTGGCGCCGACGGCTATCTGCACCATCTGCCGTTCACCAACGTTCCGGTGGCCGACCTCTGGTCGCTCAACGCCTGGATGGCCGTGCGCCAGCAGGCCCACTTTCAGCAGTTTTTAACGCTCACTGAACAGGAACCGCAGCCATGACTGCCGTGAAGCACGCTTTTACTGAACTCCCGACCATCGATATCCGCGATCTGGCCGGCGACGATCTCGCCAGGCGCCAGGCGGTGGCCGACGCCATCGGCCGCGCGGCGCGCGAGGTGGGCTTTTTCTACATCACTGGCCACGGCATCGACCCGGCGCTGATCGCCGGCGTCCGCGAGGCGGCGAAGCAGATCTTCGCCCTGCCGATGGAGGAGAAGATGAACTATTACATCGGCCACTCCAAAAGCCATAAGGGCTACGTTCCGGAAGGAGAAGAGATCTACGGCTCCGGCAAGCCGGACCATAAAGAGGCTTTCGATATCGGCTTCCAGGCAGCGGATGACCATCCGCTGGTGCTCGCCGGCACGCCGCTGATCGGCGCCAATGAGTGGCCCGATCTGCCGGATTTCCGCGCGCGGGTGCAGGCCTACTACGACGCAGTCTTCGCCCTCGGCCACCGTCTGTTCGACGCTTTCGCCCTCGCGCTCGGCCTGCCGGAAGGGTATTTCAAACCGATGGTGACCTGCCCGCCGGCCAAGCTGCGGCTGATCCATTACCCGTTCGACGCCAGCGTCGAAGATGTTCCCGGAATTGGTGCACACACCGACTATGAGTGCTTCACCCTGCTGCTCGCCGACCAGCCCGGCCTTGAAGTCCTCAATGAAGAAAGCGTGTGGATCGATGCACCTCCCGTCAAGAACGCCGCCGGAGAAGAGGCGTTCGTGATCAATATCGGCGACATGCTGGAAGTGCTCAGCGCTGGCACATTTGTTGCTACAGCCCACCGGGTGCGCAAAGTGCCGCAGGAGCGGTACTCCTTCCCGCTGTTTTTCGCCTGCGATTACCACACGCTGATCCGCCCGCTGCCGACCTTCCTCGCCGCCGGCGAAGCCGGTGAATATCAGGAGCTCAGCATCGGGGAGCATATGTGGAGCCAGGCGCTGCAAACCTATCGCTACCTGCGCGAGAAGGTCAATCGCGGTGAACTTCAGCTACCGGAGCGCGCGCGCGGCACCAATACCTTTGGCCATTTGAAAAAACAGGCACAGCAAAAAAACCCTAACCACCCGTGAGGAACCATGATGACTAGCACCCTGAAAAAAATCTCGCGCCGTGTCGCGCTTACCCTCGCCGTCAGCGCCTGTTTTTCCCCTGTCACCCAGGCGGCGGAACTGCTGACCGAGGGCGTCTTTAAGGTGGGGATGGAGGTCACCTACCCGCCGTTTGAGTCCTATGACAGCAATAACAACATCGTCGGTCTCGACCCGGATTTTGCCGCGCTGATCGCCCAACATCTGCAGGCCAAACCGCAGCTGATCGACACCAAGTTCACCAGCCTGATCCTCGGCATCGGCAAGAAATATGATGCGGTGATCTCCGGGATGTACGTGACGCCGGAACGCCAGAAACAGGCCGACGCCATCCCTTACGCCCTCTCCGGCGCGTCGATCATCGCCCTGAAGGGCGGCGCGGTGCAGCCGAAAACCGAAGATGAGCTGTGCGGTGTGAAGGTCGGCCTGCAGGCAGGCACCACCTGGGTGACCAGCCTGAAAAAACACTCCGATGAGTGGTGCCTGAAAAACGGCAAACCGGCTATCACCATTCAGGAGTTCCCGACGGCGCCGGAAGCCTCGCAGGCGCTGCTGTCGAAGAACATCGGCGCCCAGCTTGAGATTGCCCCGGCGGCGCAGATCATCGTCGACAAGAGCCGCGGCCGCCTGGGGATAAGCTCTACGCGCCTGGTCTACCCGCTGCCGCTGGGGATCTACGTCGCCAAAGGCAACACCGAGCTGGCGGAGGCGATTAAGGCCACCCTGGCCACGCTGAAAGCCAACGGCCAATATGCCGCGCTGATCAAAAAATACAACTTAGAAAGCATCGATTAAGACAATAAGCACTGCGCAACAGGAGTCGGTATGGCGTTCGATTGGGGATACTTTTTTTCACTGTTTAGCATTGGAGCATTCTGGCAGGCGTGCGTGACCGTGATCGTGGTCAGCACCTTGTCCTGGGGGATCGGCCTGGTGGTCGGTTTTCTGTTAGCCTGCGCGAAGCTCTCCGCGCCGCGCTGGGTCAAGATCCCCGTCGAACTCTATATCTGGTTTTTTCGCAGCGTGCCGCTGATGGTGCTGCTGGTGTTTGTCTACAACCTGCCG
This sequence comes from Klebsiella sp. RC2, assembly GCF_014192815.1. Classification (NCBI taxonomy): domain Bacteria; kingdom Pseudomonadati; phylum Pseudomonadota; class Gammaproteobacteria; order Enterobacterales; family Enterobacteriaceae; genus Klebsiella; species Klebsiella sp. RC2. The sequence continues at coordinate 386,095 of NZ_JACHYL010000005.1, read as the reverse complement.
CAGCTGTTTCCGGTGACCCAGCCGCTACTCGGGGTGCCGTTTATCGCCGGGCTGGTGTCGATGACCGTCACCGAAGCGGCCTATATGGCGGAGATCCACCGCGGCGGCCTGCTGTCGGTGGCCAAGGGGCAGAGCGAGGCGGGCCATGCGCTGAGCTTCAGCTTTATCGGCATCCAGCGGCTGATTGTTATTCCTCAGGCGTTTCGCATCTCGCTGCCGACGCTGATCAATGAATACATCACCATCATTAAGCTGAGCTCGATTCTGTCGGTGGTCTCCTTACCCGAGCTGCTGCTCACCGGCCAGCGCTTGTATGCGCAAAATTTCCTCGTGATGGAGACCCTGCTGGCGGTGGCGGTGTACTACGTGATGGTGGTTACCGTCTTCACCTGGCTGTTCCGGGCGCTGGAAAATCGTCTCGATATTCAGCGCAAGCGTCCGCAAACCCTCAGCGAGGCGGAATGCCAGGCGCTGCGCCAGAGCCTGCCGGCGCTGACGGAGGAGATCAAAACGCCGGCCGTCAACGGCGCGCCGCCAGCGCTCGATCTGCGGGGCATCCGCAAATCCTGGGGTCAGCATGAGGTGCTGAAAGGCATCGATCTGCAGGTGGAGAACGGGGAGGTGATCAGCATCATCGGCCCGTCCGGCTCCGGCAAAACCACCCTGATCCGCACCATCAACGCCCTCGAAAGCCTTGATGGCGGGGAGATCATTCTCTACGGCGAGGACTATCTGAAGGGCGGAGCCATCGTCGACAAACGCCAGATGCGCGCCGGGGTGCGGCGCATCGGCATGGTCTTCCAGAGCTTCAACCTGTTCCCCCACCGCACGGTGCTCGACAACGTGATGCTGGCCCCGCGCTATCACCAGCTGCTTGACCAGCCGGTCGCCCGCGAGCAGGCCCTGGCGCTGCTCGACCGCGTCGGCCTGCTGGCCCATGCCCGCAAATACCCCTGGCAGCTCTCAGGCGGCCAGCAGCAGCGCGTGGCGATCGCCCGGGCGCTGGCGCTGAAGCCGGACATTATGCTGTTTGACGAGCCAACCTCGGCGCTGGATCCGGAGCTGGTAGGCGAAGTGTTGAAGGTCATTCAGTCGCTGGCCCGCGAAGGCATGACCATGCTGATTGTCACTCACGAGATGGACTTCGCCCTGTCGATTTCCGACCGCGTGGTGCTGATGGAGAACGGCGTGGTGCAGGCCGATATCGCCCCGCAGGTGATCCGCAGCCCGCTGGAGGCCCCTTCTCTGCAACGAATCCGTGAATTTATGGGAGTACGCTAAATGGCAACTGAGCAACACCTGCGCCAGCAGTTGGCCGCCGCCTACCGGCTGGCGGCGCTGTTCGGCTGGGAGGATACCCTCTACACCCACTTCTCCGTGCGCCTGCCCGGCGACGGCGAGCCGCGTTTTTTAATTAACCCCTTCGGCATGATGTTTGACGAAGTCACCGCCAGCAACCTGATCGTGGTGGATATGCAGGGCAAGGTCGTAGAGGGCGACGCGCCAGCTAACTCGGCGGGCTTTACCATCCACAGCGCGGTGCATATGGCCCGGGAAGACGCCCACTGCGTGATCCACACCCATACGCTGCCGGGAATGGCGGTGGCCGCCTGCGAGGACGGCCTGCTGCAGCTTAACCAGATCAGCACCGAGTTTTACCAGCGCGTCGGCTACCATCCCTATGAAGGGGTGGCCTTTGACCTCGACGAACGGGCGCGCATCCAGCGCTCGCTGGGGAATAATATCGCCATGATCCTGCAGAGCCACGGCCTGCTGTCGGTGGGCCGCACCGTGGCCGATGCGTTTTACATCATGTACTACCTGAACCGCGCCTGCGAGATCCAAATGGCCACCGCCCAGCTGGCGGCCCTCAGCCCGATCCACACCATCGCTCCGCACCTCAGCCAGCACGCCTGCGAGCAGCTGATGGGCGTGGAGCATGAACGTCAACAGGTCTGGCAGGCGTGGCTGCGCCGTCTTGACCGTCTCGATACCTCTTACAAAGACTAACGCCTATGTCTGATATCACTATCGTTGTGGATTGTAACGACGCGGATTTCGCCCGCGATATTTGCGCCGCCCTGCAGCAGTTTCCCGACGTCACGGCGCTTCTGCCCCATCACCAGGCGGCGCGCGACGCCCAGTACGCCAGCTGCTGGTTCCCGGACCCGCAGCTGCTGAGCCGCTCGCCGGGGCTGAAGCTGATCCAGGCCGCGTCCGCCGGAGTCGATCATCTGCCGCCCGCGCTGTTCGCCAGCGAGATCCCGCTGTGCCGGGTGATCGATGAAGATTTTCGCCACGGCATGTTCGAATATGCTCTGTGGAGCGTCCTGTGGTTTCAGCGCCATTTCGACCGGGCGCTGGCCCACCAGCGAACCCAAACCTGGAAGCTCTATCCCCAGCGCGCCGCCGCCGACTTCCATATCGGCATTATGGGTCTGGGCGAAATTGGCGGCTATATCGCTGACCAGCTGGCCCGCCTCGGCTATCGGGTCTCCGGCTGGTCGCGCAGTGAAAAGCAGCTGGCTGGTGTCACCTGCTATCGCGGCGAGGAGGCGCTCGACCACTTTCTTGGGTCGCTTGACGGGCTGATTAACCTCCTGCCGCTCACCGCGCAGACCCGAGGTATCCTCGCCGCGCCGCTGTTCAACCGGCTACCCGCCGGGGCGGTGTTGATCAACTGCGGCCGCGGGGAGCATATGGTCAATGATGATGTGCTGGCGGCGCTGGAGAGCGGCCAGCTCGCCGGGGCGGTGCTCGACGTCTTCCCGCAGGAGCCATTGCCGGCGGACGATCCGCTGTGGCGCCATCCGCAGGTGGTCATCACCCCGCATATGGCCTCTGCGGCCCCTGCCGAGGTGATCGCCCGCCAGTTGCTGGAGAACATTCAGCGCCAGCGCCGCGGGCTGCCGCTGAAGAACCTGGTCAATAAGCACGCCGGTTACTGATCCCCAGCCATACTGCCGCTGCTACGCTTAATGGGAGATCCACAACCAGAAGGCAGGAACATGAAGATTGATTTAGCGGGGAAAGTCGCGCTGGTCACCGCCTCCACGGCGGGTATTGGCTTCGCCATCGCCAAAGGCCTGGCGGAGAGCGGCGCAGAGATCATCATTAACGGGCGCAGCGAGCAGAGCGTGAACGCCGCCATCGCTCGTCTGCAAAATGAGGTGTCGGGCGCGAAGGCGCGACCCGCCATCGCCGACCTCAGCGACGCCGACGGCGCAGCCCAGCTGCTGCGGGCGGTGACCGGCGTCGATATTCTGGTCAATAACGCCGGGATCTATGGCCCGCAGGATTTCTACGCCACCGACGACGCGACATGGGACAACTACTGGCAGACCAACGTCATGTCCGGCGTACGCCTGTCACGGGGGCTGCTCCCGGCGATGGTCAGTAAAGGCTGGGGGCGGGTGGTGTTTATCTCCTCAGAATCGGCGCGCAATATCCCGGCGGACATGATCCATTATGGCGTGACCAAGACCGCGCAGCTGTCGCTGGCCCGCGGCCTGGCGAAATATGTCGCCGGCAGCGGAGTGACCGTTAACAGCGTACTGCCGGGGCCGACGATTTCCGACGGCTTTGCCGAGATGCTGAAAGACGACGTGGCGAAAACCGGCAAGTCGCTGGAGGAACTGGCGAAAGCGTTTGTCATGACCCATCGTCCGAGCTCGGTGATCCAGCGGGCGGCCTCGGTGGAAGAGGTCGCCAATATGGTGGTCTACGTCTGCTCGCCGCAGGCATCGGCCACCTCCGGCGCCGCACTGCGCGTCGACGGCGGCGTGGTGGATGATATTCTCTGACGCCCACCTCATTCAGGGGAGTCACCCTCCCCTGTCGCCTTCGCCGGCGCTAAACCGCGCAAAATGTTAAAAAAACGCGGCAAAGTCGCACAAAGTGAACAGGAACATGCATTCCCAAAACTTATGATATTTCTTTTAAGTATAAGTTGTGGTGTTAATGTCTCTGTTACGAAGCTTGCTATTCTTTCTCGGCGCGGCGGTCGCAGCCGCCCTCGCGGTACTCTGTCTGTGGGTGGATATTCGGGTGTTTGGCAACGACATCCCGGAGGTGTCGCTGACCGAAGTGGTGCAGGAGAGCGTGCTGGCCGTCATCGTACTGGTTCACTTCCTGCTGGCGCGAAAATATACCCACCTGCGCTATAGCAATATCCTCATCGGCGGCTTCTTCCTCGCCATGCTGATCCGTGAACTGGATGGCCTGTTTGATTTGCTCTCCCACGGCAGCTGGGTGTGGTTTGCCCTGCTGACCACCGTAGGGTCGCTGCTGGCGCCGCTGCGCCATCTGCCTCAGACCCTGTCGCAGCTGGCGGAGTATACCCGCACGCCCTATTACGGGATGATGATCAGCGGCCTGCTGGCGATTCTGGTCTTCTCTCGGCTGTTTGGTATGCACGGCCTGTGGTACGCCGTGCTGGATGAGAACTACGCCCGGGTGGTGAAAAACACGGTCGAGGAAGGCAGCGAGTCGTTTGGCTATATGCTGTGCCTGACCGCCACCCTCGGCTACGCCTGCTACTTCCGCGGCCTCGCGCGACAGACCCTGTCGCCGCAGCGCTAACCGTGGACGATAACCACCGCCGGACGCGTCTGCCGGCGGTGGCGCGCCGCCGCGTTAACCGCGAATTTTCCACTTCCGTTTGAGAACCTCTTTGTCCTGGCTATCCAGCCACTGGTTCACTTTCTCCAGCAGCGCCGGGTTATCCTTATTCATCATATACACCTTGTCGCTGGCGGTGCCGGCGAACGGTGTTTCGTTAGCAACGCAGAACACGCCGGGCTCTTTGCTTTGGTAATAGTCGCCTTCGATCAGGTCTGTCACCATCATATCGGCTGTTTTCTGCCGCAGCGCCTCCAGATTGTCGACGTTGTTCTGTACGCGAATGATCTGCGCCTGCTTAATATGCTCATCGACAAAGCTCTGGTTTGTGCCGCCAGGGTTGACGACCACCTTCACCTCCGGGCGGTCAATCTTCGCCAGCGAGCCGAGCCGCGGGGCGGCCTGGCAGTTGGCTAAGGCGATTTTACCGTTCGCCACTACCGGATGGCTGAGGGCGAAGCCCTTCGCCCGCGCCGGAGTCTGCGTCACGCCGCCCATCGCAATATCAAACTTGTCCGCCCGCAGATCGGCGGCGAGCGCTGGCCAGCTGGTGTAGACGAAGCTCACCTTCAGCCCCAGCGTGCGCCCGAGATCGCGGGCCATGTCCACGTCATAGCCCTGCAGCTCGCCGGCGGCATTGCGAAACGCCAGCGGGGCGTAATCGCCCGGCACGCCCACTTTCAGCTCACCGCTGTGCTCGATGGTTTGCATATCGCGCGCCTGGGCGCCGCAGGTCATTATCGCCAGCGTCAGCGCCAGCCCCACCGTCAGTTTCATCTCGCCATCCTTATCGTTATCGATTTTTCGCGCCGGGGTGATCGGCCGCTTATCAGTCAACACCATCCGCAGCATACGCCAGGGCATTCATCCTATTTTTAATCATCGTGACATACAACCCGGCAGCACGGTTGCCGATCGCAAATCTGGCGATAAAAAACAGCCCCCCTCCGGTGAATGATCCCTCATCTGCCGGGCGTAGCCTTACGTGAACGATCGTATTTTCCACCATGAAGTGGGTTCGAACACCTGGCAAAAAAGAGCAATAAGCTATTTCTAATGCATTGAATTAAAATAGCAATTTATTTTATCGAGCGATATTTGGCATTCAACTCGCGTTAATAACCGTCTTATTTACGTCGCAATTCCCCCACGCTACTATCCCGACAAAAGCAGCCCCTAAATAACAAGCCAGTTTATTTCCTGGTATTAATAAATTTGTCAGTCAGATGAATTAATAAAAAACATACCTGGCGTAAATAAGACTCATCAAAATAACGGCCCTGGCGCCAGCTTTACGGGCAATAGAGAAGGAAAGAAAATGAAAATAATCACGCTGTGTCTGGCGACGGTCTTTGCCGGGCTGGCCGCTGTCCCTGCACTCGCGGCAGAGGGCAAGCTGAATTTCATCGGCAAGGTCGTGAACGCCTCCTGCAAGCTCGAAGGGGTGAGCGACAGCGGGGTCATCGACGTCAGTATGGGCGCTATTCCGCTGTCGAGACTGAAAAACAGTCAGTCTGGGACCGGGCCGGCAGTCGGCATCGACATTCGCGTTAAAGATTGTGAGAAAGGCACTTACTACATTGTGGTTGACGGCCCCTCGCCTGCCGGCACACCTGAAAATCGCGTGCTGGCGCTCGACGGCAGCGGTAAGCCGGCCAGCAAGGTAGGTATTCTGCTCACTGACCGCACGGGCACCCCGCTCAGCCTCGATGAACGCCTTGATCCGCAACACGATCCCCGCATAGAGATCCCGGTGGACGGCGGCTCCGGAACCTTCAGGCTGAACGCCTTCTATTACACCTGGGACAAAACCCACGCCGATCCCGGCGACGGCAATGCGACGGCCCGATTTACCATTATGCAGGAATAGCTTGCCGGTCAGGGATGAGACGTCAAGGGAGTGCTCATGAAAACACAGCTGGCGGTTCTGCTCTGCGCAGTGACCTTTCAGGCCTGCGCCGGGATCACCATTAATGCCACGCGGGTGGTCTATTCCGGGAAAGAAAAGGTCGCCAGCCTGAACATTCACAATCGCAGCAGCACGCCTTATAAAGTGCAGATCTGGCTGGACGCCGGACTCAATACCTCGCGCGTCGGCCTGCCGATAGTGGCGACGCCGCCGCAGGTCTATTTATCGCCGCAACAATCCGCCCAGCTGCGCTTTATCTATTTCGGCGGCGGGCTGCCCGGCGATCGGGAAAGCGTGTACTGGGTCAATATCCAGGAGACGCCTCCCGCAGCCGTCGGCACGCATACGCTGCAATTTGTCGTCCGTACCCGCCTGAAGCTCTTTTATCGTCCGCCCGCCATCACCACCACCCTCGCCAGAGAGGTGCAAAAGCTGCAGTGGCAGCAGAGCGGGAATCACCTGCGCTTTACCAACTCAGGCCCACTGCATATCACCCTGGTCAACGGGACGCTGATCGATAATAAAGGCCACCTCTCGCCGATGAGAAACGTGATGCTCCGGCCATACAGCAGCCATACCGTGATGACCACCGACAGCACTCGCCTGTACCAGCTGAACTATATCGACGACTACGGCGCGGTGGTGCCCATCCCTCTGCAGAATGCCCATGCGCCAGCGTCAGGCTAGTTATACTCCAGGGCGAAGGTCACCATGCTGTTGGCCGTGCCCGCCCCCACCGTGGCGTCAGTTTGCACATACTGGGCGTTAAAATTGATCGCCTCGGCGGTACCGGCGTTTGTGCCGGTCACCCTTTTCAGGATCGGCAAGTTGCTGGCCTCATTGATCTTAACGCTGGTGCCATCAGAGACCGCCGCGCCGGGGTTATTACCGTAGGTCAGCTTCACGCCGACGCCGCTGGCGCTGTTGCTGGCCTTGCTCAGGGCCAGGGTATCGCTCTCCACGCTGACGCCGAAAAAGCCGATGCGCACGTCGGTCGGCGACGGGCAGAACACCGGGATCGAAAAGCGCTTCGCCTGGCCGCCGGTGCTCCCTTTACCGTGAAACTCCGCCCGGTTTACCGTGCCCAGAGTGACCTGGATCGTCGACGTCGCTACCTGACAGCTGCCGCTGCTGCCGATGTCCACGTTCAGGGCCGCCATATCGATACTGACCGGCGCGCTGGCGACATAGCTGGCGCTCCCGCTGGCCTGCTGCTCAATGGTCATCTCCCCCACCTGCGGCAGCGACGGCGAGTTGGTGTGCGTCCCGTCCGCCAGCTGCACCGTCCCGGTTTTATAGAAGGTCACCGCGATCCTGACCGTGGTTTGCTGCTGCGTCATCAGCGCCGGAAGCATTGCGCTGTCGCACACCACCACCGACTCGCCGCCCGCGGAGTGGCTGCCGTCGATAGCGCGCATCGGGCCGCCCGCGCACTGAAAGCTGAGCGAGTAACCGATGCCGTCGATGGCGCTGGGGTAGACGTGCTGTCCGTTAATCACCACCGGCGAGCCGCCGGTTTTCAGTTGCTTATAGACGATGCGTTTGGCGCTCGCCGTCGGCAGCTGCAGGTCGCAGGAAAAGGGGATCCCGCTGCCGTTATCCGCCATCGCGCTGGTCATCTGGGTATTGACCGGCAGCGTGGGTAAGTATTTGATATTGGGAATATTGACCGTGGTCTGGCCGATATTCGCGCGGCAGGTTTCAGCCCGCACGCCGGGGAGGTAACCACTCAGCGCCAGCAGAAAGAGAACAGGAAGTAGACGAAAAACAGATTTCATAGCCGCCTCAGCGTGTCTGGCACAGTCCGGAGACGGTTTTCACCGTATTCAGACTCTGCTGTGGGTTATCCGGAAGTTGAAAATGCAGCGTGCAGCTCTGCGACTGGTTGTTAACGACCCAGCTCACCGCCAGGGTCCCCTCCTGCGGCACGCCGCTGAGGTACACCTGCCCACCGTCAGCCACCATGCCGCCCGGCGCATTGCCGCTCTCCTCCGCCGTGACCAGCCGCGCGCTGGCGCCAAACGGCAACGGCCCCTGGGCATTGCGCAGGGTAAACAGCACCCGGTTGCCAATGTGGGTCCGGTAGTTGGCCATCACCACCGCGCCGCCGCCGGGGATCACGGTCTGCCCCTCCTGATCGACGTCGGTATCGTCGGCCATCGACTCTGTGTCGAGGGTAATGACATTTTTTCGATAGGCGGTCAGGGATGGCACCACGGCATAGCCGCGCCAGTCGGTGTGCACATTGTTGCCGTTTTGTACCGCCACCCCAGCGGCCCCCGGCGCGCGGACGATGGCGAAGCTCTCGCCCACCGTCTGGCCGAAGGTGACGCCGTGCGGATGCGCGACCACCGAGCCGGCGCCTCCCCAGGTCAGCTGGTTGCTGGCGGCGTCATGACGATAGCCGAGCTGGGCGTTGCCGAAGCCGCCGTGGTAATCCAGCGCGACGCTGCTGTTGCTGCCTCGCCCCTGGTTGCCATAGCCCTGCTGGACCGAATAGAACAGATTTGGCCGCGTCGGCACCGCGCCATACAGCGAGACCTGCTGCGAGGTATAGCCATTGCTGTCCGAGGTGGTGTTATAGCTTACCGCGCTGTCGGACAGCGGGCCGCCCAGCGGGATGTTGATATTAAATGACCAGGAACGGTCATTTTTTTCCTGATTGCTGGCGCGGGTGTAGTAATAGCCCACGCCCCAGGAGATCCCCTTCCAGGCGCTGTAGAACCCGAGGTGTATCGTCTCATCCCGGCTCTGCCGGTGCCAGTAATCCTGCGACCAGGCGGAGATCGCCAGACTGCCGAGGCCGCCAAGGCTTTGAGTCACCGACAGCTCTTCCCGGCGACGCCGGTTGTCCACCTGCCCCTGCGCGCTTTCCAGCGCGCTGGCTTCGGCAAAATCGTAATAGCCGCTGGAGGAGTAGCGGTAGCTGGCGAGGCTGAATGAGGTCCCCGAGCTGACAAAATCTTTCTGATACTGGGCGCGCAGCGAATGGCCCGCGTAGCGCTTGCCCGACGGCGTGCGGGTGACGGCCTGGGTCACGTCGCCTCCCAGCGATCCGAACTCGCCGAAGCCGCGACCCAGGCCCAGCGCCCAGGACTGATAGTCCTGGGCCAGTTGCGTACCGCCGTAGAGAGTAAACCCCGCCGACAGACCGTAGAACAGGGTTCCCTGCAGGAATTCCGGCGAGCGGACGGTATCCGCCCCCGAATGGTAGCGCCCGGCGCTAAGGCTGAATTTGCCGCGCCCTTCGCGCAGCATAAAAGGAACTGCGGAATAGGGCTGAGTAAAGGTGCGCACCGAACCATTGCTCTCGGTCACCTTCACCTCCAGATCGCCGCTCTGCGAGGTGGGGTAAAGATCGCTGATGGCAAATGCCCCCGGCGACACGAAGGTTTCGTAGATCACATACCCGTGCTGAGAGACGGTCACTTTGGCATTGCTGTGCGCCACGCCGCGGATGGTGGGGGCAAAGCCGCGCTGGCTGTCCGGAAGCATCTCATCGTCAGACATCAGCTGGACGCCGCGAAAGGGGATGCTGTCAAACACATCGCCGGTGGTGTAGGTATCGCCGATCCGCAGCAAGCTCTTCAGCGAGCGGACGTCGCGCTGCAGCCAGGTGCTCTGGGTATCCCAGTGCCGGCGCTGCTGGTCGTACTGCATTGAGGAGACGTTGCGCAGCCGCCAGGCGCCCAGGTTCACGCCGCTGCGTAAATTGAGGTAGTTTGAGCGGCTGCTCTCCCCGTCATCGGCGTTCTTTATTTGCGCGCCGGAAAAATAGTAATCGACAAACGCGGCCGGCACGCCATCGTCCCAGCGCGAGGGATCGACATAGCCGCGGCTTTGCACGTTCATCGCCGCCTGGGGAATACTCAGCGTCAGGCGCTGGTTAGCAAAGGTGAACCGACTGCTGGCGTCGGGAATAAACTTCTCGATCCGGGTGAAGGTTTCTCCTTCATGCAGCGTTTGAAAGGCGGGAAAGGCGCTGACGTTGACCCCATAATCCGCCAGCTGACCGGGCGTCAGCACCGGCTGCAGCTTCCCGCCATCGTCAACAAACGTAATATCAGCCTGACCCAGCTCCTGATCGTTAACCACCACGGTGACAGAGTAAGTGCCCGGCTGCTGCCCGCCGGGTTTGGCGAAGTAGTGCAGGTCGGAGGTTTGCTGCTGCGGGTCGGCAAACTCCAGCGCCGCCGGGTCAAAATAGTCGTCGGCCAGCGCCCGGTTCAGCGGGCTGAGACAAAACATCATCGTCGGCACTGTCGCCAGCGCCAGCGCCCGTCCTGCGGTCACTGGCATTGCGGCATACTCCCGCACCTTCGCTGTTGTTGTTCTTTTCATGCTGGCGCCGTCCGGTCATGTCATCACAAAAGGGAATTACTGCTGGGCGAAATCGCTGACGCCACCGTAGTCGTTAATCGCCCGCCATTTGACGGCGCCGTGCCCGCTCACCGGCCACGTTTTCTGGCCGAACGGAGCCACCATGCCTGGCTCATCGATGCTCTGCCCGCCCACCGCGACGGAGTAAAAAGAGACAAAATAGGGAGTGGGGTTTGCCACCGTCAGATGACCGCCGGACTGGGTAAACTTCAGTTGCTGCCAGGCTTTTGCCGGGTCGCCTGCCAGACCGTTGGGGCGATAGAAAATTTTGAATTTCGACTTAATATTGACCTGCAGCTTATTCACCTCGCCCTGCGGCGTCGGAGAAATACTTTTGACGTTCAGCCAAAACACCGACTCACGATCGCCGGGCAGCGAGGCGCCAATAAAGTTAATACGCAGAACGTTATTCTGCTCCGGATCGAGACGGAACAGCGGTGGGGTCACAATAAAGGGCACCTTGCTCTTGTCATTTTCCGCGTAATTTTCCACCCACGACTGCACCAGATAGGGTGTGTGAGTATCGGCATTGGTGACTGAAATAGCGGCTTCACGCTTCCCTTCCTGATAAATCACACGGGTTCCCCCCATGACAATACCGGCCTGCGCTGCCGTGGAGCACAGCAGAAAAGCCGCAACGGCAATTATTTTCTTCATCATTAATAACCATCAGGTAAAGGTTGAACAGACAATAAAATAAAGCTGTGAATAACAGAGCCAGTAACCATTGAGATAATTAGCAGGAACAACAATACCGTCACGAATATATATCGCGACTGCTTCGCCATTAATATTTCAACAAACTGCTAGGGATCCAGACGCAATGGACTGGCTCTGAATAACGCGCAATAAGATTAGTTATAAATCATATTGAAATTAGCCGTACCGTTGGCATCGCCCGCCGCCACGGCCCCGGTAGAGACATAGTCGGCGTAAAACTCGAGGTCAGCAGAGCCGGTGCCGGCAGTGGCGCCCGCGACGACCGGGTGATCTTTGGACACTTTGCCGAGGCTGACCGCCGTGTTCTGGTCGTCTTCATACAGCTTGATCGCCACGCCGGTGGCGCCGCCATTGGTGGCCAGCAGAGTGGTATCAGACTGATCGCGCGCGCCGTCAAACAGCACCGCAACCTTGGCCACGCTGGCCGGGCAATCTTTGACTTTGATATGGAAGGGAGTTTTGGTGGTTTCGGAGCCGGTGCCGGTAAAATAGCTGCTGGCCCATTTGCCCAAATCCACGGTCTGGCCGGTTGAACCGCTGTCGACGTTGCAGGAGCTGTCGGTAATAGAGCCGTTAAAAATTACCTGCCCACCGGTACCCTGAGTGCCTGCGCTGGCGCCTGGGTTAACGGTCATTGTCGATCTTGCCGGTTGCGTATTGCCTGAAATTGCCGCGCCCGAAACCAGCGCGCCCATGAGAATTGCCATAATACGAAGTTGGGTTTTCATTATTTATCTCATCGTTAACGAATATATCACACAGTCATCGGCAATAGCGCTTGGCTATCGCGAAGCTGCTCATCAGTTCCTCCTTGTAAATGTTCATTGCGTTCCTTCCGCAGGATAGTAGGCACACGCCCTCTCGCTCTGCTTTATTCTGTCAAAAGGTGACCATTAATAAAAAACAGAAGCTAAAAAAGTTATTTTGGTGTGCGAAATAAATATATTACCGCACCTACCAAAAGGCAACCCGGCACAATGTTACGAATAAGTTAATGATTATCAGAGGCATAAAATTTATTTTTGAAATGCCTTTTCAATGTTAATTTACATATCTATACAAACGGCAATAAAACACTTTCAAACAACAACAGATCAAAACCATTAACAAATTTAAAGATAATTACTCAAAAAGTTGTCTTGTTTTATTGTGCTTCCGATCGACAGCACAGGAAAATTAGGAATTTTCCTGGTATTAATATTCATCATTTCTACATAAATGAAGCACAAGTGTCCGCCTCACTGCGCATAATTTCTTGTTGTGGAACCCTTTTTATTTTCAAGTGAAAGATATTACATCAGCCGTGTGAATGTGTTGGTCATGCCGCTCAATAAAACCGGCTAAATAGCAGGGTTATTTTGCAGTTAAAAAAAATCCGCAACCCGGACGGATTGCGGACAGAGGTTGGAACAGAAGCGCGGGGTTGTATTTAGAACAGACCCAGCGGGGCGGTGCCGTAGCTCACCAGCAGATTTTTGGTTTGCTGATAGGCATCCAGCGCCATCTTGTGCGTTTCCCGGCCAACGCCAGACTGTTTATAGCCACCGAACGCCGCATGCGCCGGGTAGACATGATAGCAGTTGGTCCATACGCGGCCGGCTTTAATCCCGCGGCCCATGCGATAGGCGAGGTTGGTATCCCGCGTCCAGACCCCGGCGCCAAGGCCAAACTGGGTCTCATTGGCGATGGTCAGCGCTTCCGCTTCGTCCTTAAAGGTGGTCACCCCGATCACGGGCCCAAAGATCTCCTCCTGGAAGCTGCGCATATCGTTGCGGCCTTTAATCAGCGTGGGCTGAATATAAAAACCGTTATCCAGCGCCGGCGCGATAGCCGCCCGCTCGCCGCCGGTCAGAATTTGCCCGCCCTCTTCCCGCGCAATCTGAATGTAGGAGAGGATCTTATCGAACTGCTGGCGGGAAGCCTGCGCGCCGATCATGGTGTCGGTATCTAACGGGTCACCACGGCGGATCTGCGCCACCTTCTCCATGACCCGCGCCATAAAGGGCTCATAGATGGATTCATGGATCAGCGCCCGTGACGGGCAGGTACATACCTCCCCCTGGTTGAAGAAGCCAAGCACCAGTCCCTCCACCGCCTTCTCAATAAACTCCTCTTCTCCCTCCATTACGTCGGCGAAGTAGATGTTGGGCGATTTGCCCCCCAGCTCGACAGTGCAGGGGATAATATTTTCCGCCGCGCAGGCGAGAATATGCCGCCCGACCGGCGTGGAGCCAGTGAACGCCAGCTTGGCGATACGCTTGCTGGTGGCCAGCGCCTCGCCCGCCTCTTTGCCGAATCCCTGTACCACGTTAAGCACCCCGGCCGGGAACAGATCGCCAATCAGCTCCAGCAGCAGGGTAATGCTCAGCGGCGTCTGTTCAGCCGGCTTGAGCACCACGCAGTTACCCGCCGCCAGGGCCGGGGCCAGCTTCCACGCGGCCATCAGCAGCGGAAAGTTCCACGGGATAATCTGCCCGACCACCCCCAGCGGTTCATGGAAATGATAGGCCACCGTCGTTTCGTCAATCTCGGCGGTGCTTCCCTCCTGGGCGCGCAGGCAGCCGGCGAAGTAGCGGAAATGGTCCACCGCCAGCGGCAGGTCGGCATTCAGGGTTTCGCGGATCGGTTTCCCGTTGTCCCAACTCTCCGCGACGGCCAGATACTCCAGGTGCTGTTCAATACGATCGGCGACCTGTAGCAGCAGCCTGGAGCGCTGCTGCACTGACGTTTTACCCCACGCCGGCGCCGCACGGTGAGCGGCATCCAGGGCGAACTCAATGTCTTTGGCGTCCGAGCGGGGAAATTGCGCAATGTTGCTGCCGTCGACCGGGGAGGTATTCATAAAGAATTCACCGCTCAGCGGCTCGACAAATTTACCGTCAATGAAGTTGCCGTAAGCGGATTTAAATGAAACCAGGGCGCCGGGCTGGCCAGGATGTGCATAACGCATCGCAAATCTCCTTCTGTAGGGTTGAGACGCAGCGGCATATTGATTTTTTAAACTTGCCGCCGAACGCTTCTCACTTTGCAGGGGTTATGCCAGTTTTTTATTGCCAACAATTTATATTATTTATTAATGAGTTAGGATTATTTATTTACCAGGATGGCAGGCGCTGTCGCACAGATGTCCACTTCTGTGTTGCAAATCGCAACACCAAATAAACCAAATGGCTACAATATTGCAACACAGCAACATCGACCCTGAGGTGCCCTGTGCCAGGTAATCCCTATCTTCTCGCACCAGAGGTTAACGCTAACCCCCTGCTCAGCGACTCGTGGTCTCGCTGCCAGCGCTATGGTCTGGATCCCGCTACCGAGGATTTTCCCCGTCTGCGCGCCGGGGAGCTGGCAGACCGGCTCGCCAGCCACCGCAGCCTGCAGCAGCTGGCGCAGCCGGTGGTGGATGCCCTGTCGCGCCAGGTGGCGGACCTGCAGTCGGTGGTGGTCCTCTCCGACCCCAGTGGCCTGGTGCTGCACACCGTCGGCGATACCCAGGCGATGCAGAAGGCTCAGCGCGTGGCGCTGGCCCCCGGCAATCTGTGGAGCGAAAGCGGGCGCGGGACCAACGCCATTGGCACCGCGCTGGTCATTGATGACGGCTGCGAAATCGATGGCCGCCAGCATTTTCTTACCCGCAATCAGAATCTGTACTGTGCGGCGATGCCGCTCCAGCGGCCGGACGGAAGTATTGCCGGGGTGCTGGATATCTCCGGCCCGGCGGATTTTCCCCACCAGCATACCTTCGGCTGGGTGAAGGCGGCGGCAAAGCAGATTGAGTATCTGTGGGTGAAACAGAGCCTGCATCCGGAGCAGTGGCTGATGAGCCTGCACCGGCAGGTGGACAAGCTCGACAGCGTCGAGGAGCTGCTGCTGGTCTTTTCTGACAACGTCCTCACCGCCGGCAACCGACTGGCGATGCGCGAGTTCGGCCTGAGCGCGGCGCAGTTTGGCCATCTCACCTTTGCGTCGCTTTTTCCGACGCTGGCGCAAAGGGCGGTCAGCGTCCCGCTGCCGCTGACCACCCCGCAGGGCCGCTATCACTATCGCCTGCGGGAGCCCACCCGCCGCCGGGTGGCGGTAAGCGCCCCGCCGGTCATGCATCTCCCTTTCACCAGCCCGCGCGAAGGCGAAAAGCTGCTGCGGCTGCTCAACGCCGGCATTGCGCTATGCATTGAGGGAGAAACCGGCAGCGGCAAGGAGTATGTCAGCCGTACGCTGCATCAGCACAGCCGCTGGCGCAGTGGCAAATTTGTCGCCATCAACTGCGCGGCCATCCCGGAATCGCTGATCGAATCCGAGCTCTTCGGCTACCAGCCGGGGGCATTTACCGGCGCCAGCAAAAACGGCTATATCGGTAAAATCCGCGAGGCTGAGGGCGGGGTACTGTTTCTCGATGAGATCGGCGATATGCCGCTGGCGCTGCAGACGCGGCTCCTGCGGGTGTTGCAGGAAAAAGAGGTGGCCCCGCTGGGCGCCAGCCGCAGCGTGCCGGTGAATTTCGCCTTGATCTGCGCCACCCACCGCAATCTGACGCAACGGGTCAGCGCCGGCGAATTCCGTGAAGATCTGCTGTGGCGCCTGCGGGAGTATGCCCTGGCGCTGCCCCCGCTGCGCGAGTGGCCGGCGCTGGAAACCTTTATCGCCACGCTGTGGCGCGACCTGGGCGGTGTTTCACGCCGGGTGACGCTTTCAAATGCACTGCTGGTCCACCTCAGCCAGCTGCCGTGGCCGGGAAACGTGCGCCAGCTGCAGAGCGTCCTGAAGGTGATGCTGGCTCTGGCCGATGAGGGCGACACGCTGACGCCCGACGCGCTGCCGGAGGCGTATCGCACCGCGCCTGCGCCGCTGCCGCGCGGAGGATTGCAGGCCCATGACGAGCAGTTGATTGTCGATACCCTGGCCAGCGTTAACGGCAACGTCAGCCGGGCGGCACAGATACTGGGTATCGCCCGCAGCACGCTATACCGCCGCGCCGCCCGTACCGGACGGCCTCGTCGCTGAGGCTATGGCGTAAAGCGCGCCGGCAGCCAGGAGAACATCCGCCGGCTGACGGCCTCGCACAGCAGCACCAGCCGTGGGCCGACCGCCTGCCAGACCCGCTTCGCCACGATGACCCCGCCAATGGAGACCAGGGCTGCGCCCACCATATCCAGCGGAAAATGCACCCCAAGATAGATCCGCGACCAGGCCACCGGCAGCGCAGCCAGCAGCATCAGCAGACCAGGCGCCCGCAGGCGCAGCGACAGCAGCGCAAACGCGGCGCTGAACATCACCGTAGCGTGATCGCTGGGGAAGCTGTTATCCGCCGGATGACTTATCCAGGTATGGCCGAGGGGGATCATAAACGGCCGCGGATGAAACCAGAGCGTCCCGCACACCATCCCCAGCCCGAGGGAAATCATCACGGCCAGGGTCATAAACAGCGCCTGGCGGTGTCCCTCACGACCACCGAGAAACCACAGGCCGAGCGCGATCGCCGGCATCATAAACACGATGCCGCTGGCGCAAAAACGGGCCAGCGACAGCAGGCCCTCCGCGGCGCCAGGCTGCGCGTTAAGCGCGAAAAAAACAGATTGATTCAGGGTTTCCAGGGCGTTCATGGCGATAGCTCTCAGTCGTCATCTTTCTGTCATTATCGCCCGGTCGCCTTAAGATACCCTTAACCGCTGGGCGGTGTGCTTTTAGCAAGGCGCAGTCCTTCCCGCAGGGCATCGATCGCCACCCGCGTTTTTTGCGGCAGCCACGGCCCCTCCGGCCACACCGCGTGGATAGCGAAACGCACCTGAGCGCTGGGCGCCAGCACCTGCTGCAGCGTCCCGTCGGCGAGCGCCTGCGCCACCAGCCAGTCCGGCAACCAGGCGATGCCCATCCCCTGCAGCACCGCCGCCGCGATGGCGGCAAAATCATCCTGTACCAGCCCCGTCTGCGGACTGAAGCGCACTTCGCCCTGCTGCGGGTCGTACAGTTGCCATTTTTGCAGTTGGCCGTTGTGCAGATAGCCGAGGGTGCGGTGCTCGCTCAGCCCGGCGATGGTCTGCGGCGGCGGCTGGCGGCGCAGGTACTCCACCGCCGCGCACAGCACCATGCCATGCTCCCCCAGCGCCCGCACCCGTAGCGACCCGGTATCGGCCAGGTTTCCGATACGCACCGCAAGATCAAACCCCTCCTCCAGCAGATTGACCTGCCGGTCGCTGTAGTGGAGCTCGAGCTTCAGTAACGGATAGCGCTGGCTCAGGCGGAATAGCACCGGCGCCACGCAGCGCTGGCCAAAGAGCACTGGTAGCGAGATCCGCAGCCGCCCCTGCACCTCGCCCTTCCCGCGCTGGAGCGCCTCTTCGGCCTCGCGGATGCGCGCCAGCGCTTCCCGGCACTGGTGGTAAAATTGCTCCCCCTCTTCCGTCAGCAGTTGCCGACGGGTAGTGCGCTGGAATAACGCCACGCCGAGGCGCGCTTCCAGCCGGGCAATGGTTTTACCCACCGCCGAACGCGTCACGTGGAGGATCGCCGCCGCGCTGGCAAAGTTACCGCTCTCGACCACGGTGACAAACACCGGGATCGCGTTCAGATCGTCACGCACAGATTGGTTCCTTACGGGATACAATAGAGGAAAATAATGTCACTCCAGAGAGAAAAAAGACAGTGTTAGTCTCTGCCTCTCCCCTTCACTTGAGGCACTCATCATGGCTAACGTTCTGGTATTAAAATCCAGCATTAATGGCGAAACATCCCTGACCAATCAGCTGATTAACGAATTTCTCGCGGCGCGCCGGGCAGCAGGACACCGCGATCGGCTCACGGAACACGATCTCAGCGCCATGGCGCTGCCAACGCTGGATCGCCCCCTGTTCGCCGCCCTGCGCGGGGCAGTGGATCCGCAGCCAGCCATCCGCGCGGCGGTTGCGCGCTCCGACCAGCTTATCGCCGAGTTAAAAGCCAGCGACCTGCTGGTGATCGGGGCGCCGATGTATAACCTCAACGTCCCGACCGACCTGAAGAAATGGTTCGACCTCGTGGCGCGGGCGCGGGAAACCTTTCGCTACACCAACAGCTGGCCGCAGGGGCTGGTCGAGGGCGTTCGGGCGGTGGTCGTCAGCAGCCGCGGCGGTATTCACCAGGGAGAGACCACCGACGCCATCACCCCCTATCTGCGCGCGGTACTGGGGCTGATGGGGATCCATGAGGTGGAATTTATCTATGCCGAAGGGCTGGACAATCGTCCGCATGGTCGCGACGCAGGGATCGCCAGCGCGCGAGCGCAGATTGCCCAGCTCGCCGTTCCGGCCTGAGTCACAGATAAAAAAATGCTGGCGCAGGGGATGTTTTTATTTTAGATTTATCTAAATTTAGAAAAAGCTAAAATACATGACCACACCTGAAGACCTGCAGGCCCGCGCCGGAGAAGCCGCCGCGCTGATGAAAGCCATGAGCAATCCTCACCGATTGCTGATCCTGTGCATGCTGTGCGATGCGCCGCGGGCCAGCGCCGGTGAACTATCGCGCGCTACCGGCCTGAGCCCTTCTGCCACCTCGCAGCACCTTGCGCGGATGCGTGACGAGGGGCTGATCGACAGCGAGCGCGATGCCCAGCGTATCCACTATTTCATCACCCACCCTGCGGTACAGCAGGTGATCAACACGCTGAAAACGCTCTATTGCCCGTGAGGATCCTATGACCATCGCCACCTTAAGCCCGGCCGAAGCCCGGGCGCTGATTGCCCAGGGCGCCAGACTGATTGATATCCGTGATGCGGATGAATACGCGCGCGAACATATTCCCGATGCCGAACTGGTGCCGCTGGCCAGCCTGACCAACGGTGCGACCCTCAATGCCCGGGCCGGAGAGACAGTCATCTTTCACTGCCAGGCGGGTTCCCGGACGCAGAATAACGCGATTCGCCTGGCCGCCGCCGCCGCACCGGCGCAGGCAAGCCTGCTGGCCGGGGGGATTCAGGGCTGGAGGGCCGCGGGGTTCCCGGTTGAGGAGGATAAATCCCAGCCGCTGCCGCTGATGCGCCAGGTACAAATTGCCGCTGGCGTCCTGATTTTACTCGGTGTACTGCTGGGCTATACCGTGAGCAGCGGCTTCTTCCTGCTCAGCGGCGCGGTCGGCGCCGGGCTCACCTTCGCCGGGGTGACCGGCTTTTGCGGCATGGCGCGTCTGCTGGCGATCATGCCCTGGAACCGGCGTCATGAGGGTTAAAACGCACTCCAGATAAGCCAGGCAATGCCGCCGAACAGCAGCCATTTAACGATGTAATAGACCGTCTTATTCCATTTTTTCAGCCGCTTGCCGACAATGCGGATCTGGTAGATATAGCGAAATGCCCGGTTAATCCCGCCAATGCGATCGCCGGTATCATTGGGCGCCGAGGCGGCGCTCATCAGATGACGTCCCAGCCAGTGGTTCACCTGCTGCGCCCAGCGGTAGCGCATGGGCCGTTCAATATCACAGAACAGAATCAGCCGATTCTCACCGCTGGTATTTTCCGCATAGTGAATATAGGTCTCATCAAACAGCACCCCTTCCCCATCGCGCCAGCTGTAGCGCTGGCCATCCACCTCGATAAAGCAGCGGTCATCGTTCGGCGTCGCCAGGCCGAGATGAAAGCGCAGCGAACCGGCGTAGGGATCGCGGTGGCGCGGCAGACGGCTGCCGTCTGGCAGGGTGGCGAACATGGCCGCTTTCACCGACGGGATATCGCGCAGTAGCGCGGTGGTGTGTGGGCAGAGCTGGCTGGCGGAGGGATGGGCCTCCTCATACCATTTCAGATAAAAACGTTTCCAGCCGGTTTTAAAAAATGAGTTAAATCCGGCATCGTTATATTTATCGGCCGCTTTAATCTGCTCCAGCTGCTGAAGGTGGAGACCTTCATCGCGAATTACCTGCCAGTTCTGCTGCAATATCGCCAGCTCGGGAAACATCTCCGGGCGCAGATATGGCGTATTCGGCACGCGGGAAAATAAATACATAAATCCATTCAGCGGAGCAGTAAATGTTGAATGATCGGAGAGCTGTCGCCAGAAACGATAGCGCACCCGCCCGCGATAATGGACATACAGAACAGCAATAACAATGATCAATAGAACGATATACTTCATGGTGTCTTTCCTGACCTGATTGATGGTAACCCTACCCTCGCCGTCCCCCCTTCTCAGCAGCGGTATGGCGCCAGCAAAACATTAACAACATTAATACATATACCCCCAAATTGTTTTAACAAAAAACAGCACAGCCAGTGTTCACTGGCCAGTCGTTGAGCTATGGTTGAGGTTCATCCAGGATGTTAACCGTGAGGAGTGAATGATGTTTTCTGTCGGCGATCTGGTACAACCGCGTGCGGGTGGACCAAAACTGAAAGTGGTTGAAGTACAGGGAGAACAGCTGGTGGTGGTTCAGGCCGCGCAAGAGCAGGGCGAGCGCTATACGCTGAACTCAGAAGAGGTGACGCCATACCAGGAAGAGGGCGACTTTGGCGTCTGCTAAAGCCCCTCTCCCGGAGAGTGATAAGGCCGGACGGAACGGCGGGTCTCCCCCACTGTCCTGATACCGGCCGGATCGGCTTTAAATGAGGAAACTGTCCAGCGATTTGCCCTGAGCAACCGCCTGAGCAATCGGCTTCGGCATTCTTCCCTGACCGGTCCAGGTTTTTTCTGCGCCAGTATGATCGGTATAACGATATTTTGCCGGGCGCGGTTGCCGCTTTTTCCCTACCGCCATCGACGGCTGAATATCGGCCACGAGGTCGTCAGGAGAAATACCGTCGGCGCGCATCAGCTCAAGCCAGGTATTCACTTTTTCCTGATATTCCGCCTGCTGCTGCGCCGCCAGCTGCTGTTGCGTACGTTTTTCTTCAGTGACGATCCTGAGCTTTTCCAGCATCTCTTCAAGCACGTCAATGGAGAATTCACGGGACAGGGTACGCAGTGAACGGATATTATTCAGTTTGTGTAACATTAAAGACATAAAATTAAGAAATCCCAGATAACCAATTAAAAGATACAACGCGGCAAGTGTAATGGAAACACTTATTTATTTCCAGCCTTCGGTTGTCCAGATAAATATATTATGCAAAGAGTAAACCTTTTCCGCCTGCCCTATATCGGCAAATCCCCGGTTCTTTTTCGCCAGCGCAGGCCAACAAGACCATGAATAAATAAAAGCGGCGGATGGTAAGATATGAAAATATATTCAGCAGGCGATATTACCTTTATGGTCAGCGGTTTATCCTCTTATCGTCGGCGGATGCGCAGGCCCTCTCCACACGGCCTAATGAATAGTTACCCAGCCAATCAGAATAAAACGCCACACGTCATTTTAGAATTTTTCACCACAAAAACCGGCATAATGGCATAAAAACATCTTAACGAGACCTTCATCACAGGCTCACGCGATTTTGCGCCACAGCGGGCGGTCAGACGCCGCCTCCCTGGTCAGATATCATGCAAAAACGTCAAGTAACCAACTGAAATTAAACACATTTAACAAAACCAGCAATAAAAGTAGCGTAACGGGCAGAAAACCAACTGTCGCAGAGTATTTTATCGACAAAAAGACAATAAATAAAAATTTATAGCTAGTTGCCACTTTTAATGCAGAGATATACTCTACGCACATCAAAACAGGCAGCCCAAAAACGCTATACCAACGCGCATTTTTCGGCGTTATTGACTTCATTTTCGAGGAGCACTCCGATGTTCTCTGCGCACTCCCGCTTGCGGCATGCGGTTGCAGACACCTTTGCGATGGTGGTTTACTGCACCGTCGTCAACATGATGATCGAAATTTTTCTCTCTGGTATGACGTTTGAGCAGTCGTTATCGTCGCGCCTGGTGGCGATCCCGGTCAACATTATTATTGCCGTGCCCTATGGTTTTTATCGCGACTTTGCGATGCGTCAGGCCCGGCGCATTAGCCCGGCAGGCTGGATGAAAAATATGGCCGACGTGCTGGCCTACGTCACTTTCCAGTCGCCAGTGTATGTCGCAATATTGTGGAGCGTAGGTGCAGACTGGCACCAGATTGTCGCTGCAGTGAGCTCAAACCTGGCGGTATCGATGATGATGGGCGCTGCTTACGGCTACTTCCTCGACTATTGCCGCCGCCTGTTCCGTGTGGCCCCCTACCAGCAGGCGAAAGCCTGACCGACGCTATTCCAGCGACTGGCCCTGCCAGTCGCTCTCTCGCCAGCCTGCTCCGCCCCGGTCTTAACCGTCGTATTAATTTGTCGACATCGCCGGCTGGGCTTCGCCAAATAGTCCATTCAGAAAACGCTCAAGCGCCATCCGTGAGCTAAATCCGTGCGGAATACCATAATGCTGCTGCGCATCTCCGGCTAAATACAGCGGAAATTGTTCATAATGGTCGCAGGTTTTGATATCTGAGGCCGGTTCGGCCAACATATTGCTACGCTCTTTTAGCGCTGGATGAATAATTAACGCTGTCCGCCCCATGCGCGCTTCGCGGTTCACATAAACATAATTATCGCCTCGGCGATAGCCGTACGCTTTTTGCGTCACAACATCCATGGTGAAGCCGGCTTTTTCAAGAACACGCGCCACCTCATCGGGTCTTAAATACATACTGATTCCTCGTTATCTTTTACCGCACATTGACCTTACCTTATTCGTTAAGCGCAGTGCTTTCGGA
This sequence comes from Klebsiella sp. RC2, assembly GCF_014192815.1. Classification (NCBI taxonomy): domain Bacteria; kingdom Pseudomonadati; phylum Pseudomonadota; class Gammaproteobacteria; order Enterobacterales; family Enterobacteriaceae; genus Klebsiella; species Klebsiella sp. RC2. Next base: position 362,819 of record NZ_JACHYL010000005.1, on the reverse strand, counting down.
ATATTCCAGAAACCACAGCAGTAAGCATAATTCAAAATCTTGTCCTACACTTACTCACTCGATGGAATTAAGGGAGATAACGATGGCTAACCATGTGAACCGCAACAATTTTGACGAGAATGCTGAGGATATCCATAACGATGTCAGTCAATTAGCGGATACGCTGGAAGAGGTGCTGAAATCGTGGGGCAGTGACGCGAAAGAGGAAGCCGAAGCGGCGCGCGTTAAAGCTCAGTCGCTGCTGAAAGAGACCCGTGCCCGCCTCAATGGTCACAACCGGGTGCAGCAGGCGGCGCTGGATGCCCGTCAGGCAGCCTGTGATGCGCTGGGCTGCGCCGATACCTATGTGCGCAATAAACCCTGGCACAGCGTCGGCGCCGCAGCCGCCGTCGGGGTATTTATTGGCGTATTGCTCAATTTACGTCGATAATAGAGACAGCGTCAGCTTCCGCGCGCGCCTGGCGAGCGGAAGCCCGCGAGCTTCACGGAATCTAATGAAGATAACAAATACGCGTCAGCCCCTGCGCGCCTCTGGCCGCAGGGGTTTTTTATGCGCCATCGTTCGCGATCGCCTCTCTGAGCCGCCGGGCCAGCGCATCGGCCATCGCCGCTGAGCGAATATTGGTAAAACTCATCAGTAATCCCCCCTCGCCTGCATGGCGAAGACGCCAGTCGCTCAGCGCCTGCACCGCCAGCCCGGCCTCAACCGCCTGCCGGGCCAGCAGGCGATCGTTGCCGCTGACCGGCATGACCAGCTGAATGCCCCCCTGCTGCGGCGTGACCTGAAAGCCCTGCGCCTGCAGGGCCGACTCCAGCCACTGTCGGCGCTGGCTATAGCTGGCGCGCATTTTTTTCAGATGACGCCAGAAATGTCCCTGCTGGATAAAATCCGCCAGCGTCTGCTGCCACAGAGTAGGAACGGTGCAGGGCTGGCGCTCCGCCGTCTGATGAAAACGCGCCGCCAGCGGGGTCGGCACCACAAGCCAGGCGGTGCGCAGCGCCGGAAACATCGACTTACTGAAAGTGCCGGCGTAGATAACCCGCTGCGGCGCATCGAGGCTTTTCACTGGCGGCAGCGGTTTGCCGTGATAGCGAAACTCACTATCGTAATCGTCCTCAATAATCCACGCGTCGCGCGCTGTCGCCCACGCCAGCAGCTGGCGACGCCGGGGCAGCGACAGCGCGACCCCCAGCGGGCTCTGGTGTGCCGGGGTGAGCAGGGCAAACCGCGCTTGAGGGTGATGCCGCAAGCCCCAGCCAACATCCATTCCTTCGTCGTCCACCGGGATCGCATCCACCACCAGCTGCCTGGCCTCAACGACCGGGCGGATAAAGGGATACCCCGGATCCTCCATCCACATATGCTGCCCCGGCTGCGCCAGCGTACGCAGGATAAGATCCATGGAGGTAGCATAGTTGCCGGTAATCAGCACCTGCTCCGGCTGGCAGTCAATACTGCGCGACAGGCGCAGATACTCCACGATCGCCTGGCGCAGAAGCGGGTCGCCGCCGGGATCGCCGGGGGCAAGGTCGAACCGCGACTGCGTCCGCAGCCGACGACCCATCACTCGCGCCCACAGCCCGCGCGGAAAGAGATCCAGCGCCGGCAGCCCCATCTGAAAGGGCAACGGGTCCGTCGAGGCGGCTGATTGCGCTGGCGTTACCGGCGCCAGCTGGCGCGGACTGAGCCGCTCGCTGACAAAGGTCCCCGCCTGCCCACGCCGCTCAAGCCACCCCTGGGCGACCAGTTCACCCCAGGCGTTTTCGATAGTCGCCCGGGAGACGCCCTGCTCCTGGGCAAACACCCGGCTGGCGGGCAGACGGCTGCCCGGGGTCAGTTCGCCCCGTTCAATTGCCGATTTCAGCTGGCGGGCAATACGCTGATAAAGAGGGAGGTGGATCGCTTCCATTATGGTCTGCTTTTTTCATCACAATATGGCTATCTTTTGCAGTCCATTATAGTGCTATTTTGGCTGCCGTCTTAGAGAGGAGAACACCATGAGCCAATTACGTCAGCCATTCAGTGAACTGAGCCCGGAAGTCTATAAAGGGCTGGTACAGGCCAGCATCGCGCTGGAGAAAAGCGAGCTGGGCAGCGCCCTGGTAGAGCTGGTTTATTTACGCGTCTCGCAGATCAACGGCTGCGCCTTCTGCCTTGAGAAGCACAGCCAGGCGCTGCGCAAGGGCGGTATGGCGCAAAGCAAACTGGATGCCCTGGCGGGCTGGCGGGTAAGCGCCCACTTCACACCTGGCGAACGCGCAGCGCTGGCGTGGGCCGAGTCGGTCACCGACATTGCCGCCAGCCATGCGGAAGATGACGTTTACCTGCCGCTGCGCGAACATTTTACCCCGCGTCAGATAAGCGATCTGACCTTAGCCATCAGCCTGATGAACGCTTTCAACCGACTCGCCGTCGCCATGCGTCTGTAGTTCCGCACAGCCTTCCCCCTCCTCCGCCGAATTGTCCCGGCGGGGGATTTCCTTGCTAAAAACGCTATATATTGAGTGGTTGAACTTTCAAACAACTACATCTAGTATTTCCTTATCGAATGACCCACAACGTTCGACGCTGCGTTTAGCGCCGTGCTGTTATCTTAAATGGAAATACGAATCATGCGCATTATTATTTACACTCGAAATGACTGCGTGCAGTGCCATGCCACACGGCGAGCCATGGAGAGCCGAGGACTGGCCTTTGAAATGGTGAACGTCGACCAGCAGCCGGATGCAGCTGACACCCTGCGCGAGCAGGGATTTCGCCAGCTGCCGGTGGTGATCGCCGGTGAGCTACGCTGGAGCGGCTTCCGCCCGGATATGATCAATCGCCTGCGCCCCTCCGTCACGGCGGCCAGCGCATGAGCCTCATCGTCTACTTCTCCAGCCGTTCGGAGAATACCCATCGCTTTGTGCAGCGCCTGGGGCTGCCGGCGGTGCGCATTCCGCTGAACGAGCGCGAACATCTCCAGGTAGACGAACCCTATATTCTCATCGTTCCCAGCTATGGCGGCGGCGGTACGGCCGGCGCGGTACCGCGTCAGGCGATCCGCTTTTTAAACGACGTGCATAACCGCCAGCTGATCCGCGGGGTGATTGCCGCTGGCAATCGCAACTTTGGCGACGCTTGGGGGCGTGCCGGGGAGGTCATCGCGCAAAAATGCGCCGTGCCCTATCTCTACCGCTTCGAGCTGATGGGAACCCCCGACGATATCGACAACGTGCGTAAAGGAGTCAGCGAATTTTGGCAACGACAACCGCAGAACGTATAACCGCCGCGGCGGATTTTCACGCCCTCAACGCGATGCTGAATTTGTACGACAGCGAGGGTCGCATCCCGTTTGAGAAAGATCGCCAGGCGGTGGAGGTCTTTATGACCGCCCAGATACAGCCCAACACCCTGAGTTTTGTCAGCCAGGAGGATAAACTCACCTGGCTCGTTCGTGAGGGCTATTACGATCCGCAGGTGCTGGCCGGCTATGACCGCGCGTTTGTGCTGGCATTGTTCGCCCATGCCCGGCGCGCCGCGTTTCGCTTTCAGACCTTCCTCGGCGCCTGGAAGTTCTATACCAGCTACGCGCTGAAGACCTTTGACGGCAAGCACTACCTCGAGGATTTTGCCGATCGCTGCGTAATGGTGGCGCTGACGCTGGCCCAGGGGGATGACCAGCAGGCGCGGCAGCTAATGGAAGAGATGCTCAGCGGCCGCTTCCAGCCCGCGACCCCCACCTTCCTCAACGCCGGCAAGCAGCAGCGCGGGGAGCTGATCTCCTGCTTCCTGCTGCGCATTGAAGATAATATGGAATCCATAGGCCGGGCGGTTAACTCGGCGCTGCAGCTGTCGAAGCGCGGCGGCGGCGTGGCCTTTTTACTCTCCAACCTGCGCGAGGCCGGGGCGCCGATCAAGCGCATCGAAAATCAGTCCTCCGGGGTGGTGCCGGTGATGAAGATGCTGGAGGACGCCTTCTCCTATGCCAACCAGCTTGGCGCCCGCCAGGGGGCGGGAGCGGTCTGGCTGCATGCGCACCATCCCGATATTTTGCGCTTCCTCGATACCCGGCGTGAGAATGCCGATGAGAAAATCCGCATCAAAACCTTGTCGCTGGGAGTGGTGATCCCCGATATCACCTTCCAGCTGGCAAAAGAAGACGCGCAGATGGCCCTGTTCTCGCCGTATGACGTCGAGCGGCTGTACGGTAACCCCTTCGCCGACTGCGCCATCGGCGATCTCTATCCGCAGCTGGTGGCCGACGAACGGGTCCGCAAGCGCTGGATCCGCGCCCGCGACCTTTTCCAGCGCCTGGCGGAGATCCAGTTTGAGTCCGGCTATCCGTACATCATGTTTGAAGATACCGTCAATCGCGCCAATCCGGTGGCCGGACGGATCACCATGAGCAATCTGTGTTCGGAAATTCTGCAGGTCAGTACGCCATCCACCTATGATGAGAACCTCAGTTACGCCCATATCGGCGAGGATATCTCCTGCAACCTCGGCTCGCTGAACATCGCCCATACCATGGACTCGCCGGATTTTGCCCGCACTATCGCCACCGCGGTGCGCGCCCTGACCGCGGTATCCGATATGAGCGACATACAGTCGGTTCCCTCGGTGGCGGCCGGCAATGCGGCCTCCCACGCCATCGGCCTGGGGCAGATGAATCTGCACGGCTACCTGGCGCGAGAAGGGATTGCCTACGGCAGTCCGGAGGGGCTGGACTTCACCAATATCTATTTTTACACCGTGACCTGGCATGCCCTGCACACCTCGATGCTGCTGGCCCGCGAGCGCGGCCAGCGCTTCGCTGGCTTCGAACAGTCACGCTACGCCAGCGGGGCGTACTTCGACAAATATCTGCAGGAGGAGTGGCAGCCGAAAACCGAACGGGTGCGCGCACTGTTCGCCCGCGCCGGTATCCCCCTGCCCGACCGGGAAAGCTGGCGCCAGCTGCGCGACGATGTCATGCGCTATGGCATCTATAACCGTTATCTGCAGGCGGTGCCGCCCACCGGGTCGATCTCGTACATCAACCATGCCACCTCCAGCATTCATCCGATCGTCTCGAAGATTGAGATCCGCAAAGAGGGGAAGACCGGGCGGGTGTACTACCCCGCGCCGTTTATGAATAACGCCAATCTGGCCCTTTATCAGGATGCGTACGAGATAGGGCCCCAGAAGATCATTGACACCTACGCCGAGGCGACGCGCCACGTCGATCAAGGGCTGTCGTTGACGCTGTTCTTCCCGGATACCGCCACCACCCGCGATATCAACAAGGCGCAAATCTACGCCTGGAAGAAAGGCATTAAGACCCTCTACTACATCCGTCTGCGCCAGCTGGCGCTGGAAGGCACTGAAATTGAAGGCTGCGTGTCCTGCGCACTGTAAGGAGAACAGGATGACCCATTTAACGCGCATCAGCGCTATCAACTGGAACCGCATTGATGACGACAAAGATCTTGAGGTCTGGAATCGTCTCACCAGCAACTTCTGGCTACCGGAGAAAGTGCCGCTATCGAACGACATTCCCGCCTGGCAAACCCTCAGCGCGGCGGAGCAGCAGTTGACCATTCGCGTCTTCACCGGGCTGACGCTGCTCGACACCATTCAGAACACGGTCGGCGCGCCGGCGCTGATGGCGGACGCGCTGACCCCGCATGAGGAGGCGGTGCTGTCGAACATCAGCTTTATGGAAGCGGTTCATGCCCGCTCTTACAGCTCCATTTTTTCCACGCTGTGCCACAGCAAAGAGGTGGATGCCGCCTTCGCCTGGAGTGAAAGCTGCGAACCCCTGCAGCGCAAGGCGCAACTGATGCTGGGCTACTATCAGGCCGACGAGCCGCTGAAGAAAAAAATCGCCAGCGTGTTCCTCGAATCCTTTCTCTTCTACTCCGGCTTCTGGCTGCCAATGCACTTCTCCAGCCGGGGAAAACTGACCAATACCGCGGATCTGATCCGTCTGATCATTCGCGATGAAGCGGTACATGGCTATTACATTGGCTACAAGTATCAGAAAGGACTGGAGATCGTCAGCCCCGGAAAGCGCGAAGAACTGAAAAATTTCGCCCTCGATCTGCTGATGGATCTTTACGACAACGAGCTGGCCTACAGTCGGGAACTGTACGGCGAGAGCGGCTGGTTTGACGACGTCAGCGCTTTCCTGTGCTACAACGCCAACAAAGCGCTGATGAACCTCGGTTATGAAGCGCTGTTTCCGGCGGAGATGGCAGCGGTTAACCCGGCGATCCTCGCCGCGCTGTCGCCTAACGCCGATGAAAACCACGACTTTTTCTCCGGCTCCGGCTCCTCGTACGTGATAGGCAAAACGGAAGAAACCGCCGACGACGATTGGGACTTTTAACCATACTTTCACCAGGAATATGGCGGGCTGGTTCCTGGTGATCTATTTCGCAGAAAAGTGGGTTCATCTGCCAAATATTCTCTCCATCGCATAACCGTCATCACTCCGTCATATTTAACAGAAAACTGGTCCATTTCAGTCGAATTATCCAGAGATAATCAAAAAATATTACCCACAACAAATTGACGCTCAGCCCTTATATCACGGGGGCTGCGCCACCCTATCCCTCACGCCATTTTGCCGAGAGTTTGCCATTGAGGGTTGTCACAGAATCTGAGTATGTTAGGGTGTAAAAAGATCATAATCACCATCGGGTATCGTATCGCAATAAACAAATAACAGGAACTTCTCTATTGCATGGCAATTAAATTAGAAATCAAAAATCTTTATAAGATATTTGGCGAGCACCCAAACCGGGCTTTCAAATATATTGAGAAAGGACTCAACAAAGCGCAAATACTGGAAAAAACGGGGCTGTCGCTTGGCGTCAAAGACGCCAGTCTGGCCATTGAAGAAGGCGAGATATTCGTCATCATGGGGCTCTCCGGCTCGGGGAAATCCACCATGGTTCGCCTTCTCAATCGCCTGATTGAACCCACCCGCGGCCAGGTGCTGATTGACGGGGTCGACATCGCCAAAATGTCGGATGCCGAGCTGCGCGAGGTGCGTCGCAAGAAAATTGCGATGGTATTTCAGTCCTTTGCGCTGATGCCACACATGAGCGTGCTCGACAACACGGCGTTTGGCATGGCGCTGGCCGGCGTCCCGACCGCCGAACGAGAACAAAAAGCGCGGGAGGCGCTGCGGCAGGTGGGGCTGGAGAATTATGCCCACGCCTGGCCGGATGAACTCTCCGGCGGGATGCGTCAGCGCGTCGGTTTAGCTCGCGCGCTGGCGATTAATCCCGATATTCTGTTAATGGATGAAGCCTTCTCCGCGCTCGACCCGCTCATTCGCACCGAAATGCAGGATGAGCTCATCAAATTACAGGCTAAGCATCAACGCACTATCGTCTTTATTTCCCATGACCTTGATGAAGCCATGCGAATTGGCGATCGCATTGCCATTATGCAAAATGGCGAAGTGGTCCAGGTCGGTACGCCGGATGAAATACTGAATAATCCGGCCAATGATTATGTGCGCACCTTCTTCCGCGGCGTGGATATTAGCCAGGTCTTCAGCGCCAAAGATATTGCCCGCCGCAGCCCGGTTGGATTGATTCGTAAAACCCCAGGTTTTGGCCCCCGCTCCGCGCTGAAATTATTACAGGATGAAGACCGGGAATATGGCTATGTCATCGAACGCGGAAATCGCTTTGTCGGGATTGTCTCGATCGATTCTCTGAAAACCGCGCTCAGCGTCGGCCAGGGGATCGAGGCGGCGCTGATTGACGCCCCGCTGGCGGTGGAGGCGCAAACGCCGCTCAGCGATCTGCTCTCCCACGTCGGCCACGCCCCGTGCGCCGTCCCGGTGGTGGATGAAGAACAACAATACATTGGCATCATTTCCAAACGAATGCTGCTCCAGGCTTTAGATCGCGAGGGGGTGAATCATGGCTGATCAAACTAATCCGTGGGACAGCGCCCCGGCAACCGACAGCGCTGCGCAGGCCGCCGATGCCTGGGGTGGCGCCTCTACTGCCGCGCCGGCCAACGGCGGCGGCGCCGACTGGCTGCACAGCGCGCCCGCGCCGCAGCCGGAATCGTTCAACATCATGGACCCGTTCCATAAAACGCTGATCCCGCTCGACAGCTGGGTCACCCACGCTATCGACTGGATCGTGCTGCACTTCCGTCCGCTATTCCAGGGGATCCGCGTGCCGATCGACTACATCCTCAGCGCCTTCCAGCAGCTGTTGTTGGGGATGCCAGCGCCGGTGGCGATTATCGTCTTCGCGCTGATCGCCTGGCAGATCTCCAGCCTCGGCATGGGGGTCGCCACCCTGGTTTCGCTGATTGCCATCGGCGCTATCGGCGCCTGGTCGCAGGCGATGGTCACCCTGGCGCTGGTCCTCACCGCCCTGCTGTTCTGCATGGTTATCGGCCTGCCGCTGGGTATTTGGCTGGCGCGCAGCCCGCGGGCGGCAAAAATTATCCGCCCGCTGCTCGATGCCATGCAGACCACGCCGGCCTTCGTCTACCTGGTGCCGATCGTGATGCTGTTCGGCATCGGCAACGTGCCCGGCGTGGTAGTGACGATTATCTTCGCCTTGCCGCCGATCGTCCGCCTGACCATTCTCGGGATAAACCAGGTGCCCGCGGATCTGATCGAAGCGTCGCGCTCGTTTGGCGCCAGCCCGCGCCAGCTGTTGTTTAAGGTTCAGCTGCCGCTGGCGATGCCCACCATCATGGCCGGGGTAAACCAGACGCTGATGCTGGCCCTGTCGATGGTGGTGATCGCCTCGATGATCGCCGTCGGCGGTCTTGGCCAGATGGTGCTGCGCGGCATCGGCCGCCTGGATATGGGTCTCGCCACCGTCGGCGGAGTGGGGATCGTGATCCTCGCGATTATTCTTGACCGCCTCACCCAGGCCGTCGGTCGCGACGCCCGCAGTCGCGGCAACCGCCGCTGGTACACCACCGGCCCACTGGGGCTTATCACTCGCCCTTTCTGTCGATAAGTCGATAACAGCGCCGCTCCCCGGCACCAGCCGAGGCCGGGGGGTCGCTCTTCCCGTTAAACAATAAGAGGAACCACCATGCGACATCGTACGATGATGGCCACCGCCGCCTTTGCCACCCTGATCGCCACCAGCACCTTCGCCGCCGACCTGCCGGGCAAAGGGATTACCGTGAAGCCTGCCCAGAGCACTATTTCGGAAGAGACCTTCCAGACCCTGCTGGTCAGTCGCGCGCTGGAGAAGCTTGGCTACACCGTCGAGAAACCGAGCGAAGTGGACTATAACGTTGCCTATACCTCGATTGCCGCCGGGGATACCACCTTTATCGCCACCAACTGGCAGCCGCTGCACGATGACATGTACGCCGCGGCGGGCGGTGATAACAAATTCTATCGTAAAGGGGTGTATGTCTCAGGCGCCGCCCAGGGCTATCTGATCGACAAAAAAACCGCCGAGCAGTACCACATCACCTCCATCGATCAGCTTAAAGATCCGCAGATCGCCAAACTGTTTGATACCAATAACGACGGTAAAGCGGATCTCACCGGCTGTACGCCAGGCTGGGGCTGCGAAGCGGTGATTAACCACCAGATTGACGCCTATGGCCTGAGCAAAACCGTCACCCATAACCAGGGCAACTACGCGGCGATGATGGCTGACACCATCGCCCGCTATAAAGAGGGTAAACCGGTGCTCTACTACACCTGGACGCCGTACTGGGTCAGCGACGTGCTGAAACCTGGCAAAGACGTCGTCTGGCTGCAGGTGCCGTTCTCCTCCCTGCCGGGCGAGCAGAAAAACATCGACACCAAACTGGCCAACGGCGCCAACTATGGCTTCCCGGTGAACACGATGCACATCGTCGCCAACAAAACCTGGGCCGAGAAAAATCCGGCCGCCGCCACCCTGTTTAGCGTCATGAAGCTGCCGATCGCCGACATCAACGCCGAGAATGCGATGATGCACGAAGGCCATGCTTCCGAAGCCGACATTAACGGTCATGTCGATGGCTGGATCAAAGCCCACCAGCCGCTGTTCGACAGCTGGGTGAAAGCGGCGCTCGCCGCGCAGCAGTAACCCTGCCTCCCGGATAAGGCGCTCCGTCTTATCCGGGCTCCCTTTCCCTCGTTGCTCGCAGCACAGAGTATGGAAAAGCGGATTCCAGGAATTTCCATAGTGTTAAGGCGCGTCGCGCTCTGTTAAGGTGGACCCATCGGTCAATTTGTCACCTTCACATGGATCCAGCGATAAGTTATTCATATGGAAAACCCCGCGCCCTTAACCTGTGCCTTACCTGAACGTGTCGCCACCGTCGGCGAAGGCATCAAAGACAGTCTCCCCATCGTTATCAGCTACCTGCCGGTGGCTTTCGCCTTCGGACTGAACGCCACCCGGCTGGGATTCACCCCGCTGGAAAGCCTGTTTTTCTCCTGCATTATTTACGCCGGCGCCAGCCAGTTTGTGATCACCGCCATGCTGGCCGCCGGCAGTTCGCTGTGGGTCGCCGCCCTGACGGTGATGGCGATGGATGTCCGCCACGTGCTGTATGGTCCCTCATTGCGCAGCCGCATTCGCTCAGCGCTGGATAAAAAGAAAACCGCCCTCTGGGCCTTCGGCCTGACCGATGAGGTTTTCGCCGCGGCCACCGCCAGGCTGGTTCGCGATAACCGCCGCTGGAGCGAAAACTGGATGCTCGGTCTCGCTTTTACTTCCTGGGCATCGTGGGTGTGCGGCACGCTGGCCGGCGCCTGGTCCGGTAACGGCCTGCTGGTGGATTATCCCGCGGTGGAGGCCGCGCTCGGCTTTATGCTGCCGGCGCTGTTTATGAGCTTCCTGCTGGCCTCATTCCAGCGCCAGCAGTCACTCTGCGTCACGGCAGCCCTGGCGGGCGCGCTGGGTGGCATTTTGTTATTTTCCATTCCGGCGGCCATCCTCGCCGGGATTGTCTGCGGGTGTCTGACGGCGCTGGTCCAGGCCATGCTTAAGGGGATGCCGGATGAACAGTGAAGTCCTTCTGCTCGGGGTGATAGTCGGCAGCGTGAATTATCTGTTTCGCTATCTTCCCCTGCGCCTGCGCGCCGGCCATGCCCGGCCTGCCCGCCGTGGCCCGGTCAGCGTGCTGCTGGATACCATCGGCATCGCCTCGATTTGCGCGCTGCTGGTGGTCTCCAGCGTGCCGGAGATCCTCGCCGATGCCCATCGCCTGGCGCCGACGCTGATCGGCTTCCTGGTGCTGGGGGCCGCCTTCTGGAAAACCCGCAGCATTATTGTCCCGACGCTGCTGTCGGCGTTGGCCTACGGTCTGGCATGGAAAATCACCAGCGGACTCTAAGCTTTACGTATCAATTTTAGTCAATAATTCATTTGATTTATTTGTCACAATAGTTATTATATCGGCTGTAATTAATGAGGTCATACCCAAATGGATAGTTCGTTTACTCCCATTGAGCAAATGCTCAAATTCCGCGCCAGCCGCCATGAAGATTTCCCGTTCCAGGAGATCCTGTTAACTCGTCTTTGCATGCATATGCAAGGTAAGCTGCTGGAAAATCGCAATAAAATGCTCAAAGCGCAGGGAATTAACGAGACATTATTTATGGCGCTGATTACGCTGGAGTCACAGGAAAACCACAGCATCCAGCCGTCCGAGCTGAGTTGCGCGCTGGGCTCGTCGCGTACCAACGCCACCCGTATCGCTGATGAACTGGAAAAACGCGGCTGGATTGAACGTCGCGAGAGCGATAACGATCGCCGCTGTCTGCATCTGCAACTGACCGAAAAGGGTCATCAGTTTTTGCGTGAAGTCCTGCCACCGCAGCATAACTGCCTGCATCAGCTGTGGTCTTCACTCAGCACCAGCGAAAAAGATCAGCTCGAACATATCACCCGCAAACTCCTGAGCCGCCTTGACCAGATGGAAGAAGAAGGCGTGCTGGCGGACTCTCTACGCTAAGGGCGGCGTCGCTCAGCCCATTTTTACGTTGCAAGGAAAACAGCCAGGCCAGCAGATCTCTGCTGGCCTTTCTGATAAACAGGTCGGCTCAGCCGATGTGAAATAATAAGATCGTGGAGAATAACATGAGCGCAAATGCGGAGAGCCAAACCCCGCAGCAACCAGGCAGCAAAAAAGGAAAGCGCAAAGGCGCACTCCTGTTGCTGACATTGCTCTTTATTATTATTGCCGTGGCATATGGGATTTACTGGTTTCTGGTACTGCGTCATTACGAAGAGACCGACGATGCCTACGTGGCAGGGAACCAGGTACAAATTATGGCCCAGGTCTCAGGCAGCGTGACCAAAGTCTGGGCTGACAACACGGACTACGTGCAGAAAGGCGATCCGCTGGTGACGCTCGATCAGACCGATGCCCAGCAGGCGTTTGAGAAAGCCAAAACGCAGCTGGCCGCCAGCGTGCGTCAAACCCGTCAGCAGATGATCAACAGCAAGCAGTTGCAGGCGAATATTGACGTCAAAAAGACCGCCCTCGCCCAGGCGCAGGCTGACCTGAATCGCCGCATCCCGCTGGGCGCCGCGAACCTGATCGGCCGCGAAGAGTTGCAGCACGCCCGCGATACCGTCGCCAGCGCGCAGGCCGAACTCGACGTGGCAATCCAGCAATACAACGCCAACCAGGCGATCGTGCTGGGCACCAAACTGGAACAGCAGCCGGCGGTGCTGCAGGCGGCCACCGAAGTGCGTAACGCCTGGCTGGCCCTGCAGCGTACGCAAATCGTCAGCCCGATTAGCGGCTACGTTTCCCGTCGCTCGGTACAGCCTGGGGCGCAGATCGGCACCACCACGCCGCTGATGGCGGTGGTCCCGGCGACCAACCTGTGGATCGACGCCAACTTTAAAGAGACCCAGCTGGCGCACATGCGCATCGGCCAGCCGGCCACCGTGATCAGCGACATCTATGGCGATGACGTGAAATACACCGGCAAAGTGGTCGGCCTCGATATGGGCACCGGCAGCGCCTTCTCCCTGCTGCCGGCGCAGAACGCCACCGGTAACTGGATCAAAGTGGTACAGCGCCTGCCGGTCCGTATTGAGCTGGATGAAAAACAGCTGGCGGAACACCCGCTGCGCATCGGCCTCTCCACGCTGGTGGAGGTCAACACCACCGATCGCGATGGCGAAATGCTGGCCAGCCAGGTGCGAAGCTCCCCGGTTTACGAGAGCAATGCCCGCGAAATCGCGCTTGAGCCGGTTAATAAACTGATCGACGAGATCATTCAGGCCAACGCCGGATAATTCGGGGTGAGCGTAATGCAACAGCAAAAACCGCTCGAAGGCGCGCAACTGGTCATTATGACCATTGCGTTGTCGCTGGCGACGTTCATGCAGGTGCTGGACTCCACGATCGCCAACGTGGCGATCCCAACCATTGCCGGTAACCTTGGCTCGTCGCTGAGCCAGGGGACGTGGGTCATCACCTCGTTCGGGGTGGCCAACGCCATCTCCATCCCCATTACCGGCTGGCTGGCGAAGCGCGTCGGCGAGGTGAAGCTCTTCGTCTGGTCGACGGTGGCATTCGCTATCGCCTCCTGGGCCTGTGGGGTGTCGAACAGCCTGACGATGCTGATCTTCTTCCGCGTCATTCAGGGGATCGTCGCCGGTCCGCTGATCCCGCTGTCGCAGAGCCTGTTGCTCAGCAACTACCCACCGGCGAAGCGGTCGATTGCGCTGGCCCTGTGGTCAATGACCGTGATCGTCGCTCCGATCTGTGGCCCGATTCTCGGCGGCTATATCAGCGATAACTACCACTGGGGCTGGATCTTCTTCATCAACGTGCCGATTGGTATCGCAGTGGTGATCATGACGCTGCAAACCCTGCGCGGGCGCGAAACCCGTACCGAACAGCGACGTATCGACGGCGTCGGGCTGGCGTTGCTGATTATCGGTATCGGTAGCCTGCAGGTGATGCTCGACCGCGGTAAAGAGCTCGACTGGTTCGCTTCCAACGAGATTATCATCCTGACCATCGTGGCGGTGGTGGCGATAAGCTTCCTGATTGTCTGGGAGCTGACTGACGATAACCCGATAGTCGACCTGTCGCTGTTTAAGTCGCGCAACTTCACCATCGGCTGTTTGTGTATCAGCCTGGCCTATATGCTCTACTTCGGCGCTATCGTACTGCTGCCGCAGCTGTTGCAGGAGGTCTACGGCTACACCGCTACCTGGGCCGGTTTGGCGTCGGCGCCGGTGGGGGTGATCCCGGTCATTCTGTCGCCGATTATTGGCCGCTTTGCCCATAAGCTCGATATGCGTCGGCTGGTCACCTTCAGCTTTATTATGTATGCCGTCTGCTTCTACTGGCGTGCGTGGACCTTTGAACCGGGTATGGACTTTGGTGCATCGGCGTGGCCGCAGTTTATCCAGGGCTTCGCGGTGGCTTGTTTCTTCATGCCATTGACCACCATCACCCTCTCCGGCCTGCCGCCGGAGCGGCTGGCGGCGGCGTCGAGCTTGTCAAACTTTACCCGAACTCTGGCCGGCTCCATCGGGACCTCGATCACCACCACCATGTGGACCAACCGTGAGGCGCTGCACCATGCGCAGCTCACCGAGTCGGTGACGCCGTTCAACCCCAACGCCCAGCAGATGTACGATCAGCTGCAGGGCATGGGAATGACCCAGCAGCAGGCTTCCGGCTGGATAGCGCAGCAGATAACCAACCAGGGGTTGATTATCTCCGCCAACGAAATCTTCTGGGTTTCGGCGGGGATCTTTATTCTTCTGCTCAGCCTGGTGTGGTTCGCCAGGCCGCCATTCAGTGCCGGCGGCGGCGGCGGGGGCGCACACTAAGCATCAGACTAAGGGACCTGCGGGTCCCTTTTTTATGGCGTCAGATTGTCCAATTCTCGCTAGTTTCTGTCTCGTTTGCGAAAGCTCGCCACCCGGTGCTCGGGCAGGATAAAGGCTGACCATTAAGGAGAACACTATGCTGAGCCATCCTGCTGAAAAGTACCGTCCCTATCCGCCGATTGCCCTGCCCGACCGCCGCTGGCCCGACCGGCAAATCAGCCACGCCCCGCGCTGGCTGTCGACCGACCTGCGCGACGGCAACCAGGCGCTGGCGGAGCCCATGGACAGCGCCCGCAAACTGCAGTTCTGGGATCTGCTGCTGGAGTGCGGTTTTAAAGAGATTGAGGTCGCCTTCCCTTCCGCTTCGCAAACCGATTTCAACTTCGTCCGCCAGCTGATCGACGAGCAGCGCATCCCGGAAGATGTCACCATCCAGGTGCTGACCCAGGCGCGGGATCCGCTGATCCTGCGCACCTTTGAGGCACTGCGCGGCGCCCGCCAGGCCACCGTCCACCTCTACAATGCCACCGCGCCGCTGTTTCGCGAGCTGGTCTTCGGGATGGATAAAGCCGAAGTGATCGCCCTGGCGACCCGCGCCACCCGACTTATCCGCCAGCAGTGCGAACAACAGCCGGAGACCCGCTGGCAATACGAATACTCACCAGAGACCTTCTGCTTTACCGAACCCGAGTTTGCCCTTGAGATTTGCGAGGCGGTGGCGGACGTCTGGCAGTCCTGCGCCGAACGGCCGATGATCGTCAATCTGCCGGCGACGGTGGAAGTGAACACCCCCAACGTCTATGCCGATCAGATCGAGTATTTTTGCCGCCACTTCTCCCGCCGCGGCGAGGTCTGCATCAGCGTGCACCCGCACAACGACCGCGGGACCGGTGTCGCCAGCGCCGAGCTGGCGGTGATGGCCGGCGCCGATCGGGTGGAAGGCTGCCTGTTTGGCAATGGCGAACGCACCGGCAACGTCTGCCTGGTGACGCTGGCCATGAATCTCTACAGCCAGGGCATCGACCCTGAGCTTCGCTTCGAGCAGATGAACCGGGTGGTGGAGGTGGTGGAAAACTGCAACCAGATCCCCGTTCACCCACGCCACCCGTGGGCGGGAAGTCTGGCTTATACCGCCTTCTCCGGCTCCCATCAGGATGCCATCAAAAAAGGGTTTGATGCCCGTCAGCCAGGCGATCCGTGGCAGATGCCCTACCTGCCCATTGATCCACAGGATATTGGCTGTAGCTATGAGGCGGTGATCCGCGTCAACAGCCAGTCGGGAAAAAGCGGCAGCGCCTGGCTTATCGAACAAAACCATGGTCTCAAGCTGCCCCGCGGGCTGCAGCAGGACTTCAGTCAGCATGTACAGCAGGTGACCGATAGCGACGGCAAAGAGATGACCCACCACGCGCTGTGGCAGCTGTTCCGCACGCGCTACGGCCTGCTGGCGCAGCCTGCGCTGACGCTGCTTGATTATCAGAGCGCCAGCCAACAGGATGGCCAGCTTTCGCTGCAGGCGACGCTGCGACACCACGGCGAAACCCGACGCCTGCAGGGCCAGGGCAACGGCCTGCTGTCGGCCGCCGCCAGCGGCCTCAGCGCGCTGCTCAGACAACCGTTTATGATCAAGGACTACCATGAGCATACCCTTGGCGCGCGCAGCGACAGTCGGTCGGTCGCCTATATCCGCTGCGTTTTTCCACAAGGTGAAAGCTACTGGGGAGTGGGTATTGATAATGACGTGGCGCGCGCTTCGCTGCAGGCATTGTGCAATGCGATCAGCGTCGCCGATCAGGTCGAAGGGCGAAAATAGTCGCTGGGGGCGACGCCCATCACCCGACGAAACATGGCGCTGAAGGCGCTGTGGCTGCCGTAGCCCAGCTCCAGCGCCACCCGCAGCACGGAGTGACCCTGCGCCAGGCGAATCAGCGCTTCCATTAGCTTCGCCCGGCGCACCCACTCGCTCCACGTCAGGCTAGTCTGCTGCTGAAAATGGCGGTTAAGGGTTCGCTCACTCATGCTGCACACCTTTGCCGCCTGGCCGCTGCTCCAGGCTTCGCCCGGCGCCTCGCGTACCTGCTGGCACAGCCGACGCAGCGTGTCACTTTGCGGTTCCGGCAGGCCAAACGGCAGGATCGCCATCCCGCGGATCTCATCGAGGATCAGCTCATAAATCCGTTCGTCACGGCTGGCGGGGGCATAGCACTCGGCCAGTCCCAGGGATGAGACGATCAGTTCCCGCAGCAGCGGCGTGATCTGTACGATCTGGCAACCCGCCGGAAGATCGGCGCGCGCCAGCGGATCGATAAACAGGGTGCGCGCCGCCACGTTGCCGGTCATACGCAGCGCGTGCGGCGTTCCCGCCGGCAGCCAGACGCCGCGCCCGGGAGGCACCACCCAGTAACCTGCCGGTGTCGCGACCCGCACCACGCCGCTTAAAATATGCAGCAGCTGGGCGCAGTCATGCTGATGCCAGTCTTCCTGGTCACCGTGGGCATAATCATGGGCAAAAGGCACCAGCGGGCGGTGCTGAAAGGAGAAAGTCGTGGTGGTCGTCATGGCGGCGTCAGGAGAGCGGCCCGGCGACAGGCGTCGGGCCGTGGCGGAAGCACTAGATGTGCAGTTCCTGCAGTTTTTCTTTCGGCAGCGCCAGTTCGTCGTTGCTGTTGATGCGTACATCGCGCTCAATGATATGACGAGCGATGTCCTGGGCCTCTTCCAGCGAGTGCATGGTATAGGTTCCGCACTGGTAGACGTTGAGCTCCGGGATCTGGTTCTGATCTTTCACCTTCAGCACATCGGCCATCGCCGCTTTCCAGGCGTCAGCGACGCGCTGCTCGTCCGGTGTACCAATCAGGCTCATATAGAACCCGGTGCGGCAGCCCATTGGCGAAATGTCGATAATTTCCACGCCATTCCCGTTCAGGTGATCGCGCATAAAGCCCGCGAACAGGTGCTCCAGGGTGTGGATACCGCGTTCCGGCATCACTTCCTGGTTCGGCACGCAGAAGCGCAGATCGAAAACGGTGATTTCATCGCCATGCGGCGTGTTCATTTTCTTCGCGACACGCACCGCTGGGGCTTCCATTCGGGTATGGTCGACTGTGAAACTATCTAACAACGGCATTCGTCACCTCCGGGAGTGATTTTTTTTAAAATAAAATGAACTCTTTGTTCAGCCGCGAGTCTCAGTATATGAAAGACGCGCATTTATTATCATCATCATCCCTGAATCAGAGATGAAAGTTTGGCCACATTGATGTGGCCTTTTTCTTTTGTATCGTCAGCGGCTACGCGTGTCGTGCCAGCAGCGCTTCGAACGGCTCACTGTCTTCCGCTTCCACTTTCTTCTGCCGTGCCACCGATGCCTCGCGCTCGGCGATGAAATCGGCTTCGCTCAGGATCTCCAGCGGCTCTTCCCGCAGCTGCGTCCGATAGCGATCCGCCAATGCACGGCCAGTGCCGCCAATCCCTTCTTCAATCATAGAACGCAGAATGCGGGCTGAGAAGGTTAATTCCGGATCGTCAAAGCAGGCCAGCAGCTCGTCGCAGACCTGCTGATATGCCTGGCCACCGTGGATACTGTCAAGGGTCTGCGCCACGCGGCGTAAATCGCGGAACAGATCTTTGCCCACCTGAGCCAGCGGGAACTGCGCGCTTTCGCAGCCAATCCCCAGCGTTAAGCCCGGCTTACGCCCTTCCAGAATCACCCGATTCCAGTTGGTGCGAGTGCACAGCAGCTCATCGCTGCTCATCTCCGGCGCGTCGGCCAGCGCGCACCAGACCATAAACAGATCGAGGAAACGCACCTGCTGGGCGTCAACGCCGATCGGCGAGAACGGGTTGATATCCAGCGAACGCACTTCAATGTACTCAATGCCGCCGCGGAGCAGCGCATCGGACGGGGTTTCGCCCCGACGGGTCACGCGTTTCGGACGGATCGGCGCATAGAGTTCGTTTTCAATCTGCAGGATATTGCTGTTGATCTGCAGATACTTGCCGTCTTTCTGCAGCCCGATTTTAGCGTACTCTTCCGACGGCGTTTTAATCGCCCGCTTCAATCCTGCCACATACTCATGCAGATCGTTAAACGTAATTCCGAGATTGCTTTGCGACTTATTGGTATAACCGAGGTCGCTGAGGCGCAGCGAGGTGGCGTACGGCAGGTAGTACATACCGTTACCCGCCTCCTCAAAAGGCAGCGTCGTCGGTTTCCCTTGCAGGAACGAGGAGCAAATCGCCGGCGAGGCGCCGAACAGATAAGGGATCACCCAGCCAAAACGATAGTAGTTACGAATCGAGCGGAAATAGCCCGCCGAGATAGCTTCTTTACCGCTTTCGACGTCTTCCACGCCACACTTCGCCTGCCAGAACGCCATCGGCAGCGAGAAATTATAGTGCACGCCGGAGATAGTCTGCATCAGCGCGCCATAGCGGTTCTTCAGCCCCTCGCGATACAGCGTTTTCAGACGCCCCACGTTTGAGGTGCCGTACTGCGCCAGCTCAATATCCTGACCGGGAGCGATATAGCATGGCATACTCAGCGGCCACATTCGCTCGTCGCCCAGCTGACGCGCGGTATAGCGATGGACATCGCGCATAAAGGTCAGCATATGCTCAATATCGCCATCCACCGGCGTAATGAACTCGAGTAAAGCTTCGGCAAAATCGGTGGTAATCCATTTATGCGTCAGCGCTGAGCCTAACGCCAGAGGGTGACCGGTCGTTGCAAGGGTGCCGTCTGCGTTCACGCGCAGCGTTTCCCGCTCCAGACCACGTTGAATACCCTGCAGAGCCTGCGGATGTTTTTCCAGCCAGGCCAGCGCCTGTGATACGTCCGGGATCAATTTGACCTCCCGCCTGTCGAAATCGTTTGAATAAGCATAATTGTAATGGATGAACTATCAGTCCAATTAGTGCCACCACGTCATACCCTGAAGCGTCGCTGCTGCAATAACGATATAGCGCAGCGCCTTACCAAGGCATAAGAAAAAGAGTACCGGTCCCCAGGAAATGCGCATCCATCCCGCCAGCAAACACAGTAAATCGCCGACAACCGGCGCCCAGCTCAGTAAGAGCGTGACCGCGCCGTAGCGCTTAAGCCAGCCAGCCGCCCGCTCCTGCCAGCGCGAGGTTTTGCGCAGCGGAAACAAGCGCCCCAGAATAACGTTAGTTACCCCTCCAAGGCTATTGCCGATTGTTGCTATTAATACTAACCACCATGGATGACTGACCCCTGCAAGTAGCATAGCCACCAGCACAACCTCCGAATTACCGGGAAGCAGCGTGGCGCTTAAAAAGCTACTGGCAAACAGCGAGGTGAGTGACAGCGCGTCACTCACAGCAAACGCACGTCAACAGCGTCCATGCCTGCACGCTTGGCCGCCTGCAGACCAAAGTCGGCATCTTCGAAGACCACGCATTTTTCCGGCGCGACGCCCATGCGCTCGGCGCACAGCAGGAAGGTATCGGGCGCGGGTTTATGGTTGACTACATGATCGGCCGCCACCACCGCAGAGAAGTAATGACGCAGGCCCAGGTGCGCCAGTAGCGCCTCGGCGACGGCGCTTTCGCTGCCGGTACCCACCGACATCGGGCGACGACCATGCCACGCTTTGACCACCTCAATTAGCGGCAACGGGCGTACGCTGTCCAGCAGCATCGCCTTAACCGCCTGGGTTTTTTCCTGCGCCAGGCGATGTGGATCGAGATCCGCCTGGTTGAGTTCAATAATCGCCTGGGCAATCCGCCAGGTTGGTGAGCCATTGAGCGCGACCATCGCCTGTTCGTCGAAACGCATACCGTAGCGGCCCAACACCTCGTTCCATGCCTGCCGATGGGTCGGCTCGGTATCGAGAATGGTGCCATCCATATCAAAGATCAGTCCTGCGTAACCTTCGTACATTGTCTTCTCACCAACCGGTTAATGAATAGTTACTCTATCGCAAAAGCCCGTCGTTGTCGCGGCCAGCGGCTCAAACGACAAAGGCGCCCTCAGGCGCCTTCAGGCATAAACCGGGTAGTGGGTCTTATTTAATACGCAGATCGTTCTCGACCATACGCACGCCCTGCACCCGACGGGTGACTTCCACCGCACGTTTAGCGCTTTCCGCAGAGGAGACAAACCCGCTCAACTGCACGCGGCCTTTAAAGGTCTGGACGCTGATTTCTGAGGACTTGATATCTTTATCGTTAAAGAGCGCCGTTTTCACCTTAGTGGTCACCACGGTATCGTCAATGTAACCGCCGGTGCTTTCTTTGGTGGACGAACCGGCACAGCCAGTAAGGGCCGTCGCCACCAGCAGCGTCGCGCAAAAAGCAGGTATTGCTTTGAACCATTTCATGGATTTCTCTCCTTGCATTTAACTCAGCCTGATAACGCTGATATACAAGGATAAATTATAGTGGAAAGCGCGGCTTGCCAATAAAAAAAGTCAGTATGAAACCGGTGATGGAAAACGAGGTTATCGGGATGGTGAGGGGAGAGTAAAGAGTGAAGATGGTGCATCCGGGAGGATGACTCGGCTAAGCCTCGCCCTTCGGGCCGTTGCTTACGCAACGTTATCCTCCCTGGTGCTGGCGCTGATTTCGCAGACCATACAACAACGTCGTCGCTGTTACT
>NZ_JACHYL010000005.1:0-341323 GCF_014192815.1 Klebsiella sp. RC2 | reverse complement strand
TACTAAGGAGAATATGGTGCATCCGGGAGGATTCGAACCTCCGACCGCTCGGTTCGTAGCCGAGTACTCTATCCAGCTGAGCTACGGATGCATCGGGAAAGCTATTTTACTGCGGGGTTACTCTCCTGGCACTTACGATGGTTTCGCAAACCAGATAACAACAATGTTGCTGTTACTAAGGAGAATATGGTGCATCCGGGAGGATTCGAACCTCCGACCGCTCGGTTCGTAGCCGAGTACTCTATCCAGCTGAGCTACGGATGCATCGGAATAACTAGTTTACTACAGAATTCATCTGAATAATCAGAATCGGGCAAGAATGGTGCATCCGGGAGGATTCGAACCTCCGACCGCTCGGTTCGTAGCCGAGTACTCTATCCAGCTGAGCTACGGATGCATCGGGAAACTTGCTTTACTACGCGTCAGTGTCACAACTAACACCTGCCACACTGAGTATGATGGCCTAATCGGTAGAGTGACTCGATTATACCTCGCACTGCGGGCCGCTGCTTTCACAGCGTTCTTCTCTCTTAATTCAGAAAGAAGATGGTGCATCCGGGAGGATTCGAACCTCCGACCGCTCGGTTCGTAGCCGAGTACTCTATCCAGCTGAGCTACGGATGCAAAATGGCGGTGAGGCGGGGATTCGAACCCCGGATGCAGCTTTTGACCGCATACTCCCTTAGCAGGGGAGCGCCTTCAGCCTCTCGGCCACCTCACCACACACGCCTCTTTCGAGTGCTTCGAAGAACTTGTTTCTGCTCTTCGTCGCTGCGATGGCGCACATATTACTTTCTGGTACTTATAAGTCAAACACTTTTTCGAGACCTTTTTTCGTTTGCACACTTCGCACGCAATTCGCGTGCAAAAACGGCAAAAAGGGCAATTTATCAACAGGAAATCAGACCTGACGCAGGCATAACGCCAAACAGCCAAAGCGGCAAAGGGTGATGAAAACCGGTATTGCGCAGGGGAAAAAGTGAAAAAGGCAAAAATAACGGCGGGAAGGGATGCGCCTCACTGAACAGCGAGGCGCGGAAACCTTAGTAACTGGACTGCTGGGATTTTTCAGCCTGAATACGCTGGTAGATCTCTTCACGGTGAACAGATACTTCTTTAGGGGCGTTTACGCCAATACGAACCTGGTTACCCTTCACCCCTAAAACTGTCACAGTGACCTCATCTCCAATCATGAGGGTCTCACCAACTCGACGAGTCAGAATCAGCATTCTTTGCTCCTTGAAAGATTAAAAGAGTCGGGTCTCTCGTATCCCGGCATTATCCATCATATAACGCCAAAAAGTAAGCGATGACAAATACCTTGCGGTATAAGGCAGTCATGGCATCACATTCTGTTAAACCTAAGTTTAGCCGATATACACAATTTCAACCCGACTTTATCGTTATCAGTACTTATGACGCAAGGTGCCGTTTCCCCGAGGTTACGGCACCTATACCCGCCATACTTCAAGTTGCCTGTGTGTTGGCTTTCCTCACTCACCCCAGTCACTTACTTGAGTAAGTTCCTGGGGATTCGCTGCGTCGCCGCCTTCCTGCCACTCGAATTATTTAGGGTATAGGCGTTTATAGTTATTACAGTTTTGCGCTGACCCAGCCTTTCACACTGGCTAACGCTGCAGGGAGAGCAGACGCATCGGTACCACCGGCCTGCGCCATATCCGGACGACCGCCCCCTTTACCGCCCACCTGCTGAGCGACCATACCAACCAGCTCCCCTGCCTTCACGCGATCTGTCACATCCTTAGACACACCGGCAATCAGGGAAACTTTACCGTCTGCGACCGTAGCCAACACCACAACCGTCGAACCCAGTTGGTTCTTCAGATCGTCAACCATGGTACGCAGCATCTTCGGCTCCACGCCGGCCAGCTCGCTGACCAGCAGCTTAACGCCGTTAATCTCTTCCGCTTTGCTGGAGAGGTTTGCGCTCTCCTGCGCCGCAGCCTGCTCTTTCAGCTGCTGCAGCTCTTTTTCCAGCTGACGGGTACGCTCCAGCGCGGCGCGAACTTTCTCGCCGAGATTGTGGCTGTCGCCCTTCAGCAGCTGTGCGATATCGCTGAGCTGATCGCTCTGCGCGTGCAGCATGGCTATCGCGCCTTCGCCGGTTACCGCTTCGATACGGCGCACGCCAGCGGCGGTACCGGACTCAGAGGTGATGCGGAACAGGCCGATATCACCGGTACGCGCCGCGTGAGTCCCGCCGCACAGTTCGGTGGAGAAGTCGCCCATCTGCAGCACGCGGACGCGGTCATCGTATTTCTCGCCGAACAGCGCCATGGCGCCGGATGCGCGCGCGGCATCGATATCCATAATGTTGGTTTCGATAGCCAGGTTACGACGGATCTGCGCATTGACCAGATCTTCGACTGCACGGATCTCTTCCGGCTTCATCGCTTCGAAATGCGAGAAGTCAAAGCGCAGCGCTTTATCGTTAACCAGCGAGCCTTTCTGCGCTACATGGGTGCCGAGCACCTGGCGCAGCGCCGCATGCATCAGATGCGTCGCGGAGTGGTTCAGACGGATACGCTGACGGCGAGCCTCGTCCACATCGGCCTGCACCGCGTCGCCCACTTTCAGGGAACCGCTGGCGACTTTACCGATATGACCAATGGCCTGACCGTACTTCTGCGTGTCGCTGACGGCGAAGGAGAAGCCTGCGCCTTTCAGTTCGCCTTTATCGCCCACCTGGCCGCCGGACTCCGCATAGAACGGGGTCTGGTCGAGGATCACCACCGCTTCCTGGCCCGCGCTGACACTATCCACCGCTTTACCGTCGATAAACAGCGCAGTCACTTTGCCGTTCAGCTCCAGATGATCGTAGCCTTTAAATTCAGAGGCGCCGTCAACGCGGATCATCGCGTTATAGTCAGCGCCGAAACCGCTGGACTCGCGCGCGCGGCGGCGCTGCTCTTCCATGGCGGCCTCAAAGCCAGCTTCGTCAACTTTAATGTTGCGTTCGCGGCACACGTCCGCCGTCAGGTCGACCGGGAAGCCGTAGGTGTCGTACAGACGGAAGGCCGTTTCGCCATCCA
Source organism: Klebsiella sp. RC2 (assembly GCF_014192815.1). Classification (NCBI taxonomy): domain Bacteria; kingdom Pseudomonadati; phylum Pseudomonadota; class Gammaproteobacteria; order Enterobacterales; family Enterobacteriaceae; genus Klebsiella; species Klebsiella sp. RC2. The sequence continues at coordinate 338,270 of NZ_JACHYL010000005.1, read as the reverse complement.
GCGTGTCGCCTTTCAGCTTCGACAGCTCTTCATCCAGCAGCGCCAGTCCGCGCTCCAGAGTACGGGCGAACTGCTCTTCTTCAGTTTTCAGTACCTGCTCAACCTGAGCCTGCTGCTGTTTCAGTTCTTCACCGGCGGAACCCATCACGGCGATCAGCGGGGCAACCAGTTTCCAGAAGAAGGTGTCCTTCGCGCCCAGCATGTTGCCGTGACGGATCGCACGGCGAATGATGCGACGCAGCACGTAGCCGCGGTTTTCATTCGACGGGATCACGCCGTCAGCAATCAGGAATGCACAGGAGCGAATGTGGTCGGCAATCACACGCAGCGACTTGTTCGTCAGGTCGGTCGCGCCGGTGACTTTCGCCACGCTGGCGATCAGATCGCGGAACAGGTCGATATCATAGTTGGAGTTAACGTGCTGCAGCACGGCGGCAATACGCTCCAGCCCCATACCGGTGTCGACGGACGGCTTCGGCAGCGGCTCCATGGTACCGTCAGCCTGACGGTTGAACTGCATGAAGACGATGTTCCAGATCTCGATGTAACGGTCGCCGTCTTCTTCCGGGCTTCCCGGAGGGCCGCCCCAGATGTGATCGCCGTGGTCAAAGAAGATTTCGGTGCACGGGCCGCACGGACCCGTGTCGCCCATCTGCCAGAAGTTATCAGAAGCAAACGGCGCGCCTTTGTTGTCGCCGATGCGGATGATACGCTCGCGCGGAACGCCTACTTCGTTAGCCCAGATGTCGAACGCTTCGTCATCGGTCTCGTAGACGGTGACCCACAGCTTCTCTTTCGGCAGGGCGAACCAGTTTTCACCGGTCAGCAGTTCCCATGCGTATTTGATGGCATCCTGCTTGAAATAATCGCCAAAGCTGAAGTTGCCCAGCATTTCAAAGAAGGTGTGGTGACGCGCGGTGTAACCGACGTTTTCCAGATCGTTGTGTTTACCACCCGCACGCACGCAACGCTGCGCGGTGGTCGCGCGCGAGTAATTACGTTTATCGAGGCCAAGGAAGACATCCTTGAACTGGTTCATCCCGGCGTTGGTAAACAGCAGGGTTGGATCGTTGTGCGGTACCAGGGAGCTGCTGGCAACTACCTGATGTCCCTTACTATGGAAAAAGTCGAGAAACGCCTGACGGATCTCAGCGGTGCTCTTGCTCATAATTATCCTGAAATCAAGCTACACGTCATCCTTCAAGTCGCCTCTGTCCTGGCTGCGCTTGCTCTCCCGGCACCGAACTGACGTGCGTTCCAGAAGATGTTCTCTCTTGCCGCCCTGATGCAGCTTGAATGATTTTGTGTATAAGGAATAATCGCCCTGGACGCTGTCTGTACTGTCACAACCAGCGGCCCGACGGAATAAAGTGGGAATAAGATAAGTTTTCTTTACGGCGAAGTAAAATCCCCGATGGGTCAATCTGCAAAATTTCGCCAGATTTCCTGGATATCTTCCATCAGGTAGCCGCGGTAAAGCAGGAATCGCTGAACTTTCACTTTTTCAGTAAAGGCGGAAGGTAACGGTTCGCCGTATTTACGCTGCGCCTGCTCCCTGGCAAGGCTCACCCAGTCGATATCACATTCGCGCATAGCCTGTTCAACGTCCTGGCGGGCAATCCCTTTCTGGCTGAGCTCCTGACGAATGCGCGCCGGACCATAGCCTTTGCGGCTCCGGCTGGCGATGAACTGGCCGACAAAACGGTGATCGTCGAGATAGCGGTTTTCGATACACCAGGCAACCACCTGCTCCAGCTCTTCGGGGGTGACGTCCAGCGCCTCGGGGCCATTTTTGCTCATTACTGGTGCAGCCAGTTTGCGCCGCAGCTCCTGTTCGCTGTGGTCGCGCATGGCCAGAATGCGGATAGCGCGGTCCAGCAGGCGGGCGTAGCCGGAGCGGCGTGATGAAGGTTCAGTCACAGGCACCTCAATAATCTAAGAAATGCAAAAGGGCCGCATAAGCAGCCCTTTATCACTCTGTTAGACGATATCAGAAATCTTGTTCCGTTTCTTCTGCGTCGTTGCCGTCAACGGCGAAGTCCGGCGTAGAGTCCTGGTTGTTGAGCAGCAGTTCGCGAACTTTCTTCTCAATTTCTTTCGCCGCCGCCGGGTTCTCTTTCAGCCAGGTGATCGCGTTCGCTTTACCCTGACCAATTTTGTCGCCGTTGTAGCTGTACCAGGCACCCGCTTTTTCAATCAGCTTCTCTTTCACGCCCAGGTCAACCAGCTCGCCGAAGAAGTTGATGCCTTCGCCGTAGAGGATCTGGAATTCAGCCTGTTTGAACGGCGCGGCGATCTTGTTCTTCACCACTTTGACGCGGGTTTCGCTGCCGACGACATTGTCGCCCTCTTTCACCGCGCCGATGCGGCGGATGTCCAGACGCACGGAGGCGTAGAACTTCAGCGCGTTGCCGCCGGTGGTGGTTTCCGGGTTACCGAACATTACGCCGATTTTCATACGGATCTGGTTGATGAAGATCAGCAGCGTGTTGGACTGCTTCAGGTTACCCGCCAGCTTACGCATCGCCTGGCTCATCATACGCGCCGCGAGACCCATGTGAGAATCGCCGATTTCGCCTTCGATTTCCGCTTTCGGCGTCAGCGCCGCGACGGAGTCGACGACGATAACGTCAACCGCGCCAGAGCGCGCCAGCGCGTCACAGATTTCCAGCGCCTGTTCACCGGTATCCGGCTGAGAACACAGCAGGTTGTCGATATCCACGCCCAGTTTGCGCGCATAGACCGGGTCCAGCGCGTGTTCGGCATCGATGAACGCACAGGTTTTACCTTCACGCTGCGCTGCGGCGATAACCTGCAGCGTCAGGGTGGTTTTACCGGAAGATTCCGGCCCGTAGATCTCGACGATACGGCCCATTGGCAGACCGCCGGCGCCGAGCGCAATATCCAGAGAAAGCGAGCCGGTGGAGATGGTTTCTACGTCCATAGAACGGTCTTCACCCAGGCGCATGATGGAGCCTTTACCGAATTGCTTTTCGATCTGGCCCAGTGCAGCCGCCAACGCTTTCTGTTTGTTTTCGTCGATCGCCATTGTTACTCCTAATCATGCAGGGTGAAGCGTGTTCGCTTCGCCGTTAATATTTGTTCAGTTGAGGCAATTATACTGTATGGTCATACAGTATCAAGTGTTTTGTAGAAATTGTTGCCAGAGCAGATTGAGCGCATAGGCCGTCGCCTGACGACGCACCGCTTCGCGGTCTCCGGCAAAGCATTCGCGCCGCGTCACGCCTTGCCCGCTCACGCTGGCGACACCAAACCACACCGTGCCGACCGGCTTTTCGTCGCTGCCGCCATCCGGCCCGGCGACGCCGCTAACGGAGATGGCATAGTCCGCGCGCGCCGCGCGCAGTGCGCCGATCGCCATCTCGACCACCACCGGTTCGCTCACTGCGCCGTTGTCCCGCAGCGTCGCTTCGCTGACGCCGATCATTTGCGATTTGGCTTCGTTGCTGTAGGTCACAAAGCCGCGTTCAAACCACGCTGAGCTGCCGGCAATATCGGTGATCGCTTTCGCTATCCAGCCGCCGGTGCAGGATTCCGCCGTGGTCACCGTCGCACCGCGCGCCTTCAGCGCCCGGCCCACCTTCTCGCTTAGCTGCATTAATTCTGAATCGGTCATTATCGCCCCGCTTTGGTCTGGATAAAGAGGCCATCAAAGATAGCACTTTCCACAGAGATATGGGGACGAGGTGTGGAATTTACGAGGGGACATCCAAAATGAATCATCCCGGCGATGCCGGGATGATAAATCGCACGATTACTTCATGCTGGCGGCGATCAGCGCCACGTTATGACGCATCATTTTCACATAGCTATCCGCGACGCCACCCGGTGCGGAGAGCGCCTCCGGGTAGAGTTCGCCCCCCGGCTGGGCGCCTGTCGCGCTGGCGATTTGCTTCACCAGCCGCGGGTCAAGCTGGTTCTCCATAAACCAGGTATGGACGCCATCGGCTTTGATTTGCTTAATCAGCGCCGCCACCTGCGCCGCGCTGGCCTCGCTCTCTGAAGAGAGCCCCTGTGGCGCGAGGAATGTCACATTGTAAGCGCGGCCAAAATAGCCGAAGGCGTCATGGCTGGTCAGGACCTTGCGCTTTGCCAGCGGAATGGCGCTGAACTGCGCTTTCGCCCAGCCGTCGATATTCGTCAACTGCTCGATATAGCGCTTGCCGCTGCTGGTCAACGCCGCTTTATCTTCCGGGTCGGCTTTCACCAGACCATCGAGGATATTCTGCGCATACAACGCACCGTTCGCCGCGCTGTTCCAGGCGTGGGGATCGGTCACCGTTTTGCCATCCTCATCAAGGGTATGGGTCTTGACGCCTTTCGAGGCCACCACCAGCTCGCCCTTAAAACCAGAGGCCTTAATCAGACGATCCAGCCACCCTTCCAGCCCCAGGCCGTTGACCACCACCACGTCGGCCTTGCTGAGCAGCGCACTATCTTTCGGCGAGGGCTCGAAGGTGTGTGGATCACCGTCCGGGCCGACCAGCGTATCGACATGGACATGCTCGCCGCCGACCTGCTGCACCATATCACCCAGCACCGAAAAACTGCTTACCACGTTCAGCGTTTTTGCCATCGCCCCCTGCGCCATCAGCCCCAAAGCCAGCGCCACAACCATTGCACTACGTTTCATCATTTCCTTACCCCATCAATTTGCGCCAGCCGATCAGCAGCCGGCTATGCGTGCCAAAAAACAGCGAAATAAAAAACAGCGCGCTGGCGGTCAGCACGATGGCGGGCCCGGCGGGAAGACTGGCCGCCCAGGAGAGACTTAATCCCAGCCAGGCGCAGAGTGCGCCGGAGAGCGCCGCCAGCAGCAGAATGCCCGGCAGCGTTCGCGCCCAGCAGCGCGCGGCAACCGCCGGAAGCATCATCACCCCTACCGCCATCAGCGTGCCGAGTACCTGAAACCCCGCCACCAGATTAAGCACCAGCAGCGCCAGAAACAGTCCATGCAGCAGCGCGGGAAGGCGGGGGTGGTTCACCTGCAGCCAGGCGCTGTCGAACGCCTCGCTGACCAGACCGCGGTAGCACAGCGCAATGCACAGCAGCGTCAGGCTGGCGACGCCGCTGACAAACAGCGCCGCGTCACGATCGACCGCCAGAATAGAGCCAAATAACAGATGCAGGAGGTCGACGCTGGAGCCGCGCAGCGACACCAGGGTGACGCCCAGGGCCAGCGATCCCAGATAAAATCCGGCAAAGCTGGCGTCCTCTTTTAACGGTGTCCGCCGGCTCACCCACCCGGCCACCAGCGCCACCACGATGCCGGCGATGAAGCCGCCGAGGGTCATGGCCAGCAGCGACATGCCGCTCAGCAGATACCCCACCGCCACCCCGGGGAGAATGGCGTGCGACAGCGCATCGCCCATCAGGCTCATACGCCGCAGCAGCAGGAAGACGCCCAGCATGGTGGTGCTCAGCGACAGCGCCAGACACACCACCAGCGCCCGGCGCATAAAACCAAATTCAATAAAAGGCTGAAAGAAGGTGTGCCAGATCATGCCGACCTCGCATGACTGAAAGCCGGAAGTACCGCCCGGGTGACGCCCCAGCAGGCGCGTTGGGAAGTCAGCAGCAGCGTCTCGGGGAAAAAGTCGGCCACCCGCTGGTTATCATGCAGCACCGCCAGGATGGTCTGCCCCTGCTGATGCATCTCGAGGATCAATTCCATCAGTTCCCGGCAGGTCGCTTCGTCGATGCCGGTGAAGGGCTCGTCGAGCATCACCAGCGGCGCCTGCTGCACCATCACCCGGGCAAACAACATGCGCTGAAACTGGCCGCCGGAGAGCGCCTCAATCGGCGATTTCGCCAGACCCGCCAGCCCGACCCGCTCCAGCACCGCGCTGATACGTCGCCGGGTATCGCCGCCCAGACCGCGTAGCAGCGACACGCCGGGCCATGCGCCCTGACTCACCACATCCTGCACGTTGAGAGGAAACTGCGACTCGAGGGCATGGCGCTGCGCCAGCCAGCCAATCACCGGCCGTTTCCCCTGCCAGCGCAGGCGGCCACTGACCGGTGGTAGAAACCCGGCGAGCGTTTTCAGCAGCGTTGATTTTCCGCAGCCATTGAGGCCAACGATTGCTGTCAGGCTGCCGGGGCATATCATCCCGCTCAACGGTGGGGTGATCGCCACCCCGTCATAGCCAGCGACCAGTTGCTCCAGCTCAATCATGGCAGCGCCACCGCCCACCAGGTCGCTAACCATAGCGCCACCAGCAGCACGCCTGCGATGGTCGCGCGCGTCGCGCCGGAGGCCATAAAAACTGATGTGAACATATTTTACCCCTTTTAATGTTATAACATAACAATACAGAAGCGAAAAAAGAATGTAAATCAGTGTCAGTGGGCAGAAATGTAACAAAGGTCAACAAGAGGCATGCGGGCGGGAAAAAACGAGAGGTTAAGCGCGGCCTCCCCGGCGTCATCCCCCGGTCGCGCTGCGCTTACCGGGGCTAGCAACCGGATACCGCATCGTAGCCCGGATAAAGCGCTGCGCGCCGCTATCCGGGGAGGCGCGGAATCTGTCAGTAACGTAGCCGCAGTGTTGCCGATGGGCGACAAGCTGTCATTGAACTATCCCCCGGTCGCGCTGCGCTTACCGGGGCTACCAACCGGATACCAGACCGTAGCCCGGATAAGGCGCTGCGCGCCGCTATCCGGGGAGGCGCGGAATCTGTCAGTAACGTAGCCGCTGTGTTGCCGATGGGCGACAAGCTGTCATTGAACTCTCCCCCGGTCGCGCTGCGCTTACCGGGGCTACCAACCGGATACCAGACCGTAGCCCGGCTAAGGCGCTACGCGCCGCTATCCGGGGAGGTTCGAAATCTGTCAGTAACGTAGCCGCTGTGTTGCCGATGGGTGACAAGCTGTCATTGAACTCTCCCCCGGTCGCGCTGCGCTTACCGGGGCTACCAACCGGATACCAGACCGTAGCCCGGATAAGGCGCTACGCGCCGCTATCCGGGGAGGCGCGGAATCTGTCAGCCGGATGAAAATCAGTACCCGCCGCGGGCCTGCGAAACCGCCAGCCCCAGCTGCCAGACGGCCATCGCGTAATGGGTGCTGTGGTTATAGCGGGTGATGGTGTAGAAGTTCGGCAGCCCGTACCAGTACTCATAGCCGGTGCCGACATCCAGCCGCAGCAGACTGGCCTGCTGATGGTTACCCAGCGGCTGGGTTGGGGTTAGCCCCGCCGCCGCCAGCTGCGACACGCTGTATTTGGTTTTGAAACCATTCTCCAGCCCCGGCGCCTGGCCCAGCGCCTGCACCGCCACCAGATCGCCGCTCACCCAGCCATGCTGTTTGAAGTAGTTGGCCACGCTGCCGATGGCATCCACCGGGTCCCACAGGTTGATATGGCCGTCACCGTTAAAATCGACCGCATACTGCTTATAGGAGGACGGCATAAACTGGCCGTAACCCATCGCCCCGGCGAAAGAGCCTTTCAGATCCAGCGGGTCGTCGCTTTCGCTGCGCGCCATTAACAGGAAGGTTTCCAGCTCCGAAGAGAAATATTCGGCGCGGCGTGGGTAGCTAAACGACAAGGTCGCCAGCGCATCAAGGATACGGGTTTTGCCCATCACCCGGCCCCAGCGAGTCTCCACGCCGATAATGCCGACGATGATTTCCGGCGGCACGCCATAAACCTGATAAGCGCGGTTCAGCGCATCCTGATACTGGTTCCAGAACACCACGCCGTTCTGCACATTATCCGGGGTAATAAACTGTTTCTTGTAGCGCAGCCAGGCGCCGGTCGGCCCGGTCGGCGGCAGGCCGGTCGGCGCCTGACGATCCATCAGCCGCAGGACGTAATCCAGGCGCTTAGCCTGCGACAGGATCTCCTGCAACTGCTGTCTGTCGAAGCCGTGCTTCGCCACCATCTTATCGATGAACTGCGCCGCCGCCGGATTGTTGGCGAAGTCGCCGCCCATCTGCATCACGTTATGCTGCGGTTCCAGCAAAAAGCCGCCGGTTCCACTCGCCATCTCCGTTTCCGCGGGGGTCTTGGGTTTGCTGCTGCAGGCAGCGAGGAGCACACAAAGGGGAAGTAAAGCCAGATAGCGACGCTTCAACATGGGAATTCCGTTTAACAAATTCAGCAAGGGATAATTATGGTAAAGCATGCGACGACCAACAAGAAAGCGACAATCCGTTTGTAGACAAAATAGTCCTTCATCGCCCCTTCCCTACATACTGCCATGCGCCTCATCGTTTCATCCTCTTGTCTTCAAACTTTCAAAATAAAATATTTATCTTTCATTTTGCGATCCATTTAACACTTTAAAACCTTTCAAAATGATTAAAATCAGCCTGCAATTAGCAAGAAAAATAACACGCTGAAGGAGAGAACAATGATTGACGTCGTTACCCACGGCGCGGAGTGGTTTATCGGCCTGTTTCAGAAAGGCGGCGAGGTATTTACCGGCATGGTGACCGGGATCCTCCCCTTACTGCTCAGCCTGCTGGTGATCATGAACGCGCTGATCAACTTTATCGGCCAGCAGCGGATCGAAAAACTGGCGCAGCGCTGCGCCGGAAATCCGATCTCCCGCTATCTGCTGTTGCCCTGCATCGGCACCTTCGTTTTTTGTAACCCAATGACCTTAAGTCTCGGCCGCTTTATGCCAGAGAAGTACAAGCCCAGCTATTACGCGGCGGCGTCCTATAGCTGCCACTCGATGAACGGTCTCTTTCCACATATCAACCCCGGCGAGCTGTTTGTTTATCTCGGCATCGCCAACGGCCTCACCACGCTTGGCCTGCCGCTTGGTCCCCTGGCGGTGAGCTATCTGCTGGTTGGGCTGGTGACCAACTTCTTCCGCGGCTGGGTCACCGACCTGACCACCTCTATTTTCGAGAAAAAAATGGCGATTCAGCTTGCCCGGAAAGTGCATCTGTCAGGAGCGACATCATGACCCGCATTCGTATTGAGAAAGGCACCGGCGGCTGGGGCGGCCCCCTTGAACTCGACGTCGTCGAGGGCAAAAAGATCGTCTATATCACCGCCGGCACCCGCCCGGCGATCGTTGACCGCATCGCCAGCCTGACCGGCTGGCAGGCGGTGGACGGTTTTAAAGAGGGCGAACCGGCGGAAAGCGACATCGGCGTGGCGATTATCGACTGTGGGGGTACCCTGCGCTGCGGGCTCTATCCCAAGCGCCGTATCCCTACGGTGAATATCCATGCCACCGGCAAATCGGGGCCGCTGGCGCAGTATATCGTCGAGGATATTTACGTCTCCGGGGTGAAAGAAGAGAACATCAAACTGCTGGAAGATAGCGGCGAGACGGCAGCGCAACCACTCCCTGCCGCGGGCCGCGATTATGACGCCAGCAAAAAGATCACCGAACAGAGCGACGGCCTGCTGGCGAAGGTCGGGATGGGGATGGGATCGGTGGTGGCGGTACTGTTCCAGGCCGGACGCGACACCATCGACACGGTGCTGAAAACCATTCTGCCGTTTATGGCCTTCGTCTCGGCGCTGATCGGCATCATCATGGCCTCCGGCATCGGCGACTGGATTGCCCACGGCCTGGCGCCGCTTGCCAGCCATCCGCTGGGGCTGGTGACCCTGGCGCTGATCTGCTCCTTCCCGCTGCTGTCGCCGTTTCTCGGCCCCGGCGCCGTTATCGCCCAGGTCATCGGCGTGCTGATCGGCGTCCAGATCGGCCTTGGCAACATTCCACCGCACCTCGCCCTGCCCGCGCTGTTTGCCATTAACGCCCAGGCCGCCTGCGATTTTATCCCGGTAGGCCTGTCGCTGGCCGAGGCCCGTCAGGATACCGTGCGCGTCGGCGTGCCGTCGGTGCTGGTCAGCCGCTTCCTCACCGGCGCGCCAACCGTGCTGATCGCGTGGTTCGTTTCCGGATTTATTTACCAGTAAGAGGTTCCTGAAGATGACCGTCATTTACCACACCACCATTACCCGCATCGGCGCCTGCGCGACGATGGCGCTGGAAGAGCAGATGCTGATCACCTTCCGCGAGGGCGCCCCGGCGGATATCGAAGAGTATTGCTTTATTCACAACCACGGCGAGCTTGCCGGCCCCCTGACGCCGGGCGCAGAGCTGCAGCTCGGCGACAGGCGTTATCCGGTGACCGCCGTCGGCGAGGTCGCCGAACAAAACCTGCGCGAGCTGGGCCACATCACCCTGCGCTTCGACGGCCATCGTGAAGCGGAGTTTCCCGGAACCGTTCACGTCGCCGGCCCGGTGCCGGATGCTATCGCGACCGGCTGCGTACTGAAATTTGTTGCTTAGAAGGAGAGAAAGATGAATCAGGTTGCTGTTGTCATTGGTGGCGGACAAACCTTAGGAGAGTTTCTGTGCCGCGGTCTGGCCGCCGAGGGGTACCGCGTGGCGGTGGTCGATATTCAAAGTGAAAAAGCCAGCCGCGTCGCCCAGGAGATCAACGCTGAATATGGCGAAGGCACGGCATACGGCTTCGGCGCCGACGCCACCAGCGAAGCCAGCGTCACTGCCCTGGCTCACGGGGTGGATGAGATTTTCACGCGCGTCGATCTGCTGGTGTACAGCGCCGGGATTGCCAAAGCGGCGTTTATTAGCGACTTCGCGCTGGGGGATTTCGACCGCTCGCTGCAGGTGAACCTGGTGGGCTATTTCCTCTGCGCCCGCGAGTTCTCGCGGCTCATGATCCGCGATGGCATTAAAGGTCGCATCATTCAGATCAACTCGAAGTCCGGCAAAGTGGGCAGTAAGCACAACTCCGGCTACAGCGCGGCGAAGTTCGGCGGCGTCGGGCTGACCCAGTCGCTGGCGCTGGATCTGGCGGAGTACGGTATTACCGTCCATTCGCTGATGCTCGGCAATCTGTTGAAATCGCCGATGTTCCAGTCGCTGCTGCCGCAGTACGCCGCCAAGCTCGGCATTGATGAGAGCGAAGTCGAGCAGTACTACATCGATAAGGTGCCGTTGAAACGCGGCTGCGATTACCAGGATGTGCTGAACGTGTTGATGTTTTACGCCAGCCCGCAGGCGTCGTACTGCACGGGTCAGTCAATTAACGTTACCGGCGGCCAGGTGATGTTTTAAAAGGTTCCCGGATGGCGCTGCGCTTATCCGGGCTACAAAAATGTCGGTCGGGTCAGGCGCTAGCCGCCACCCGACAAAAAACGGTACCCGGGTTTTACCCGGTACCCCACCTTCAGGAGACATTATGGTTACCGCATTAATCACCGTCGCCGCTATCGCCTGGCTGACTCAGCTGGCTTTCGGCGGCTGGCAAATTCGCCGCTTCAATCGCGCTTTTGATAGCCTTTGCCAGCAGGGCCGCGTTGGCGTCGGCCGTTCCTCCGGGCGCTTTAAACCACGCGCGATTGTCGCTATCGCCGTCGATGAAAACGATCGTATTTGCGATACGCTGTTGATGAAGGGCCTCACCGTCTTCGCCAGTCCGCAAAAAATCCCCACGCTTAGCGGTAAACATCTCGAGGAATTGCAGCCTGATGTGATCTTTCCCAATGATCCGCTCTGTCAGAATGCACTATCATTAGCGCTTAATCCGAAACATGCATAATTTCGTTGTGAAAGTTAATATCTTGCGAAATTATCACTTCGAAACTTAAACGCAGGATACAACGCCTATGAAACCACGTCAGCGCCAGGCAGCCATTCTCGAGCACCTGCAATCGCAGGGCAAATGCTCGGTCGAAGAGCTGGCGCAACACTTCGACACCACCGGCACCACTATCCGCAAGGATCTGGTGATTCTGGAGAATGCCGGGACCGTCATCCGCACCTACGGCGGCGTAGTGTTGAATAAAGACGAGGCCGACCCGCCTATCGACCACAAGACGCTGATCAACACCCACAAGAAAGCGCAGATTGCCGAGGCCGCCGTACGCTACATCCACGATGGCGATTCAATTATCCTCGACGCCGGCAGTACCGTGCTGCAAATGGTGCCGTTGCTGAGCCGCTTCAATAACATCACGGTGATGACCAACAGCCTGCATATCGTCAACGCCCTTTCCGAGTTCGATAACGAGCAGACCATCCTGATGCCGGGCGGCACCTTCCGTAAAAAATCGGCTTCATTCCACGGCCAGCTGGCGGAAAACGCCTTCGAACAATTCAGCTTCGACAAGCTGTTTATGGGCACCGACGGCATTGATCTGGTGGCGGGCGTCACCACCTTTAACGAGGTCTATACCGTCAGTAAGGCGATGTGTAACGCCGCCCGCGAAGTGATCCTGATGGCCGACTCATCCAAGTTTGGCCGTAAAAGTCCCAACATTGTCTGCGGCCTTGAACGCGTGGATAAATTGATTACCGATGCCGAGATTGACCCTGAATTCCAGCGGGCGCTGGAAGCCAAAGGTATTGAAGTCATTATTACTGGAGAACATCATGAGTAACTTTTTGTTAGAGGCCGGACGCCAGACCCTGATGCTTGAGCTGCAGGAGGCGAGCCGCCTGCCGGAACGCCTGGGCGACGACTTCATCCGCGCGGCGGAAACCATCATCCACTGCGAGGGCAAACTGATTGTCTCCGGTATCGGTAAATCCGGCCACATCGGTAAAAAGCTGGCGGCAACCTTCGCCAGCACCGGCACCCCGGCCTTTTTCGTCCATCCGGCAGAAGCCCTGCACGGCGATCTCGGTATGCTCGATAGCCGCGACGTGATGCTGTTTATCTCCTACTCCGGTAGCGCAAAAGAGCTGGATCTCATCGTGCCGCGGCTGGAAGAGAAATCCATTCCGCTGCTGGCGATGACCGGCAAATCCACCTCGCCGCTGGCACTGGCGGCGAAAGCGGTGCTGGATATCGCCGTGGAGCGCGAAGCCTGTCCGATGCATCTGGCGCCGACCTCCAGCACCGTTAACACCCTGATGCTGGGCGACGCGCTGGCGATGGCGGTGATGCAGGCGCGCGGTTTCAATGAAGAAGATTTCGCCCGTTCCCACCCGGCGGGCGCCCTCGGCGCGCGTCTGCTGAATAAGGTGCATCACCTGATGCGCCGCGACGAAGAAGTGCCGCGGGTCGATGCCGGGGCCAACGTCATGGACGCCATGCTTGAACTCAGCCGAACCGGGCTCGGCCTGGTGGCGGTCTGCGATGAAACCAACCGCGTGCAGGGCGTTTTCACCGACGGCGACCTGCGCCGCTGGCTGGTTGCTGGCGGTACGCTCAACGATAGCGTCACTCGGGCGATGACCCGCAACGGCGTAACGCTGCAGGCGGAAAGCCGCGCGGTGGAAGCCAAAGAGCGGCTGATGAAACACAAAATCAGCGCCGCGCCGGTCGTGGATGAAAACGGCCAACTGGTCGGCGCCATCAACCTGCAGAACTTTTACCAGGCAGGGATCCTTTAAGTCCCAGACGTTTCGCCAGCCGATGCAGGTTGGCGACGTCCAGTTCCAGCGCACGGGCGGTCGCCGCCCAGTTGCGCTGGTTCGCCTCCAGCGCGCGGCTAATCGCTTCCCGCTGAAAAGAGTCGGTCGCCTCGCGCAGATTGACCTTCTCCATCACAGGTACTGCTGCCGCCGTCTCAGTCGGTAACATCGGCGCCGTCACCGCAAACTGGAAATGCTGCGGCTCCAGCACCACTTCATCGCCGGCCTGGGTGGCCCGCGCCAGCACCACCGCCCGGTGAATAGCATGCTCCAGTTCGCGCACGTTGCCCGGCCAGGACCACTGCTGCAGCCTGTTTCGCGCCGCTTCGCTGAGTATCACCCGCGCCAGCCCCATCCGCAGGCGGCACTGCTCACAGAAATAGCCCGCCAGCAGCACAACATCGCTGTCCCGCTCGCGTAGCGCCGGAACCGACAGCGGGAAGACGCTCAGGCGATGGTACAGGTCGGCGCGAAAGCGCCCTTCCACCACCTCCTGGCGTAGATCGCGGTTCGTCGCCGCCAGCACCCGCACATCGACCCGCAGACTGCGGTCATCGCCGACGCGCTGAATATCGCCATACTGCAGCACGCGCAGCAGCTTCGCCTGCAACGCCAGCGACAGTTCGCCAATTTCATCAAGGAACAGGGTGCCGTTATCAGCCATCTCAAATTTACCGCTGCGGTTGCTGATAGCCCCGGTAAACGCCCCTTTCACATGGCCAAACAGCTCGCTCTCCGCCACGCTTTCCGGCAGCGCCGCGCAGTTAAGATAGACCAGCGGATTGGCGGCTCGCGGCGATCCCTGGTGCACCGCCTTCGCCACCAGCTCTTTCCCGGTGCCGGTTTCGCCGCTGATCAGTACGTTTAGGTCCGAGGCGGCGACGATATCGATCTCTTTTTTCAGCTGCAGCATGGGCGCTGACAGGCCGATAATCTCCTGACGCTCAGGCTGCGCGTCATTCACCGGTTGCACCGGCAACACGTTTTGCGCCTCAAGGCGGGCAATAAGCAGCGCGTTATTCAATGCCCCGGCCACCAGCGCGGCAATCAGCCGCAGCTCTTCATCGCTGAAGCTATCGAAACGGTCAGCATCCATGCCGTCAAGAGTCAGCGCGCCAATCAGCGTCTGCCCGGCAAACAGCGGCAGGCCAACGCAGGCGTGAACCTTCAGGCTCTCATGACCGGGGATCAGCCCGTCATAGGGGTCGGGCAAGTCGCTATCCGCCGGGAAGCGCACCACATCCCCGGCACGCGCAATCGCCTCAAGCCGCGGGTGTCCTTCCAGGGCAAAGCGCCGACCAAGCACATCCTGCGCCAGGCCATCGATCGCCAGCGGCACAAACTGATGCGCCTCATAGCGCAGCAGCGCCGAGGCATCGCAGCCGAGGATCTGCCGCAGGGTAGTAATCAGGCGCGAAAAGCGGTCGGTGTGACCAATATCGCTTTGTAAATCAATGGCGATTCTCGCCAGCTCGTCGACGGAAAAACTCATTGCCGCTCCATTGTCATTTTGACAACACGCATTGTCATATCGACTATTTTAGCTATTGTCATTTTGACAGCAACCAAAATCAGAAAAAATTAAAAATAGCTAATTATCAATGAATTAAAAAGTTGGCATGCAACTTGATATAAGCCAGTCAACTGAGTTTAAACACACTGTATTGATTGAGGTTGCTATGTCTATTGCGGTTAAAAATAACATTCTTTGGGTTGGCCAACGTGACTGGGAAGTGCGTGATTTCCACGGCACCGAATATAAAACGCTGCGCGGCAGCAGCTACAACAGCTATCTCATCCGCGAAGAGAAAAACGTGCTGATTGATACCGTCGATCATAAATTCAGCCGCGAGTTCGTGCAGAACCTGCGCAGCGAAATCGATCTGGCCGACCTCGACTATATCGTCATTAACCACGCCGAAGAGGACCATGCCGGCGCGCTGACTGAGCTGATGATGCAGATCCCGGATACGCCGATTTACTGCACCGCCAACGCCATCGACTCGATCAACGGCCACCATCATCATCCGGAGTGGAACTTCCACGTGGTGAAAACCGGCGATACTCTCGATATCGGTAATGGTAAACAGCTGATCTTCGTGGAAACGCCGATGCTGCACTGGCCTGACAGCATGATGACCTACCTGACCGGCGACGCGGTGCTGTTCAGCAACGACGCCTTCGGCCAGCACTACTGCGACGAACACCTGTTCAACGATGAAGTGGACCAGATTGAACTGTACGAACAGTGCCAACGCTACTACGCCAACATCCTGACGCCCTTCAGCCGCCTGGTGACGCCGAAAATTACTGAAATCCTCGGCTTCAACCTGCCGGTGGAGATGATTGCCACCTCCCACGGCGTGGTCTGGCGCGATAACCCGACGCAAATCGTCGAGAAATACCTCGAGTGGGCGGCGGATTATCAGGAAGATCGCATCACGATTTTCTACGACACCATGTCCAACAACACCCGTATGATGGCGGATGCTATCGCTCAGGGGATCACTGAAGTCGACCCGCGGGTAGCGGTAAAAATCTTCAACGTCGCCCGCAGCGACAAAAACGACATTCTCACCAATGTTTTCCGCTCGAAAGGCGTACTGGTGGGCACCTCCACCATGAACAACGTGATGATGCCGAAAATCGCCGGGTTGGTGGAAGAGATGACCGGGCTGCGTTTTCGCAATAAACGCGCCAGCGCCTTTGGCTCGCACGGCTGGAGCGGCGGCGCGGTAGACCGCCTCTCCACCCGCCTGCAGGATGCCGGCTTTGAGATGTCGCTGAGCCTGAAAGCCAAATGGCGCCCGGATATCGACGCGCTGGAATTGTGCCGCCAACACGGACGCGATATCGCTCGTCAGTGGGCCCTCTCGCCGCTGCCGGTTGCTGAAGCAGCGACAACGCCGGAACAACAGGACTGTGCCTGTGCCGCCGCCGCGGCCGCGGCCGCTGACCTCGGTCCCATGATGCAGTGCAGCGTGTGCCAGTGGGTCTATGACCCGGCGAAAGGCGAACCTAACCAGGATGTCCAGCCGGGTACGCCGTGGAGTGAAGTGCCGGATAATTTCCTCTGCCCTGAGTGTTCTCTTGGCAAAGATGTCTTTGACGTACTGGCGACGGAGGCAAAATGAGTGATGGCATCGTCATCATCGGCTCGGGCTTCGCGGCCCGCCAGCTGGTGAAAAATATCCGTAAGCAGGATACGCAAATCCCGCTGACCTTAATCGCCGCCGATAGCATGGATGAATACAACAAACCCGACCTCAGCCATGTCATCAGCCGCGGGCAGAAGGCCGACGATCTGACCCTGCAAAGCGCCGGCGAGTTCGCCGAGCAGTATAATCTGCGTCTATTTCCCCATACCTGGGTGAGCGATATCGACGCCGAAAAACGGTTAGTGAAGAGCCAGGATAACCAGTGGCGCTATGACAAACTGGTGCTGGCCACCGGGGCGACGCCGTTTATCCCCCCGGTACCGGGACGCGAGCTGATGCTGACGCTGAACAGCCAGCGCGAATACGGCGCGGCGCAGAGCCAGCTGCACGACGCGAAGCGCGTGCTGATCGTCGGCGGCGGCCTGATTGGTTGCGAACTGGCGATGGATTTCTGCCGCGCCGGTAAAGCGGTAACGGTGGTCGATAACTCAGCCAGCGTGCTGGCGGCGCTGATGCCGCCGGAGGCCAGTAGCCGCCTGCAGCATCGGCTTACCGAGATGGGCGTACATCTGATGCTCAAGGCGCAGCTTGAGGGGTTAGAGCAAACCGCCGACGGCATTCGCGTCAGTCTCGACCGCCAGCGCGCGATAACCGTCGATGCGGTGGTGGCCACCGCCGGCCTGCGCCCGGAAACGTCGCTGGCGCGCCATGCCGGATTGCAGATTAACCGCGGCGTGGTGGTCAATAACCAACTGCAAACCAGCGACCCGGCGATTTATGCGCTCGGCGACTGTGCGGAAATCAACGGTACGGTACTGCCGTTCCTGCAGCCGATTTTACTCAGCGCCATGTGCCTGAGTAAAAACCTGCTGGCGCAGGCGGGGGAACTCAAGCTGCCGCCAATGCTGGTGAAAGTGAAAACCCCGGATCTGCCGCTGCATCTGGCCGGCGACACCCGCCGCGACGATCTGACGTGGAATATCGTGGCCGCCAAAGAGGGGCTGGTGGCGAAAGGCCTGGATGCAGAGAATCAACTGCGTGCCTTTGTGGTCAGCGAAGACAAGATGAAAGAAGCCTTTGCGCTGCTCAAGCAACTGGTGAGTTGATTACCGTCCAGGCAGCCCTGTTTTGCCGGGTGGCGCTACGCTTACCCGGCCTACGGAGGCCGCCCGTAAGCTCATATACTGTAGGCCCGAGCAAGCGCAGCGCCGCCGGCGCAGGGGGCGGCGTCTGGCCGCTCCCTGCGCCACGGAAAACAGAGTGCCGAAAAATTAACCGGGAGCGCAGGTTCGGTTAACACTCAAAACGTTGTTTCTGTCTGAGCCGACTCCTGCAGCACCTGCAGAATGTTGGCTGCGGCGGCGGTCCCCATTTTCACGTAAGAGGCATCGCTAACGCCACCCACATGCGGAGACAGAATGACATTATCAATCGCCTGCCAGATATGCGGCGTGGTGAGTGGTTCACTGTGAAAGCTGTCGAGCGCCGCCCAGCGCAAGGTCCCCGCTTTTAATGCTGCGGCCAGCGCCACATCGTCAATCAACCCGCCGCGCGCAGTATTCACCAGGATAGCGCCCGGCTTACACTGCGCCAGCGTGGCGGCATTGATCATTCCTCTGTTATGTTGCGTCAAGGGACAATGAAGGGACAGAACATCGGCCTGCATCAGCAGGTCTTTGAGTTCGTCAACACGTTCACATTCCGGCGGGACCGTTTTCGCGTAGGGATCGTAAGCCAGAACCTTCATACCAAAGGCGACGGCAATTTTCGCCACACGGCTGCCAATAGCGCCGAGGCCGACCAGTCCCAGCGTTCTGCCCTCAAGTTCGAGTGATTTATGCGTTGATTTATCCCAGTGCCCTTCACGCAGGCGGCGGTCAAGCGGAATTACCGACTTGGCACAGGCCAGAATTAACGCCCAGGTGTGTTCGGAAACCGCGGCGGCATTGGCCCCCGTCGCCGCGCGAACCATTATGCCGCGCGCGGTGGCCGCCTCAACGTCAATGACATCAATGCCGCTGCCATGTTTGGCAATCACCTTCAATGCCGGGGCGGCATCCATGACGGCGGCCGTGATTTTGCCATAGCGCACCAGTATCGCGAGCGGATTGTGCTGCTGGCACAAGGCTATCAGCTGGGATTCTGTTGGCTGGCGGCCGGCAAAGACAAGCTCGTAATCTTCCAGCATCTCCAGCGCTGCTGCAGCCAAATCGCTGCCGGTAATCAGGATGACGTTTTTAGCGCTCATGGCAGTGTCTCCCCTTCGCTCAGCATCCCTGCCTGACGCAGAGCACTCTCCAGCCAGTGCGGACGAAGGTCGCCGTCGCGGATAGCAACCAGACGTTTTGATTCCATCGCCAGTTTGCCTTTCGCCAGTTCGATGATGGTGCGAACTTCATCGCGCGGGATAACGACCACGCCGTCAATATCCCCTACCACTAAGTCACCTGCCTGCACGGCGGCGCCACCGACTGAAATAGCGTGATTGACCCTGCCTGGAATGAACTTGGTGGGGCCGCACGGATTCAGGCCGGCGGCGAAAACCGGAAAGCGTTGGTTACTTAAGGTTTCCGCATCGCGAACGGCGCCGTCAATGATAATCCCTGCGATACCGCTGGCCTGGGCCTGCGTCGCCATGATCTCTCCCAGCAGCGCGCAGGAGAGATCGCCCTTCCCGTCGATGACCAGCACATCGCCAGGTTTGGCGACGGCCATTGCGGCGTGAATAGCGAGGTTATCCCCCGGGCGGACCTCTACGGTAATCGCTGGCCCGGCAACCGCCATATGCGGCGCCAGCGGCTTGATGCGGCCATGTAATGTGCCACGGCGTCCGGCCACGACAGCCAGAATGGCGGCCTGAAATTCGGCGGCCTGGCGGACCTCTTCCGCGTCAACACGCGCAATATCAAAGTTGATGAGTTTCTGTTGCGAAGCAGGCATGGTTACTCTCCATTTGTTTTACTAGATACAACTCACGTGTACTATATAAAACAACTATACGAGCATTGCTTCGCTTTTCGCCAGTGTTGCGAAGTTGTTTGTGATGTAAACACGAAGTTACTCACAAAATTCAGGTACAATTTTGTTCGGCAAAAAGGAGAACATGATGGGGAATGAAGGCGTAATTGCCGTTGAAAAGGCGCTGGCTTTACTTGATTGCTTCCGTCCCGGTAATGACAGTCTGACGTTAACGGAGCTGGCCCAGCTTTCGGGATATCACAAAACAACCGTTTATCGCCTGATGAATTCGCTTGAGCGAATGAACTACATCATCCGGCACGACGATGGCACCTATACGCTCGGCCACCGTCTGCTCTATCTCGGCAAGCTCTATGAGCAATCATTTGAACTTGCCAGAGTCGTACAGCCGGAATTGCAGGCGCTGTCACAGGCCTCCAGCGAAAGCGCGAGCTGGTATGTGATTGAGGGGGGACAGCGCCTGTGTCTGTTCCGCGCCGAAGCCTCCCAGGGATTACGCCACAGCAACCTGCCCGGCAGCCAGTTCCCGCTGGATGGTTCCGCTATCAGCAAGGTTTTACGCCACTGGGGATTGGGTGAATCGTTGCAGGAAGACGAACCGACGCTGCCGTTCTATACCTCCGGCGCGCGCGACCCGCACACCGCGGCCTTCGCAATGCCGGTGTTTGGCGTCCACGATAAACTGATCGCGGCGCTGGCCCTGACCGGGCCGGCATCGCGTCTGACGGAAGATCGTAAAGAAAACGGCATCAGCCAGCTCATGCAGGAGACGGCCAACCGCCTGTCGCTCAAGCTAGGCGCCAGCAAGCCATTCTGCGAAAGGTTTTACGGTCTGAAAGAGTAAGATTGGCTAAGAAGGCGGGAAAAATCCCGCCTTTGCTTATTAATGGGTCATCTGTTTTTCCTGCCTGGCAGTCTGCGAGTAACGCCGTCCCATGGCCAGCACCGCAATGCCGCCTGCCAGACACAAGGCGGCCAGCGGCAGCATCGCCAGCGTATGGCTTCCTGTCCGTTCGCTAATAATGCCATAGGCATTCACCATCACCGCGCCGCCAATCAGGTTGGCGATCGCGCCGATGGCCGCCAGCCCGGCGGCGGCTGACGTGCTGCTCATCCAGCCCGATGCCAGCGCCCAGAAGGGGCCCTTCGCCGCATAAGCGCCAATCAGTATGGTACTGAGGATCATAATGGTGGCCGGAAGCGACAGATTGATAAACGCCGCGAACACGCCAGCCGCAATCATAAAGAGGGTAAGCGCCGTGTGCCAGCGGCGTTCATTTTTCCGGTCCGAACTGCGTCCCCAGACAATCATCAGCACCGACGCCAGTCCATAGGGGATGGCATTCAGCAGCCCGGTGGTCAGGTTATCAAGATGGAACGACTTCAGCAGCTGTGGAGACCAGACGCTAAGCGTGGTGCCGGCAGACGACGCACCGGCGTAAATCAACGCCATCAGCCAGATTTGGCGATGCTTCAACAGTTGCCATGTGGTGGTATGGCCGATCTGTTTCTGCTGTTGGCGCTCCGCCTGAAGCGTGTTTTCCAGCCACGTCTTCTGCCGGTCGTTTAACCAGCCAGCCTGATGCGGGCGGTCGCGCAAAATAAAGAAAGCGGCAATCCCCAGCAGCACCGCCGGCAACCCTTCAATAATGAATAACAGATGCCAGCCGCGCAGCCCTAACCAGCCATCCAGCATCAGGATCAGCCCTGAAAGCGGTGAGCCGATAAAGTTAGCCAGCGGAATGGCCACCATAAAAGAGGCAATAATACGCGCACGGTAGCGTGACGGGATCCACCAGGTAAGATAGAGCACCACGCCCGGGAAAAAGCCCGCTTCGGCAGCGCCCAGTAAAAAACGGACGATGTAAAGGGAGGTGGTGTTTTGCACCAGCGCCATACACATCGATACCACTCCCCAACTGATCATAATGCGCGGGATCCACAAGCGGGCCCCCACCTTCTGCATCGCCAGGTTGCTGGGCACCTCAAAGATAAAATAGGCGACAAAATACAAACTGCTGGCGAAACCAAAAGCCGCCTTACTCAGGCCCAGATCCTCATTCATCTGCAGCGCAGCCATACCAATATTGCCCCGGTCAATAATCGACACCAGGTAGCTGACAACCAGGAAAGGCAGGATGCGCCAGATAACCCGCCGCATGGTCTCTTTTTCCAGCGCATCGTTATCGATAGCGCGGTTCGGTAATTGATCGGTCATGGTTTCCTCGCAGGGTTTCATTATGTTTATCAGGAAAACGATGTAGAGATGAAATACGTTACTTCAGCTTGATGCGTCCGTTTTGCCGCGTCCGGAGATGAGGATGGGCTGCCTGGGTTGTCATGTTGCTTCACCAGGTAACGCAAGCCACACGTTTCTGGCCGCAAGGTGCGGCGCGGTAACGATCTCCATGAACATCTCGCTATTGTTGCATTCTGTACAACTTAGTTTTATTTTACAAAACTACTATAACGAGGCTGTCGTGTTTTTATCCAGTTAACGAGTGGTTTAAATTATGTAAATAAGAGGTAAATCACAGATGCTTCGGGTCGTTAAAACGAGGGAAAATGAAGATTTGATAAAAAATAATAATTTTTCAATGAGTTAAGTAATTGAGATTATTGACGCAGAGCGATGCCTCACCAGGACCTGGGTCAGCCTGCGCAGAGCAGCGCCGCCGGGCAGGTAGGGTAGCCCGGCTTAGCGCAGCGCAAGCCGGGAAAATGCTGCAGCTAACGCGCCAGATTGTCGTAGCCGCGCCAGCGGTAGTTAAGCACCGACAGCGCCCAACAGGCGACAAACAACCCGACCACCACAAATCCGGCATCGCCAAGGTTATCGTTTAACATCCCCACCCAGCGCCATATCCCGCCACTGAGCGCAAACTTATCCATTAGCAGGCCCAGCGCTTCCAGGCCGCCGATAAACAGCGCCACCACCACCGAGGTGCCGGTGATGGTCATATTGTAATAAAGCTTGCGCTGCGGTTTGCTGAACGCCCAGCCGTAGGCGCCGACCATCAGCACGTTATCGAGGGTATCCACCAGCGCCATACCACTGGCGAACAGCGCCGGGAAGACCATAATCGACCAGACGGAAATCCCGCTCGACGCGCCGGCGGCGGAGATACCCAGCACGCCGATTTCGGTAGCGGTGTCAAAACCGAGGCCGAACAGGAAGCCGACCAGGTACATCTGCCAGCTGCGGCTGACCAGACGGAAGGTTTTGCCAAACAGCCAGCTCATCACCCCGCCGCCGCTGACGATTTCGTCGCTCACTTTCTCACCGCGCTTCCACGCCCGAAAGCTGCGCCACACGCTGCGTAAAATCACCAGGTTGATAAAAGCCATCGCCAGTAAAAACAGGGCCGACACGGCGGTGCCGATGACGCTACCGGTGTCATGCAGCCAGCTCATCTGCGCGCTGAAGGCCGTGGCGGTCGCGGCAATCGCCGCCGAGGCCAATACCACAATCGATGAGTGGCCCAGCGAGAACCAGGCCCCGACGGCGAAAGGCCGCCGCCCCTGCTGCATCATCTTCCGGGTCACGTTATCAATCGCCGCGATATGGTCGGCATCCACCGCGTGGCGCAGGCCGTAGCCCCAGGCCAGAAGGCTGGCGGCCATCAGCGCGCCGCTGTCGCCAAAGGCCTGCAGCGCCCAGCACCAGGCCAGTAAGTTCGCCGCGATCAACCCCAACACCAGTCCCGCAGCGCGCGGCTGCTGGCGTAAAACTGTCATTATCATTGTTATGTTCCTTGAGCCTGCCCGCGGGCGGCGGCGATCACCGCCTGACCATAGGCGATTGCGCCGTCGCCGGCCGGCAACTGCTGCGCCAACAGCAGAGTAAAATCCGCCAGATAAAAGGTCAATCGCGCCGCCAGCAGGCGGTTATGCAGCACCCCGCCGGTGCAAACTATCGTGTCGATGCCGCGAGCGGTGGCGCAGTCGCAGGCCATCGCCGCCAGCCCACAGGCCAGGGCGTCATGGAAGGCCCAGGCTTTCTGCGCCGGGGTGGCCTGCCAGCCCAGCCATTGTCGCCAGAAGGTGGCTAAGTCCAGCACGTCGTCGCGCCACGGCAGCGTAACCGGGTGGCTGACGCCGGGGCAGCTGGCGGCCAGCGCTTCCAGCCGACAGGCTGCTTCGCCTTCATAGCTCAGGCTCTCCGGCGCGCAATCCAGCGCGCAGGCGACGGCATCAAACAGCCGTCCGCAGGACGAGGCGCGCGGCGCGTTAATGCCGCGATCGATGGCCTGCGCCAGCAGCGGCCAGTTGCGCTGGCGGAAGGGGGCGGTCTGCGGATAATCCTGCCAGTCAGGGACAAAGGCCAGGCACTGAGCCAGCAGATTTCGCCACGGCTGGCGCGCCGCCAGGTCACCGCCCGGCAGCGCGACGGCCGGCAACCCGCCAAGATGTTCGCACTGGCGATAGTTAACCCGCAGGCACTCCCCGCCCCACAGCGCGCCGTTCTCCCCCATGCCGATGCCGTCGAGGGTCAGGGCGATAACGTCGCCGCCGTCAAGCGGCCAGCGGTGCTCGGCCAGGCACGCCGCAGCATGAGCATGGTGATGCAGCACCGTCTCCACCGGCAGCGACAGGGACGCCGCCCACTGCGTTGAACGATAGCCGGGATGGGCATCAACCACCACCCGCTGCGGCACAAACGCGTAAATGCTTTGCATCAGTTGCAGGGTGCTGCGCCACTGCTGTTCAACGCCTTCCTCGCCAAGATCGCCAAAGTGCTGGCTCAGCACCGCTTCGCTGCCGCGCGCCAGGCAGAAGGTATTTTTCATATCCGCGCCGAGAGCCAGTAGCGGCGGGATGTCTTGTAGCCCCGGCGGCAGCGGCAGCGCATCCGGGACGTAGCCCCGGGCGCGGCGCAGCATTTCACCGCTTGACCGCACCAGCGAATCATCCATTCGCTGCAGGATGTCGCGATTATGCAAGAGAAAGCCGTCGGCAATGTCGGCTAAGTCGTTGAGCGCCTGAGCATTACTTAACGCCGGCGGATGGCCGCTAAGGTTGCCGGAGGTCATGACGATGGGGCGCGCCAGGGCCTGCAGAAGCAAATGCTGCAGCGGATTAGACGGCAGCATCACCCCTACTTCCGCAAGTCCTGGCGCAATCTCGTCACACAGGCCGGAGACCTGCGCTTTAGCAATCAGTACGATGGGCGCCGCCGGGGAGCCCATCAGCGCCGCGGCGTCGGCGGGTAAGCCCGCCGCTGACGGCAACATCACCGCCAGCGGTTTCGCCGGACGGTGTTTCCTCGCCCGCAGCGTGGCAACGGCAGTAGGATTACCGGCATCGCAGGCCAGATGAAAGCCGCCGATGCCTTTTATCGCCACGATGTCGCCTGCCGCCAGCCGCGTGATGGCCGCCTGCAGCGCCGCCTCGCTGTTCAGCGTTTCCCCCTCTGCCCGCCATTCCAGCCGCGGTCCGCAGTCGGGGCAGGCCACCGGCTGGGCGTGAAAACGGCGATCCGCAGGATCGCGGAACTCCGCCTCACAAGGGGAACAGAGCGGGAACGGCGCCATTGCGGTGAAAGGCCGGTCGTAGGGCATGGCGCGGATAATGGTTAACCGCGGCCCGCAGTGGGTGCAGTTGATAAAGGGGTAGCGGTAGCGGCGCGCCCGGGGATCGTTCATCTCCGCGAGGCACGCCGGACAGGTCGCGGCATCGGGCACGATCTGAGTGCGCATGCATCCCGCCCCGCTCTCGCGGATGGTGAAATCCTTCGGCGTGGCCGTCCAGCAATAAGGGGTGCAGTCGGTGCTGTCGATACGCGCCAGCGGCGGGCAGTGGTCAGCCAGAGCGGCAGTAAAACCATCGTCGCCCCCGGCCAGCCGCACGAGGACGCCGTCACCGTCATTACAGACATCGCCGCAGCGGGCCTGCGTCCGGGCCAGCTGCCAGACAAAGGGGCGGAACCCCACCCCCTGCACTTTACCGCGAATGCGGATTTGCACCCCGTTCATGCCACGACTTACCAGGCCAGCGCCGTACGGCGACGTTTCTCGATATTCATCTGCTCGAGTTTATTGCGGTCAACGCACACCAGGGCGTGCGTCGGGCAGACTTCCATGCAGGCCGGGCCGCTCTCGCGGTGGAAGCAGAGGTCGCACTTGTTGGCTTCGGCTTTTTCCGCCACGACGTTCAGTCCGGCACCGCTATGGCGGATCACCGGGCGCACCACCACCTCCATCGCCCCGTACGGGCAGGCAACAACGCAGGTTTTGCAGCCGATGCAGCGCTCCTGCATCACATGGACAAAGCCTTTATCGCGGCTAATGGCGCCGTTCGGGCAGACGTTGGCGCAGGGGGCGTCTTCACACTGACGGCAGGCGGTCGCCGTGGAGACATTGACCCCTTTGATCACGTGAATACGCGGTTGAAAGGTGTGAGGCGTCAGGGCGGCGCAATCCTGATGTTCCTGATGGGACACCACGCAGGCCACTTCGCAAGTGCGACAGCCGATACATTTGCTCGCATCGGCGATAATGAAACGGTTCATCCATTTCTCCAGCAGTAAGAAGGTTAGGCGCCGGAGTATGCATAATACGTTCCAGTTTTTATATCATTGATAGTTAAGAGAATTAAATCGAATATTTGCTGTCATCGTCAGTAGTGACGATGACAGCTGACGACGTCAGGCACAGGGACCCGCCACCAGTGAATCACGCTCAATTAGCGCCCCGGGGAAGCTCTGCTGAAAGTTGAACTCCCCACCATCCAGCATAAATATCAGCCGATTGATGCTCTCTTTAATCATCTCCGTCACCGGTACCCGAACGCTGGCGAGCGACGGCACCATATACGGCGCCAGCACAATATCATCAAACCCCACCACCGAGACCTGATCCGGAACCTTAACGCCCAGCTGGTGAAGCTGCTTCATCGCTCCGATCGCCATATCGTCATTGCTCGCCACCAGCGCGCTGTAGGTCACCCCGCGCTGACGCAGGATCTCCACCGCCGCCGCGCCGGTTTCCGGCGTCCAGCGCCCCTCCGCGATGAGCGCCTCGTTCAGGGCGATGCCGTGGCCAGCCAACGCGTCTTTGTAGCCGGCGAGGCGTTCGACGCCGGTGGGTGAGTCAAGGGAACCGGTAATAAAGGCGATATCGCGATGGCCAAGCGCAATCAGCCGCTCCACCACCCGCATCGCCGAGGCTTTTTGATCGGACCAGACGCAGTGGCTGGCGTG
Source organism: Klebsiella sp. RC2 (assembly GCF_014192815.1). Classification (NCBI taxonomy): domain Bacteria; kingdom Pseudomonadati; phylum Pseudomonadota; class Gammaproteobacteria; order Enterobacterales; family Enterobacteriaceae; genus Klebsiella; species Klebsiella sp. RC2. Next base: position 311,550 of record NZ_JACHYL010000005.1, on the reverse strand, counting down.
GCGGCGCAGGCGGCGATTAAGCACCATGATCGGCTGCGAGTGGTTCTCAACGATCTCGTCCATCTCGTCAACGGTGAGAAAGCGCGGGTAGATGATGATCGCATCGCAGCGCAGGTCCAGCAGGTACTGGATCGCCTCCCGCTCCTCTTGCGCGCTGTGCTTGCCGTCGGCCAGGATCAGCTGTCGTCCCTTGTCTTCCGTCATCCGCGCCACGTGATACAGCAGCTCGCTGAAATAGACGCCGTGGTACAGGGTGTTGGTCACCACCAGGCCCAGGGTTTGCGTCGTTTTGGTCGCCAGGTTGCGCGCCAGCAGATTAGGCCGATAGCCGCTCTCCGCCACTGCCTTAAACACCCGGTCTTTGGTCTCCTGACTGACATAGCCGTTGCCCGACAGTACCCGCGAAACGGTTGCCTTCGATACCCCCGCGCGCTTTGCGACCTCCAGCATCGTTGCCATGTGATTCTTCCTGTTGCAAAAGTTGCAGGCAGTGTACTGCACGTTTCCCGCTTTTACAGCATTCCCCTGTTCACCACCGCGATCCGGCTCACGGCGACGCTTCGCGATCAAAATCACAAAATTGAGATCATCTTTTTTTATTTCTTGTGCAATCAAATGAAACTCACCATGATTTTGTGGAACCGGTTTCCTATATAAACATGGTATCGCCCGGCGATGCGGCGCGGTAGCAGATCAGTACCCTATTGATAAACAGGATAAAATCCGATGTCGAAAAATTATGCAGCCCTGGCGCAACAGATAGTCGCGGCAATCGGCGGAGTCGATAACGTCGCCGCCGTGACCCACTGCATGACCCGTCTGCGCTTCGTGGTCAAAGACGACGAAAAGGTCGATAGCCCCACCCTGAAAGGCCTGACCGGGGTACTCGGCGTTGTGCGCAGCGATAACCAATGCCAGGTGATCATCGGCAATACCGTTTCCCAGGCCTACCGCGAGGTGGTGAATCTGCTGCCTGGCGACCTGCGCCCGGCTGAGCCGCAGGGCAAAGCGCCGCTAACCCTGAAACGCATCGGCGCCGGGATCCTTGACGCGCTGATCGGCACCATGTCGCCGCTGATCCCGGCGATTATCGGCGGATCGATGGTCAAGCTGCTGGCGATGATCCTCGAGATGAGCGGCGCGTTGCCGAAAGGCTCACCGACGCTGACCCTCCTGACGCTTATCGGCGACGGCGCGTTTTTCTTCCTGCCGCTGATGGTGGCCGCCTCCGCGGCGGTGAAATTCAAAACCAATATGTCGCTGGCTATCGCCATCGCCGGGGTGCTGGTGCATCCCGGGTTTATCGAATTGATGGCCAAAGCCGCCCAGGGCGAACACGTTGAATTCGCCTTTATTCCGGTTACCGCGGTGAAATACACCTACACGGTGATCCCGGCGCTGGTGATGACCTGGTGCCTGTCGTATATCGAGCGCTGGGTGGATCGCATTACCCCGGCGGTGACGAAAAACTTCCTTAAGCCGATGCTGATCGTGCTGATCGCCGCCCCGCTGGCGATCCTGCTGATTGGCCCGCTGGGCATCTGGATCGGTAGCGCCATTTCCGCGCTGGTGTATACGATCCACAGCTATCTCGGCTGGCTGTCGGTGGCGATCATGGGCGGGCTGTGGCCACTGCTGGTGATGACCGGGATGCACCGCGTCTTTACGCCAACCATCATTCAGACCATCGCCGAAACCGGCAAAGAGGGCATGGTGATGCCATCGGAGATCGGCGCCAACCTGTCGCTGGGCGGATCGTCGCTGGCGGTGGCGTGGAAAACCAAAAACCCGGAGCTGCGCCAGACGGCGCTGGCCGCCGCGGCATCGGCGATTCTGGCCGGGATTTCCGAACCGGCGCTGTACGGCGTGGCGGTGCGCCTGAAGCGCCCGCTGATCGCCAGCTTAATCAGCGGCTTTATCTGCGGCGCGGTGGCGGGAATCGCCGGTCTGGCCAGCCATTCGATGGCGGCGCCAGGGCTGTTTACCAGCGTGCAGTTTTTCGATCCAGCCAATCCGATGACTATCGTCTGGGTATTTGGCGTGATGGCGCTGTCGGTGGTGCTGTCGTTTGCCCTGACGCTGATCCTCGGCTTTGAAGATATTCCCGTTGAACAGGCCGCTGCCGACGCCAGAGCGCGCCAGGCCCGGGCCCAGGCATCCCACGCCTGAACACACAATTGATAATGAGGTAATGCATGGCGAGTTTCCCACAGGGATTTTTATGGGGCGGCGCACTGGCCGCCAACCAGTCTGAAGGCGCTTATCTTGAAGGCGGTAAGGGGCTGACCACCGTGGATACCCTCCCCCACGGCGCTCACCGCCTGCCGGTAAAATTAGGCCTGGAGAAGCGCTTTACGCTGCGTGAAGACGAATTTTACCCCAGCCATGAGGCGATCGATTTTTACCATCGCTATAAAGAAGATGTTGCCCTGATGGCCGAGATGGGGTTCAGCGTCTTTCGCACCTCCATCGCCTGGAGCCGCCTGTTCCCGCGCGGCGACGAGCAGCAGCCGAATCCGCAGGGCATCGCCTTCTATCGCTCACTGTTTGAGGAGTGCAAAAAGCACGGTATCGAGCCGCTGGTCACGCTGTGTCATTTCGACGTGCCGATGCATCTGGTGATGGAGTACGGCTCCTGGCGCAACCGCAAAATGGTGGATTTTTTCAGCCACTACGCCCGCACCTGCTTTGAAGCTTTTGACGGTCTGGTGAAATACTGGCTCACCTTCAATGAAATCAACATCATGCTGCACAGCCCCTACTCCGGCGCCGGTCTGGTGTTTGAAGAGGGTGAAAACCAGGAGCAGGTGAAGTACCAGGCCGCGCATCACGAGCTGGTGGCCAGCGCGCTGGCGACAAAAATCGCTCATGAGATTAACCCGCAAAATCAGGTCGGCTGCATGCTGGCGGGCGGCAATTTCTATCCTTACTCCTGCAAGCCGGAAGATGTGTGGATGGCGCTGGAGAAGGACCGCGAAAATCTGTTCTTTATCGACGTCCAGGCGCGCGGCGCCTATCCGGTGTGGGCCGCGCGGGTGTTCCGGGAAAAAGGGGTCACGATTGCGAAACAGCCGGGCGATGACGAGATCCTCAAAAACACCGTCGATTTCGTCTCCTTTAGCTACTATGCGTCGCGCTGCGCCTCGGCGGAGATGAACGCCAGCAACACCAATGCCGCCAATATCGTCAAGTCGCTGAAGAACCCGCACATCCCGGCCAGCGAATGGGGCTGGGGCATCGACCCGCTGGGCCTGCGTATCACCATGAACATGATGTACGACCGCTATCAGAAACCGCTGTTCCTGGTGGAAAACGGGCTTGGCGCCCGCGATGAGATCGATGCCAATGGCGACATCAATGACGACTATCGCATCAGCTACCTGCGCGAGCACATCAGGGCAATGCGCGACGCTATCGGCGACGGTATTCCGGTGCTGGGCTACACCAGCTGGGGCTGCATCGATCTGGTCTCAGCGTCAACCGGCGAGATGAGCAAGCGCTACGGCTTTGTCTATGTCGATCGCGACGATGCCGGCAATGGCACCCTGGCGCGTAAGCGTAAAAAGTCATTCTTCTGGTACCAGAAGGTGATAGCCAGCAACGGCGCCGATCTCGACTAAGCGTCCTCGCCCACGCGCGCCCATTCCCCGCGATAAACGGGGGACGGGCGTCTGCTTTCTGTTGCATCTATTACATGCTTTTTTCTCGAGCCTGATTCCAGTTTCTGGTTTGCCTCCTGTTCACAATAACTGGTATTTTATCCAGTACTTTTACAGGGGTATCTTCAGCAAGGAGCACATCATGAGCGCACAGCACACTACCGCAGCCAGAGGGATAGCCAGGGCCATTCGCCAGTTAACCGTGGGATATGTCAGAAAACGCCATGAAGACCGCAAAACGCGGGAGACGCGGCGCTACACCCGCCACGCAGCCCTGAACCTGAACGGCGACTGGCTGGAGCAGGCGGGGTTTCCGGTCGGCACGCAGGTCAGAGTCTCGGTGTCACCCGGGAAATTAGTGATAGAGAATCTTGAGCTGGCGCCGCCGGGAACGGGGCTCCCGGCAGGTCAGTCGTGCGCCGGCGGAGAGCCCGGTTCGCCGCTGGGTTAATCGTCTTCAGCCTCCAGCCGGGCAAAGCCGCCCTGGCCCTGCCAGTCTGCCAGCTGCTGGTACACCCGGGCAACGGCCTCTTTTACCGGCTGGGTCATCGGATAATAAAAACCGACGATATCCGGCTGAATGCCGAGGAAAATCACCTCGCCGACGTCCTCTTTCAACTGATCGACCAGATAGTTGAGCGGCATGTTATGGGTGGTCATCATAAACATCTCGGCGATGTCGTCGGGGTCGATGACGCGAATGTCGCCGGGGTTAAGGCCCATGTCGGTGGCATCGACAATCAGCAGGCGTTCGGGGCGTAATTCGCGGATCGCCACGATGTCGTTTTCCGGCGCGCTGCCGCCGTCGATGACCACCCACTGGCCAGCCGGGTTCGCCGCGCACATCTCCGCCAGCAGCGGGCCGGCGCCGTCGTCGCCCATCATGCTGTTGCCAACACAGAGTAAAACGTCAGTCACGTAATCTCCTCACCATCAGGTAGATGGCGCTCTCCTGGTGAATATCATGCAGCATGCTGAGCAGGGTTTTGCTCCACGCCTGCTGCTGCGGGGTCTGCGCGGACTGCGCTTTATCAAAGGCGTTGGCCAGCATCGCCACATGGCTGCTGTCGATGACGATTTCGCCATACTTCGGCACGCCCTCCATTTTGCGCCGCGCGGCGCTCCCGGCCTCAAGGGTGGCGATCCATGCCAGATACGCCTCCCACGGGCAGCTCAGCGCCGCCTCGAGACAGTCGATGACGCCGAGGTGGTGGCCAATCGCCAGGCTGTAATAGACCACCTGCTGCGCCTGATCCGGCGTGGCGTCGTTCTCATCAATAAATTTACGGCTCAGCTGACTGAACACCACCGTCTCGCTCATCGGATACGCGCCCCCTCGACCACCTGGTTGAGATGGGTGACGATCTCGGTCAGACGCGGATCTTTCTCCGCCTCCAGCCAGCGCAGCACCTGGCTGTCGCCCTGGCCGAGCAGACGCATATAGTCGTCAGCAATCTGCCGGCCATAGCGATAGCCCGCCAGACGCCGCGCTTCGCGATCGATGCGCACCCGCAGGGGCTGCACCATATCGGCATGCAGCAGCTCGGTCGGCTGTTCGTCGAGTTCGCCTGGCAGACGAGCATGGATTTTCTGCTCCAGCAGGCCGAGCGCCATGGCAAAGCCGTACAGGGTGGCGGCGGGCGTCGGCGGGCAGCCCGGAATATAGACATCGACCGGTACGATTTTATCGGTACCGCCCCAGACACAGTACAGGTCGTGGAAGATGCCGCCGCTGTTGCCGCAGGCGCCGTAGGAGATACAGATCTTCGGATCCGGCGCCGACTGCCAGGCGCGCAGCGCCGGGGAGCGCATGGCGCGGGTCACCGCCCCGGTAAACAGCAGGATATCGGCATGGCGCGGCGAAGGCACCACTTTGATCCCGAAGCGTTCAGCGTCGAACAGCGGCGAAAGGGTAGCGAAAATTTCAATTTCGCAACCGTTGCAGCCGCCGCAGTCGACGCGGTAGACGTAGGCCGAACGTTTAATTTTCTTCAGCAGCGAGGCCTTCATGCTGGCGATGGATTCATCCACCGTCATCGGCACGGGAATGCCGTTTTCATCGCGCGGGCCAAGTAAAGTACTCATCAGCTGGCCTCCCTCATATGGCGGGTCAGTTCAATACGATCGGACGGCACCAGGCATTTCTGGCGCTTGCATTCCGGGCAGGTTTCGAAGCTTTCACGGTGCAGCTCGGCGCGGGTATCGCCGTTATGCTTGAGCAGCGCGATGGCGTAGTCGATCTCCTTCTGCACCGCGAACGGACGCTGGCACTCCCGGCAGTGGCAGATAGCGAAGCGCGACTGCTGGAGGAAATCCTCTTTCTTCCACACCGCCAGCTCATACTCCGGCGACAGCTTAATCGCCGCCGTCGGGCACACCTCTTCACAGCGGCCGCAGAAGATGCAGCGCCCGAGGTTGAACTGCCACGCCAGCTGATTAGTGGTCAGATCGGTCTCGACCGTCAGGGCGTTCGACGGGCAGGCGTTCACGCAGGCCGCGCAGCCGATACACTGCTGCGGCGTATGCTCCGGCTTGCCGCGAAAGTTTTTGTCTACCGGCATCGGCTCCAGCGGGTAGACGTGCGTCGCGGTGCCGGTCTTAATAACTTTTTTAATAAAGGTAAACATGGCGATTCCTTATTTCAGCGGCGAGTTTTTACGCTCGATGCTGTAGCGCTCCAGCTCTTTGTACGGCACCACTTTGCTCTTCTTCTTGCGTACGTCGACAACGGTCATGCGGTCGGTACAGGAGTAGCACGGGTCGAGGCTGCCGATGATCAGCGGCGCATCGGAAACGGTGTTGCCGCGCAGCATATAGCGCAGGGTCGGCCAGTTGGCATAGGTCGCCGCCCGGCAGCGCCAGCGGTACAGTTTCTGGTTGTCGCCGGTCATGCTCCAGTGGATATCGTCGCCGCGCGGCGCCTCGGAGAAGCCCAGTGCGAAGCGGTGCGGAATATAGGTGAACCCTTCCACCATCAGCGGGCCGCCCGGCAGGTTATCGAGACCGAAATCAATCATATTCAGCGCGGTATAAACCTCGTTGATCCGCACCTTGAGGCGAGATATTACGTCGCAACCCTGCTCGCTGTGGACTTCCATCGGCAGCAGGCCGTAGCCGACAAACGGGTGGTCGGCGCGGGTGTCGCGGGCGTGGCCGCTGGCGCGCACCATCGGGCCGACGTTACTAAAGTCGCGGGCGATTTCCGGATCCAGACGGCCAATACCGACGGTACGCTGTTCCATATTCGGCGTGCTGAGCAGCATATCCACCAGTTCCTGCACGTCGCGGCGCATCTGCTGCGCCAGCTGACGGGTCTGGATCATGTCCTCTTTCAGCAGGTCGCGGCGGATCCCGCCGATCAGGTTCAGGCCGTAGGTTTTACGCGCGCCGGTGAGAATTTCCGCCATCTTCATTGAGGTTTCGCGCACGCGGAAGAACTGCATAAAGCCGGAGTCAAAGCCGGTAAAGTGGCAGGCCAGACCGAGGTTCAGCAGGTGCGAGTGCAGGCGTTCCACCTCCAGCAGAATGGCGCGGATCATCTGCGCCCGCTCCGGCACCACGATGCCCATCGCGTTCTCCACCGAGGTGGTGTAAGCGGTACTGTGGGCGAAGCCGCAGATGCCGCACACCCGGTCCGACAGGAAGGTCACTTCGTTATAGCCCATGCGGGTTTCCGCCAGCTTTTCCATCCCGCGATGGACGTAGAACAGGCGGTAGTCGGCATCGATAATGTTCTCGCCGTCAACGAACAGGCGGAAGTGGCCAGGTTCATCAGAGGTGACGTGCAGCGGGCCGATCGGCACCACGTTGTTTTTCTTGCTGCCGAGCTCGTTAATGAACTCGTAGGTTTCCGCGTCGGTGGTCGGCGCCGGACGCTGGCGATAGTCCATGCTGTCTTTGCGCAGCGGATAGAGTTCGTCCGGCCAGTCGTCCGGTAGCACCAGACGACGTTCGTCCGGCAGGCCGACCGGCACCAGGCCGTACATATCGCGCACTTCGCGCTCGCCCCACACCGCCGCCGGGACGCGCGGCGTCACCGACGGGTATTCCGGTTTGTTGGCGTCCACTTCCACACGCACGGTGATCCAGCATTTGGTGCCCTGCTCCATCGACAGCACGTAATAGACCGCGTAGTGGCCGTTGAGCTTACGTTCATCGTTGCCGAACAGCACCGACAGCCAGCCACCCTGCTGGTAGTAGAGAAACTCCACCACTTCCGGCAGGTAGTTGACCTTCACGGTGATAGTTAACTGGTCTTTGGTCTGCCAGGCTTCGTCCAGCACCACGCCCGGAAAGGCCTGGTGCAGCGCCGCAAGATAGTGTTGACCGATTTTTTCTTCAGACATGCTCAAACTCTCTTAATCACGCCACCAGCAAGGAGACGAAAGCTAAAAAGGCAAAACCAAACCCGGCCCAGGTGACGCGGGAGGTGGCACAAAAACGCAGACGCGCCATGCTGTTTTCAAACAACGCGATAATCAGCACCCCGACCACCAGCTTGACGATGGCGACCACCAGCGCCAATAGCAGGCCGCCGACGCTGAAGCTGGTCATCTGACCCCACGGGAAAAAGACCCCGACAAACATCTGCAGCACCACCAGCTGTTTGAGGCTGATGCCCCACTTCAGGATGCCAAAGCCGCTGCCGCTGTATTCCGACAGGGGGCCCTCCTGCAGCTCCTGCTCTGCTTCCGCCAGATCGAACGGCAGTTTGCCCATCTCAATAAAGGTGGCGAAGGCGCAGGCGCACTGCGCCAGAATCAGTGGAATGCTGCGCGCCGCCGGCCAGTGGTAAAGGGTATCGGTGATGGTGCTGATATGGGTCGAGCCGGCGACCTGCGCCGCCACCCACAGGCCCAGCAGCAGGATCGGCTCCACCAGCACGCCGAGCATCGCTTCGCGACTGCTGCCCAGCGCGGTAAACGGGCTGCCGGTGTCCAGACCAGAAATGGCAAAGAAGAAACGGGCGATGGCGAACAGGTAGATCAGGGTGATGAGATCCCCGAGCACCGGCAGCGGAGAGTCCACCGTCACCACCGGCAGCGCGGTGGCGATGGTCAGCATCACGCCCACCATGACGTACGGCGTCAGGCGAAACACCCAGCCCGAGGCGTCAGGGCCGACGCTCTGGCGGCTCAGCAGTTTCAGGATATCGCGATACTCCTGCAGTACCCCCGGTCCACGGCGGTTATGCAGCCGCGCGCGGGCGACGCGAACGATCCCGGACAACAGCGGCGCGACGGCAAACAGCACCAGCGCCTGTAGCAATGCAATTAACAGACTCATTCTCAGGCTCCTCGCGAAATGACAATCACCACCAGCACCGCCAGCTCAACCAGCGCGATCCCGCGCAGCAGCGCCGGCGCCGAGGCCGATTGCCAGCCCGGCACCAGACGCACCGGGTTCAGCCAGTGACGCAGCTTCAGCAACGGCGCAAAGGCCTCTTTCACCGGCATGGCAAAGCCGTGGGCCGTTACCACCATCGACTGCTCGTGGTCGTAACCGCAGACCCACGCCGCGCCGCGCGAGCGCGCCGCCAGGCGATCGCCTTTAAAGAAGATCATCAGCAGGAACGGCAGCAGCGGGCAGGCGATAAGCAGCAGCGCGATCATCGGCTGCGATACCACGCTCGATACCTGAGCCTGCACCGGGAAGGCGCCGCTCACCAGCGGCAGCAGCCACGGCGCGGCGATGCCGCCAACGAGGCAGAAGACCGCCGCCAGTATTACGCTCAGGGTCATCAGCCAGGGGGCGCAGGTGGCGTTTTCCGCCTCTTTCGTCCGCGGCGCGCCGAGGAAGGTCACGCCATAGACTTTCGCCATACACATCACCGCCAGTGCGCCGGTGATCGCCAGGCCGACGGCCAGCAGCGGCCCCAGCAGACGGCCAATAAACAGGTCGCCGGTGCTCATTTTGAAGAAGGACTGGTAGATAACCCACTCGCCGGCGAAGCCGTTCAGCGGCGGCAGGGCCGCCATTGCCATCAGTCCTACCAGCATGGCGAGGGAGATCAACGGCATTTTTTTACCGATGCCGCCCAGCTTCTCGATATCGCGATGGCCGGTACGGAACCACACCGCCCCGGCGCCGAGGAACAGCGTGGTTTTGAACAGGCTGTGGTTAATCAGGTGATACATACCGCCGATAAAACCCAGCACCATCAGCGTGCTGTTGCGGGTTGCCACGCCGGTAACAAAGGCGCCCAGCCCCAGCAGGATGATGCCGATGTTCTCGAGGGTGTGATAGGCCAGCAGACGCTGAATGTTATGCTCCATCAGGGCATACAGCCCGCCGATAAAGGCGGTGATCATCCCCAGCGCCAGCAGCATGACGCCCCACCACAGCGGCGGCACGCCGCCGGCCAGCGAGACGGTCAGCATGCCGTAAAGACCGACCTTCATCACCACGGTGGAAAACAGCGCGGCGGCTGGCGCGCTGGCCCCGGCGTGAGCCTGCGGCGCCCAGCCGTGCAGCGGGATCGCCCCGGCCAGCAGGGCGAAACCCACCAGCCCCGGTAGCCACAGCAGCGGGTTCTGCATCATATCCACCGCCTGCAGGTTGATCTGCGCCAGCTCGAGGGTGCCGTAGGTCGACCACACCAGCCAGCAGGTCCAGGCCATCAGCAACGTGCCGAGACGCCCCAGGGCAAACCACAGCTTACCGGAGGCGGCGCAGCCGGTGAGAAACGCCGCGCAGAGCGCCATGATCTCCGCCATCACCACCAGCGAACCGATATTGGTCACCACCACCGCGCAGGTGGCGGCGGCCAACAGCAGGTTGACCAGCAGGCCGTTGGCCTTCACCTGCGGATGGCGATGCCAGCTAATATTGAACAATGACACCGGCAGCGCCGACAGGCCGATGGCCAGCAGCCACAGCGCGTTGACACCGCCCACCCGCATCGTCAGATGCAGAAACTGCAGCATGCCGCCGTGGATCCGTTCCGGCATCAAGAGCGCTGCGCCGCCGGCAACCACCAGCATGGCGCTGGCCACCGCGCCGCCGATCCCGGCAATAGCGCCGCTGAGCGGTTTACGCATGGCAAACACAAAGGCCAGCACGGCGCTGGCGGCGTACCACATCACCGCCTGATTGACTAATCCTATTACACTCATTCCCTCTCCCCCTGTTGCGCCTGGAACAGCGACAAGTCGCCAAGGTCGGTATTAAAGGTCAGCTGGCGTTTACGCTTGCTGGCCTGGGCGATATCCCGGCTATCCACCAACAGCAGCGCGTTGGTCGGGCAGGTCCGCACGCAGGCCGGGCCCTGGTCATCGAAGTGGCAGAGGTCGCATTTCACGGCAATGGCGCGCACGCCGGGCACCCAGTCGAGCAGCGAGCTGACACGGGCCGGCGTCGGCGGCGCGGGGGGCGCCAGTCGGGTATTGGCATTGGCCGGAATATCCAGCGGACGGCTGCCGGAAAATTCGATAGCGCCAAACGGGCAGGCGATGCCGCACAGTTTGCAGCTTACGCACAGGCTCTCGTTGAGCTGGACGGCGCCATCGACGCGCTGGATGGCGTTAACCGGGCAGACGGTGGCGCAGGGGGCATCTTCGCAGTGGTGGCACATCTGCGGTGCCGATTCTTTTTCATTACGCATCACCTGCAGCCGCGGCATAGCCTGCAGGCCGTGCTGGCGATGCGTCTCAGAGCAGGCGGCTTCGCAGGTGCGGCAGCCGATACAGACAGTGGAGTCAGCAATTACAAAACGGTTCACCGGGTCATCCTCGGGTGAAAGTCATTTTTGACGAAATCAGGTTGCGCAGGTGTCATTTTCGACACGTGTCGACACCTCGCGATCAGTGGGTCAGGGCCAGATGGCTTAAATCCACCGGTTGGTCTTGCTCCATGGCGTCATACAGACGGTCATAGACGGTGGCGATAATCGCCAGATAGTGCTCCAGCACCTGGTCGCGGGAGCGGTTGCTGATCCGCCCGTCCACCGTGCCATCTGCCGCCAGCGAGGCCTGAGCAATCAGGTACTTATCACCGCCGCCTTTGTTTTCGACGTAGTATTCGATGGTGTGGCTGTTAAAGCCTTCCGCCAGCGCGACAAACACCTGAAAATGGCCGAACAGCACGAAGCACAGCTCTTTATCCGGCGCGCAGCTCATCGCGTGATGCAGGCGGGCCTTCGACAGGGTGATCCCCTGAACCAGCGAGTTACAGTAGATGTGCCACTGCTCCTGCTGCTGCCGGTGACGGTCGGCGATGTAATCCGCCTTTTCACTTATTTCCCAAATAGTCATATCGGTTTCTCCGTTGCATGAGATGCACCCTCTAAGCATTTTTCATGCCAGGTTTTATTTAATTGATTTAACTATGTTTTTGTATTCATCCCTGCCGATGCGACATGTCGATGACAGCCCCGGGGCGTCGACATCGACATCGACGGCCACGACGATTTCATTCTGGCATCGTTATTGCATACAAGGCGTATTGCGATACGGAGGCGACTATGCACGAAATCACCCTCAGCCAGCGGGCGCTGGAAATTATTGAACAACAGGCGCAGCAGGCCGGCGCGCGACGGGTGACCGGCGTGTGGCTCAAGGTCGGCGCATTTTCCTGCGTGGAAGCCAGCGCCCTGACCTTCTGCTTTGAGCTGGTCTGCCGGGGCACGCTGGCGGAGGGGTGCGAACTGCATATCGCCGAACAACAGGCTGAATGCTGGTGCGAACGCTGCCAGCAGTACGTCCATCTTGTCTCGCAGCACGTCCGCCGCTGCCCGCTCTGCAATAACGACCAGCTACAGATCGTGGCGGATGACGGCTTACAGATTCAGCGTTTAGAACTGGAGTAAACTATGTGTACAACATGCGGCTGTGGCGAAGGCAACCTCTATATTGAAGGAGACGAACGAAACCCGCATTCCGCGTTCCGCAGCGCCCCCTTCGCGCCCGCCCCACGCCAGGCGATGACCATCACCGGTGTCAAAACCGATCACTTCGCCCCCACCCGCACGCCAGAGGGCGACCTGCATTACGGCCATGGCGAGGCTGGGACTCACGCCCCGGGGCAGAGCCAGCGGCGGATGCTGGAAGTGGAGATCGACGTGCTGGATAAAAACAACCGTCTGGCGGCGCGCAACCGCGCACGCTTTGCGGCGAAACAGCAGCTGGTGCTGAATCTGGTTTCCAGCCCCGGCTCCGGTAAAACCACCCTGCTGACCGAAACCCTCACCCGGCTGAAAGGACGCGCCGACTGCGCGGTGATTGAAGGCGATCAGCAAACGGTCAATGACGCCGCCCGCATTCGCGCCACCGGCACCCCGGCGATTCAGGTCAATACCGGGAAAGGCTGCCATCTCGATGCCCAGATGATCGCCGACGCCGCCCCGCGCCTGCCGCTGGCTGACCACGGCATTCTGTTTATCGAAAACGTCGGCAACCTGGTCTGCCCGGCCAGCTTTGATCTCGGCGAACGCCATAAGGTGGCGGTGCTGTCGGTCACCGAAGGCGAAGACAAACCGCTGAAATATCCACATATGTTTGCCGCCGCCAGCCTGATGCTGCTCAACAAAGTCGACCTGCTGCCGTATCTCAATTTCGACGTTGAGAAGTGCCTGGCCTGCGCCCGTGAGGTCAATCCGCATATTGAGATTATTCTCCTCTCGGCCACCAGCGGCGAAGGCATGGAGCAGTGGCTCACCTGGCTGGAGACGCAGCGATGTGCATAGGCATTCCGGGACAAATTTGCGCCATCGACGGCGTGCTGGCGAAGGTGGAAGTCTGTGGCATTCAGCGCGACGTCGACCTGACGCTGGTGGGCGCCGTTGACGAGCAGGGTCAGACGCGTCTCGGCCAGTGGGTGCTGGTGCACGTTGGGTTCGCCATGAGCGTGATCAATGAAGCCGAAGCGCGCGACACTCTCGAGGCGCTGCAAAATATGTTTGACGTGGAGCCGGACGTCGGCGCCCTGCTGTACGGCGAGGAGCGATAATGCGTTACGTTGACGAATACCGCGCCCCCGAACAGGTGATGCAGCTGGTGGCGCATCTTCAGCAGCGTGCGCGTCTGCTGCCGCACACCGCCGCGCGACCGCTACGCATCATGGAGGTCTGCGGCGGCCATACTCATGCCATTTTTAAATTCGGGCTCGACCAGCTGTTGCCGGAGAATATCGAATTTATTCATGGGCCAGGCTGCCCGGTGTGCGTCCTGCCGATGGGGCGCATCGATGCCTGCATTGAGATTGCCAGCCGTCCGGGGGTCATCTTCTGCACCTTCGGCGACGCCATGCGCGTGCCAGGTAAAAACGGCTCGCTGCTGCAGGCGAAATCCCGCGGCGCCGATGTCCGCATCGTTTACTCGCCGATGGACGCCCTGCGGCTGGCGCAGCAAAACCCGCAGCGTGAGGTGGTCTTTTTCGGCCTCGGTTTCGAAACCACCATGCCCGCCACCGCCCTCACCCTGCGTCAGGCGCGGGAGCGCAACGTCGATAACTTCTACTTTTTCTGCCAGCACATCACCCTGCTGCCGACCCTGCGCAGCCTGCTGGATCAGCCGGACAACAGTATCGACGCCTTTCTCGCCCCGGGCCACGTCAGTATGGTGATCGGCACCGAAGCCTACGGCTTTATCGCCAGCGACTATCATCGTCCTTTAGTGGTCGCTGGTTTCGAACCGCTTGATCTACTGCAAGGCGCGGTGATGCTGGTTGAGCAGACAATAGCGCAGCGCAGCGATGTGGAAAATCAGTACCGTCGCGTGGTGCCGGATGCCGGCAACCCGCTGGCGCAGGCGGCGATGGCCGACGTCTTTCGCCTGGATGGCGACAGCGAATGGCGCGGCCTGGGGGTCATTAGCGACTCCGGCGTGCAGCTTACGCCAGCCTATCAGCGCTTCGATGCCGAGGCGCATTTCCGCCCGGCGCCGCAGCGCGTGTGCGACGACCCGCGGGCCCGCTGCGGCGAGGTGCTGACCGGCCGCTGTAAACCGCACCAGTGCCCGCTCTTCGCCCGCACCTGCAATCCGCAAAGCGCCTTTGGCGCGCTGATGGTCTCCTCAGAAGGGGCCTGCGCCGCCTGGTATCAATATCGCAGTCAGGAAAATGAAGCATGAAAAGCGTCCAGTTAGCCCACGGTAGCGGCGGTCAGGCAATGCAGCAGCTGATCGGCGACCTGTTTATGCAGGCCTTCGCCAACCCCTGGCTGGCGGAGCAGGAGGATCAGGCGCGCCTCGATCTGGCGGCGCTCGCCGCCCAGGGGGACCGCCTCGCCTTCTCCACCGACAGCTACGTGATTGACCCGCTGTTCTTTCCCGGCGGCAATATCGGCAAGCTGGCCGTCTGCGGTACCGCCAACGATGTGGCGGTCAGCGGCGCCATCCCCCGCTATCTTTCCTGCGGCTTTATTCTCGAAGAGGGGCTGGAGATGGCCACCCTGGAAGCGGTGGTCGCCAGCATGGCCGACACCGCCCGGGCGGCAGGGATCGCCATCGTCACCGGCGACACTAAAGTGGTGCCGCGCGGCGCGGCGGATAAGCTGTTTATTAACACCGCCGGCATCGGCGCCATCCCGGCGGACGTTCGCTGGGGGACGCAGCAGATTAGCGCCGGTGATGTACTACTGGTCAGCGGCACGCTGGGGGATCATGGCGCCACCATCCTTAACCTGCGCGAGCAGATGGGGCTGGACGGCGCGCTGTCCAGCGATTGCGCGGTGCTGACGCCGCTTATCCAGACCCTGCGGCCACTGAGTGGAGTGAAAGCTCTGCGCGACGCCACCCGCGGCGGGGTCAATGCCGTCGCCCATGAGTTCGCCGCCGCCAGCGGCTGCGGCATCGAACTGCAGGAGGCAACGCTGCCGGTCAACGATACGGTGCGCGGCGTCTGCGAACTGCTTGGGCTGGACGCCCTGAACTTCGCCAATGAAGGCAAACTGGTGCTCGCCGTCGCCCGCGAGGCCGCGGAAAACGTGCTAGCGCATTTGCGGTCTCACCCACTGGGACGCGATGCGGCGATAATCGGCGAAGTGGTCGACCGCCCGGGCGTGCGTTCCGTTGGGCTGTACGGCGTGAAGCGTACGCTCGATCTTCCCCACGCCGAGCCGCTGCCGAGAATTTGTTAACGACGGCGTCGGGTCCCGGATAGCGGCTGGCGCCTTATCCGGGCTACAAAACTGCGCGCACGTAGCCCGGCTAAGCGCAGCGCGAGCCGGGGTTAAAGCGGCAATAACCGCTTTATTAACATACTATTATTTGTACCATCATTTTCTTATGCGCCACGTTGTCGGCGCGTTTTGGACGTAAGCAATGTCGTATACACCGATGAGCGATCTCGGCCAGCAAGGGCTGTTCGATATCACCCGGCTTTTATTACAGCAGCCCGATCTGGCCGCGCTGAGCGAAACTCTCACCCGCCTGGTGCAACAGTCTGCGCTCGCCGACGAGGCGGCCATCATCCTGTGGAACGCGGGTAACCACCGCGCGGCCAGGTACGCCTGCGATGAAGCCGGTCACCCGGTGAGCTACGAGGACGAAACCGTGCTCGCCCACGGTCCGGTGCGCCGCTTACTCTCCCGGCCGGATGCCCTGCATTGCGACCACGAGACCTTTGCCGACACCTGGCCGCAGCTTATCCGCAGCGGGCTCTATCGCCCGTTCGGGTACTACTCGCTGCTGCCGCTGGCGGCTGATGGGCGGATCTTCGGCGGCTGTGAATTTCTGCGCCGTGACAACCGGCCGTGGAGCGAGAAAGAGTTCCAGCGGCTGCATACCTTCACGCAGATCGTCGCCGTCGTCACCGAGCAAATTCAGAACCGGGTCAGCAATAACGTCGATTACGATCTGCTGTGCCACGAGCGCGACAACTTTCGCATCCTGGTGGCGATCACCAACGCGGTGCTCTCACGCCTGGATATCGACGAGCTGGTCAGCGAGGTGGCGAAAGAGATCCATCGCTACTTCCGGATCGACGCCATCAGCGTGGTGCTGCGCAGCGACCGCAAAGGGAAGCTCAACATCTATTCCACGCATTATCTTGACGCCAGCCATCCCGTCCACGACCAGAGCGAGGTGGATGAAGCTGGTACCCTCACCGAGCGCGTGTTCAAAAGCAAAGAGATGCTGCTGCTCAACCTGCACGAGCATGACACCCTCGCGCCGTATGAGAAAATGCTCTTCGAGATGTGGGGCAATAAGATCCAGACCCTGTGCCTGCTGCCGCTGATGTCCGGCAATACCCTGCTCGGGGTGCTGAAGCTGGCGCAGTGCGACGAACAGGTCTTCACCACCACCAATCTCAAGCTGCTGCGGCAGATCGCCGAGCGGGTATCGATCGCTATCGATAACGCCCTCGCCTACCGCGAAATTCAGCGCCTGAAAGAGCGGCTGGTGGATGAGAACCTCGCCCTCACCGAGCAGCTCAATAATGTCGAGAGCGAATTCGGCGAGATCATCGGCCGCAGCGAGGCGATGAACAATGTGCTCAAACAGGTCGAGATGGTGGCGCACAGCGACAGCACCGTGCTGATCCTCGGCGAAACCGGCACCGGTAAAGAGCTTATCGCCCGCGCTATCCACAACCTCAGCGGGCGTAACGGTCGACGGATGGTGAAGATGAACTGCGCCGCGATGCCCGCCGGGCTGCTGGAGAGCGATCTGTTCGGCCACGAACGCGGCGCGTTCACCGGGGCCAGCGCCCAGCGTATCGGCCGCTTCGAGCTGGCGGACAAAAGCTCCCTGTTCCTTGATGAAGTGGGCGATATGCCGCTGGAGTTGCAACCTAAACTGCTGCGCGTCCTCCAGGAGCAGGAGTTCGAACGTCTGGGGAGCAACAAGCTGATCCAGACCGACGTCCGGCTGATCGCCGCCACCAACCGCGATCTCAAGCAGATGGTTATCGACAGGGAATTCCGCAGCGATCTCTACTATCGGCTCAACGTGTTCCCCATCCACCTGCCGCCGCTGCGCGAACGTCCCGACGATATTCCGCTGCTGGTGAAGGCCTTTACCTTTAAAATCGCCCGCCGCATGGGGCGCAACATCGACAGCATTCCGGCGGAAACCCTGCGCACCCTGACGCGGATGGAGTGGCCGGGCAACGTGCGCGAGCTGGAAAACGTTATCGAACGGGCGGTGTTACTCACCCGCGGCAACGTACTGCAGCTCTCCCTGCCGGAGCGGGAGATCGTGGAAGTTCCTCGAACGCCGGCGGTCCTGCCTGAGGAAGGTGAGGATGAATATCAGCTGATCGTCCGGGTGCTGAAGGAGAGCAACGGCGTGGTGGCCGGGCCGAAAGGCGCCGCCCAGCGGCTGGGGCTCAAGCGCACCACGCTCCTGTCGCGCATGAAGCGGCTGGGTATTAATAAAGACGAACTGGTGTAACCTCGTGCGCTCCCCCTTTCCGCGCCGGTGAGAGGGAGCGCAGGCGCCGCGCGCTATTTATCGCTGGTAAAACCGTTGCTGGTCGCCAGTTCGGCAAACCACAGCGCATTGCGTTTTATCTGTCGCTCGCCGGTCTCCAGATCCAGTCGCCAGAAGCCGTAGCGTCGTTTGAAGGCATTGATCCACGACCAGTTGTCGATAAACGTCCACTGGTGTACGCCAAAGCAGTTCGCACCGTCGGCAATGGCGCGGTGCAGCTGCACCAGATGCTCCTCCATCAGCTGGATGCGGAAATTATCGTCTATCACCCCGTCCGCCCCGGGCTCTCCCTCTGATTGTCGATCCATCGCGATGCCGATTTCCGCGAGATACCACTTAATGTTGCCGTAGTTATCGCGAATATTGGCGGCAATGTCATAGATCGCCTGCGGCAGGATCTCGTTGTTATCACGATAGGGATTAAAGCGGCCCTGCGGGTTCACCGCGTTTTCGAAATAGTATTCCGGGGTGAAATAATCGAGATCATATTCGCCCTCACGCGCTTTTACCCGCCGCGGCACGTAATAGTTCACCCCAAGAAAATCGATATCCGCGCTGAGGATCAACGCCACGTCGTCTTTGCTGGTCGTCGGCAGGCAGTCGTGGGCGGCGAGGATCTCGCACAGCGCTTTGGGGAATTCATGTTTTACCAGCGGGTCAAGGAAGCTGCGGTTAAAAAACAGGTCGGCATACCCGGCGGCTTTTTTATCCGCGTCGCTGTCGGTGAGGGTATAGCTCGGGGTCAGGTTGAGCACCACGCCGATCTCGCCCACCAGCGCCAGTTCACGATAAGCCGTTACCGCTTTGGCGTGCGCCAGCATAATGTTAAACGCCACCTGCGCCGCCAGCCGGCCATCTTTCTTACACGGATAGTGGAAGTCGTACAGGTAGCCCCCCTCAACCGGCACAATCGGCTCGTTGAAGGTTATCCAGTATTTAACCTTATGGCCAAACAGGCTAAAGGCGGTGCGGGCAAAGCGGGCAAACAGCTCGGCCACGTGCGCCGATTCAAAGCCGCCGTACTGTTTCTGCAGCGCTTCCGGCATATCAAAGTGGTAGAGATTGATCATCGGCTCAATGCCGTTGGCGATCATCTCATCGAGATAGGCGTGATAAAAACGCACCGCGTCCGGGTCCGGCGCACCGGTTTCTAAATCAGCGATCAGTCGTGACCACTGAATTGAGGTGCGAAACGAGTTGAAGCCGGTCTGTTTCATTAGCGCCACGTCCTGCGGATACTGATGATAAGTATCACATACGGTTTGCGGCCCTACCTGCTGATAAAATCGCTCCGGTTGTTCGGCAAACCAGCTATCCCAGATGGAACGATGGCGCTTATTGGTGACCCCTTCCGTTTGCGGGCCGGACGCCGCCGCCCCCCATAGAAACCCTTGCGGAAACTGATATTGCTGCATAACCTCTCCTTCGAAAAAAGGCTGCGCCCGTCTGGCGCAGCCTGAACGTACTACTCTGCGACCACTTCGATCGATTTAATGAACATATAGCCCCAGTCGCCGGCGAAGCGGCCGAAGTCAATCTGATTAGTCCCCGCGTTAAGCGTCACCGGTATCCGCAACTGCTGGCCCTGCTCATCCGTCTGCGGGAAGGCCACGGCCTGCGGAGCGCCCCCGTTGACGACAAATGAGTTCTGCTTACCGCCCCATTTGCCGTTGAAGGTTACATTGAGCAGGAACTGACCGCTCCACGGCGCCTGCACCTGCCAGCTGATCTTATCCCCCTCGTTGGCAAATGGGCCGAGGAAGCCGTCCTCGCCAACTGTCAGCGCGTCTTTATCACTCTTCATCACCGTCAGCCGACCCTCAGCCACGCCATAAACTTCGCCGTAATAACGACAAAAATCCGCTGGCGCTTTCCCCGTCGCTTCGCCCACCGTCACGGTCACGGTTTTGCTGCTTTTCAGCAGCCCATCGTCCGCCGTGAACGTCAGCGCATAGGTACCTGGCGTCGTAAACCAGGCCCGGGTTTGAGCCCGATCGGCATGGCAGAAATGCACCTGTCCCTCACCGGCGTGCTGCCAGCCCACCTTAACCTCTCGCGACGGCAGGCCATCGTCCTGCCAGCTGGCTGTAAGCTCGACGCCCTGGTCCTGCGTGGTGGTTAGGGCCGGTTCCAGCATGACAACCGGCGGCTGATTCTCCTCGCTATGCTGCACGCTAATCACATTGGAAGGAGCCGAATGACCGCTCTCGTTTTTCGCCGTCACCCGGTAGTAATACGTATGCCCGAGCTGAAGCTGACGATAATCGTCGCGGAACAGAACCATGGTTTCCGGATTCCATTCGTTAACGCCATCGGAGATATCCCGGCCCACCACCGTCCACGGCCCGGTCGGCGAGGCGGCGCGTTCGACATCGTAGCTGCGTCCCACCGCGGCTCCCATCCAGTTGATCGCGAAGGGCGAGGTGGTCTCGCGCAGCAAAGGCGCGTCCGGCTTCGGCAGCGGCGCCATCGTCTGCTGCCCGGCCATCTGCGCCGCGGCCGTGCGCACCAGATCGACCACCGCCTGCTCCTGGTTCGCTTCGCCTTCTTTGGCAAACCCCGGCAGGTGGTAACTGTAGTGCCCGGTCGACTCCTTATGCCAGTAGAAGCCGCCGTCGTGACGATGGCCGCGGAAGCCCCAGATAAGCCCGCCGGCGGCTTGCGCCCCGTTGACGTCGCTGTGAACGATCGACTGCATAATGGCGTTCAGTTGATCCGCCGGCAGCAGGCCAAACTCGCCGACGAGATAGACTTTTTGCCCGCCGACGGCGCGCAGATCCTGCGTCACCTGCCCGGGATGGTTATTATCGGCATTGGTGTAATAGTGATTGCTGACGATATCCACATTGGGGTCGGTCAGCGCAAAGGAATTGATTTTCTTATAGGTACCATCTACCACCAGCTGATGAGGGGCCCATTTTTTAATCCACGCCGCGGTCTGATGCAGGAAATCGGCGTTGGTATCCTCCAGCTCGTTACCGGTTTCCCAGGCCATGATCGCCTTTTCATCATAATAGGCGCGGCCGGTGACAGTATTTGTCCGGGTGATAACCTGGCGGATCACATCCAGATAGGCTTTGAAGGTCTTGCTATCGGTCCGATAAAAGTCTTCCGCTTTTTCGTGGTAGAACGCCGCCAGCTGCTCACGCCCGCCCCACCACCACCAGTGGTCAATAAACGGCAGGATCAGTCGCAATCCCTGTTTATCCGCTTCGGCAATCATGTTGTCATACACCCGCATGGCTTTCTCATTCAGCCGCGGCATGCCGTCCGCCGTTTCCGGCGCCAGAATATGGGTCTCGCGCCCGCAGGCTTTATCAAATTCCTGCTGCACCGACAGCACGTAGACGCGCTGGGCTTTCGCCCCGGTTTGCACCATCGCCTGGATCCAGTTTTGCTGCTCCTGCGCCGTTGGCCATTTAAAGTATTGTCCCCAGCCGCGCGGGTCTGCTCTGCAGGGGCCGCGGGCGTCGTCTTCAATGCGGTGCAGCTCCGGCGCGTGGATCCCGGCGAAACGAAACACCTTGTCGCCGTCCTTGAGGGTGGCGCCGTCGCGAGTGATAAAGTGCGTAAAGTGCGAGCGCTCGGCGGCCAGCGCCCCGCCGGCCCCCAGCGCGGACAGCAGCCCCATCAGCAGCAGGTTTTTCATCGGCTTCATCGTTGTCTCTCCTTAGAACCAGACCTCGGCCTGTACGCCGAAGTTAACGGTGTCGGTAGAGCCACTGCGGGAATACCCGCCGGCGGTGATGGTATTGGTATCCCAGTTGTAGTTGCCGTCCAGCGCATCGGAGACACCTTTATCCCACTTCGCGTAGGTGACGAAGAAGCGCAGCTGCGGGCGTGCCCAGAAACCGGAGTCAAAGGTCAGGGTTGGCGCAACGGTGACTTTGGTCAGGCCGCCTTTGCCTTTGCCGTTTACCCCTTTGTAGTTTTTGTCATCCAGGTATTCGTAGCCCAGCTCGTACTGCATGGCAAAGTTGCGGGTGATCTGATGATAAGGGCGGATACCGGCGACCCACATCGAGCGTCCCCAGCCATGGTCATCTTCCGTCCACCAGCGGTAGTTTTTATCTTTCTGCCAGAAAGCGAAGGTCGAGATCTCCAGGTCGCCCATCGAGGCCACGCTATCCAGCACCACTCGCCAGGACTGAGTGTTTTCCAGATTGGCCCAGCCCCAGCCGTTTTTACCCAGCGAGTCACCCGCCGCCAGCCCTTTCCCGTACTGCAATGCAAGGCGGGAGTAGCCTCCGGTCAGACCATAGAAACCGTCAAAGTTATAAATACCGGTCACGCCATAGCCCTTCTCGGCGGAAGTCGGGTGGTTTTCGTTACGGTTCATATGGTGGCCGATCAGCTCCAGATCGAAGCCTGTCCCCGCGATCTTTTTCAGCCACAGGTTGAGGGAATAGTCATCCGGGTAGCCCTGATCTCCCTTATCCACCGGGTAGGCTTTGGTTTCATCGGTGGGTGAAAAGGCGTACACCCCGGCGTCGAAGCGGGCGAAGCCGAGATCCATGTTGTCGAAGCCGCCGCCGGTGCCGTTGTACTGAATGTACTCCCAGTCGAACTGATGGCTGGAGGTGTTGGAGCTGCTGTAGCGCTTACCGGCCCAGAAGGTCATCTCCGGCGCAAAATCCAGATTGCTCAGCTCGGCGAACCCTTCGCGAAACTGTACGTCATGGCCATCGTCATCCTGACAGTTCCAGTCGGAGGTGCATTTCGACTGATGAGTGAGGTTGGCCTGCACTTTCGCCACCACGCCGCTGTCCGCCGTCAGCGTCACGGTGGGGATCAGTTCGATCTTGGTGTCTTCTTCGTTGCCCAGTCGCCACTTACCGTCCGGCATCAGGCCGACGGAGTCCGCGCGGTTGCCATCGGAGTTCGCCAGGATCCCGGAGCGGATATAGCCATGCAGCGCAAAATCATACTTCGGATCGGCGCAGGCCAGGCTGCTGGCCCCTGCCAGCGAGAGGAGAGCCAGAGGTATTGAATGTTTCAGCTTTATCATTATTTTTTTCCCACGTTATGTTTGTTAACACGAACCGATAACGGAGGGGAAATTTACGGATCAAAAATGGAAATGTACATCCGTTAATGGAAAGCGCTTTCCATAATTGCCTATCTGGTTCACAAAATTCGCTCCGCGACGAATATATTCGTGAGACTGATCACATAAAATAACAAGAATGCCGCCGGGAGCCGGCAGCAGAGCGGAAGGAGGAGCAGGTGAATGAGTGCCGCCGGGGGATAAGCCGCCGACGGCGAGGGGGTCAGCGTTCGGTTTCCGCGAGCTGGCGTTCGTACACTTTGAAGAAGGGGCGATAGAGCATCCAGGCGTTAAACATCGCGAACAGGCTCATGCACAAATTTTTCCAGCTACCGTTCGCCGACCATGCTGCCCCCAGCGGGGAAGGCATAGACCATGGCAGCATCGCCACCGCGCGGTCGAGGATACCCAGCTGAGTTAAATACCATGCGATACAGGCATTTATCAGCGGAACAAAGAGAAACGGCAGTAAAAAAACCGGGTTCATGATTACCGGAAAACCAAACAGTATTGGCTCGTTGATATTAAACAGCGACGGCAGCAGGCCAATTTTTGCCACGCTTTTCAGCTGCCGCGAGCGGCTGCGCATCGCCATCAGCACCAGCGGCAAAGTGGAGCCAATACCGCCGATCAGCAGGTAAAAATCCCAGAACCCCTGCAGATAAATATGCGGCAGCGTTGGCGAACCCGCCGCCAGCGCCTGCTGATTTTCAAACAGATAGGTCATCCAGAAGGGGTTCATGATCCCGGTGATGATCAGCGCGCCGTGGATACCGATAAACCAGAGTAAGTTACAGATAAATAAAGAGATCAGTACCGCCATCAGCGTGTCGGACGCCAGCACCAGCGGCCGCACCGCTTCGCTGATCAACTCCGGTACGATGCGTCCGGTGGTCTGCAGCAGTATGGCATTCATCACGCTTATCGACAGCATCACCACCAGCAGCGGGATCAGCAGTTGAAAGCCATTGCGGGTCATCAGCGGCACTTCATCAGGCAAGCGAATACACCAGCCTTTTTTGTAGAAAAAGCGAATTATCTCAATGGAATAGGTGCTGGATATCAGGGCGGTAAATATCCCCATACCGCCGAGATAAACATTGCTCACCGCAGTCTCGCGAAAGCCGATAAACAGCAGAAAAGCCAGACACCCGGTTAAACCGCAGAGCCGTTCCGGCAGACGGTACTGCTTGGCGAGACTGGCGCTGGCGCCGAAGGCGACAATCAGCGCCACCAGGCCAATGGTTAACTGAAAGGTCGGCAGCAGGATAGGCCGCAGTAGCAAATAGACCTGGCCGAAACGCGAGGCGCCGTCGATGGAAACGGGCGGAAACAAAATGGGCACCAACAGGCTGCCAACAATCACAAAGGGCATCGCCAGCGCAAAGCTATCGCGCATCGCCGTAATGTGGTTGTTGCGCGTCAGAACATTCGCCAGCGGCGCCAGCCGCTGCTCGATGATGTCCACGGCCACATTCATTAACTGAATGTTCATACTCCTACCTTTGCGAATGGTTGTCTCGCCGGGATGATCGCCCACAACACCGGAAAGTGAAAGCCTGCCATAGGTGATCATGGTCACAATTAATAAATCCACAAACGGAAAGCGCTTTCCGTAATGCATCCATTTTGACTATAGTCCGCTCATCCAACCTCATCAGGAGCGGTACTTATGAAAAAAATTATGTTGTGTTGTTCGGCAGGCATGTCCACCAGCCTGCTGATGAAAAAAATGATTGCCGAAGCCGAACAGCGGGGCCTGCCGGTAGAGATCAATGCCTATGGCGTAGCGGAGTTCGCCGAACAGGTTGGCCATTATCAGGTGGTACTGCTGGGGCCGCAGGTGAAATACATGCAGCAGGATCTGCAAAAACAGGCGGATAAATACGGTATTCGCGTCGAACCCATCAATATGATGGACTACGGCATGCAAAAAGGCGCCGCGGTCCTCGATTTCGCCCTTTCCCTCATTGAAAACAAGAACTAAGGAAAGAACATGAGCTCTCTGTACGCTAAACTGATCGATGTGATCGAACGGCAGATCACGCCTATGGCGGGGGCGATCGGCCAGCAAAAATACGTCACCTCGATCCGCGACGGTTTTATTACCGCCCTGCCCTTTATGATCGTAGGCTCGTTTTTGCTGGTATTTATCT
The DNA here is from genome assembly GCF_014192815.1 of Klebsiella sp. RC2. Classification (NCBI taxonomy): domain Bacteria; kingdom Pseudomonadati; phylum Pseudomonadota; class Gammaproteobacteria; order Enterobacterales; family Enterobacteriaceae; genus Klebsiella; species Klebsiella sp. RC2. Next base: position 286,319 of record NZ_JACHYL010000005.1, on the reverse strand, counting down.
TTCCGCCGTTTTCTCCGGATACGACGTGGGGCTTTGCCCGCGCCTGGCTGCAATTTTCGCTCGATCATCGCGATGCGCTGATGCTGCCGTTCAACTTCAGCATGGGGGTGATGACCCTGTTCATTGCCGTCGGGATCGCCGCCAGCCTCGCCAAGCACCATCACCTGGACTCGCTGACCGCCGGGATGCTGTCGCTGATGTCGTTTCTGCTGGTGGCCGCGCCGCTGAAAGATGGCCAGATCTCTACGGCCTACTTCTCCGGCCAGGGGATCTTCACCGCCATTCTGGTGGCCATCTATTCCACCGAGCTGTACGCCTTCCTCAAGCGGCATAACATCACCATTCGCCTGCCGCCGGAAGTGCCTGCCGGGGTGGCGCGCTCGTTCGAGATCCTGATCCCGGTGCTGGCGATCATTCTGACGCTGCATCCGCTGAACCTGTTTATCGAGGCTCAGCTGGGGATGATCATTCCGGAAGCGATCATGTCGCTGGTCAAACCCCTGGTCGCGGCTTCCGATACGCTGCCGGCCATTCTGTTGTCAGTGCTGGTCTGTCAGGTACTGTGGTTCGCCGGGATCCACGGCGCGCTGATCGTCACCGGGATCATGAACCCGTTCTGGATGGCCAACCTGTCGGTCAATCAGGCGGCCATGGCGGCAGGTACCGCTATCCCGCACATCTATGTCCAGGGCTTCTGGGATCACTATCTGCTGATCGGCGGCGTCGGCTCCACCCTACCGCTGGCGCTGATGCTGCTGCGCAGCAAGGCCGTGCATCTGCGGACGATTGGCCGGATGGGGGTCGTGCCGGGGGTATTCAATATTAACGAACCGATCCTCTTCGGCGCGCCGATCATCATGAACCCACTGTTTTTCCTGCCGTTCGTGCTGGTGCCGATGGTCAACGCGACCCTGGCGTACTTTGCGCTGAAGCTGGATCTCGTCAGCCGCGTAGTATCGATGACGCCGTGGACAACGCCGGCGCCCATCGGCGCCTCGTGGGCGGCGAACTGGAGCTTTAGCCCGGTGATCCTGTGCCTCATTTGTATGGCCACCGCCATGGTGATGTACCTGCCATTTCTCAAAGCTTACGAAAAACAGCTGCTGGCCCAGGAGCGTGAAAACGCCGTCGGCCAGGCTGACAACGCGGCGCAAACCGCTTAACGCTAACGATTCAGAGGATAATCATGGAATTAGAAGAACAGGTGATGGGGATCATCATCAACGCCGGCCAGTCACGTAGTCTGTGCTACGAAGCGCTGCACGCCGCTAAAGCGGGTGATTTCGCCACCGCCGACGCCAAAATGCAGGAAGCGGCGCACTATTCCCGCGAAGCTCACCTTGTACAGACCCAGCTTATCGAAGCTGACGAAGGCGAGGGAAAAACCAAAATGACGCTGGTAATGGTCCATGCTCAGGATCACCTGATGACCTCCATTCTGGCGAAAGAGCTGATTGCCGAACTGATTGCGATTTACCGCGCGCAACCACTTCACGCCTAGCGCGTTCCCCGGCCAGGCGCGCTGGCCGGGTCTGATTCCCCGAGGTCACTATGTTACATCTTGGAATAGATATTGGCGGCACCAAAATGGAAGCCGTACTGCTGGACCCGGCGGGCGAATGCGTCCAGCGCCTGCGCCGGCCGACCCACAAAGAGAGCTATGACGCCTTTATGCGTCAGCTGCTGACCCTGATTGCCGATATTCGCGCGGTCAGCCCGCAGCCGTTCACCCTGGGGATCGGCCTGCCCGGGGCTATCGATCCGCAAAGCGGACGCATTAAAAACTGCAACTGCCTGGTGCTCAACGGTCACGATCTGCGCCGGGATATCATGCAGCAGCTTGGCCAGCCGGTGTGGATGGCAAACGATGCCGACTGCTTCACCCTTTCGGAGGCGGTAGATGGCGCCGGCGCCGGGGCCTCCACCGTCTTCGGGGTGATTATCGGTACCGGCTGCGGCGGGGGGATCGCCGTTCATCAACAACTGCTCAGCGGCCCCAACGCTATCGCCGGGGAGTGGGGGCATAATCCGCTGCCGGGCTATACTCCTGAGCGCGATGGTCCGCCGCAGCCCTGCTACTGCGGCAAAACGAACTGCATCGAAAGCTTTCTCTCCGGCACCGGCTTCGCCCGCCGCTATGGGGAACAAGCCCGTGCGGAAGCCATTGTCGCCGCGGCGCAAAACGGCGATCCGCGCGCGCTGGCCCACTGGCGACACTTTATCGATGCCTTTGCCCGTAGCCTGGCGTCGGTGATCAATATTCTCGACCCGCAGGTGATTGTGCTGGGCGGCGGTCTGTCCAACGTCAGCCAGATCTATCGCGATCTGCCTGCCGCCATCGTGCCGTGGATCTTCTCCGACACCTGCCGCACGCAGATCAAACCGGCCCGCTTCGGCGACGCCAGCGGCGTGCGCGGCGCGGCCTGGCTGCCCCGTCTGCTCGGCGCCGCGGACGGGCAGCGGTAGACACTTTTTTCAGCAGGTATGTTAAGCTAGGCGAAAATGTTCAGACAGAAAAAGCCATGCCAACGATTGATGATGTTTCAAGATTAGCGAATGTCTCAAGAGCGACGGTTTCCCGCGTGCTGACCGGCACCCGGGGCGTGCGCGAAGAGAGCCGGGAAGCTGTGCTGCGGGCCGTTGAAGAACTCAACTATCGCCCGAGCTTTGCCGCGCAAAACCTCGCCAGTCAGACATCCAGCCACGTTGGTCTGGTGATTTCCGCGCAGGACGAAAGCCACGGCGCGCGTCTGCTGCCGCTGCTCTCTCAGGCGCTGAAAGGGCTGAACAAAAGCCTGCTGGTCCAGTATGTCAGCGATCCGGTAGAGCAGGCGGCGGTGATCGACGATCTGCAGCGCCAGTGCGTGGCGGTGGTGGTGCTGGGCGCCGTTGCCGCCGACGCGCCGCGCAACGTTATCGCCTTTGACCGCTTCGGCGTCGCCGGGAGCAACAGCCAGGGCTACGATTTCGCCTTCGCCACCGAAAGCGCCTGCCGCTATGTGATTGGCAAGGGACACCGCAACATCGCCCTGCTGGTGGACAGCGATAGCGACGATGCCAGCCGCCAGATGCTGGAAGGCTACCGCAACGTCCTGCAAAACTACTCCATTCCTTTTAACCGCCAGCTGGTGCTGACGGCCAACGATGATGTCGAGCAGGCGCTGCTGACCTTAATTAACAGCTTCAGTAAATACTCAGTGATTATCGTTAAACGCGACCGCTACGCGGCTGAGGCGATGCGTCTGTTACGCGAATTCACCATCGCCGTCCCGCAGGAGGTCTCCCTGCTGAGCCTTGAGGATTCCCCGCTCGCCTCGCTGCTCTACCCGCCGCTGACCTGCATCTCCTGGCCACTGGAGGCGCTGCTGGATAACTGTATTCAGCGTATTCGCAGCCTGATTGACGACCGGCCAACCTTCACCGCCGAGGGCCGCTCGCTGGCTGGCCGCCTGATCCCGCGCCAGTCGGTCGCCGATATCTCTTGATCTTCGCCCGGTTCGCGCCGGGCCAGCCTTATCTCCCCCCTTTCTTGTCGCTTTCGTTTCCCGGCTCATTATTATCCACGCATGCAAATAAGAATTATTTTCATTTGTAAATAGCTTGTGCTATATAACATAGCAATGGCTATAAACGCTGGGAAATTAACCACACCATTGCGAGGGCTCCTATGCAACACCTGACACCGCTGAAATCATTGCTGCTGGCCAGCGCGCTGGCTCTGCTGGCCGCGACGCCGGCCACCGCGCAGGAGAAATTCAGGGTTATCACTACCTTCACGGTTATCGCCGATATGGCGCAGAACGTGGCCGGCGACGCCGCCGTCGTCAGCTCCATCACCAAACCGGGCGCGGAGATCCACGATTACCAGCCCACGCCAGGCGATATCAAACGCGCGCAGGGGGCACAGCTGATCCTCAGCAATGGGCTTAATCTCGAACGGTGGTTTGCCCGTTTTTATCAGCACTTACAGGGCGTTCCGGAGGTGGTAGTCAGCGAGGGGATCCAGCCGATGGGCATCAGCGCGGGCCCCTATAGTGGGAAGCCCAATCCCCATGCCTGGATGTCGGCAGATAACGCCTTGATCTATGTCGATAACATTCGCGATGCGCTGGTGAAGTACGATCCGTCTCACGCCGACACCTATCGCCGTAACGCCGAGGCCTATAAGGAGAAGATCCGCCAGACGATGGCGCCGCTGCAGGCCAGACTGGCGCAGCTGCCGGCGGATAAGCGCTGGCTGGTCACCAGCGAGGGGGCCTTCTCCTATCTGGCCCGCGACTATGGTATGCGCGAACTGTATCTGTGGCCGATCAATGCCGACCAGCAGGGCACCCCGCAACAGGTGCGCAAGGTTATCGACACCATGAAGAAAGAACGCATCCCGACCATCTTCAGCGAAAGCACCATCTCCGATAAACCCGCGCGTCAGGTGGCGCGCGAAGCCGGGGCCCACTACGGCGGCGTGTTGTATGTCGATTCGCTGAGCGTCGCCGACGGCCCGGTGCCGACCTGGCTCGACCTGCTGCGCGTCACCACCGAAACCATCGTCAACGGTATCCAGGACGGGATGAGGAAGCAGCCATGAATGCAGCGCAAACGGGACTGTATGTCGACCAGCTCACCGTCACCTGGCGCAACGGCCACACTGCCCTGCGCGACGCCTCGTTCAGCGTACCGCGCGGCTCCATTGCCGCACTGGTGGGCGTTAACGGCTCGGGTAAATCCACACTGTTTAAAGCGCTGATGGGCTTTGTGCGCGTCGGCCACGGCGAGATCGCCATACTCGGCCAGCCGGTCAACCGCGCGCTGCGCCAGAACCTGGTCGCCTATGTCCCGCAGTCGGAAGAGGTGGACTGGTCCTTCCCGGTGCTGGTAGAGGATGTGGTGATGATGGGCCGCTACGGCCATATGGGCTGGCTGCGGCGGGCAAAGCCGCGCGATCGCGACATTGTCGATGCCGCGCTGGCCCGCGTGGGCATGAGCGAGTACCGCCATCGGCAAATTGGCGAGCTCTCCGGCGGGCAGAAAAAGCGCGTTTTCCTTGCCCGCGCTATCGCTCAGCAGGGTCAGGTGATCCTGCTGGATGAGCCTTTTACCGGCGTCGATGTGCAGACCGAAGCGCGGATCATCAGCCTGCTGCGCGAGCTCCGCGATGAGGGCTGTACCATGCTGGTCTCCACCCACAACCTCGGGTCAGTGAGCGAATTTTGTGATTACACGGTGATGGTGAAAGGCACCGTGCTGGCCAGCGGCCCGACAGAAACCACCTTCACCGCCGAGAATCTGGAGCGGGCTTTCAGCGGCGTGCTACGCCACGTCGCGCTGACCGGCGGGGAAGCGCAGGTTATCACCGATGACGAGCGGCCGTTTATCAGCCGGCGCGCGGCAGGAGGCCCACGATGAGCTGGCTGCTGGAGCCGTTTGGCTATCACTATATGCTCAATGCGATGTGGGTGTCGGCGCTGGTAGGCGGCGTCTGCGCGTTTCTCTCCTGCTACCTGATGCTGAAGGGCTGGTCGTTGATTGGCGACGCCCTCTCCCACTCGATTGTGCCCGGCGTCGCCGGGGCCTATATGCTCGGCCTGCCTTTCGCGCTCGGCGCGTTTCTCTCCGGCGGCCTGGCGGCGGGCAGCATGATGTTTTTGCAGCAACGCTCGCGGCTGAAAGAGGATGCCATTATCGGCCTGATCTTCTCCTCCTTCTTCGGGATCGGGCTGTTTATGGTGTCGCTGAATCCGACGTCGGTGAATATCCAGACCATTATTCTCGGCAATATTCTGGCCATCGCACCGGAGGATATTATCCAGCTGGCGGCGATCGGCTTTATCTCGATGGCGATCCTGCTGCTGAAGTGGAAAGATCTGATGGTGACCTTCTTTGATGAAAACCATGCCCGCTCGATTGGCCTGAACACCCGCGGCCTGAAGCTGCTGTTCTTTACCCTGCTGGCCGCCTGCACCGTGGCGGCGCTGCAGACCGTCGGCGCCTTTCTGGTCATCTGCCTGGTGGTGACTCCCGGGGCCACCGCGTGGCTGTTAACCGACCGCTTTCCGCGCCTGCTGGCCATCGCCGTGGCTATCGGCAGTCTGACCAGTTTCTTCGGCGCCTGGCTCAGCTACTATCTCGACGGCGCCACCGGCGGCATTATCGTGGTCGCGCAAACGCTGTTGTTCCTCATCACCTTTATCTTCGCGCCGAAGCACGGCCTGCTGGCCAGCCGCCGCCGCGCCAGGGAGGCCGCATGCTGAACCTGTTCCTGGCCCCGTTCCAGTTTCCTTTTATGGTCAATGCGATAGCGGTATCGATCATCGTGGCCGTGCCCTGCGCGCTACTGTCGGTGTTTCTGGTGCTCAAAGGCTGGGCGCTGATGGGCGACGCCATGAGCCACGCGGTCTTTCCGGGCGTGGTGCTGGCCTACATTATCGGCATCCCCTTCGCCATCGGCGCGTTTATCGCCGGGCTGCTGTGCGCCGTGACGACCGGTTTTCTCGACGATAACAGCCGACTCAAGCGCGATACCATCATGGGGATTGTCTTCTCCGGCATGTTTGGCGCCGGGCTGGTGCTGTATGTAGCGATCCAGTCCGATGTTCATCTCGACCATATCCTGTTCGGCGACATGCTGGGGATATCCCTTCGCGATATTGGACAAACGGCGGCTATCGCGCTGGTGATTGCGCTGATTATCGGTCTCAAATGGCGGGATTTTTTGCTGCACGCCTTTGACCCGACGCAGGCCAAAGCCAGCGGCCTGCGCGGCGGGCTATTGCACTACGGCCTGCTGTGCATGATCGCCCTGACCATCGTCGCGACGCTGCAGTCGGTGGGGATTATTCTGTCGATTTCGCTGCTGATTGCTCCCGGGGCGATCGCGCTCCTGCTGGTGCGGCGCTTTATCCACGCCCTGCTGCTGGCGGTAGCGGTGGCCATCGGCTGCTCGGCGGGAGGGGTGTGGCTGGCGTTCTATCTCGACAGCGCGCCGGCGCCGACTATCGTGGTGCTGTTTTCCGCGCTGTTTGTGGTCGCCTTTGTGGCAAGCACAATTCGGGATAGTCAGAAACAGAGGGCTTCAGCAACCATCCCCGGTGGCGGCTAATGCCTTACCGGGGCCGACTTGTCGCCCGGCTACGCGCCGCGCTGACCAGGGAAAGGCCGCTATTTTTTCGGTCGGTATTTTTCCGGTAGCGCCGGCACCGGGCGCCTGTCGTCCAGCAGATGGCGAATAGTGAGGATCGGGTGGCGCCAGAGCATTCGCGGCCCGGCCCAGCGCATAATCTGCTTCATCTCTTCGCGCTTCGCCGGCTGGTAGCAATGCACCGGACACTGCTTGCAGGCTGGTTTATTCTCGCCAAACACGCACTTATCAAGGCGCTTGTCGGCGTAGGCGTTCAGCGCCTGATAGTGCGCATTATCGGCCAGCGCCCCGGGACAGCGCCGCTGGTAGAGGGCAATCATCCGCTGAATCGTCATCTTTTCCCGTTCGATACGCTTCCCCATCTCCCCGCCTTTCGCCTGTTATTAAGATGCATATATTATACACCTTATTGTTCGTGCCCGACCAGCCTCACTGCTTGAGATGCTGGATCAACTGCAGGGCTGCCCCGGACAGAACCCCGAAATGGCTATAGGCATAGAAATCGCGGATAAAAACGCTGCCCTCGAGTTCGAACGGACGCAGCAGGCCCAGCGCTTCCTCGTGCCGGTAAACCGGGGCCGGCATCGACGTTAACAGATCGCTCTCGCACAGAAAGGCCTTAATGGCCGAGGAGGACGCGCACTCAATCACCGGCTGCGGACAGGGTAGCTGATGGGCACGAAAGATATCCTCAAGGATGTTCATCGGGGTACTTAACGGCGGCGGCATGATCCACGGATAGTCCAGCATCTCCTCGAGGGATAAGTTCGCCGCCTGATGTAGCGGGTGGTACTGCCTGGCGACGATGCAGATCCGGTCCTGCCAGTTAATTTTACCGCGCACCACGATTTTCTCATCATGCGGTAAGGGGCCGCAGAGGGCGATATCGATGTCGTGCATCCGCAGGAGTTTAAAGAGCTCGGAGTCAATGCGGTCGACGATCCGCAGATGGATCCGGGGATGTCGCTGATGGAAAGCTGCCAGCTTATCGATGAAATGGCTGGTCAGCAGGCTGGAAACACAGCCAATCCGCAGGATACCTTTCCCGGCGCCGCGGATGAGCGCAATCTCCTCGCGGGCCTTTTGTTCGGTATTCAGCATCGTCAGCGCATAGGGTAAAAAGGCGCTGCCATATTCGCTCAACGCCATACCGTGTTTGTGTCTTTCGAATAAGGTCGCGCTCAGGTCCGCTTCCAGGCTCAATAACAGCCGGCTCAGTCCCGACTGAGTGATCCCCATCTTCTCCGCGGCCAGGGTCATATTGCCTTCGTGAGCGACAGTAATAAAAGCCTGAATCTGCTTAAATTTCATTGGCATGATATTTACTCATTGAACAAACGGTTTTTACATTTCCCTTGCGGCCTGTTTTAGCGAATAAATGTCGCTATCAATACGCTCAAAAATAGCTACCGCGCATCAGGAAAAACGGATTTATTAACCTCATCACGCACGGCAAAAACGAATTGCGGACCCGAAGATAATTTATAACGAGAATATATCACCATGACACAGAACAATATTCTATTAATTTCAGGCGCTATATTACCGGTCATCATTACCGTCATCATCGGCTATATTAGCGGTAAACGAAAAGACTTTAACTGGCAGCAGGCAGGAGACATCAATAAAATTGTGATGCTCTATGCATTACCACTAAGTATTTTCAGCAATATGGTGATGACGCCGCGACACATCGTCATGACCATGGGCCCGGTTGCGGTGGCCATTATCCTCGCGCTGATTCTGAGCTTCGTCATTCCCTTACTGGTCGCCCGCTATCTGTTCCGACGCGACCTCGCCCTCAGTACGCTGCAGGCGCTGGCCATCGGCTCGCCGGCGGTTCCTTTCATCGGCACCTCAGTGCTGGCCTTTTTATTTGGCACCGTCAGCGCGTCGCTGATCACGGTGTCCAGCATCACGCAAAATGTCTTCCAGCTGCCGCTGGTGATGATTCTGATGTCGGTCGCCACTGGCGATAAAAGCCAGCATATCTCCTTTGGCACACGGGTGATAAACGCCATTAAACAACCTGTGGTCTGGTCACCGGTGATCGCCCTGATCATCGTGCTGGCGGATATCCATATTCCGCAGACTATCTCGATGTCGCTGGGTCTGCTGGGTAAAGCCTCTGGCGGGCTGGCGCTGTTTGCCGCCGGGATCGTGCTCTATACACGCAGCATTGTTATCACCACCGCTACCATTATCACCGTTATCGCCCGCAATATTTTGGTGCCCGGCGCCTGCTATCTCCTGTTATTAAAAATGGGCTTCAGCATGGAGCAAATAAAGGAAGTCGTATTGACGATGGCTATCCCGGTAGGCTCCATCGCGATAATTATTGCCATGCAGTATAAAACCGGCGAGCAGGAAATGGCCTCGACGATGGCGCTGAGTATTATTGCCTCCATCATTACGATGGGCGGATTTATTTTCTTAACCTTTTAATTACCGCGATTACACCGCGTGAATACGGAGAGAATATGGCCTCTATCACATTATCGGCTGCTGAACTGTTACTGCATCGGCTACAGGCACTGGACGTGGCATATATTTTTATTAACTCGGGCACCGATTATCCGCCGGTTATTGAAGCCTGGGCAAAGGCCCGGGCGACCGGGCAAAAGGTACCCGAGCTGGTGATCTGCCCGCATGAAAACGCCGCCATCGGCATGGCGCACGGCTACTACCTCGGCACTGGCAAGGTGCAGGCGGTAATGGTTCATACCAACGTCGGGTTAGCCAACGCCGCCTGCGGCGTCATCAACCTCGCCAACAGCAATATTCCGGTGCTGATTTTTGGCGGCCGCACGCCGATTAGCGAACATTCCCACTTCGGCTGCCGCAATACGCCGATTGGCTACGGCCAGGAGATGCGCGACCAGGCGGCACTGATCCGTGAATCCGTGAAGTGGGATTTTGAACTGCGGCTGGCCGATCAGATCGGCGAGCATGTTGACCGGGCCTGGGCGATTGCCAGTTCCCTGCCGAAAGGGCCGGTCTACCTGAGCTTACCGCGCGAGCCATTGTGCGAGACCTTTGCCATTGATGAGGCCGCGCTGCAGGCCGGTCCTTCGCAGCAGCCGGTCCGCTATGCGCCAGTCCGGGAAGATATCGCCCGGGCCGCCGAGGCAATCGCCTGCGCCAGGCATCCCGTCATCTTCGCCCAGCGCGGCGCCCGAACGGCGGGTGGCTTTGCGCGACTTAATAGCCTGGTGCGCGAATGGGCAATCCCATTGGTGGAATACTGGGGTACCGAGGTGACCCTGAGCGCCGATAACCCACTGCTCGCCGGGGCTGATCCCAGCGCCTGGCTCGCCGACGCCGATGTGATTCTGGTGGTCGACTCGCAGGCGCCATGGATGATCGCCGAGGGCGACTGTCGCCAGGACTGCACCGTGATCCAGATGGGCCCCGATCCGCTCTTCTCCCGCTACCCGGTACGTGGCTATCGCGCGGACATCAACCTGGCGGGCGAGACCGATGAAGTCTTCAGCCTGCTGGAAGAGGCGCTGCGCCCGCTGCAGGCCGCCCGCCAGCAACATGTGGCGGAGCGGGCGGCATATACGCAGAACCGCATCCAGCAACAGAAAAACCAGCGCGACGCGCTTCTCCATGCCAGCCAGACCGGGGCCATTACCAAACCCTGGCTCAGCTACTGCCTCGGTCATCTGGCGAATCAACACCGTGGCCGGATCGTTTCTGAACTGACCACGCTGCCGCAGTTTGCCGGACTGATCCATGCCGAGAGCTATTACCAGGAAGCGCTGGCCGGCGGCCTGGGCGAAGCCCTGCCTATCGCGCTGGGGCTGCAGCTTGCGCGCCGGGAAGAGCTGATTATTGCCGCCGTCGGCGACGGGTCGTACCTGTTCGCCAACCCTGCGGTCTGCCACCATATTGCGGAGGTAATGAAGCTCCCTGTCCTCGTCGTGGTCGGAAATAACGGCGGATGGGGCGCCGTCGCGGGCGGCACCAAAGCGCTCTACCCGGACGGCTACGCAGCCCGCGCGGAGACCATTCCGGCCACCGCCTTTACCACCTCGCCGGATTTCGCCGCGATCGCCGCCTCCAGCCGCGCGGCGGCCCTGTCGGTTTCCCGGGCCGAGGATCTCCCCGGCGTGCTGGAAGAAGCGGTCACCCTCATACGCACCCGCCGACAAAGCGTGCTGGTTGACGTGCAGTTAGCCCGCTAACGGCTTCTCCTCCGGGCGCTTGTCGCCCGGAGGGGGTTGTCACCCTTTCTGCTCATCTTTATCCACATGGCCCAGCGGCTTCTCCGGGAAACAGACATCGCGCACCCGGCGTTTCAGCTCGGCCGCATCCGGAAAACCGCCATCCTGCTTGCGCTCCCAGATCTGCTGACCGCCGACATCGATCGTGAAGATCCCGCCGGTCCCCGGCACCAGCGTCACTGAGGCGATGTCGGTGCTGAAGGTATGTAACAGCTCCTGCGCCATCCAGCTGGCGCGCAGCATCCAGTTGCACTGGGAACAGTAGGTGATGGTGATGGCCGCTTTTGAGTTCATCGTCGTCTCGCTAAGTCTGAAAGGGCAAATTGTAAACAAAGTGCAGTTTAAATGAAGAACACATGATTATTTTGTTGCAAACGATAATACCTATCATTACCATTCGCAATCAACAAATGGAGTAAGATCCCATCCGCAACGGAAAAGACGGAGCAACCTGCAACTCTGGAAGTAACGCGTGAGCCGATACTAATAACGATCAAGGCGTGGCGACTATGTACAAATCGACTCCGTCAGCAGCATGGTGTAAAAAACGCCTGCTGGTGACCTCTTTGCTTGCAGCAATTTATCAGACTTCTGCCATCGCAGCAGACACTTCCGCCGTTAGCGGCGAGGCGGTGGATGACACCTCGGAACAAATGACCGTCACCGCCCCCGCACCGGTGCAGAAAGCCGGTAGTGAGCACAGCATCAGCGCCCAGGAGCTGGAGGATAAAGGCGCTAACGATTTTGGCTCTATCATGCGCTATGAGCCGCTCATCAGCGCCACCGGGGCCAGCGGCGGCTCCGGCAACGGCAAAAGCGGCTTCGACCGCGGAGGCTACACCGGCTACAACATCCGCGGCATGGAGAGCAACCGCGTCGGCATCGACGTGGACGGTATTGCCCAACCCAACGCCACCGGCCGCGGCTACGTCGGTCGCGCCGGGCTCAACACCTTCGGCATCGGCCGCGATTATATCGACCCGTATATGTATGGCAGTGTGGATATTCAGTCCGGCGCCACCTCGACGGAAACGGCCAACAGCGCTATCGGGGGAAATGTCTCCTTCCGCCCGAAATCGGCGGATGATTACCTGCGCCCGGGCAAGACCAGCGCCTTCGGCTACCGCAGCGGTTACGACTCTGCGGATCGCAGCTGGCACAACGGGGTGACCGTCGCCGGCGGCGATGAGTTCCTGCGCGGAATTTTGGTCTACAGCCGCCGTGACGGTCAGGAAACCGAAAACAACAGCGGCACCGTCGACGCCTACCCGGCGAACTGGCACTCCGATGCGTTTCTGGCCTCCGGGATCTGGCAACCTAACGATGAACACAAACTGACCAGCACCTTCGACTATTACCATAAAACCAACCACACCCACTACGATACCTGGGACTCCAGCGGCAACAGCACCATCGGCACCGCCAACCAGACCAGCCAGACCCGGCGCTGGGGCCTGAGCCTGAAGGATGACTGGACGCCGATGAACGACTACCTCGACAGCGTCTCCACGAAAATCTACTACCAGCATACCGAAGCCCATGACTGGACTTATATGCCGGACAGCGTCACCCGCAGAATGCAGACGGTGAACTCCAACTACGATACCGACACCTGGGGCCTGCAGACCGCGCTGGCGAAAACCCTGGGCCGCCACGATCTGAGCGCTGGCTTCAACGCCAGCACGACCAAAACTCAGCGGCCGTTCAGCCAGTCGCCGATCCCCAGCGTTTACAGCGAGATCATGCAGCCGGAGGCAGACAGCCGCAGCTACACCCTCGGCGGCTTTGTCCAGGATAAGATCAACTTCGACCTTGATAGCCACAACTTCGCCATTATTCCCGGCGTGCGCGTGGTGCATCAATCGACTAAGCCGGAAAATCTGTCCGACCTTGCCGCCAACAGCAGCGTACTGACCGAATCGTCGGTGGCGAATCTGTACGGCAAAAACAGCGATACCCAGGTTCTGCCGTCGTTGACCTTCCAGTACGACCTCACCCCGCGCCTGATGACCTACCTGCAGTACCAGCGCGGCGCGCAGTTCCCCAACGCCAGCCAGCTGTATGGCTCCTGGAACCTTGGCTCCAGCTACGCCGGCAGCCAGCAGTATGCCCTGATCGGCAATACCGATCTGAAGACGGAAACCAGCGATAATCTCGAGTGGGGGCTGAAGGGGGAAGTCACCGAAGGCATCACCGTGCGCACGGCGCTGTTCTACAACAGCTATAAGAACTTTATCGCCTATACGCGCTATACCCGCGCCAATAATCCGGGCCAGTTCACGAATGTGCCGTCGAACATCTACACCATTTATCAGGCGGAAAACCGCGATAAAGCCTATATCTACGGCGGTGAGATCAGCACCAAATTTAACTTTGGCACCTGGTTTGAGCAGGTGAACGGCCTGAGCACCACCCTCGCCCTCGGCTATAGCGAAGGGAAATCGAAATCCAGCTACAGCGGCGATAAATACGTCGACCTCGACAGCGTGGCGCCGATGAAAGCCATCGTCGGCGTGGCGTGGGACGATCCGGCGAAACGCTACGGCACCGCCCTGACGGCGACCTTTGTCAAAGGGAAACAGGCGACCACCACCAACCGAGAAAGCTACAGCAACAGCGGGTCCGCCATCACCGATGCCAGCAGCGACTATATGCGCGTGCCGGGCTACGGCATGCTGGACTGGACCGCGTACTGGCAGGTGGCGAAAAACGTGCGCCTCAATGGCGGGGTCTACAACCTCACCGATCGTAAATACTGGGATTACCTGAGCAGCCGCAATATCGAGACCGGCACCAACCAGGACGCCAACGATAAAGCGCTGGCGGTGATGCCGGGCCGCACCTGGCAACTGGGCGTCAACGTCGACTTCTGATTGCCCGAATAATAACGCACCTGCCCCCGGCCCGCCGGCCGGGGATATTCATCGTCGAGAAGGATATGATTATGCCAAATGCACACCCTGACCTGTGGCAGCGCTACCAGGCCACCAAAGCGGCCAGTACCGCGAAATATGCCCGCGATATCGCCGCGGAAATGGGGATCAGCGAAGCCGAGCTGACCGCCGCCCGCCTCGGCCATGATGCCGTGCGCCTGAGCGATGACGCCCGGACGCTGATTGCCGCCCTGGAGCGCGTCGGCGAAACCAAATGCATCTGCCGCAACGAGTATGCCGTGCATGAGCAGGTGGGCCAGTTCACGCACCAGCACCTCAGCGGCCACGCCGGGCTGGTGCTGAATCCGCGCGCGCTCGACCTGCGTCTGTTCCTCAGCCAGTGGGCCAGCGCCTTCCATCTGAACGATAATGGCCGTCAGAGCATCCAGTTTTTCGACCACCACGGCGACGCCCTGCTGAAAGTCTATGCGACCGCGCAGACCGACATGGCGGCCTGGGACACCCTGATCGCGGAACATCGGGTAGCGGCGCCCGCACCGCTGGCCCTGCGCCCGCTGGAGCCGGTGAAATATGCCGATACCGCCGACGGCGCCGCCCTGGAGAACGACTGGCGCGCGATGACCGACGTTCACCAGTTCTTCGGTCTGCTGCGTAAATATCAGCTTTCCCGCCAGCAGGCTTTCCGTCTGGTGAGCGACGACCTCGCCTGCCGCGTGGATCGCCATGCGCTGCCGCCGCTGCTGGAGACGGTGCGCCAGGAGGGCAATGAAATCATGATTTTCGTCGGCAATCGCGGCTGCGTGCAGATCTTCACCGGCGCCCTGGAAAAGCTGGCCCCCATGCGCGGCTGGCTGAATATCTTCAATACCACCTTTACCCTGCATCTGCGCGAAGAGAGCCTCGATGAAGTGTGGGTGACCCGTAAACCGACCTCAGATGGACACGTCACCAGCGTCGAACTGTTCGCCAAAGACGGCACCCAGATTGCCCAGCTCTATGGCCAGCGCAGCGAAGGCCACCCCGAGCAGGCACAATGGCGCCAGCAGGTAGATCGTCTGACCCGTGAAGGACTGCCCGCATGATGCGCTGGTTACTGCTCTTCATCGCTTTCCCGCTGCTGAGCCACGCTGCCGTTGAGCGGCTCGTCACCCTCGGCGGAGATGTCACTGAGATCGTCTATGCCATTGACGCGGAACAGAGCCTGGTGGCGCGGGACAGCACCAGCAGCTGGCCCCCGGCGGTGCAAAAGCTGCCGGACGTCGGCTACCTGCGACAGCTGAACGCCGAGGGGATCCTCGCGTTACGCCCGCAGCTGGTATTAGCGAGCGCCCAGGCGCAGCCCTCGCTGGTCTTACACAAAGTACAGGCGAGCGGGGTGAAGGTGGTTAACGTGCCGGGCGGCGAAAGTCTGTCCGCGATCGATAACAAAGTGGCTGTCATTGCCGAAGCGTTAGGCAAAACGGCGGCAGGCGACGCGCTGCGCCAGCAGCTTCAGCAACAGATCGCCGCCATTCCCACGCAGCCGGTTGCTAAGCGGGTGCTGTTTATTCTCAGCCACGGCGGAATGAATACCCTGGTGGCCGGACAGCACACCGCGGCCGATGGCGCCATTCGCGCCGCCGGGCTGCAGAACGCGATGCAGGGCTTCGACCACTATCGCGCCATGTCGCAGGAAGGGGTCGCCGCCAGCCAGGCGGATCTGGTGGTGATCTCCGCCGATGGTCTCAAAGGGATGGGCGGCGAAGCCGGGCTGTGGAAACTGCCCGGTCTGGCACAGACCCCGGCGGGGCGTCATAAACAGCTGCTGACGATCGACGATATGGCCCTGCTCGGCTTCGGGCCGCGCACACCGCAGGCGATAATCGCGCTGCGAAACAAAGCGGAGCAGTTGCCCTGATGCGCCCTGCCCTCGCCCGCCGTTTGCTGTTGATGACGCTGCTGCTGGTCTCCCTGACGCTGTTTGCCACCACCCTCGGCGCTATGCGCTTGCCGCTGGTCAACCTGCTGCCTTCCGGGGATGAGATGCTGCGCCACATCTGGCTGAGTATCCGTCTGCCGCGGGTGCTGCTGGCCCTGCTGGTGGGCGCGGCGCTGGCCCTCTCCGGTTGCGTGATGCAGGGGCTGTTTCGCAACCCGCTTGCCGACCCGGGCCTGCTGGGCATCAGCAGCGGCGCCGCGCTGGCGGTGGCCAGCTGGCTGGTGCTTCCGTTCTCCGCTACGGGGCTGATCGCCCTGTACATGCCGATGCTGGCGGCGTTTATTGGCAGCCTGGCGGTGATGGTGGTGATTTTCATCCTCAGCCGGGCGGAGGAGGGTTCGCTGTCGCGCCTGCTGCTGGTGGGGATCGCCATCAACGCGCTGTGCGGCGCGCTGGTCGGCGTCCTGTCCTGGCTGAGCAATGACGCCCAGCTGCGCCAGCTGTCGCTGTGGGGCATGGGCAGTCTGGGCCAGGCCGAATGGCCGACGCTGCTGGTGGCCGCGACCTTGATTATCCCGGCGGCGCTGGCGGTGTGGTGGATGGCGTCCCGCCTCAATCTGCTGCAGCTTGGCGATGAAGAGGCACACTATCTCGGGGTCAACGTGCAGGCGCTACAGCGCTGGCTGCTGCTGTGCAGCGCGGTGCTGGTGGCCGCCGCGGTGGCCATCAGCGGAGTCATCGGCTTTATCGGCCTGGTGGTGCCGCACCTGATGCGCCTGTGGCTGGGACCGGACCATCGCGGACTGATCCCCGGCTCGCTGCTGGCCGGCGCGATCCTGCTTCTGCTGGCCGACACCCTGGCCCGCACCGTGGCGGCGCCGGCGGAGATACCGGTCGGTCTGCTCACCAGCCTGCTGGGCGCCCCCTGGTTTCTGTGGCTGGTCTTTCGTCGGGAGAACTCCAGACATGGTTAATGAATACTGCGCCCAGGGGCTGGCGCTTCGCCTCGGCCAGCGGCAGATCATCGACAACGTCTCCGTCGCGCTGCGCGGCGGCGAGATGACGGCGCTTATCGGGCCGAACGGCGCCGGGAAATCCACTCTGCTGCGGCTGTTGACCGGCTATCTGACTCCGGACAGCGGCACCCGCCGTCTTGCAGGCAAGCCGCTGGAGGCCTGGTCCCCCGAGGCGCTGTCGCGCCGGCGGGCGGTCATGCTGCAGCGAACGGCCCTGCAGGCCGACTGGACGGTGGAAACGGTCATTGCCATGGGACGCGCACCGTGGGGCGCGACGGCAGATCCGGCGGTGCTGGCGGCGGTGATGGCCGTCACCGGCTGCGATGGCCTTGCCGGTCGCCGCTATCCCGGCCTCTCCGGCGGCGAGCAGCAGCGGGTGCAGCTGGCCCGCTGTCTGGCGCAGCTGTGGCGCGACGGCGCGCCGCAGGGCTGGCTGTTTCTTGATGAGCCCACCTCGGCGCTGGATCTTTACTATCAGCAGCACCTGCTGCGTTTGCTCAAACGGCTCACCGCCGGCGGGCAACTGCATGTCTGCGTGGTGCTGCATGACCTTAACCTCGCCGCCCTGTGGGCCGACCGCATTCTGCTGCTCCACCAGGGAAATCTGGTCGCCCAGGGCACGCCGCAGGAGGTGATCCAGCAGCCGGTTATCCATCGCTGGTACGGGGCGGATGTCCGCCTCGTCCAGCACCCGGACAACGCGGCCCCCCAGGTTTATCTGGCGCCATAATCCCCGCGCGGCGCAACTGGAATCCGGATCGCGCCGCGCTTACGCTTTCTGGCAATAATTGCCTGCATTATATTATTGAGGGTCATTTATATTTAAAATCTATACCAATGGCGTA
The DNA here is from genome assembly GCF_014192815.1 of Klebsiella sp. RC2. NCBI lineage: Bacteria > Pseudomonadati > Pseudomonadota > Gammaproteobacteria > Enterobacterales > Enterobacteriaceae > Klebsiella > Klebsiella sp. RC2. Next base: position 268,282 of record NZ_JACHYL010000005.1, on the reverse strand, counting down.
ATAACCCAATGAAATATTTACGACAGCTATTTTTAAATATAAACCATCATTACAGAGAAGATATTTCCCGTATTAATCCAAAAACGACACATTGATTATTTACTGCGCTTAATCAACTCGATACACTGTTTTCTTTCTAATGATAATAGAGGGAAGAAGAAGCATGGCTATTCCAGGTAATATGTGGATATACGACGACGGTGGGGCACTAATCAAAGGTGGTTGTGATGTTGCAGACAGGGAGTTCAGCATCGAATTTAAAGGGTTTCATCACAATCTCTCCATTCCCACTGATAATGCCACTGGCAAGCCTACCGGCACTCGTCAGCACTCACCAATGATCATCGTTAAAGAATTCGACTATTCCAGTCCATACCTCTACAAAGCAGTAGCTACTGGTCAGAACCTGAAATCTGCTGAAATCAAATGGTATAAAATCAGCGATGCTGGTCAAGAAGTGGAATACTTCAATATGCTACTTGAAGGCGTCCGAATCGTATCAATATCTCCTACAATGGCTTCCCCAGAAGACAAGAACAACAACCATCTTGAATCTGTCGAACTTAGATATGAGAAGATCACCTGGAAACATTGTGACGGAAATATAATTTTCACCGATGCCTGGAATGAAAGACAAACAGCATAATAGATGAGCAAATGGATACGACAGAAGAACTAAATGGAACCTATTTCTATCACGGACTATCCAATCTTTCGGCTGGTGAACTTTTTGATGTCATTTTTCTTGAACAATTTTGTGACGAACTTGGCATTGGTATTGAATCTGGTGCCGCTATCCTCGCCGGGCAACCTTGGCTAAAAACCAGAACAAAGCCAGGAGAGGCAATAAAAGGAACAAGTGTTGTTTCTAAATATGGAAGGATGCTTCTGAGAAATGCAAAAACTCCATTTGGTATTAGGGTTCCTACACCCGTTGGTGTAAGAATGAGAAAAACGAATAGTCTTGCTGCTGTTATCGCCCGTTATGTTCCGTGGTTAGGTTGGATAGGACTTGTAAACTCAATTTATCAAGTTTCAAGAAAAACTCAGGAAAAATACAACCTAATAGCTCGCCCCAAAGACCGTATACAATGGACATCCTTTTAATGAAAAGCATTCAAGATCAGGTTTTAGACTTGTTTAAAGATGAGATCTCAACCCGTTTAGATAAAAATTGGAAAGAAATCCCATTGGAACTTGATTATGACTTATTTGATGCTCCCGGCGACGATCTGCATGACGCTTTAAATAAATTTGAACAAAAATTTAATGTTGATCTTTCCAGTGTTAAATGGTCGTGTTATTTCCCTTGGGAGAATACTCCAATGCTAACTCGGTGGTTTAAAGTAAAACGAGAAGATGTAGAAAAAACGCGTAAACCTTTAACTATCAAAATGTTTGCCGAATCAGCAAAAGCAGGTAAATGGCTTTACGACTAGCAACCACAAGCCGTTGTCGTAACGAGGTCTACGGCCAGAAGGCAGAACAACATCGACGGCGAACGTAATGTATGAAGACGATCGCGTGGCGGCGGTTCAATTACTGTGACGGTACCCCGCCCCCTCTGCAACTGGAATCCGGATCGCGCCGCGCGCTTTCGTCGGTTTCCCTCACCTGCCCATCTCCGTTATTATGTCTCATCCATGTGATAACGACGACAACTACAAAATCGCAGCCATTTCAAATCAGGGATCTGGATAACACCCCATGAGCACAATTGACAATCTCGACGCCCACACGCCGATGATGCAGCAGTATCTCAAGCTGAAGGCGCAACATCCTGACATTCTACTGTTTTACCGGATGGGGGATTTTTACGAGCTATTTTATGACGATGCGAAACGCGCGTCGCAGCTGCTCGATATCTCGCTGACCAAGCGCGGCGCCTCCGCGGGCGAACCCATCCCGATGGCCGGCATCCCCCACCACGCGGTCGAGAACTACCTCGCCAAACTGGTCAACCAGGGCGAGTCGGTGGCCATTTGCGAGCAGATTGGCGACCCGGCCACCACCAAGGGACCGGTCGAGCGTAAAGTGGTGCGTATCGTTACGCCGGGCACCATCAGCGATGAAGCGCTGCTGCAGGAGCGCCAGGACAACCTGCTGGCCGCCATCTGGCAGGACAGCAAGGGCTTTGGTTACGCGACGCTGGATATCAGCTCCGGGCGCTTTCGCCTGAGTGAACCGGCCGACCGCGAAACCATGGCGGCAGAGCTGCAGCGTACTAATCCGGCGGAACTGCTGTATGCGGAAGATTTTGCCGAATCGTCGCTGATCGAGGGCCGCCGCGGTCTGCGCCGTCGCCCGCTGTGGGAATTTGAAATCGACACCGCGCGCCAGCAGCTTAACCTGCAGTTCGGCACCCGCGATCTGGTCGGCTTCGGCGTGGAAAACGCCCCACGCGGCCTGTGCGCCGCCGGCTGCCTGCTGCAGTATGTCAAAGACACTCAGCGCACCTCGCTGCCGCACATCCGTTCCATCACCATGGAACGCCAGCAGGACAGCATCATTATGGATGCCGCCACCCGCCGTAACCTCGAGATCACCCAGAATCTGGCCGGCGGCACCGACAACACCCTGGCCTCGGTACTCGACTGTACGGTGACGCCGATGGGCAGCCGGATGCTCAAGCGCTGGCTGCATATGCCGGTCCGCGATACCGCCGTGCTGGTGGAGCGCCAGCAGACCATCGGCGCGCTGCAGGAGCGCTATACCGAGCTGCAGCCGGTGCTGCGCCAGGTCGGCGATCTGGAACGTATTCTGGCGCGTCTGGCGCTGCGTACCGCCCGTCCACGCGATTTAGCCCGCATGCGTCATGCCCTGCAGCAGTTGCCGCTGCTGCGTGAGCTGCTGGCCGACGTTGACCGTCAGCCGGTGCAAAAATTGCGCGAGAAAATGGGCGAGTTCACCGAACTGCGCGAACTGCTGGAGCGCGCGGTGATTGACGCGCCGCCGGTGCTGGTCCGCGACGGCGGAGTCATCGCTCCGGGCTATAGCGAAGAGCTGGACGAGTGGCGGGCGCTGGCCGATGGCGCCACCGATTATCTCGATAAGCTGGAGATCCGCGAGCGCGAGCGGCTGGGCCTCGATACCCTGAAAGTCGGCTACAACGCCGTCCACGGCTACTACATCCAGATTAGCCGCGGCCAGAGCCACCTCGCGCCGATCCACTACGTGCGCCGCCAGACGCTGAAGAACGCCGAACGCTACATTATTCCTGAGCTGAAGGAATACGAAGATAAGGTGCTGACCTCCAAGGGCAAAGCGCTGGCACTGGAAAAACAGCTTTATGACGAACTGTTCGACCTGCTGCTGCCGCATCTCGCCGACCTGCAAACCAGCGCCAGCGCGCTGGCCGAGCTGGACGTGCTGGTCAACCTGGCGGAACGGGCGGAAACCCTGAACTACTGCTGTCCGACCTTTAGCGATAAGCCGGGCATTCGCATCAGCGAAGGCCGCCATCCGGTGGTCGAGCAGGTGCTGAAAGAGCCGTTTATCGCCAACCCGCTGCAGCTAGCGCCGCAGCGGCGGATGCTGATCATCACCGGGCCGAACATGGGCGGTAAAAGTACCTATATGCGCCAGACCGCGCTGATTGCGCTGCTGGCCTATATCGGCAGCTACGTCCCGGCGCAGAAGGTGGAGATCGGGCCCATCGATCGCATCTTTACCCGCGTCGGCGCGGCGGATGACCTGGCCAGCGGCCGCTCGACCTTTATGGTGGAGATGACTGAAACCGCCAATATTCTGCACAACGCCACCGAGCATAGCCTGGTGCTGATGGATGAGATTGGCCGCGGCACGTCCACCTACGACGGGCTATCGCTGGCGTGGGCCTGTGCGGAAAATCTGGCCAACAAAATCAAGGCGCTGACGCTGTTCGCCACCCACTACTTCGAGCTCACTCAGCTGCCGGAGAAAATGGAAGGCGTCGCCAACGTCCACCTCGACGCGCTGGAGCACGGCGATACCATCGCCTTTATGCACAGCGTGCAGGATGGCGCGGCCAGCAAGAGCTATGGCCTGGCGGTCGCCGCGCTGGCCGGGGTGCCGAAAGAGGTGATCAAGCGCGCGCGGCAGAAACTGCGCGAGCTGGAGAGCATCTCGCCCAACGCGGCGGCGACCCAGGTCGACGGCACGCAGATGTCGCTGCTCGCCGCCCCGGAAGAGACCTCGCCTGCGGTTGAAGCACTGGAGAATCTTGATCCCGACTCCCTGACCCCGCGTCAGGCGCTGGAGTGGATCTACCGTCTGAAAAGCCTGGTTTAGCCACCCATTAAGGTGAAAAACGGCAGCGCCGCTCAGCGCTGCCGTTTTAACAAACTAAAAATGGGTGCTAGAGGATGCGTCCTGACAACCCATACGCGGGGTTGCCCCCGCGCGGATGCTACTTCTTCGATTCGTAAGCGAGAACAGCTTTAAACTCAATATTACGCTCTTTAATACTCAGCTCGCATAGTGAGCTGTGCACCAACAGCGTAAATCCCAGTACCGTAATACAGAGTACGATGATTGCCACAAGGGCATATTTTGTCAGCATATCTTGCCTCCCTGCAAAGAAGAGACTAACATCTGAATTGTCGATGTTCATTCGCTAGCCTCAGTTGATAGAAATATCTCCTGGGGCTTTCGTCTGTCTGGGGTCCTGGTAATGCTCAAGGCCAGACAGCCTCAAGCACCCGCCGCTATTCTATACTCGTCAGGGCGTGAAATTTATCTGCAAGGAATTAATCAGACGGATTTTATAATAATCTGGAAGCAGGCTCGCAAAGTCATCCCAGTATATTAACCCTTCGCGTAATTTTTTAATTTAATGAAAAAATAGCTTCCATAATTGTACTAAATATAAAAAAGGCCCGACTTAGCGGGCCCCTTTCATTAACGCTTATCTTCCGGCAATAGCGGCGGTACGTGTGGCACCTGCGGTGCCTCATCAATATCTTTCTGCGTCATGCGGAACGCTTCCGGATAGTGTTCGCGACTGGTGCGGCGCAGCGGCTCGGTATCTCGCCAGGTGTAAAGACAGTGCTGGCACTGATACACGGTCCAGACCCCTTTCACCGGCGAGGTCGCCATGACTTCAATCTTTTCATCGGCGCAACGTGGACAAATCATCTTTTTCTCCTTATTTACGGTTGGCCAGCATAGCGGTCAGTTTTTCAGCCCAGGCTTTAGTTTCCGGCAGATCCTGCACCGGCTGGCTGTAGTGGCCGCGAAGGTCCGGCGCAACCGGGGTGGTGGCGTCGATAATCAGTTTGTCGGTGATGCCTGCCGGGCTGGAGCCAGGGTCAAGTTCAAGGACCGACATGTTCGGCAACTGCACCAGGTCACCCGCCGGGTTAACTTTCGAGGAGAGCGCCCACATCACCTGCGGCAGGTTGAACGGGTCGACGTCTTCATCAACCATGATCACCATCTTCACATAGCCGAGGCCGTGCGGAGTGGTCATCGCCCGCAGGCCCACCGCGCGGGCAAAACCGCCGTAGCGTTTTTTGGTGGAGATGATCGCCAGCAGACCATGGGTGTACATGGCGTTGACCGCCTGCACTTCCGGGAACTCTGCCTTCAACTGCTGATACAGCGGCACGCAGGTCGCCGGGCCCATCAGATAGTCAATCTCGGTCCACGGCATACCGAGATAGAGCGATTCAAAAATCGGTTTGCTGCGATACGAGACTTTGTCGATACGCACTACCGTCATGTTACGACCGCCGGAGTAGTGACCGGTAAACTCACCGAACGGCCCCTCGATCTCACGCTTACGCCCTTCAATGACCCCTTCGAGGATCACTTCCGAACCCCAGGGCACGTCAAAGCCGGTCAGCGGCGCGGTGGCGATGGGATACGGGCTCTCGCGCAGCGCGCCAGCCATTTCATATTCTGATTGATCGTATTTCAGCGGCGTGGCGCCCATCAGGGTAATAATCGGGTCGTTACCGAGGGTAATAGCGATCGGCAGATCTTCCCCACGCTCTTCCGCTTTGTGCAGATGCAGCGCGATATCGTGCATCGGCACCGGCTGCAGGCCGAGCTTGCGCTTGCCTTTCACTTCCATGCGGTAGATACCGACGTTTTGCTTACCGAAGTTGTCAGGATCAAGCGGATCGCGCGAAACGACACAGGCTTTATCGAGGTAGAAACCGCCGTCACCATCGTTGAGGCGGAACAGTGGCAGAATATCGAACAGGTTGATATCGTCGCCATCCACGGTGTTTTCCGCCCACGCCGGGTTGGCGCGGCGCTCTGGCGTCACCGGGAAGTTATCCCAGCGGCGAATGAATTCATCAATCTGCTTTTTCACCGGCGTGTTGGGCGGCAGGCCCAGCGAGATGGCATGGTTCTGCCACGAGCCGATGGTGTTCATCGTCACGCGGGCGTCGGTAAAGCCGCGAATATTATCGAACCACAGCGCCGGGGCGCCGTCGCCGATGCGTCCGGTCGCATTGGCGGCCGCCGCCAGATCGGGCTCAGCGTTCACCTCTTCACTGATTTTCAGCAGTTGTCCCTGGTCATTCAGCGCCTGCAAAAAGCTGCGCAAATCATCAAAAGCCATTATTCGATCTCCTGTGCAAATTGTTCTGCCGTGCGCAAGCCGTTCCAGCGGCGCGCTTTGTGATAGTCGAGGCCAAACTGATCCAGCACCCGGGTGACGATATGATTGGTGATATCGTCAACCGTCTCCGGGTGGTTGTAGTAAGCCGGCATCGGCGGCACCATCGCCACGCCCATGCGCGACAGCGCCAGCATGTTCTCCAGATGGATCGTGCTGAGCGGCATTTCCCGCGGGACCAGCACCAGCTTGCGCCCCTCTTTGAGCACCACGTCCGCCGCGCGGCCCACCAGCCCTTCGGCATAACCCGCGCGAATGCCTGCCAGCGTTTTCATACTGCAGGGAATAACGATCATGCCGTCGGTACGAAATGAACCGGAAGAGATGGTGGCGGCCTGGTCTGCCGGGCTGTGGGAAAAGTCCGCCAGCGCGGCCACTTCGCGCGCTGTCCAGGGCGTTTCCAGCTCGATGGTGGTTTTGGCCCATTTCGACATCACCAGGTGGGTTTCCACCTCCGGCATATCACGTAGCGCCTGCAGCAATGCCACCCCAAGCGGAGCCCCGGTGGCCCCCGTCATCCCAATAATCAGTTTCATTCCAGACCTCATTCATTTTGTTCGTACACGAACTTTATATTTAAATTACCCTCTCCGGACGGGGATGACAAGATCGTTCGTATACGTGCGCATTTTTAATCAAAAACGCAGAAAGGGTATAAAATGGCGTACGAACGGCTATCATAGAGGTGACAGTTTTGTTACGGAGTATTCATGGAGTTACGAAACGAAGCATTTCACCTGCTGCGCCAGCTTTTTCAACAACATACCGCCCGCTGGCAGCAGGCGTTACCCGATCTGACTAAACCTCAGTATGCGGTGATGCGCTCGGTAGCGGAGCAGCCGGGTATTGAGCAGGTCGTGCTGATTGAAGCGGCGGTCAGTACCAAAGCCACGCTGGCGGAGATGCTCAGCCGGATGGAGGCGCGCGGCCTGGTGCGCCGGGAACACGACCCCGCCGATAAACGCCGCCGTTTTGTCTATCTGACCGAACAAGGCGAGGCGTTGCTTAACCGTTCGATTCCGCAGGGCAATGAGATCGATGACGAGTTTCTCGGCCGCCTGAGCGATGGCGAACGTGAACAGTTCACCCGGCTGGTGCGCAAAATGATGGCGCCCTGAACGGGCGCTTAACCGACCTTCTCGCGCAGGAAGTCAATAAACGCCCGCACCCGGGTCGGCATATGCTGCGCATCGGGATAAAGGGCATACACGCCCTGCTGTGGGAAATGGTATTCCGACAGAAGCGGCACCAGCTCCCGCTGCGCCACTTTTTCGGCTACCAGCCATGCCGGCAGCAAGGCGATGCCGCACCCGGCCAGGGCAAAGCTCATCAGCGCCGTAGCGCTGTCGGCTGAAAAGCGCGGCGCGCTGGCGATGGCGAAATCCACCTCTGTCTGTTGATCCGTGCGCAGCTGCCAGCGCAGCGGCGCCGACAGACGCTCATGAATAATCCAGTCAGCTTGCGCCAGATCGGACAGCGTCTGCACCGGATGGCTTGCCAGCCAGGCCGGAGAGGCGACGGGCAGGATCGCGAAACTGGCTATCCGCGTCGCCCGATAGCGGGAATCGGCCAGCGTACCGAGGCGTATCGCCACATCAAATCGTTCTGAAATGAGGTCCGCATGATGGGAGGACGAAACGTGGCGCACCCGCAGCGCCGGGTGACGACGGGCAAACGCGGCCAGCGCCGGAATGATAACCTGCGCGCCATACTCAGGCGTGGTGGTGATCCGCAGCTCGCCACTTAAGCCGGTATGGCTGGCCCGCACCTCATCCTGCAGATTTTCCGCCGCTTTCAGCAGCGCCACCCCGCGCTGATAGAACAGCGTCCCGGCGTCGGTGAGGCGCAGACGACGCGTTGAGCGCAGCAGCAGGGTCACCCCCAGCTCATTTTCCAGTTGCCGCACGTTAAAGCTGACCACCGCCTTGGTCTGCCCCAGCGCCGCAGCGGCCAGGGTGAAGCTGCCGGCATCCACCACGGCGATAAACATGGTCACACGCTGAAGATTAAGCATCGTCGTCCGGATGATTGTCAAAAATATTCAGACAGTATATCCCGACTAGCCCCGTTTATCCCCCATGGCACCGGGTTTACAGTAACCGCCTGTCTGAGGGAGTGAACCATGACCTATCGCCACCGCGTTGCCACCGTTTTTCTGTTCGGCTTTTTTCTCGATTTGATCAATATGTTTATCGCCAGCATCGCCTTCCCGGCCATCAGCCGCGCGCTGGCGGTTTCCGTCTCTCAGCTGGCGTGGGTCAGCAATGCCTATATTCTCGGTCTGACGGTCGTCGTACCGTTCAGTGCCTGGCTTAGTCAGCGCTGGGGGGCGAAACGACTGTTTTTACTCTCGCTGGGGCTGTTCAGCCTCGGCGCGCTGGCGGCAGGGCTTGCCAGCAGTCTCGGCGAGCTGATTTTCTGGCGGACGCTGCAGGGGATGGGCGGCGGGCTGTTAATCCCCCTTGGCCAGGCATTGACGTGGCCGCTGTTTCAGTCGCATGAGCGGGCGAAACTCTCGGCGGCGGTGATGCTGGTCGGCCTGCTGGCGCCAGCCTGCTCGCCGGCGATCGGCGGCCTGTTAGTCGAGGCCTTCAGCTGGCGCTGGGTCTTTTTCGCCAGCCTGCCTGTGGCTCTGCTAACCTTTGTGCTGGCGGTGCGATGGCTGAACGACAGCCCCGGCCCGGTTCGCCCAACTCGCTTTCTTCCGCTGTCGCTGCTGGCCGATCCCCTGCTGCGCTTCGCGATGCTGATCTATCTCTGCGTACCGGGGATGTTTATCGGCGTCAACGTGGTCGGGATGTTCTACCTGCAACGCGTCACCGGGATGGCGCCGGGGGCCATCGGTGCCCTGATGGTGCCCTGGTCGCTGGCCTCGTTCGCCGCCATCACTTTTACCGGCAGGTATTTCAACCGCTTCGGACCCCGGCCGCTGGTCGTCATCGGCTGCCTGCTTCAGGCGGCGGGGATCCTGCTGCTGCTGAAGATCGATGCGCACAGCCCGCTGGTGCTGTTGATTCTGGCCTTTACGCTGATGGGCGGCGGAGGCAGCTTATGCAGCAGTACTGCGCAAAGCAGCGCCTTCCTGCATACGCCTGCCGAAGAGATGCCTGACGCCAGCGCGCTGTGGAATCTGAACCGCCAGCTCAGCTTCTTTGCCGGCAGCGCGCTGCTCGCCCTGCTGCTGAGGGTGTTCCCGCCGGTCTACGCCTGGCAGGGGGTGTTTATTAGCGCCGCTGCCATCACCCTGTTGCCGCTGCTGTTTTGCCTGCGGCTGAACAATCGGGCGATTATCCATCGCCTGCACACTACACTGGAGAAGTCATGAACCCTTATCTGCAGGAAGTCCTCGACGCCCATGTCCTTATCGAACGCTGGTTAAGCCAGGGGGAAGGAAGCGCTGAGGCGCTGATGACACGTTTTGCCGCCGAATTCATCATGATCCCTCCGGGCGGCGAGAAGATGGACTACCCGGCGGTGAGCCGTTTTTTCCACCATGCGGGGGCAACCCGTCCGGGATTACACATCGCGGTGGATCAGGCGAAAATCATTAGCGAGTGGCACGACGGCGCCGCAGTGCGATACCGTGAAAGCCAAACGCTGGCGGATGGCAGTGAGAACGTACGCTGGTCGACGGCGATTTTTCAGCAAGCGGAAGGAAAAATGATCTGGCGTCATCTGCAGGAAACCCGACTCGGCTAGCGCAAAGAAAAAGGCCCCGACTGTCGAGGGGGCCTTTTTGAGAGAAAAGATCTTATTCGCGGAAGAGCGCTTCGATATTCAGCCCCTGCCCCTGCAGAATTTCCCGCAGGCGACGCAGACCTTCCACCTGGATCTGCCGCACACGCTCGCGGGTGAGGCCAATTTCACGGCCCACATCTTCCAGCGTGGCTGCTTCATAACCCAGCAGACCGAAACGACGCGCCAGAACTTCACGCTGCTTGGCGTTCAGCTCGAACAGCCATTTGACGATGCTTTGCTTCATATCATCGTCCTGCGTGGTGTCTTCCGGGCCGTTCTCTTTCTCATCGGCCAGAATATCCAGCAGCGCTTTTTCTGAATCGCCACCCAGCGGAGTATCCACGGAGGTGATGCGCTCGTTCAGACGCAGCATACGGCTGACGTCATCGACCGGTTTGTCCAGCTGTTCGGCAATCTCTTCCGCACTCGGCTCGTGGTCCAGCTTATGGGACAACTCGCGCGCGGTACGCAGATAGACGTTCAGCTCTTTAACAATGTGGATCGGCAATCGGATCGTACGGGTTTGGTTCATGATCGCCCGTTCAATAGTCTGGCGGATCCACCAGGTCGCATAAGTCGAAAAACGGAACCCACGTTCCGGGTCAAACTTTTCAACGGCGCGGATCAGTCCGAGGTTACCTTCTTCAATCAGATCCAGCAGCGCCAGACCACGATTGCTGTAACGACGGGCAATCTTCACCACCAGACGCAGGTTGCTTTCAATCATGCGACGGCGTGAAGCGACATCACCACGCAGTGCGCGACGCGCGAAATAGACTTCCTCTTCCGCGGTCAGCAGTGGGGAATAACCAATCTCTCCAAGATAAAGCTGAGTGGCGTCAAGTACGCGTTGTGTTGCGCCTTGCGACAGCAGCTCTTCCTCAGCCAGATCGCTATCACTGGGTTCCTCTTCTACTAAGGCCTTCTCGTCGAAAACCTCAATTCCGTTCTCATCAAATTCCGCGTCTTCATTTAAATCATGAACTTTCAGCGTATTCTGACTCATAAAGGTGGCTCCTACCCGTGATCCCTGAGCAAAGCACCTTCCACGGCACATCAACAAACGACGCCTGGACGATTTCCCCTGCCCTCTCTGCGAGAGGGACATAGACACCGCCCTGGCGCCTGTTAGCTGATGCTTCGCTTATCCGTACTTTGCCAAATTATCGCTGCGGTAAGTACTGCAGCGGGTTGACGGATTTCCCCTTGTAACGAATTTCAAAATGTAATCTTGTTGAGCTGGTTCCGGTGCTACCCATGGTAGCGATTTTCTGCCCCGCTTTGACTTCCTGTTGCTCCCGAACCAGCATGGTATCGTTATGAGCGTAGGCACTCAGGTAATCATCGTTGTGTTTGATGATAATAAGATTACCGTAGCCGCGCAGTGCGTTACCGGCATAGACGACACGCCCATCGGCGGTCGCGACAATAGCCTGTCCCTTACTGCCTGCAATGTCGATACCTTTATTGCCGCCTTCCGCGCCGCTAAAGTTCTCGATAACCTTGCCATCAGTCGGCCAGCGCCATGATGAGATCGGCGAACTGGTTGACGTACTGCTTGCAGTCGGCTGGGTTGTGCTCACCGTTGTTGGTGCCGTCACCGGCGCGACAACCGTTGTGGTCGTGGTCGCTGGTTTATTATTAGGCAACATCTTGGTAGCACTCTGTTCACCTGAAGATTCAGAATACGTAATAGTCGGTTGTGAAGCAACCACCGCGGTCGATTTTTGTGCAGAAGTTGTGGTGGCTGTCGCACCGCCGCTCGCCCTTGCGCTGGCCTGAGAAACGGCGTTTTCACCAGTGATCGGCTGGCCTGAGGCGTTGCCGACCTGCAGCACCTGACCCACGTTCAGCGCGTACGGGGCCGGGACATTGTTGCGTTGCGCCAGGTCGCGGAAATCGTTGCCGGTGACCCACGCGATATAGAACAGCGTGTCGCCGCGTTTGACCGTATAGGTACTGCCGCCGGTGTAGCTACCTTTCGGAATATCGCCATATTTGCGGTTGTAAACGATCTTACCGTTCACCGTCTGCACCGGCTCCTGCGCCATCGGCGTCGGCTGCGGCTGAATGGTCTGGGTCTGTACCGGCTGGATCGGCTGCGCCTGAGGAGCAGACTTGACGCCGGAGGATGGCGGCGTAATCAGCATGCCGGAGTTGGTGCTGGAAGAGGCGGCACCGCCGGCAGAGCTAACCGGCGCTGGCGGATTATTGGTGTTGGTACACCCGGCCAGCCAGAGTGAAACCAGTGAAAGAGCCGCAATACGGCTGACGGTAAATTTGGTGCTTCCCGCGCTCATTTATCCCCCAGGAATATGTTAACTGCCAATATCTTGCTTACCGGGCGGCGCCCGGCCAGGACACTGAAAAATGCGTCCACCCTACGCCTAAAGTCAGGCAAAAAAAACCTGGAATAATCCGGGTCTCAGGCCAGCTCCCCCTTCACCAGGGGAACAAAGCGAACGGCCTCGACGGTATCAATGATAAATTCGTTGCCCCGGCGACGGATCCGTTTGAGAAACTGATGCTCTTCGCCAACCGGCAGCACCAGCACGCCTTCGTCATCCAGCTGCGCCAGCAGCGCGGTTGGAATCTCCGGCGGCGCCGCCGTCACAATAATGGCATCAAATGGCGCCCGTGCCTGCCAACCTTGCCACCCATCGCCATGACGGGTTGAAACATTATGTAAATCAAGTTGTTTCAGGCGACGACGCGCCTGCCACTGTAAACTCTTAATCCGCTCCACCGAGCAAACGTGATGCACCAGGTGCGCCAGGATGGCCGTCTGGTAGCCGGAACCAGTGCCGATCTCCAGCACGCGCGACTCCGGCGTCAGCGTCAGCAGCTCGGTCATCCGCGCCACCATGTAAGGCTGGGAGATGGTCTGCCCCTGGCCAATCGGCAGCGCGGTGTTTTCCCACGCTTTATGTTCAAAGGCTTCATCAACAAATTTTTCGCGCGGGACCCGCGCGATCGCCTCGAGGACACGCTCATCGACGATGCCCTGCGTGCGCAGTTGATTCAACAAACTTTCAACACGTTTACTTACCATTGCCCGTCAACCCCGACACGTTCCAGCCAATCGCTGACTACCTCATGCGCCTGATGGGCGGTTAAATCGACGTGCAATGGCGTCACGGAAACATAGCCTTCATCCACTGCCGCAAAATCGGTGCCCGGCCCGGCATCGCGCTTATCGCCCGGCGGGCCAATCCAGTACAGGGTGTTGCCGCGCGGATCTTTTTGCGGGATCACCTGGTCGGCCGGATGGCGGTTGCCGCAGCGGGTCACGCGAATGCCCTTGATTTGATCAAGCGGGAGATCCGGCACGTTGATGTTAAGGATCCGTCCGGTACGCAGCGGCTCGCGGCTTAAGGCGCGCAGAATGGTGCAGGTTACCGCCGCGGCGGTATCGTAATGCTGATAGCCGTTCAGCGACACGGCCAGCGCGGGGAACCCCAGATGGCGACCTTCCATCGCTGCGGCCACGGTGCCGGAATAGATGACGTCATCGCCCAGGTTGGGACCCGCGTTAATGCCGGAAACGACGATGTCCGGACACGGGCGCATCAGCGCGTTCACGCCGAGATAGACACAGTCGGTCGGGGTGCCCATCTGGACGGCGATGTCGCCATTTTCAAAGGTAAACGTACGCAGGGATGATTCCAGCGTCAGCGAATTCGAGGCTCCGCTGCGGTTACGATCGGGTGCAACAACCTGGACCTCGGCAAACTCCCTTAAGGCCTTTGCCAGGGTCTGTATCCCCGGCGCATGGATCCCGTCATCGTTACTCAGCAATATTCGCATAGTCACCCGTTGTATTGATAAGCTCCCTGACCACGCTGGTGGCGAAGCTGCCCGCTGGCAGCCAGAAACGCAGTTCAACGGTTACGTCATCCCACCAGTTCCAGCTAAGCTGCTGCGGATAGAGGAGCATCGCCCGGCGCGCCGCCTCAACTTTCTCCCGCACCAACAGCGCCTGCAGCGACGTTTCTTCGGCGATGGCGGCCTGCTCGGCGGCCAGAGCGTCGCGCTGGCTTCCCCAGTCGCCGCTGCCCGGCAGCGCAGCCGTGATCATCAGTTCGCGGTTGTGCACCCGCGCCTGCGAAACCTCGAGTTCTTCCGGTGTGACGACAAACCAGCTCCCACGCCCCGCTAATTGTAGCGCATCGCCATCAACAACCTGATTAAATTCCGTTTTTTTTAATCTAATACTGACTTGCTGATTAAACAACGCACTGCGGGCCGCCGACAACCAAAAACTGCGCTTATTGCGATCGCGCACCGGCGCGTCGCTTTCCGCCCAGCGCAACGCGCCCTGCAGATTACTGCCGCCAATGCCAAAGCGCTGCGCGCCGAAATAGTTCGGTACGCCCCGTTCAGCGATGGCCTGCAGACGCGTCTCCACGTCCTGGCGATCGCTAATCTCGCGCAGGATCACGGTAAACTGGTTGCCTTTCAGCGCGCCTAAACGCAGCTTACGCTTATGGCGGGCATATTCCAGTACCTGGCAGCCCTCGAGCTGAAATTTGCTCAGGTCCGGCATCTCTTTGCCCGGCACCCGCGCGCACAGCCACTGCTCGGTGACGGCGTGCTTATCCTTTTGCCCGGCGAAGCTCACTTCACGGGCATGGATCTTGAGGAATTTCGCCAGCGCGTCGGCGACAAAGCGCGTATTGCAGCCGTTTTTCAGGATCCGCACCAGCACATGTTCGCCTTCGCCGTCCGGCGCAAAGCCCAGATCCTCCACTACCAGAAAATCTTCCGGATTGGCTTTCAGCAGCCCGCTGCTCTGCGGCTTGCCGTGCAGCCAGGTCAGTTGGTCAAAGGCGATCATTTTTCGGCCTTACGCAGCAGCGCGACCGCTTCGCAGGCGATCCCTTCCCCGCGGCCGGTGAAGCCCAGCTTCTCGGTGGTGGTCGCTTTCACGTTGACGTCGTCCATATGGCAGCCGAGATCTTCCGCGATAAAGACGCGCATCTGCGGAATATGCGGCAGCATCTTCGGCGCCTGGGCGATAATGGTGACGTCGACGTTGCCGAGCGTATAGCCTTTGGCCTGAATACGACGCCACGCTTCGCGCAGCAGTTCGCGGCTATCGGCGCCTTTAAACGCCGGATCGGTATCGGGGAACAGCTTACCGATATCGCCGAGCGCCGCGGCGCCCAGCAGCGCGTCGGTCAGCGCATGCAGCGCGACGTCGCCGTCGGAGTGGGCCAGCAGCCCTTTTTCATAAGGAATGCGTACCCCGCCAATAATGATTGGGCCTTCACCGCCAAAAGCGTGTACGTCAAAACCATGTCCAATTCGCATTAAGCTTTCTCCTGGTGTCGGGAACGGGTGAGGTAAAATTCAGCCAGCGCCAGGTCTTCCGGGCGCGTCACTTTAATATTATCCGCGCGACCGGCGACCAGTTGCGGATGGAAGCCGCAGTACTCCAGCGCCGAGGCTTCATCAGTGATGGTCGCCCCCTCGTTCAGCGCCCGGGTGAGGCAATCCACCAGCAGCTCGCGAGGGAAAAATTGCGGGGTGAGCGCATGCCACAGGTCATTACGATCGACGGTATGGGCGATAGCGGTTTTGCCCGGCTCGGCGCGCTTCATGGTGTCGCGCACCGGCGCCGCGAGGATCCCGCCGACACGGCTGGTTTCGCTGAGCGCCAGCAGACGGCTGAGGTCGTCCTGATGCAGGCAGGGGCGCGCGGCGTCATGCACCAGCACCCACTGCGCCTCCGGCAACGCCTTCAGGCCCGCGAGCACGGAATCGGCGCGCTCGGCGCCGCCATCCACGACGGTAATTTGCGGGTGCTGCGCCAGCGGTAGCTGGCTGAAGCGCCGATCGCCGGGGCTGACGGCAATCACCACGCGCTGGACGCACGCATTCGCCAGCAGTGCGGCGACGGCATGTTCGAGAATCGTTTTGTTACCGATTGAGAGATATTGTTTCGGGCATTCCGTTTGCATGCGGCGGCCAAAACCGGCTGCCGGCACCACGGCGCAAACGCCCGGAAAAGTGGCTGCCATGTCGTAATCCTGGGCCTGGTTATCGATTGTTCTGCTGTTGTCCCGATGCCTGGTTGCGTTTAGACGCATCCGGTACCAGACGATAGAAGGTTTCGCCCGGGCGGGTCATACTGAGTTCATTGCGCGCACGCTCCTCGATCGCTTCCTGCCCGCCGTTGAGGTCGTCAATTTCGGCAAATAGCTGATCGTTGCGTGCTTTTAATTTGGCGTTAGTCGCCTGCTGGGCGGTGACGTCGTCGTTAACCCGCGTGTAGTCGTGCAGGCCGTTTTTACCGAACCACAGTGAATACTGTAGCCAGACCAGCAAAGCTAATAATAGCAGCGTTAGTTTACCCATCCTGCCCCCTGAAAAACGGCATCATCATCCCAAAACTCGCCCGGGTACGCTACCGGGGCGCGCGGACGATGCCGCGTAACGCGGGGACTGTACCATATTTTTGCTGCCGATACCCATGCTTGATTCATCCCGGAAACGGGTTATCCCAACAGCCAGAGGAAGAGTAGCGCAAACATCAGCCCGACGGTCAGGATGGTCGCGCTGGCGCTATAGAGCAGTTTGCCATTGAGCAGAGAGTGCAGCGCAATACCGACCACTACCGCCACCGGCATCAACGCAAGGAAGAACGGCCAGGTGTAAAGGAGGAAGAAGAGCGTATTACTGCCATAGAGAAGGAAGGGAATACCCAGCGCCAGCAGCCATGAAATAAAGCCCACGGCAGCGCCCGACAGAGACCAGGTGGTCTCGTCGCCGATCGCCGGAGGCGGTTCTGAACGAATAATACTGAGGTTCTGGGTATTGCGCATATCGAATCCTGTAGACCGGGCAACCGGCACCCCTCGATGCCGCTGCCGTTTCAGGATCTGATAATATCGCTCTGTTGCAGCAGGTCTAATAGTTGGTGCACCAAATTTGTTACCAATTGTTCACCATCCAGATGAATTTCCGCCTTTTCCGGTGCCTCATAGACCGAGTCTATGCCGGTGAAATTGCGTAATTCCCCTGCCCGCGCCTTCTTGTATAATCCTTTCGGATCCCGCGCCTCGCAGATGGCCAGCGGGGTATCGACGAACACTTCGATAAAGCGTCCCTCCCCCAGGCGCTCGCGCACCATCTGCCGTTCCGCGCGGTGTGGTGATATAAATGCCGTCAATACCACCAGCCCGGCATCGACCATCAGCCTGGCCACTTCGCCGACGCGGCGAATGTTCTCTTTGCGATCCTCATCACTGAATCCCAGATCGCTGCACAGACCATGGCGCACGTTGTCGCCGTCCAGCAGATAGGTGCTGACGCCACGCTCATGCAGCGCCTCTTCCAGCGCCCCGGCGACAGTGGATTTACCCGACCCCGAAAGGCCGGTAAACCACAGCACCACGCCGCGATGGCCGTGATGCTGTTCCCGCTGCTGCTGAGTCACAGGATGGGCATGCCAGACGACGTTTTCGTCATGCTGGGCCATTATTGGCCTCCCAGCAGGTCGCGGGCGTCCCAGTGTGGGAAGTGTTTACGGATCAGCTGGTTCAGCTCCAGCTCGAAGGCGCTGTACTGCGATGCCGAGGTCGACGCCTGCAGGTGCGGCTCGTTGACCATCCCGGCGCCCACGGTGACGTTGGTCAGGCGATCGATAAAGATAAGGCCGCCGGTCACCGGGTTTTGCTGATACGGATCCAGCACTAAAGGTTCGTCAAAGGTCAGCTCCACCAGCCCAATGCCGTTCAGCGGGAGAGACTCGACTTCACGCTGGGTCAGGTTGTTAATATCGACCTGGTAGCGGATAGCGTCGACGCGAGCGCGGGTCTTCTTGCCGGCGATTTTAATGTCGTAGCTCTGGCCCGGGGTCAGCGGCTGCTCGGCCATCCACACCACGTCGATGCTGGCGCTTTGCACCGCCGGCAGCGAGGCTTGCGCGTCAACCAGCAGGTCGCCGCGGCTGATGTCGATTTCATCTTTCAGCACAAGGGTAATGGCTTCGCCGGCGGCAGCTTCCTGCAGGTCGCCGTCGAAGGTGACGATACGCGCCACGCTCGATTCGACGCCCGACGGCAGCACCTTCAGACGCTGGCCAACGGTAACCGTGCCAGAGGCGACCGTGCCGGAGAAGCCGCGGAAATCGAGGTTCGGACGGTTAACATACTGCACCGGGAAGCGCAGCGGCTGGCTCTCGACCACCCGCTGGATCTCCACGGTTTCGAGGACTTCCAGCAGGGTCGGGCCGCTGTACCACGGTATATTCGCGCTCTGGCTGGCGACGTTATCGCCTTCCAGCGCCGACAGCGGTACAAAGCGGATATCGAGGTTGCCCGGCAGCTGCTCGGCGAAAGTCAGATAATCTTCCCGGATCTCGTTGAAGCGCGCTTCGCTAAACTCGACGAGATCCATTTTGTTGACCGCTACCACCAGGTGCTTAATGCCCAGCAGCGTAGAGATAAAGCTGTGACGGCGGGTCTGGTCGAGCACGCCTTTGCGCGCATCGATCAGCAGGATCGCCAGGTCGCAGGTTGACGCGCCGGTGGCCATATTGCGCGTGTACTGCTCGTGCCCCGGGGTGTCGGCGATGATAAATTTGCGTTTTTCGGTCGAGAAGTAACGGTAAGCGACATCGATGGTGATGCCCTGCTCACGCTCAGCCTGCAGGCCGTCCACCAGCAGCGCCAGGTCCAGTTTTTCGCCCTGGGTACCGTGACGCTTGCTGTCGTTGTGCAGAGACGACAGCTGGTCTTCATAGATCTGGCGCGTATCGTGCAGCAGACGGCCAATTAAGGTGCTTTTGCCGTCATCGACGCTGCCGCAGGTCAAAAAACGCAGCAGGCTCTTGTGCTGTTGCGCGTGCAGGTAAGCTTCTACGCCGCCTTCATTAGCAATTTGTTGGGCAATTGTGGTGTTCATGGCGGCTCCTTAGAAATACCCCTGACGTTTCTTCAGCTCCATCGAGCCGGCCTGGTCGCGGTCAATCACGCGGCCCTGACGTTCACTGGTGGTCGATACCAGCATCTCTTCAATAATTTCCGGCAGCGTCTGCGCTTCAGACTCCACTGCGCCGGTCAGCGGCCAGCAGCCAAGGGTACGGAAACGCACCATCCGTTTTTCAATCACTTCGCCCGGCTGCAGATCGATACGGTCGTCATCGATCATCATCAGCATACCGTCGCGCTCCAGCACCGGGCGCTCAGCGGCCAGATACAGCGGCACGATTTCAATATTTTCCAGATAGATGTACTGCCAGATATCCAGCTCAGTCCAGTTGGAGAGCGGGAAGACGCGGATGCTTTCGCCTTTGTTAATCTGGCCGTTGTAGTTGTGCCACAGCTCCGGACGCTGATTTTTCGGGTCCCAGCGGTGGAAGCGGTCGCGGAAGGAGTAGATGCGCTCTTTCGCGCGGGATTTCTCTTCGTCGCGACGCGCGCCGCCGAACGCGGCGTCAAAGCCGTATTTGTTCAGCGCCTGCTTCAGGCCTTCCGTTTTCATGATATCGGTATGCTTAGCGCTGCCGTGGACAAACGGGTTGATGCCCATCGCCACCCCTTCCGGGTTTTTATGCACCAGCAGCTCACAGCCGTAGGCTTTAGCAGTCCGGTCGCGGAACTCATACATCTCACGGAATTTCCAGCCGGTATCGACGTGCAGCAGCGGGAACGGCAGGGTTCCCGGATAAAACGCTTTGCGCGCCAGATGCAGCATTACGCTGGAATCTTTCCCGATGGAGTACATCATCACCGGGTTAGAAAATTCGGCGGCCACCTCACGAATAATATGGATGCTTTCCGCCTCCAGTTGCCGCAGGTGAGTGAGTCGTTTTTGGTCCATAACCGTTCCTTAAGCCAGATTGACCACCGAAGCGTTAAACCCCTCGGCGGATGATGTTTGTTGAAACCAGGCGAGCTGCTGATGCAGCTGCACCACTTCGCCCACCACCAGCAGGGCGGGCATCGGGGCGTCTTTCGCCAGGTGTTCGAGTTGTTGCAATGTGCCGGTTATCGTCTGCTGATCGTCGCGGGTACCGCGGGAAATCACCGCGACCGGCGTAGTGCTGTCGCGACCGTGGGCGATCAGCTGAGCGCTAATTTCCGCCGCCTTCATGGTGCCCATGTAGATCGCCAGCGTTTGTTGGCTCTTCGCCAGCAGCGACCAGTCGAAGGGGGCGCTATCCGGCTTGTAGTGGCCGGTAACAAAGACGGCGCTTTGCGCATAGTCGCGATGGGTCAGTGGAATACCGGCATAGGCCGTCGCCCCGGCGGCGGCAGTGACGCCTGGCACCACCTGAAACGGGATCCCCGCTTCGGCGGCAGCCTGCAACTCTTCTGCGCCGCGGCCAAAAATAAACGGATCCCCGCCCTTCAGACGCACGACGGTTTTCCCCGCCTTCGCCGCCGCCACCAGCAGCTGATTGGTTTCATGCTGCGGCACCGAGTGCTCGCCGGCGCGTTTGCCGACACAGATTAACTCGGCATCGCGGCGCACCAGCTCGAGAACCGGCGGGGTCACCAGATGGTCGTGGAAAACCACGTCCGCCTGCTGGATCGCCTGCAGACCACGAAGGGTCAGCAGCCCGGCATCGCCCGGCCCGGCGCCCACCAGAATAATTTCTCCCGTCTCGCGTTCGGGCTTATCCAGCTCATCCTGCAGCGCCTTTTCCGCCTCCGCATGATTACCCGCCACCATCAGGCTGGCAAAGCGGCCGGTGAAGACGCGTTCCCAGAAGCGGCGACGCGCTTCGGTGGTCGTCAGACGAGTTTTCAGATGGTTACGCCAGTAGCTCGCCGATTCCGCCAGCCGCCCGAGGTTCGTCGGCAGCAGCGCTTCAATTTTCTCGCGCAGAATGCGCGACAGCACTGGCGCTTTGCCGCTGGAGGAGATCGCCACGAGCAGCGGCGAACGGTCGACGATAGAAGGGAAGACAAACGAGCACAGCGCCTGGTTATCCACCACGTTGACCAACCGGTAGCGCGCGTTAGCCGCCGCAAACACCCGCTGGTTAAGCGCCTCATCCTCCGTGGCCGCAATCACCAGAAAGACATCATCCACCAGCGACTCGCTAAATTCCGTCGCCCGCCAGCTAAGCGCCTGGCGCGCCGCCAGATTGGCCAGCGCCGGAGAGAGCGTCCCGGCGACCACCTGCACCTGCGCCTGGGCGCGCAGCAGGAATTTAATCTTGCGTTCAGCAATCTCATCGCCGCCGATCACCAGCACGGGCCTTTGTTTCAGTTCGGCAAAAAGGGGCAAGTAATCCACGGCGCAACAACTCTCTTACAATCAGCGATACTGCGACTATAGGGTGCGCCTGAGAGCAAATGAAATTACGAAATGGAATGAGTTGTGACGCAAAGGAATAACGCTGTGGAAATACAAATATCAAAAAGTGCTTAACGCGCTATTTTTCCGCTATTTAAGAGCAATTGAAATTGTTTAACCGCGGTCACAGTTTCATACTGTACGCGTCAAATTGTCTTGTTCGTGTAAGGACCCCTTATGTTTTCCGCGTTGTGCCGCCGTCTGCTTCCTCTGGCGCTCGGCACCGGTTTTGTTTTCGCCGCCGCCCCCGCATTCAGCGCGCTGGGCGACACCGCCAGTAGCCAGGCTCGTCATATCGCCACCGTCTTCCCGGGACGAATGACCGGAACACCAGCCGAGATGTTGTCAGCCGAGTACCTCCGCCAGCAGTTCGCCCAGATGGGTTATCAGAGCGACGTGCGCAGCTTCAATACCCGCTACATCTATACCGATAACAATCAGCGTAAGAACTGGCATAACGCCACCGGCAGTACGGTGATCGCCGCCCATGAAGGCCAGTCCCGCCAGCAAATCATTATTATGGCGCACCTCGATACCTACGCGCCGCAGAGCGATAAAGACGTGGAGAACAACCTTGGCGGCCTGACGCTGCAGGGAATCGACGACAACGCGATGGGGCTCGGCGTGATGCTGGAGCTGGCGGATCATTTAAAGAATATCCCCACCCGCTATGGCATTCGCTTTATCGCCACCAGCGGTGAAGAGGAAGGTCGTCTCGGGGCGCAAAATCTGCTGCAGCGCATGAGTGAGGCGGAAAAGAAAAATACCCTGCTGGTGATCAACCTCGATAATCTGGTGGTGGGCGATAAGCTTTACTTCAACAGTGGCCGCCGCACGCCGGCCTCGGTGCGTAAGCTAACCCGCGACCGTGCGCTGGCTATCGCCCGCAGCAAGGGGATTGTCGCGGCGACCAATCCAGGACTGAACCCAGCATACCCAAAAGGCACCGCCTGCTGTAACGACGCCAGCGTCTTCGACAGCGCGGGGATCCCGGTGCTGTCGGTCGAGGCAACCAACTGGTCACTCGGCAAAAAGGATGGCTATCAGCAGCGCCAGAAATCCCGCGCCTTCCCGGACGGCACCAGCTGGCATAGCGTGCAGATTGATAATCAGCAGTATCTCGACCACGCGCTGCCGGGACGCATAGAACGCCGCAGCCGCGAGGTAGTGAAAGTGATGCTGCCGCTGGTGAAAGAGCTGGCGAAGGTGGAGAAGAAAAGCTGATACGCACAAAAGAACGCGCGGTATCACCCGCGTGTTCTTCTTGAATTATCACCCAAAGAAAGCGCTAACAGCTTAACCCTCGTGCAACCCGCACTCGCGTTTAAGCCCGAAGAACCGGGTCTCTTCTTCTGCCATGCCTGGTTCCCATTTGCGGGTGGTGTGGGTATCGCCTACCGACAGATAACCCTGATCCCACAGCGGGTGGTATTTCAGCCCGTGCTTTTGCAGGTACTGATACACCGTCCGGTTATCCCAGTCGATAATCGGCAGCACCTTGAACACCCCGCGCTGGATAGCCAGCACCGGTAAGGTCGCCCGGCTACCGGACTGCTCGCGGCGCAGACCAGCGAACCAGGTCTGGGTATTGAGCTCTTTCAGCGCCCGGTTCATCGGCTCGACTTTGTTGATCTCATTGTATTTCTCAATGCCCTCAACGCCCTGCTCCCACAGCTTACCGTAACGCGCCTCCTGCCAGGCGGCGCTCTCCTGCGCCCGATAGACCTTCAGGTTCAGCTTGAGCTTGTCGGTTAACTCATCGATAAACTGATAGGTTTCCGGAAACAGATAGCCGGTATCGGTGAGGATCACCGGAATATCCGGGCGCAGCTGGTTCACCAGGTGCAGACTCACCGCCGCCTGAATGCCAAAGCTGGAAGATAAAGCATACTCGCCAGGCAGATTTTCCAGCGCCCACGCTACGCGTTCTTCGGCGCTGAGCTTCTCCAGCTTCGCATTGGTCTCCGCCAGCGCCAGGATACGTTCCACTTTCGGCAATGCATTAAGCGCGTTTAGATCGAGTACGGACATATAAACCTCGTTTGCCTGTTTTACCGGGCGGCACTGCGTTTGCCCGGCCTACGGGTTTTACAGGCCCGGGTCGCTACGCGCCACCGGGCACCAGGATGTTATTCCCAGAAATCGCGGGCTGGGTCGAGCACCGGGCGAATGATGCCCGCACGCACCGTAAAGTCGCCGAAGCCTTCACCCGCTTCGCGCTCTTTCGCCCAGCGCCCTACCAGTTCGTCTAGCGAGTCGAGAATTTCCGACTCGGTAATATTCTCACGGTACATCCGCGGGATGCGGGTGCCGCTGCGGTTACCGCCAAGGTGCAGGTTGTAGCGCCCCGGTGCTTTGCCCACCAGTCCCACTTCCGCCAGCATCGCGCGGCCGCAGCCGTTCGGGCAGCCGGTGACGCGGGTGACGATATGCTCATCGCTCACGCCGTGCTTGTTCATCACCCCTTCCACCTTGTCGATAAACGACGGCAGGAAACGTTCGGCTTCCGCCATTGCCAACGGGCAGGTCGGGAAGGAGACGCAGGCCATCGAGTTTTCGCGCTGCGGAGTAACGGCATTCATCAGACCATGATCCCGCGCCAGCTTCTCGATCCGCGCCTTCTGATCTTCCGGTACGCTGGCAACGATCAGGTTCTGGTTGGCGGTGATGCGGAATTCGCCTTTATGGATCTTAGCAATCTCCAGCAGGCCAGTCTTCAGCGGACGACCCGGATAATCGAGAATGCGGCCGTTTTCAATAAACAGCGTCAGGTGCCATTTGTCATCAATCCCCTTCACCCAGCCGATGCGGTCGCCGCGGCCGGTGAATTCGTACGGGCGGATCGGCTCAAACTTAATGCCGGCCCGGCGCTCCACTTCCGCCTTGAAGGTTTCGACGCCAACGCGCTCAAGGGTGTACTTGGTTTTCGCATTCTTACGGTCGGTACGGTTGCCCCAGTCGCGCTGGGTAGTCACGACCGCTTCCGCCACCGCCAGAGTATGCTCCAGCGGCAGATAACCGAATTCGCTCGCCGTGCGGGCGTAGGTTTTCTTGTTGCCGTGTTCGATAGAGAGACCGCCGCCCACCAGCAGGTTAAAGCCTACCAGCTTGCCATTTTCGGCAATCGCCACGAAGTTCATGTCGTTAGCGTGCAGATCGATATCGTTCTGCGGCGGGATCACCACCGTGGTTTTAAACTTACGCGGCAGATAGGTCTGACCGAGGATCGGCTCTTCGTCAGTAGTGGCGACCTTTTTCTGATCCAGCCAGATCTCGGCATAAGCGCGGGTACGCGGCAGCAGATGCTCGGAGATCTTTTTCGCCCACTCGTAGGCCTCAGCGTGCAGCTGCGACTCGTACGGGTTGGAGGTGCACAGCACGTTACGGTTCATATCGTTGGCGGTGGCCAGCGCGTCCAGTCCCACCGAGTGCAGCATCTGATGCACCGGCTTGACGTTCTTTTTCAGAATGCCGTGGAACTGGAACGTCTGCCGGTTGGTCAGACGAATACTGCCGTAAATGGTGTTGTCCGCGGCAAACTTATCGATCGCCTTCCACTGGGTGGTGGTGATCACCCCGCCCGGCAGACGGCAGCGCAGCAGCATCGCATGGCGCGGCTCCAGCTTCTGGGCGGCGCGTTCCGCGCGGATATCGCGATCGTCCTGCTGGTACATGCCGTGGAAACGGATCAGCAGGAAGTTATCGCCTTTAAAACCGCCGGTCAGACCGTCGTTTAAATCTTCCGCAATGGTGCCGCGCAGGTAGTTGCTCTCAAGCTTCATGCGCTCGGCATCGGTCAGTTTACCTTCGACCACTAAAGGCCCCGGATGTTTTTCGCTCATTAGTAGACATCTCGCTGATAACGGCGCTCAACGCGCAGCTCACTTAAAAATTCGTCCGCCGCTTCGGCGTCCATCGCGCCGTATTCGGCAATCACTTCCAATAACGTATGCTCCACGTCTTTCGCCATACGATTGGCGTCGCCGCAGACATAAATGTGGGCGCCATCATTAATCCAGCGCCAGAGCTCGGCCCCCTGCTCGCGCAGTTTGTCCTGTACATAGACTTTTTGTTGTTGATCGCGGGACCAGGCCAGGTCAATACGGGTCAGCAGACCTTCCTTCACATAGCTCTGCCACTCTACCTGATAGAGGAAATCTTCAGTGAAGTGCGGGTTGCCGAAGAACAACCAGTTCTTGCCTTGCGCCCCGTCCGCTGCGCGCTGCTGCATAAAGGCGCGGAACGGCGCAATGCCGGTGCCCGGGCCAATCATGATCACCGGCGTCTCCGGGTTAGCCGGCAGACGGAAGTTGTCATTGTGTTCAATAAAGACGCGGACTTCGCCATCTTCTTCCACACGGTCGGCGAGGAAGCTGGAGGCACCGCCAGCCCGGGCGCGGCCTTCTATTTCATAGCGCACCACGCCCACGGTGACATGCACTTCGCTCTCCACTTCCGCCTGTGAGGAGGCAATGGAGTACAGGCGCGGCGTCAGCGGACGCAGCAGACCGATTAACGCCTCGGCGTCCAGCTGTGCCGGCGAGAAACGGACCATATCGACGATCGGCGTCGCAGCAGCATACTGCTGCAGCTGAGCTTTATCGCCCACCAGCGGCAGCAGCGATTCGCTGCGGGTCAGGGTGGCGTAGTTTTCGACGATAGTCGCGGTGTTAACCGTCAGCTCAAAATGCCACTCCAGCGCTTCCGCCAGCGGCAGAGTTTTGCCATCAACGGTTACCGGCTCGTCACCTTTCAGCCACAGCAGCTCCACCAGCTCTTTGACCAGTTGAGGATCGTTTTGATACCAGACGCCCAGCGCGTCGCCCGGCTGATAGCGCAGACCGGAATCACCGAGGTCAATTTCGATATGGCGCACATCTTTTTCGGAATCGCGGCCAGTGATTTTCTGGTTGACCGACAGGGTCGCCGACAGCGGAGCCTCTTTGGTGTACGGGCTGGTATGGATGTCGTTCACCGCGCCGCTGGTGGCCAGCTGGGCGGGCGCGGACACTGGCGCACGGGCTTTCAGCACCTCAACGACGCGCGCGCGCCATTCCGCAGCCGCGGTCTGATATTCGACGTCGGCATCGACGCGATCGAGCAGGCGTTCCGCGCCGAGCTCGGCCAGCTTGCTGTCGAAATCTTTGCCAGACTGGCAGAAGAATTCATAAGAAGTATCGCCGAGGCCAAAGACAGCGAACGCGGTCCCGTCCAGCTTCGGCGCTTTTTTCGAGAACAGGAACTTATGCAATGCGACCGCTTCTTCCGGCGGCTCACCTTCCCCCTGGGTGGACGTCACGACCACCAGCAGTTTTTCCGCAGCAATTTGTTTGAATTTATAATCGCCTGCATTCACCAGCTTCACGTTCAGCTTCGCTGCCAGCAGATCGTCGCGCAGCGCTTCGGCGACGCGGCGGGCATTGCCGGTTTGCGAGGCGGAAATCAGCGTGATCGAGGGCACCTCAGCGGCCTGGGCAGGAACGGCCACAGCCGCGCCGGACTGCTGATTCAGCACGCCCCAGAAATAGCCAGACACCCAGGCAAGCTGAGTGGGCGTGAAGTCAGTGGTGGCCGCCTGAAGGCGCGCCAGTTGCTCCGGGTTGAGCGGCAGCAAGTTGGAAGGTGTGGCCTGTGTCGTCATGCGTCGTTTGTTCCAGTAAGCAAAGCTGTTGTTCGCGCCCTGTCAGCGCGACAAAAACAGAAGAGAATAGAAGGGTAACGGTGCTGATAGTAACAATTAAAGAAGGGATGGAAATAATAAATAACCAAATGGACTAACCTGTTTTAGTTGTAGTTATTAACAACAAAATCGATTAAATAACCACATGAAATATAACCATTTAATTCAGATAACCCAGATAAATGTGTCCATTTTCTGTTCAGGGCCGTTTTAGTTAATGCGAAAAAATGTGCTTTCCGGTACCCTACGGCGGTTTTTTTTCGTCCTGTTGAGAGTCAATGATGTCCACCACGCTGTTTAAAGATTTCACCTTCGAAGCCGCCCACCACCTGCCGCACGTCCCGGAAGGGCACAAATGCGGTCGCCTGCATGGCCACTCCTTTATGGTGCGTCTGGAGATCACCGGTGAAGTCGATCCCCATACCGGGTGGATCATGGATTTTGCCGAGCTGAAGGCCGCCTTCAAGCCGACATACGATCGCCTGGACCACTATTATCTGAACGATATCCCCGGTCTGGAAAACCCCACCAGCGAAGTGCTGGCGAAATGGATCTGGGATGAGATGAAACCGAGGGTACCGCTGCTGAGCGCCGTGATGGTCAAAGAGACCTGCACCGCTGGCTGCATCTATCGCGGCGAGTAAGCGAAAAAAAAGCCCGGTCAGTACGCTGCCGGGCTTTTTTATCAGGCAATATTCAAATATTTGTGCGTCTGCATGGACAGGCGCCAGTTACGGGCGATGCAGGTGTCGATACACAGGCGCGTCGCGTCTTCTTTCTGACTGATCGGCTGCAGGGCGATGATCCGCGGTTTGTCATCGCTCAGCGTTTCCAGCAGTTCGTCCAGCGCTTCGATGTCGCGGACGCGCCCTACCGGATGCTTGATCTCATCCGCCCGCTGCAGAGCCTGCGACAGCACATCATACCCACCACGCATATTGACCTTCGGGGATACCGTCACCCAGGTGTTGTGGCTGCAGCGCACTTCATGGGTGCCGCTGGTTTCAATCTGACAGCTAAAGCCGTTTTGTTCCAGAAGCGAGGTTAACGGCGTTAAATCATGAATGCAGGGTTCACCGCCGGTAATGACCACGTGGCGGGCAGTCCACCCCTGGCGCCCAATAATCGCCAGCAGATCCTCGCTGCTTGCCGGCCCCCACTTATCGCTCTCTTTGGTTTTCGCCAGGATGCTGAACAACGACACTTCCCGATCGGCCAGCGTGTCCCAGGTATGCTTAGTGTCGCACCACGCGCATCCTACCGGGCATCCCTGCAGACGAATAAAAATGGCAGGCACGCCGGTGAAGTAACCCTCGCCTTGCAGGGTCTGGAACATCTCGTTAATCGGGTACTGCATAGTCATCTCTGTTTAGGGTCATAAACGTCCATTATCGCAGATTTCAGCGCACAGGTCTTGTCCTGCGCTGCGATCCCTTTTTTACCCCTTCGTCAATATCCGTGTCGGGAATAATATTATTGATTAAAGAAACAATCTTTTCTTTTGGCTTAATTTATTAGCATGATAAGAATTAAAATAATTAATATTCTGACACGAGGACTGAAAATGTGTAACAGAAAATGTTATTCCTGTCATTCAGGATAAAATAAAAGGTCCAGACAGCAAAATAAAAAACCTTAAAATACAGTGATGTACAAAATGATACATGAAAGAGTGAATTATCTGGCCGATCTGCGAGTCCAATTCAACCCGCCGGTGATAATAACCTTAAACTGGTCTTAATAAATCCCTGATCGGGCCCCTTTTTTATTTAATCGTCGTTTACTTTTGCCCGCCTAGAATCCCGCAGACCAACCATAATGAGATAGCGTTTATGACCACATTATTAATTACCGGCGTTACGGGGTTTCTGGGCGGTGCCGCGTTAGAGAAAATACTCCATCAGGAAACCCGGTTAGATCTGCTACTGCTCGTGCGTGCTGATAGCCCCGAGGCAGGCCTCGAACGGGTCAAAGAGAACATGCGTAAGTTCAACATCGCCGAGGAGAAGCTGGCGATGCTTCACCCGCAGCATATCCTGCTGGGCGATCTCGCTTCTCCGGAGCATTTTCTTAACGATCCGCGCCTCGATCAGGTGACGCATGTCCTCAACTGCGCCGCTGTCGCCTCGTTTGGCAGCAACCCGCTCATCTGGAAGGTTAACGTTGAGGGTACGCTGCGCCTGGCGCAACGGATGGCGCAGGTTGAGGGTCTGCAGCGTTTTCTGCACGTCGGCACAGCGATGTCATGTTCGCCTGAGCCGGATTCACTGGTCGCCGAAAGCGCGGAGTTTCGGGAACGCGCTGAGCACCTGGTGGAATACACCCACTCGAAATCAACCATCGAGCAGTTGATGCAGCAGCATTGCCCTACACTGCCGCTGGTCATTGCCCGCCCTTCTATCGTGGTGGGTCATACCCATCACGGCTGCCGGCCTTCCAGCAGTATTTTCTGGGTGTTCAGCATGGGGCTGATGCTGCAGAAATTTTTATGTTCCATGGAGGACCGAATCGATGTCATCCCGGTGGACTACTGCGCTGATGCCCTGCTGATGCTGCTTAACCAGCCGCTGGCTCACGGCGAAGTGGTGCACATCTCTGCCGGGGAGGAGAATAGCGTGAAGTTTGCCGAAATCGACCGGGCGATGGCTCAGGCCCTCGAACAGGCCCCGGTGGGGGATAAGTACGCCCAGGTCAGCTATGACACGCTGGTCAAAATGCGTCGTGAACTGAAAGGGATATTTGGGCCATGCAATGAACGTCTGATGCTGAAAGCCATGCGCTTATATGGCGCGTTCGCTACGTTGAATGTGCGCTTTAGTAACGACAAGCTGTTGAGCATGGGAATGCCAAAACCACCGCGTTTTACGGATTACATCGACCGCTGCGTGGAGACCACTCGCGGGCTGTCGATCCCCCAGCAAATGGCCGTCGATTTTAAATAATCGCCGACGAGGTAAAAAAAATGCCAGCCCTGAGGCTGGCATTATTATTTCACAAAGACAGGATTATGCCTGGCCTTTGATCTCTTTACGACCGTTGAACGGCGCTTGCTCACCCAGCGCTTCTTCGATACGAATCAGCTGGTTGTATTTAGCAACACGGTCAGAACGGCTCATAGAACCGGTTTTGATCTGGCCTGCAGCGGTACCGACAGCCAGGTCAGCGATGGTCGCGTCTTCAGTTTCGCCAGAACGGTGAGAGATGACAGCGGTGTAGCCAGCGTCTTTCGCCATCTTGATGGCAGCCAGAGTTTCGGTCAGAGAACCGATCTGGTTGAATTTGATCAGGATGGAGTTAGCGATGCCTTTTTCGATGCCTTCTTTCAGGATCTTGGTGTTGGTTACGAACAGGTCGTCACCAACCAGCTGGATTTTGTCGCCCAGTACTTTGGTCTGGTATGCGAAACCGTCCCAGTCAGATTCGTCCAGGCCATCTTCGATGGAGACGATCGGGTACTGTTTGGTCAGGTCTTCCAGGAAGTGAGTGAACTCTTCAGAGGTGAACGCTTTGTTGCCTTCGCCAGCCAGAACGTATTTACCGTCTTTGTAGAATTCAGATGCTGCGCAGTCCATCGCCAGGGTGATGTCTTTGCCCAGCTCGTAGCCAGCAGCTTTAACCGCTTCAGCGATAACAGCCAGTGCTTCGGCGTTAGAACCCAGGTTCGGCGCGTAGCCGCCTTCGTCACCAACGGCAGTGTTCATGCCTTTGGACTTCAGCACTTTCGCCAGGTGATGGAACACTTCAGAACCCATGCGTACGGCTTCTTTCAGGGTCGGCGCGCCAACCGGCTGAATCATGAATTCCTGGATGTCGACGTTGTTGTCAGCGTGCTCACCACCGTTGATGATGTTCATCATCGGAACCGGCATGGAGTATTTGCCCGGAGTGCCGTTCAGTTCCGCGATGTGCGCGTACAGCGGCAGGCCTTTGGACGCTGCAGCTGCTTTGGCGTTTGCCAGAGAAACAGCCAGGATAGCGTTCGCACCGAAGTTAGATTTGTTTTCAGTACCGTCCAGGTCGATCATGATCTTGTCGATGCCAGCCTGATCTTTAGCATCTTTGCCCAGGATTGCCTGAGCGATCGGGCCGTTTACCGCAGCAACAGCTTTGGTTACGCCTTTACCCAGAAAACGGGATTTGTCGCCATCGCGCAGTTCCAGCGCTTCGCGGGAACCAGTAGAAGCACCTGACGGAGCAGCTGCCATACCGACGAAACCACCTTCCAGGTGTACTTCGGCTTCAACAGTCGGGTTACCACGGGAGTCGATGATTTCACGACCGATGACTTTAACGATTTTGGACATTAGGTTTTCCTCAGTACAAGTTAAACTAAAACTCCAGACAAACAATGCACCCAGTTGGGTGCATTGCCGTTCTAACTCTTTTACTTCGCCTGACGCTTCTGGTACTCGCTCGCGGCTTTCACAAAGCCAGCAAACAGCGGGTGCCCATCACGCGGCGTCGAAGTAAACTCCGGGTGGAACTGGCAGGCAACAAACCACGGATGGTTCGGCACTTCGATGATCTCGACCAACTGATCATCCCCGGAACGGCCCGCAACGCGCAGACCAGCAGCTTCAATCGGTTTCAACAACATGTTGTTGACTTCGTAGCGGTGACGATGGCGCTCGGTGATGGTCGGCTCGCCGTACAGCTGGCGCACCAGAGATTCATCATCCAGCTGGCACTGCTGTGCGCCCAGGCGCATGGTGCCGCCCAGATCGCTCTTCTCGGAGCGGACTTCAACGTTGCCATCTTCGTCACGCCATTCGGTAATCAGGGCCACAACCGGGTATTTACAGTCTGGCACAAATTCCGTCGAGTTGGCGTTTTCCATACCCGCTACGTTGCGCGCGAACTCAATCAGCGCAACCTGCATACCCAGGCAGATGCCCAGATAAGGAATATTGTTCTCACGCGCATAGCGCGCGGTGGCGATCTTACCTTCCACACCGCGGTAGCCGAAGCCGCCCGGGATAAGGATAGCATCTAAATCCTTGAGGATTTCGACGCCGCGCGTTTCCACATCCTGCGAATCGATCAGCTTGATGTTGACGGTCACGCGGTTTTTCAGACCACCGTGTTTCAGCGCTTCAATCACCGACTTGTAGGCATCCGGCAGTTCAATGTACTTACCGACCATACCAATGGTGACTTCGCCTGCCGGATTGGCTTCTTCATAGATTACCTGTTCCCATTCGGCCAGGTTTGCTTCCGGACAAGTTAAGCTGAATCGTTTACAAATATAATCGTCCAGCCCCTGAGATTTCAACAGGCCCGGAATTTTATAAATGGAATCGACGTCTTTCAGAGAAATCACAGCCTTTTCCGGAACGTTACAGAACAAAGCAATTTTGGCTCGTTCGTTGGCCGGAACCGCGCGGTCTGAGCGGCAGATCAGGATATCTGGCTGGATACCGATGGAAAGCAGCTCTTTCACGGAGTGCTGGGTCGGCTTGGTTTTGACTTCGCCCGCAGCGGCCATGTACGGCACCAGGGTCAGGTGCATAAACAGGGTATGCTCGCGGCCGATCTCTACCGCCATCTGACGAATGGCTTCGAGGAACGGCAGGGATTCGATATCGCCTACGGTACCGCCGATTTCCACCAGTACGACGTCATGGCCTTCGCCGCCCGCCAGTACGCGCTCTTTGATAGCGTTGGTGATGTGTGGAATAACCTGAACGGTGGCACCCAGATAGTCGCCACGGCGCTCTTTGCGCAGTACGTCGGAGTAGATACGGCCGGTGGTGAAGTTGTTGCGACGCGTCATCTTGGTACGGATGAAACGCTCATAGTGGCCCAGGTCCAGATCGGTTTCTGCGCCGTCTTCAGTAACGAACACTTCCCCATGCTGGATTGGGCTCATGGTGCCCGGATCGACGTTGATATACGGATCCAGTTTCATGATGGTCACGTTGAGACCACGGGCTTCAAGAATGGCTGCCAGGGAGGCTGCGGCAATGCCTTTACCCAGAGAGGATACGACCCCGCCGGTCACAAAAATATAGTTCGTTGTCATGCTGAACCTGAGAAGTTAGGGTAAAACGATGGAATAACCAGGACGGGAAAGTAGTATACCCGAACATGCGTGACGCCACAAACTTTCATTCTTCCCCTCCCCTTCGTTCTTCAAGTTGCACCTGTGTTGCGACTCGAACAACTCGAAGAGGCAGGCTACATGGTGTTTCAACGACATAACGGAAAGAGAAAATAGACGCTTTTGGCGAAATGTTTTTGACGTAAATCAAGCGCTTGTTATTTATAAAATCACACAAATCGCGCTTGATCACGAAAACTCGTTAGAGATCAGTTTCCTGGCGTTTTACTTCCTGCCACACTTCTTCCATGGTATCGAGGTCGATGCCGGTCATTTCCAGGCCGCGGGCGGCGACAATGCGCTCGACCTCGCGGAAGCGACGCTCAAATTTGAGGTTTGCTTTCTGCAGCGCCACCTCGGCTTTGACCCCTAAATGACGGGATAAATTCACCGTGGCAAACAGCAGATCGCCCACTTCCTCTTCCAGTTTTGCTTCATCCACCACCGCCTGCTGCGCTTCATGCATCACTTCATCAATTTCTTCATGCACCTTGTCGAGCACCGGTCCCAGCGAGGTCCAGTCGAAACCGACCGCCGAGCAGCGGCGCTGGATTTTGTGCGCGCGCATTAGCGCCGGCAGGCTATGGGGAATATCGTCCAGCGCCGAGTGCTGGGCTTTTTCCGCCCGCTCCGCGCTTTTGATCTGCTCCCAGCGCGCCAGGACTTCGCTGCTGTTTCCTGCGGTAGCATCAGCGAAAATATGGGGATGGCGACGCTCCAGCTTATCGCTGATGGCAGCGCAGATATCGTCAAAGTTAAAGCGTCCTTCTTCCTGCGCCATTTGCGCATAGAACACCACCTGGAACAGCAGATCGCCCAGCTCACCGCGCAGGTCGTCAAAATCTTCCCGCTGGATAGCATCGAGGACCTCGTAGGTCTCCTCAAGGGTGTAAGGGGCGATAGTGGCAAAGGTCTGCTCTTTATCCCACGGGCAGCCGTTTTCCGGGTCGCGCAGGCGCTTCATAATGCCGAGCAGGCGGTCGATTTGGGTCATGTGAGGATCCTGGAAATGTAAAAAATGGTAGAAATTGATATCGGTTTGCAACTTTTGAGCCCGGGAAAAGCGTTTTTCACGTGTGACTCCAGCGTACTTTGCGCTCCCGGTAAATGTTCTGCCATATGTCTCCTGTGGTACAGGGAGCGCACAGGAGGCGGCCAGTCGCCGCCGCCCCCTGTACCCCCGGGCTCCGGCCAGCAAAATCGCCGCTGCGCGGTGCCTTCGACTTATCCCTGCAGGCTTCGGATCGGGCCGAGGCAGCGTCCCTGCAAAACACGGCCCTCAGCCCGCATCCATGCGGGCTGCCCCTGCCTTCCGGGAACGTCTCAGCGATTTTGAGGCCGCCAACGCCGGCAGTTTCAGCAGCCATTGCCCCAGCGGTCATTCATTGGCCTGGCCTGGAGAGGGCTTAACCGCCGTGCAGACGGCGCGCGTCAATGACATCGGGCACCTGGTTGAGCTTACCAAGCACCCGGCCCAGCACCTGCAGGTTGTAAATCTCAATGGTCATATCGATGGTTGCCAGCTGCTGACGGGTATCACTGCGGCTGGCGACACCCAGCACATTCACCTTCTCATTGGCGAGGATGGTGGTGATATCGCGCAGTAAACCGCTGCGATCGTTCGCCTCCACCCTGACCACCAGCGAGTAGCCCGCCGAGTAGCTTTCACCCCATACCGCATCGACGATGCGCTCCGGAGCATGCGACTGCAGTTCAGCCAGCTGATCGCAGTCGGCGCGATGCACGGAAATCCCGCGCCCCTGGGTGATAAAGCCGACGATCTCATCGCCCGGGATCGGCTGGCAGCAGCGGGCAATATGGTGCATCAGGTTGCCTACCCCTTCCACCACCACCCGGCCATTGTCCTTGGTGCGGTTCTGTGGGGCGTAGGTTTTCTGCTGCAGCTGCTTCAGCGCGGCCGCATCCTGCTCAGCGGCGCTCGGTTTATTGAACTGCGCCTGCAGGAAATTGACCATCTGGTTGAGACGGATATCGCCGCCGCCAATGGCAGCCAGCAGTTCATCGAGCTCGTTGAAGTTGTAGCGCGGCAGCAGGTGTTTTTCCGCATCCTTAAGACTGATGCCCAGATGCTCCAGCTCGTCGTCGAGGATCTGCCGACCAGCGAGAATATTCTTGTCGCGGTCCTGTTTACGGAACCAGGCGTGGATCTTCGAGCGTCCGCGACTGGTGGTCACGTAGCCGAGGTTAGGGTTCAGCCAGTCGCGGCTCGGGTTCGGCTGCTTCTGGGTAATAATTTCGATCTGATCGCCCATCTGCAGCTGATAGGTGAACGGCACGATACGGCCGCCAATTTTGGCGCCGATGCAGCGATGGCCGACGTCGCTGTGAATATGGTAGGCAAAGTCGAGCGGCGTCGACCCCGCTGGCAGGTCCACCACGTCGCCTTTCGGCGTAAAGACATACACCCGGTCGTCGAAAACCTGGCTGCGCACTTCGTCGAGCATTTCGCCAGAGTCGGCCATCTCTTCCTGCCAGGCAATCAGCTTACGCAGCCAGGCGATGCGGTCCTCATAGCCACGGCCACCGCCGGTGCCCGCTCCCGCCCCCTCTTTGTACTTCCAGTGCGCAGCCACGCCAAGCTCAGCATCTTCATGCATCTGCCGGGTGCGAATTTGAATCTCCACCGTCTTGCCGCTCGGGCCCAGCACCACGGTATGAATAGACTGATAGCCGTTGGGTTTCGGGTTGGCCACGTAGTCATCGAATTCATCCGGCAGGTGACGATAGTGGGTATGGACGATCCCCAGCGCGGCGTAACAATCCTGCAAACGCTCGGCCACGATGCGCACCGCGCGAACGTCAAACAGCTCGTCAAACGCGAGGTGTTTTTTCTGCATTTTGCGCCAGATGCTGTAGATGTGCTTCGGCCGGCCATAGACTTCCGCCTTGACGCCTTCGGCTTTCATCTCCGAGCGCAGGTGACCGACGAACTCGTCGATGTAATGCTCACGGTCGATACGGCGTTCGTGGAGCAGTTTAGCAATGCGCTTGTATTCTGCCGGATGCAGATAACGGAAGCAGTAATCTTCCAGCTCCCACTTCAGCTGGCCGATACCTAAGCGGTTCGCCAGCGGCGCATAGATATTGGTGCACTCTTTCGCCGCCAGCACGCGTTCATCTTCCGGCGCGTCTTTGACCTCGCGCAGATGCGCGATCCGCTCAGCAAGCTTGATGACCACGCAGCGGAAATCGTCAACCATCGCCAGCAGCATGCGGCGAATGTTATCCACCTGCTCGGAAGATACCGAGTCGTTATGGGTGGCTTTTAGCTGGCGGATAGCGGCCATGTCCCGCACCCCGTGAATCAGGGTCACGACCGATTTACCCACGCTCTCCTGCATGACCTCTTCACTAACGACTTCACCGTCCGCCAGTGGGAACAACAGCGCCGCGCGCAGCGTATCGAGATCCATACTCAGGGTGGACAGAATCTCCACCATTTCGACGCCACGCCACAGCAGCAGGTCTGCCTGCGGGTGTCCTTGCGTTTTTTCGCGACAATAATCCCAGGTTTCGGCTAAGCGCTCACACGACTGCTGGCTGGAAATCCCCAGACTCGCGATCCATTTCTTCGGGTCAAATTCACCAGCTTTATTAAGATGTGCACTTCTTACCGCAACCATTGTCCTCTCCTTAAGGGACCGGCCTGCCGAAGTCGGCAAGCCTCAACTTTCTACATGTCATCCTGCAGGTCGCGTCAGCATTGACGGCCAGGGTGGCTCTTCTGCGACGTTGTGAATGACCTTATGTAAGCCTGCGCTCAAACAACACCATTGATTCCAGATGACCGGTATGCGGGAACATATCCAGCATCGCCAGGCGTTGAATCTGATATCCAGCCTGCAACAGGGTTTCGCTGTCTCGCGCCAGCGTCGCCGGGTTGCAGGAAACATACACCACCCGCCGCGGTGCCAGTTTTATAATATGCGGCATCACGCCCGGCGCGCCGGCGCGGGCCGGGTCCAGCAGCACTTTATCAAAGCCATGCTTCGCCCAGGCCTGACGGGTGACATCCTCTTCCAGATTTTCATGGAAGAAAGTGACATTTGATAAACCATTGAGAGCGGCGTTTTCCCGCCCCTTTTCTACCAGCGCGGGCACCCCTTCCACCCCCACCACGTGGGCGGCTCGCGTCGCCAGCGGCAGGGTAAAGTTACCCATCCCGCAGAACAGATCCAGTACCCGATCCTCTGGCTGCAGATCCAGCCATTCCAGCGCAGTACGCACCATCTGCTGATTCACGCCGTCGTTGACCTGGATAAAATCCCGCGGACTGAACACTAAGCGTAGTCCGTCTGAGGTATACCATGGCGCTTCGCCATGAATATGTTCCAGTATCTCGCTTTGCGGCGCGAGGTACAGGGAAAGACCGTGAGTTTGCGAAAAGCGTTCCAGTTTTTCCCTGTCGCCCGCTGGCAGGGCAGCGGTATGGCGCAGCACCATCAGCGGGCCGTTGTCCGCCTGCACCAGCTCGACGTGACCGAGGTGGCGTAATGCGCTCAGCGCGCTTAAGCACTCGCGCACGGCAGGCAGCAATGCCTCAAGTTGGGGCACCAAAACAGGGCATTGCACCACATCGACGATCGCTTTGGCGTTGGCCTGGCGAAAACCCATCTGCAATTGTTGGGTCTTTGGTTGATAATTCAAGCTTAAGCGCGCGCGACGGCGGTAGCCCCACGGCACGCCGGCGATGACCTCATCCACCTCACGCTTCATCAGCCGCGCCAGCGCGGCACGTTTACTTTGCTGCTGAAGCGCGACGCTGGCATGCTGCTGTTGGCAGCCGCCGCAGACGCCAAAATGCGGGCAGCGCGGCGCCTGGCGCTGCGGGCTGTCGGTTAGACGGCGTTTCACCTGGGCGCGGGCGTACTGTTTTTTGTCTTCCACCAGCACCACCTCGGCCTGCTCCTGCGGCAGCACACCGCTCACGAACAGCGCCTTTCCCTGGTGGCGGGCAACGCCCTGACCAAAGGGATCGAGGTCATTGACTGTAACGGTTATGATCTGGCGCGTCGTCACACGCCGTTTTGCAGAGTAGAATTGCGCCATCGTAGAGAGTTGTCTCAATCAAATAAAACGAGCTCGTTCAGGGCGGCAGTGCCACGAAGCGCACCGACGCGCACAGAACGATGATGTCTATATTCTCCCATAATGGAACCGCATGACCAACTACAGCCTGCGTGCTCGCATGATGATTCTGATACTGGCGCCAACCGTCCTGATTGGGCTGTTGCTCAGTATTTTCTTTGTCGCTCATCGTTATAACGACCTGCAACGCCAGCTGGAGGACGCCGGCGCCAGCATTATTGAGCCGCTGGCGGTCTCCAGCGAATATGGGATGAATTTGCAAAACCGCGAATCCATCGGC
Organism: Klebsiella sp. RC2; assembly: GCF_014192815.1. Taxonomy (NCBI): domain Bacteria; kingdom Pseudomonadati; phylum Pseudomonadota; class Gammaproteobacteria; order Enterobacterales; family Enterobacteriaceae; genus Klebsiella; species Klebsiella sp. RC2. The sequence continues at coordinate 229,452 of NZ_JACHYL010000005.1, read as the reverse complement.
CAGCTGATCAGCGTCCTGCATCGGCGTCATTCGGAGATCGTGCGGGCCATCTCGGTGTATGATTCGCATAACCGGCTGTTTGTCACCTCCAATTACCAGCTCAACCCCAGCGAACTGCAGATCCCGAAAGGCGAGGCATTTCCCCGCCATCTCAGCGTCATCCGCGACGGCGACATCATGATCCTGCGCACGCCGATCGTCTCGGAAAGCTATTCGCCCGATGAGTCCCCCGAATCTGACGCCAAAATGCCGGGCAATATGCTGGGCTACGTCGCGCTGGAGCTGGATCTGAAATCAGTCCGCCTCCAGCAGTACAAAGAGATTTTCATCTCCAGTGTGATGATGCTGTTCTGCATTGGCATCGCGCTGATCTTCGGCTGGCGCCTGATGCGCGACGTCACCGGGCCTATCCGCAATATGGTCAACACCGTCGACCGCATCCGCCGCGGACAGCTGGACAGCCGGGTCGAGGGTTTTATGCTCGGCGAACTGGATATGTTGAAAAACGGCATTAACTCGATGGCCATGTCGCTGGCGGCCTACCATGAGGAGATGCAGCACAACGTCGACCAGGCGACCTCCGATCTGCGGGAAACCCTTGAGCAGATGGAGATCCAGAACGTTGAGCTGGACCTGGCGAAAAAGCGCGCCCAGGAGGCGGCGCGCATTAAGTCTGAGTTCCTGGCCAATATGTCCCACGAGCTGCGCACCCCGCTCAATGGGGTGATCGGCTTTACCCGCCTGACGCTGAAAACCGATCTCAACGCCACGCAGCGCGACCACCTGACCACCATCGAACGTTCGGCCAATAATCTGCTGGCGATCATCAATGACGTGCTCGACTTTTCCAAGCTGGAAGCCGGGAAGCTGATTCTGGAGAGTATTCCGTTCCTGCTGCGCACCTCGCTTGATGAAGTGGTCACCCTGCTGGCGCATTCCGCGCACGATAAAGGGCTGGAGCTGACGCTGAACATTAAGAACAATGTGCCGGATAACGTCATTGGCGACCCGCTCCGTCTGCAGCAGATTGTGACCAACCTCGTGGGCAATGCGATTAAATTCACCGAGCACGGCAATATCGACGTGCTGGTGGAGCAGCGGGCCATCAGCAACTCGCGGGTACAGATCGAAATTCAGATCCACGATACCGGCATCGGCATCCCCGAGCGCGACCAGTCCCGACTGTTCCAGGCCTTCCGTCAGGCCGATGCCAGCATTTCACGCCGGCACGGCGGCACCGGGCTTGGGCTGGTGATCACCCAGCGTCTGGTCAAAGAGATGGGCGGCGATATTTCGTTCCACAGTCAGCCGAACCGCGGCTCCACCTTCTGGTTCCATATCAGCCTTGATCTCAACCCGAACGCCATTCCGGATATGCTGAACACCGACGGGCTGACGGGCAAACGTCTGGCCTATGTGGAAGCCAACGCGACGGCGGCGCAATGTACGCTGGAGATGCTGGCCGCCACGCCGCTGGAGGTGATCTACAGCCCTACCTTCTCCTCGCTGGCGGAAGCGCAGTACGACATTCTGCTGGTCGGCATCCCGGTCTCAATGCGCGATTTGTCGCCGCATCGGGAAAAATTAGTCAAAGCCTGCGCGATGTCTGACAACGTGCTGCTTGCTCTGCCATGTCATGCCCAGGTCAGCGCCGAAGCCCTGAAGCGCGACGGCGTCGCTGCCTGCCTGTTGAAACCGCTCACTACCACCCGCCTGCTGCCGGCGCTGGTGGCCACCAATCATGCGCCGGCTTCCGCGCCGTTGACGCAAACCGACAGCCATAAGCTGCCGATGACCGTGATGGCCGTCGACGACAATCCGGCTAACCTGAAGCTGATTGGCGCCCTGCTGGACGACCTTGTGCAGCAGGTGATCCTCTGCGACAGCGGCCAGCAGGCCGTGGACCAGGCCAAGCGGCTGCAGATGGATCTGATCCTGATGGATATTCAGATGCCGGATATGGACGGCATCCGCGCCTGCGAGCTGATTCATCATCTGTCGCATCATCAGCAAACCCCGGTGATTGCGGTCACCGCGCACGCCCTGGAGGGCCAGCGGGAGAAGCTGTTGAGCGCCGGCATGAACGATTATCTGGCGAAGCCAATCGAAGAAGAGAAACTGCACGCTCTGCTGCTGCGCTATCAGCCCGGCCTGCTCAGCGTCGCTCCGGCGGCGCTACCGCCCGCAGAGCCGGTCATCGACCATAACCTGACGCTTGACTGGCAGCTGGCGCTGCGTCAGGCCGCCATGAAGCCGGATCTGGCGCGGGAGATGCTGCAGATGCTGATCGCCTTTATGCCGGAGGTGCGTAATAAAGTGGAAGAGCAGCTGGTGGGCGAGCAGCCGGAAGGGCTGGTGGATCTGATCCACAAGCTGCACGGCAGCTGCAGCTACAGCGGCGTGCCGCGGTTGAAAAAGCTGTGCCACACCCTGGAGAGCCAGCTGCGGTCGGGTACCGCCGCCGAGGACCTGGAGCCGGAGCTGCTCGAGCTGTTAGACGAGATGGATAATGTGGCCCGCGAAGCGTGCCGGATGGGCGTGTAAACCCCGGATAGCGGCGCTACGCGCCTCATCCGGGCTACGCCCTACGGTCCGGTATTCGGTTGGTAGCCCCGGTAAGCGTAAGCGCCACCGGGGACGGTTCCCGGATCGCGGTGCTACGCACCTTATCCGGGTTACCGCTTACCGCCCATCTGCAAAACCGCGGCGACGTTACGCGCCGTCATCCGCAGGTTGGCGGCGGCATTGGCCAGCGCTTCATCCAGGGTACAGATGGTATATAACACGCTGAATACCGCATCCAGTCCGTGCTGATGCACCACCCCGACATCGGCGGTAAGGCTGCCGGCAATCCCAATCACCGGAACGTTAAAACGCTTCGCCACCTTAGCTACCCCCACCGGCACCTTGCCGTGGATCGTCTGGCTATCGATACGCCCTTCGCCGGTGATCACTAAATCGGCATCCGCCACCCGCGTCGCCAGCTGCAGCGCATCGGTGACGATCTCAATGCCCGGGCGCAGCGTTGCGCCACAAAACGCATACAGCGCCGCCCCCATGCCGCCCGCTGCGCCGCCGCCTTCCAGGCTCAGCACATCGATATCTAAATCACGGGCGATTATCCGGGCATAGTGCAGCAGGCCGCTGTCGAGGCGGTCGATCATCTGCGTCGTCGCCCCTTTTTGCGGGCCGAACACCGCGCTGGCCCCCTGCGGGCCGGTTAGCGGGTTGGTGACGTCGCAGGCAACCTCAATCCGGCAATCTGCCAGCCGCGGATCGAGTTCGCTAAGGTCGATACGCGCCAGCGTCTCCAGCGCGCCGCCCCCGGAGGCGATTTGCTGGCCGTCGGCGGTCAACAGTTTCGCCCCCAGCGCCTGCGCCATCCCGGCGCCGCCGTCATTGGTCGCACTGCCGCCAATGCCAATAATGATCTGTCGCACGCCGGCGTCCAGCGCGTGGCGGATCAGCTCCCCGGTCCCCCAGGAGGTGGTTAGCAGCGGATTACGCTGCGCCGGCGGGACGCTCTCCAGCCCGCTGGCTGCCGCCATTTCGATAAAGGCGCACTGGCGATCGCCGGACAGCCCATAAAATGCCTCAACCGGTTCACCCAGCGGCCCGGTGACCGTCAGCGGAACCTGATGCCCGCCGGTCGCCGCCACCATGGCTTCCACCGTCCCTTCACCACCGTCGGCAACCGGCAGCTTGACGTACTCCGCGTCAGGATAAATCTCGCGAAAGCCTTGCTCTATCGCCGTGGCCACTTCCAGCGCGCTCAGACTCTCCTTCCAGGAATCCGGTGCGATCACTATTTTCATGTGCTGTCCTTACTCTGAGCCAACCCCTGGCGCTGTCGCGCAATGCCGGCCCCCGCAGAGGCCGGCGGCCATTTAGCGCACCATGCATGGACGCTTGTTGTCAAAGGTCCAGCCCGGGATCAGATACTGCATCGCCATCGCATCGTCGCGGGCGCCAAGACCATGTTTCTTATATAGCTCATTTGCCTGCATCACGCGGTCCATATCCAGCTCAACCCCCAGGCCCGGGGTACTCGGTACCTGCACCATACCGCCTTTGATTTCAAAAGGTTGTTTGGTCAGACGCTGGTTGCCCTCCTGCCAAATCCAGTGGGTATCAATCGCGGTGATTTTGCCCGGCGCCGCTGCCGCGACATGGGTGAACATCGCCAGCGACACGTCGAAGTGGTTATTGGAGTGCGATCCCCAGGTCAGGCCGAACTCATGGCACATCTGCGCCACACGCACCGACCCCTGCATGGTCCAGAAGTGCGGGTCCGCCAGCGGGATATCCACCGACTGCAGGGACAAGGTATGGCCCATCTGTCGCCAGTCGGTGGCGATCATATTGGTCGCGGTCGGCAGGCCCGTCGCGCGGCGGAACTCGGCCATCACTTCGCGGCCAGAGAAACCTTGTTCGGCGCCGCATGGGTCTTCCGCATAGGCCAGCACGCCCTTCAGCTGTTTACCAATCTGGATGGCTTCCTCCAGCAGCCAGGCGCCGTTCGGGTCGAGAGTGACGCGGGCATTCGGGAAGCGTTTCGCCAGGGCGCTGATCGCCTCAGCTTCTTCAAAACCGGCCAGCACACCGCCCTTCAGCTTAAAGTCGTTGAAGCCATATTTTTCATACGCCGCTTCCGCCAGGCGGACCACCGCATCCGGCGTCATCGCCTCTTCATGGCGCAGGCGATACCATTCGCACTGCTCATCCGGCTGGCTCTGATAGGCCAGCGGCGTGGCGTGGCGGTTGCCGACAAAAAACAGATAGCCCAGCATTTCGACTTCGCTGCGCTGCTGGCCATCGCCAAGCAGAGAAGCGACATTGACGCCAAGGTGCTGGCCCAGCAGGTCCAGCAGCGCCGCTTCAATCCCGGTTACCACGTGAATGGTGGTACGCAGGTCGAAGGTCTGCAGGCCGCGGCCCCCGGCGTCGCGGTCGGCAAACTGATTGCGCACCGCGCCCAGCACATTCTTGTACTCGCCCAGCGTTTTGCCCACCACCAGCGGCGCGGCATCTTCCAGGGTCTGGCGGATTTTTTCGCCGCCGGGGATTTCGCCGACGCCGGTATGCCCGGCGTTATCTTTGATAATCACAATATTGCGGGTGAAGTACGGGGCGTGCGCGCCGCTCAGGTTCATCAGCATGCTGTCATGGCCGGCAACCGGGATCACCTGCATGGTCGTAACAACGGGCGTTGAAGTGAAAGTCGTCATAGCATCATCCTTTTTAATTAGTGGCGGCCGAAAACGGGACGTTTGCGGTCGAATGTCCAGCCGGGGATCAGGTACTGCATCGGGCCTGCGTCGTTGCGCGCGCCGCCCGGCAGCGCTTTATAGGCCTCATGGGCTTTGCGCACCTGCTCCCAGTCAAGTTCCACGCCGAGTCCCGGCGCGTCTGGCACGGCAATCTTGCCGTGAATAATCTGCAGCGGATTTTTGGTCAGGCGCGCGTCGCCCTCCTGCCAGATCCAGTGGGTGTCAATGGCGGTGGGGTTGCCCGGCGCGGCGGCGCCGACGTGGGTAAACATCGCCAGGGAAATATCAAAGTGGTTGTTGGAATGGCAGCCCCAGGTGAGCCCCCAGTCGTCACACAGTTGCGCCACCCGTACCGCGCCGGAGAGCGTCCAGAAATGCGGGTCCGCCAGCGGGATGTCGACGGCATTGAGCATCACCGCATGGCCCATTTCACGCCAGTTGGTGGCGATCATATTGGTGGCGACCGGCAGCCCGGTGGCACGACGGAACTCGGCCATCACCTCCCGGCCGGAGAAACCTTGCTCGGCACCGCACGGATCTTCGGCATAAGTCAGGACATCCTGCAGCCCTTTGCACAGCGCGATGGCCTCATCCAGCAGCCAGGCGCCGTTCGGGTCGACGGTGATGCGCGCCTCCGGAAAACGCTTTTTCAGCGCCCGCGCGGTGTCGATCTCCTGCTCGCCGGGCAGTACGCCGCCCTTCAGCTTAAAGTCTTTGAAACCGTAGCGATCCTGGGCGGCTTCCGCCAGACGCACTACCGCCTCGCTGCTCAACGCCTGCTGATGGCGCAGGCGGTACCATTCATGATCGCCCGGCGTATGGTCCAGATAGCCAAGGTCGGTTTTCTGCCGATCGCCAATATAGAACAGGTAGCCCAGCACGGTGACGGCATCACGCTGCTTACCCGGCCCCAGCAGCTCGCAGACCGGCACCTTCAGCACCTGGCCGAGCAGGTCGAGCAGCGCCGCTTCCAGCGCCGCCACCGCGTTAACCTTCAGTTCGAAGGTCCATGCCCCTTTGCCGAAGGTATCGAAATCCGCCGCCTGATTGCCTTTGTGCACCTGCTGCACTACGCGATTGAGTCGGGCGACCTCCTGGCCCACCACCTGCGGGATCGCCGCCAGCAGCGTCTGGTAGATAACCTCCCCGCCGGGCGCTTCGCCAACGCCGGTGTGGCCGGCGTTATCGGTCAATACCACGATATTGCGGGTAAACCAGGCGTTGTGCGCCCCGCCGATGTTCAGCAGCATGCTGTCGTGCCCGGCCACCGGAATGACCTTCATCTCTGTGATAATCGGGCTGGATTGGGTAGTCATGATGAGCGCCCCACCACAGGTTTCAGTTCGATGCGTTTGATATCGCCCACCAGCACCAGGTAGCTCAGCACCGCCACCAGGGCATGGATGCCGACGTAGATCAGCGCGCCGTTGAACGAGCCGGTGGTGCCAACGATATAGCCGATGGCGATGGGAGTGACGATACCGGAGATATTGCCGAACATGTTGAACAGGCCGCCGGAGAGACCGCTAATTTCTTTCGGCGCGGTATCCGCCATCACCGCCCAGCCGAGCGCCCCGATCCCTTTGCCGAAGAAGGCCATTGCCATAAAGCCGATCACCATCCACTCCACGTTGACATAGTTACACATCAGCATGGTCATGGAGAGCAGCATCCCCAGCACGATCGGCGTTTTGCGCGCGATGTTCAGCGAGCCGGTGCGGCGCATTAACCAGTCGGAAATCACCCCGCCCAGCACCCCGCCGACAAAGCCGCACACCGCCGGAACGGAGGCGACAAAGCCGGCTTTGAGGATCGACATGCCGCGCGCCTGCACCAGATAAACCGGGAACCAGGTGATAAAGAAGTAGGTTAAGGCGTTGATGCAATACTGACCGATATAGATGCCGATCATCATCCGCGATCCGATCAGCTGTCTGATCTGTCCCATTTTGACGCTAAACGGCACTTTCTGCGCGCTACTCTTCTGATCCATGTTGATCAGCGCCCCGCCTTCGGCGATATAGTCCAGCTCTTTCTGGTTCACGCCCGGATGGTTGTTCGGATCGTGGATCACTTTCAACCACACAAAGCTGATCACAATCCCCAGGCCGCCCATAAAGAAGAACACGTGCGACCAACCCACCTCATGCGTCAGCCAGCCCATGATCGGCGCGAAGATAACGGTGGCAAAGTACTGGGCGGAGTTAAAAATCGATACCGCCGTCCCCCTCTCCTGCGCCGGGAACCAGGCGGCGACGATACGGCTGTTGCCCGGGAATGACGGCGACTCGGCAAGGCCGACGAGGAAACGCAGAGTGAACAGCGCGATGATAATGCCAAAGCCGCTGAAGATATCGACGAAGCCCTGCAGCAGGGTAAACATCGACCAGATGAAGATCGACCAGAAATAGACGCGCTTCGAACCGAAGCGGTCAAGCAGCCAGCCGCCCGGGATCTGGCCGATGACATACGCCCATGAGAACGCGGAGAACACATACCCCATGCCAACAGGATCGAGGCCGATATCTTTGGCCATTTCCGAACCGGCGATCGACAGCGTCGCCCGGTCACCATAGTTAAAAGAAGTGACGATAAACAGCATCACCACTATCCAGTAGCGGGCGTTGGTGCGCTTTTCAGCCGCCGTCGCCGCCTGACTTAATGAACTCATTGTTGTACTCCTGAATCATAGCGTTTAGCTACGTTCATTCTGAACAGCACAACCTGTAGGGTAATCAGAATGACGTGGTCGTGTTTTGATAGTTGTCGTTATATCTGGCACTGCATTTATCACTGGCTGGAGCAGTATATGAAGAGGCACACCGCGGCTCACCGTGCATCTACACAGCTTTTACGCCGCTATTGCAGGTGGTTTGTGGCGAATGCCTGAAAGAATGGGGGGAAGTTCACGGAAATGAAAAACCAGCGCCGCTGGAGCCGCAAAGCACAGCAAAAAGGGCCGGAGTGTGAAATACCTCACTTGACCCGGTGAAACTGGCTGGCTTAAGCCATGATATTGCTAAGGATATTGTGGCGTTTGCCTAAAGGCGTGGCGCCAGGAACGCGCTACCATTTTGACGTCCGCGTATCTGGCCGCGACGTATTGAAAGAGCGCCCTCTGCGTAGGGAGAGGGCAGCGCTTTTATTCGAGCAGGGTGGCCCACTGCTCAACCCACGGATTGGAGACGCTCTCCGGCTCCGGGTCTTCGCTGGCGTCAATCTTCAGCATCTCGCCGATGCGCTTCGCGCCCTGCTCCTGCAGTAGCTGGTCGAATTTCAGCCCGCCGCCGCAAAAGTTAGCATAGGTGCTGTCGCCGAGCGCGATAATGCCGTAGCGCAGATGGGGCTGATACATATCTTTCATCCCCTCATACAGCGGAACAATGCTGTCCGGCAGATCGCCCTGCCCGGTGGTGGAGGTGACCACCAGCACATATTTACCCGTATAGGATTCCCAGTCGTTGACCTGCGGATCCTCGTACACGATTGCCTTGTGTCCCAGTCCGCTGAGGATCGCTTCCGCTTCTTCCGCGACCAGCAGCGAGTTGCCGTACATGGTGCCGACAAAAATTCCGACTTCCGCCATGCTATTATCTCCCTGGATTGACCTTATTCCCTTCATCCTGACCGCAGTCGTCGGCAAACTCAACCCTTTCATTTAGCGGGAGAAGCCCGCGCCAGCCAAACTGCGACAGGGCGCGCATCCAGACCTCGTCAAAACCAGCGCGCAGGGTCAGCGGCTCGCCGGTAAAAGGATGGGTCAACGACAGCTCGCTGGCGTGCAGCATCAGGCGGTGACAGCCGAAATGTTCTGCGGCGCTGCGGTTTTGCCGCAGATCGCCGTGCTTGCTGTCGCCAAGGATCGGATGACGCAGATGAGCAAGATGGCGGCGCAGCTGGTGCTTGCGGCCGGTTTTCGGCTCCAGTTCCACCAGCCCGTAGCGCGTGGTGGGATAACGCCCGGTTGCCACAGGCATCTCCACCGTCGCCAGGCCGCGGTAGTGGGTCACCGCCGGCTGCGGATCTTTGTCCTCACGAGCAAATTTATCGGCGATTTTATCCAGCTCTTCCACCAGCGGGTAATCCAGCAGCGCTTCGTCCATCAGCCAGCCGCGGACGATCGCATGGTAGCGCTTCTGGATCTGATGCTGTTCAAATTGCTGCGCCAGCAGGCGGCCCGCCTCGCTCGACAGCCCCATCAGCAGGACGCCGGAGGTGGGCCGGTCGAGACGATGAGCGGTAAAAACGTGCTGGCCAATCTGGTCGCGCACGGTCTGCATCACCACCACTTTCTCGTCGCGATCGAGCCAGCTGCGATGCACCAGCCAGCCCGAGGGTTTATTGACCGCCACCAGCCAGTCGTCCTGGTAGATAATCTCCAGCATCAGGCCTGCTCACCGGCAAACAGCGCGTCTAACAGCAGAAGTTCCGCCAGCATGGATTCGCGGACCGGGTGGGCCTGATCCAGAGCCATCTCGTAATAAGGCGCAACGGCAAAATTTTGCGGCAGCGGCTGACCGCTCTCCAGCAGCTGGTGCATACGCGGGATCAGGACCCACTGCAGCCACTCCAGCGGCTCCAGGGTATCCAGGCAAAACGGCTTATCGCTGGCGAAGGCGCTGCTGTCCGGCGCCGTCGCCTGCCAGTGCTCTGTTTCGCGCAGCAGGGCTTCAATGGCGCGCAGGCGATCGCGCACGCTATCGTGAAGAGTCATGGGGAAACCTCGATGAGTTAAAAACCGGGCGCAGGATAGCAAATCCGCAGAAGAAATAAAAAAAGGGAGCACTGTATAAACAGTGCTCCCGGTTCGTTTTGCAGCATTCCCGCTACATTGGTGCTCCCTGCTCGTCCTTGAAAACTTTTCCTGAGGTCTCCTGACCAATGTTCATCCATAAACTCGCGCATCCTGCTTTCACACCACCCCGATGCGAAATGACTTATCCTTAAGTTTGTCCCGATCTTCCTGATCCACCGTTCATCCTGAGCGGCTCTCGTTCTCCATCCTGGAGGTGTCCATTACGCGTTCCTGCGTTATCCTTGCTTCATCCTGAAGCCTGTCCTTGCAACGCCATCCTGGCGGGTCCTGCAGAAGCGCCATCATCCTGATGTTCGCTTCATTTCGCGACTTCCTGTCGACAGACATAGGATCACTGATTCTGCCTCGTCTTACAACCCTTCTTGAGACAATCTCTTAAGATTAGTCCCCACTCAAAAGGACGAAAAAATTAAGATCTGATTTGATACCAATGACTTATAAAAAAAAGAAGGGATTAAATTTGCCTTAAATGATGACGATCTCTTACAGGTTTTGTAAGAGATCTCTCACAAACGACCAGGTAGACTGGATTACAGAACCGGCTCAAGGTGGCTGAGGAAACTCGCAAGCGAGGGGGAAAGCGTGATGCGTTTGGCGGTGCCGAGGGTCTCTTTGATCACCTCGCCGCTGAGATTACAGACGGAAATCACATCCCGTTCACTCTCGAGGGTGGCGATAAACAGCGTCGGCGCCAGCTTCAAGCGCTTCTGTACCACCAGGTGCCCGATTAAGTTTTCCTGCACCCGCTGGAAATCCTCTTCACTCCAGGTCTGCAGCAGCGTCAGCGTTTCGTCGGCAAACCGGCCGGTCATGTCGCCGGCAAACTGAGTGGTATAATAAGAATGAAGCGGCTGTTGTACCACAATATCCAGGGCGCGTTCAACCGCGCTGATATTTTGCGCCAGCGAAAACGGCTGCGGCTGCCAGAATACGGCCTCGCCCTGGGTATCAACGACGCAAGGCGACGGAACGCCGTAAAGCTCTTCACTGCGCGGCAGGCTGTTGCGCTGTTGCTGCCAGGCGGCGCAGTAACGTTGGGTAAAAGCGCGCAGCGCTTCTGCGGTCTGATGGTCCACCGGTTTCTCTCTTCACGTTAGACAGGATACACTGGAGAGATAGTGTACCCGCTTTACTATGGTGAAACATGTCTTCTTACGATAATCATCAGGCGCTGGCCGGCCTGACGCTCGGTAAATCAACCGATTACCGCGATACTTATGACGCCTCGCTGCTGCAGGGCGTCCCGCGCAGCCTTAACCGCGATCCGCTGGGCCTGCATGCCGATAACCTGCCGTTCCACGGCGCCGATATCTGGACGCTGTACGAACTCTCCTGGCTGAACGGCAAAGGCCTGCCGCAGGTGGCCGTCGGCCACGTCGAACTCCCCGACACCAGCGTCAATCTGGTGGAGTCAAAAAGCTTTAAGCTCTATCTCAACAGCTTTAACCAGACGCGTTTCGCCAGCTGGCAGGACGTTGCAGAGACGCTGACCCGCGATCTGAGCGCCTGCGCGCAGGGCGAGGTCAAGGTGGCGCTGTATCGGCTGGATGAACTGGAAGGCCAGCCGATTGCCCACCTGCACGGCGCCTGCATCGACGATCAGGATATCGAGATCGATAACTATCAGTTCAGCACCGACTATCTGCAGGGCGCCGCCAGCGGCAAAATCGTGGAAGAGACGCTGGTCAGCCATCTGCTGAAATCCAACTGCCTGATCACCCACCAGCCGGACTGGGGCTCGGTACAGATCCAGTATCGGGGGGCGAAAATCGACCGCGAGCAGCTCCTGCGCTATCTGGTCTCATTCCGCCATCATAACGAATTCCATGAGCAGTGCGTCGAGCGCATCTTTAACGATATTCTCCGTTTCTGCCAGCCGGAATCGCTTTCCGTTTACGCCCGCTATACGCGACGCGGCGGTCTGGATATCAACCCCTGGCGCAGCAACGGCGACTTTTCCCCCGCCACTGGCCGCCTCGCCCGACAATAATAAATAATTTCACAATATGCGTGCGTTTAGGCGCGCGCAAGGTTGTGGAAACGCCGCTCGCAGGGCTATTGTAATCACAGGAAGACCATAAGCGTCCTGTAAGGAGTTCACTTGATTACACATGTTAGCCCGCTTGGTTCAATGGATATGCTGTCGCAGCTGGAAGTGGATATGCTTAAGCGCACCGCCAGCAGTGACCTGTATCAACTCTTTCGCAACTGCTCGCTTGCTGTGCTTAACTCGGGGAGCCTGACCGATAACAGCAAGGAGCTGCTCTCCCGTTTTGAAAACTTCGATATTAACGTGCTGCGTCGCGAACGTGGCGTGAAGCTGGAACTGATCAACCCGCCGGAAGAAGCTTTCGTTGACGGGCGTATTATCCGTTCCCTGCAGGCCAACCTGTTCGCCGTGCTGCGCGATATCCTGTTCGTTTACGGCCAGATCCACAATACCGTTCGCTTCCCGAACCTCGATCTGGAAAGTTCGGTCCATATCACCAACCTGGTGTTTTCGATCCTGCGCAACGCCCGCGCGCTGCACGTCGGCGAAGCACCGAACATGATCGTCTGCTGGGGCGGTCACTCCATTAATGAAAACGAATATCTCTACGCCCGCCGCGTCGGTACGCAGTTGGGACTGCGCGAACTGAACATCTGCACCGGCTGCGGGCCTGGCGCGATGGAGGCCCCGATGAAAGGCGCCGCAGTCGGCCACGCGCAGCAGCGCTACAAAGACAGCCGCTTTATCGGCATGACCGAACCGTCCATCATTGCCGCAGAACCGCCGAACCCGCTGGTCAACGAACTGATCATCATGCCGGATATCGAAAAGCGTCTGGAAGCCTTCGTGCGCATCGCCCACGGGATCATTATCTTCCCGGGCGGCGTCGGCACTGCCGAAGAGCTGCTCTATCTGCTGGGTATTCTGATGCATCCGGAGAACAAAGCGCAGGTGCTGCCGCTGATCCTCACCGGACCGAAAGAGAGCGCCGACTACTTCCGCGTGCTGGACGAGTTTATCACCCATACTCTGGGCGAGTCCGCCCGTCGTCACTATCGGATCATCATCGACGATCCGGCGGAAGTGGCGCGGCAGATGAAAAAAGCGATGCCGCTGGTGAAAGAGAGCCGTCGCGAGACCGATGACGCCTACAGCTTCAACTGGTCGATTCGCATCTCGCCGGACCTGCAGATGCCGTTTGATCCGACCCATGAAAACATGGCCAATCTCAAGCTCTCCCCGGACCAACCGGTGGAAGTGCTGGCCGCCGACCTGCGTCGCGCCTTCTCCGGGATTGTCGCGGGTAACGTCAAAGAGGTGGGCATCCAGGCCATTGAGCAGTACGGTCCTTACAAGCTGCATGGCGATCCGGAGATGATGCGCCGCATGGACGATCTGCTGCAGGGCTTCGTCGCCCAGCATCGTATGAAACTGCCGGGCGGCACCGCCTATATTCCTTGCTACGAAATCATCGCCTGATTTCTCACTCTCCCGCCGGGGTATCTTCTACAGCCTGCCCCCGGCGGGCTCTCTTCCTCTGACTTCCAGAACACGCTAAAAACCTTTCTGTTATTATTCAGTCACCTGAATCATTTCTACATAGCCAATCGTTTGCGTTGGTAAAAACTGCGACAATTATCACTGCAAAAAATGGTTTTAAGCGCAAAAACGTCGACTACATCTCTTTTTTACAGTAAATCCCTCGTTATTACGCCGCTCCGCTTTTATCTCATATGCTGCAAATGGTAGCCTGCGCGCCACAAATCGCTGGCTGATCACCAGAAACAGGCTGTTGGACTAAAAATACGCACATTGAAAGTGGATTATTGCATTTGAGATCGCGATCACTGATGCATAAACCATATAAATGTATCTTTCCGGCCCAATTATTACGGAGAAAATTTCTAAAAAAACCGTAATTAAACGAATTTCATGTTACGCAATTGTATTTGTTCATTAGATTTTGTTGATTCCTCCAGGAGATACAGATGGAAACCACTCAAACCAGCACCATCGTTTCGGGCGAAACCCGCAGCGGATGGCGTAAAACCGACACCATGTGGATGCTGGGCCTGTACGGTACAGCGATCGGCGCGGGCGTCTTGTTCCTGCCGATCAACGCCGGCGTCGGCGGCATGATCCCCCTGATTATCATGGCGATTCTGGCCTTCCCGATGACCTTCTTCGCTCACCGCGGTATGACTCGCTTCGTCCTCTCCGGGAAAAATCCGGGCGAAGACATCACCGAAGTGGTTGAAGAACACTTTGGCGTAGGCGCAGGGAAGCTGATTACCCTGCTCTACTTCTTCGCTATCTACCCGATCCTGCTGGTGTACAGCGTGGCGATCACTAACACCGTCGAAACCTTCATGTCGCACCAGCTGCACATGACGCCGCCGCCGCGCGCCATTCTGTCGCTGATCCTGATCGTCGGCATGATGACCATCGTGCGTTTCGGTGAGCAGATGATTGTGAAAGCGATGAGCATCCTGGTGTTCCCGTTCGTTATCGCCCTGATGATTCTGGCGCTGTACCTGATCCCGCAGTGGAACGGCGCGGCGCTGGAGACGCTCTCCCTGAGCAGCGCCTCCGCAACCGGCAATGGCCTGCTGATGACCCTGTGGCTGGCGATCCCGGTGATGGTCTTCTCCTTCAACCACTCGCCGATCATCTCCTCCTTCGCGGTGGCCAAGCGTGAAGAGTACGGCGCAGGCGCCGAGAAGAAATGCTCCAGCATCCTGGCCCGCGCTCACATTATGATGGTGCTGACCGTGATGTTCTTCGTATTCAGCTGCGTCCTGAGCCTCTCTCCGGCGGACCTGGCGGCGGCGAAAGAGCAGAACATCTCGATTCTGTCTTACCTGGCAAACCACTTTAACGCGCCGGTTATCGCCTGGATGGCACCGATCATCGCGATGATCGCCATCACCAAATCCTTCCTCGGCCACTATCTGGGCGCCCGCGAAGGCTTTAACGGCATGGTGATTAAATCCCTGCGCAGTAAAGGCAAATCTATCGAAGTCAACAAACTGAACAAGCTGACCGCGCTGTTCATGCTGGTGACCACCTGGATTGTGGCGACGCTGAACCCGAGCATCCTCGGGATGATCGAGACCCTTGGCGGCCCGATTATCGCGATGATCCTGTTCCTGATGCCGATGTACGCGATTCAGAAAGTGCCGGCGATGCGTAAATACAGCGGCCATATCAGCAACGTCTTCGTGGTGATTATGGGTCTGATTGCCATCTCCGCGATCTTCTACTCGCTGTTCAGCTAATTCAGTCAATACCTCCCCCCGCGCCGCTTAACGGCGGCGCGCTTTCCGACAGCACGGGAATACATATGATCAGCGTATTCGATATCTTTAAAATCGGCATTGGCCCTTCCAGCTCCCATACCGTTGGACCGATGAAAGCGGGCAAACAATTCACTGACGATCTGATCGCACGCGGCCTGCTGGCCGACGTCAGCAAAGTCGTCGTCGACGTCTATGGCTCCCTCTCCCTGACCGGTAAAGGCCACCATACCGACATCGCGATTATCATGGGACTCGCCGGCAACCTGCCGGACACCGTCGACATCGACGCCATTCCGGGCTTTATTCAGGACGTTAACACCCATGGCCGCCTGATGCTGGCCAACGGTCAGCACGAAGTGGACTTCCCGGTCGATCAGTGCATGAATTTCCATGCCGACAACCTGTCGCTGCATGAGAACGGCATGCGCATTACCGCCCTGGCCGGTGACAAGGTGATCTACAGCCAGACGTATTACTCTATCGGCGGCGGCTTTATCGTCGACGAAGCGCACTTCGGCCAGATCGCCGATGCGCCGGTTGCGGTTCCTTACCCTTATAAAAACGCCGCCGACCTGCAGCGTCACTGCCGTGAAACCGGGCTGTCGCTCTCTGGGCTGATGATGCAGAACGAACTGGCGCTGCACAGCAAAGAAGCGCTGGAGCAACACTTTGCCGCGGTATGGGAAGTGATGAGCGCCGGTATCGAACGCGGCATCACCACCGAAGGCGTTCTGCCGGGCAAACTGCGCGTGCCGCGCCGGGCCGCCGCGCTGCGCCGCATGCTGGTGAGTCAGGACACCACCAACAGCGATCCGATGGCGGTGGTCGACTGGATCAATATGTTCGCCCTGGCGGTGAACGAAGAGAACGCCGCCGGTGGCCGGGTCGTTACCGCGCCAACCAACGGCGCCTGCGGTATCGTGCCGGCGGTGCTGGCCTACTATGACAAGTTTATCCGCAAGGTGAACAGCAACTCTCTGGCCCGCTATATGCTGGTCGCCAGCGCGATTGGTTCGCTGTATAAGATGAACGCGTCAATCTCCGGCGCCGAAGTCGGCTGTCAGGGTGAAGTGGGCGTCGCCTGCTCGATGGCGGCGGCCGGTCTGGCGGAACTGCTGGGCGGTAGCCCGGGTCAGGTGTGCATCGCGGCAGAGATCGCCATGGAGCATAACCTCGGCCTGACCTGCGACCCGGTTGCCGGCCAGGTGCAGGTACCGTGCATCGAACGCAACGCTATCGCCGCCGTGAAAGCGGTCAACGCCGCGCGAATGGCGCTGCGCCGGACCAGCGAGCCGCGCGTCTGCCTCGATAAAGTGATCGAGACCATGTACGAAACCGGTAAAGACATGAACGCCAAGTACCGGGAAACCTCTCGCGGTGGCCTGGCGATGAAGATCGTCGCCTGCGATTAATCCTCAGCCCCGGCACGCGTCGGCGTGTCGGGTCATCGTCCTGAACAACTCTTTTTGTTATATCAATAAAATTTTAGTTATTTAATGGTTATAAGCGCTGTTTGTTACCTTACGCAAAACCGCTAAGGAGAACAGACAATGTCCAACCGATTCCGCCCCGCCTGGCTGCTGGTCCTCGCCGCCCTCTCTACCTCCGCGCTGGCCAAAGCGCCGGAAACCGTCAACATCGGCTATCAAAAGGCGAATATCTTCGCGCTGTTGAAGTATCGCGGCACGCTGGATGAGAGCCTGAAAAAACAGGGTATTGCCGTACGCTGGGTCGAATTCCCCGCCGGACCGCAAATGCTGGAGGGGCTGAACGTCGGTAGTATCGATCTGGCCGCGACCGGCGATGCGCCTCCGGCCTTTGCCCAGGCGGCGCAAGCCGATCTGGTCTACCTTGCCCATTCCCCCGCTAACCCGAAAACGGAAGCGATTGTGGTGCCTGAACAGTCGGCAATCCACAGCGTGGCCGACCTGAAGGGCAAGCGCGTGGGGTTGAACAAGGGGTCTGACGTCAACTACCTGCTGGTTGCCGCACTGGAAAAAGCGGGCCTCAGCTATAAAGACATCACCCCGGTCTATCTGCCGCCGGCGGATGCCCGCGCCGCTTTCCAGCGCGGGGCGATTGATGCGTGGGTGATCTGGGATCCGTTCCTCGCAGAAGTGGAAACCAACGCGAAAGCCCGACAGATCCGCAATGCCGAGGGGCTGGTGCCGCACTACACCTTCT
The DNA here is from genome assembly GCF_014192815.1 of Klebsiella sp. RC2. Classification (NCBI taxonomy): domain Bacteria; kingdom Pseudomonadati; phylum Pseudomonadota; class Gammaproteobacteria; order Enterobacterales; family Enterobacteriaceae; genus Klebsiella; species Klebsiella sp. RC2. The sequence goes on along the minus strand of NZ_JACHYL010000005.1, from coordinate 211,893 downwards.
ATCTCGCCAGCCGCAAGTTTGCAGATACCTACCCGGAGACAGCAAAGCAGGTGGTGGATGAGCTGGGTAAACTCAGCGCGTGGGCGAACAGCCATCAGGACGAGGCCGCCGGGCTGCTGTCGACCTCAACCGGACTGGATAAAGCCATCTGGCTGAAGACCCTGGCCCGCCTGCCCTACGGTGCCGAACGCATGACCCCGGCGGTGTATAACGAACAGCAGGCGCTGGCGGATACCTTTACGCGCATCGGCCTGCTGCCGGTGAAAGTCGACGTGCGCAGCGCCACCTGGTCGCTGGATAAACCTTGATTTTCCTGACGACGGGAAGCACTGCGCCTCCCGTCGCCGACAGGCTTACCCCGCCGTTTTCTCACCATTGCCTATCTGCCAGATAAAGGTGGGCGCTTCACCGTTCACCAGCCAGTTACCGATATTACGTGCCTTATAAATCACCGGATTATGCGAGGCGACCGTCCGCGCATTGCGCCAGTGGCGATCCAGCGCAAGGCGAGTTCGCGTATCCGACGCCCCGAGGGCATTAAACAGCTCCGTCGCCGCCCGCGGGATCCAGTCGCTGGCGATCACCTGCGCCTGCGCCGCTTCCACTTCCGCCAGCTGGTTACGCCGGGCGATCAGCGCTTCGTCGTCGCTGACGTGCGCCACATAGGCCTGCTGCAGCGATTCCGCAGCCTGCAGGACCGCGGCCCGGGTCGCCCATGCCCAGCTGCTGATCTGCCCAACGACCTGCAGAACCTGAGCGTCATCGCGCGGCACGGCGGCGTTGCCGTGGCTGTACATCCGGGAGCGATGTTTGACGCCCTGCGCGGCATCCCGCTCAACCGCCAGGCCAATGCCCGCGAGGGTCGCCAGCAGCACATGCTGGTAGAAGGCGGTCTGATAGCGAAAGCGCTGGGCAAAATCATAGACATGTTCGGTTTCCACCCGAGCGCCGGTAAAGCGGGTGGTTCCGCTGCCGGTCAACCGCTGGCCAAAGCCATCCCAGTCATCTTCCCGCACCACGCCGGTCTGCTGGGTACTGACCAAGGCTATCACATCGCCGGCGGTATCACTGCGCCGGGCAAACACATCGATCCAGTCGGCGTACAGCGCGCCGGTGCTGTAAAACTTCTCGCCGTCGAGTCGCCAGCCGCCCTCTGTCGGCGTCACTCTGGTGTTCACCTCTCCCAGCTTAACCGCGCCGATCTCCGTCCAGCCGCTGCCCACCAGCTCACCGTCGAGGAAGCGACGAAACCAGCGGTCGCGCCCGGCGGAATCCGGCTGATTCAGCTGATCTTCCACAAAGGCAAAGTGCGCGCGCAGGGCCTGCGGCAGGTTAGAGTCCGCTTGCGCCAGCTCGATCAGCAGCGCGCTGAGCTGCGGCAGCGAAGCGCCCCAGCCGCCCTTCTCGCGCGGGATACGCAGCGTGCCGAAGCCCGCTTCTTTCAGCCAGCGGATCGGCTCATCGGGCAGAATGCGCTGCTGTTCGCGCTCCGCAGCGCCCTGGGCGATACGGGTGAATATCGGGCGGAAGGCGGCCGCCAGCGCGTCATAATCGGTGCCAGTGGAGAGCAGGGTCATTGTCAGTTCCTTATTCATGGAGTGCGTCGATATCTTCTCGCGTCGGTTCATGACGGACCGCCAGCAGGAAGAAAATGGGAATAATGGCGGCAAGCGAGACCACCCAGAACATCTGCGTGCCGAGGGAGGCCTGCAGCAGCGGCAGAATAAACAACGCCAGCGCGCTGCCGATCCCGGAGAGTGCCCGGCTGAAACCGACCCCGGTGGCGCGAATGGCAGTAGGATAGGAGAGCGCCGGGTAGATCATCAGCTGCGCCCCCGGGCCAAACCCTTCGGCGAACAGCCACAGCCCCAGCATCGCGATAGCCAGCACGATACCTGCCGTCGCGTGCGGTTGCCCCACCAGCGCCAGCACAATCAGCGCCACAAACTGCAGGGCGAAGCCGGCTATCGCCACATGACGCGAAGGATATTTCCACGCCAGATGCATACCGAGCAGCCCGCCGGTAAAAGCAAACAGGGCGTTCAGCCCCAGCGATGCCGAAATAGTTTCGAAGACGCCAGCCCCGAGGAACTGGGCAAGAATTGACGGCAGGAAAAAGGCAATCGCCGTGTACTCGAAGGAGATACAGATATTCATCACCCCGGCGACGATAGTCCGCTCACGGTAGGGTTTTTCGAACAGCACGCGGAAGCTCACTTTCGGCGCGGGCGCGGGCTTCGCCGCCGGGACCTCATGGGCATGGATCCCCCAGGAGTCGCGTAAAATACGCACTGCAGAGGTCAGATCGCCCTGGTTCGCCGCCCACAGCGGGGATTCATTCATAAATCGACTGCGGACGGCAATAATCAGCAGTGCCGGCACGGCGCCGAACAGCAGGGAGGCGCGCCACAGCCAGTCAAGATGCTCCTGCGGCAGCAGGAAATAGAGGCCGAAGATAATGAGAAAGCAGACGGTTGAGGCGGCGTACCACATCGGGCACCACGCCGCGAGGCGAGCCGCTTTGTTGCCTTTGCCGGCAAAGCGGGAAAACTCGGCCAGATAGGACATCGCTACCGGCAGGTCGATGCCAACGCCGATGCCCATCAGGAAGCGGGCGCCAATCAACACCCAGACGTTCGGCGCCAGCCCGGCGGCGATAGCCGAAATCACGAAAAAGAACATATCGGCCATAAAAACCGAATAGCGACCATATTTATCGGTCAGCCAGCCGCCGATAATATTGCCGACGATAGTCCCGACCATAATGGACGAAGTCACCAGGCCGGTCAGCAGCGGTGAGAGCTGAAATTCACGTACAACGTCATCAATACCGTAGGAGAGCGTGGTTAAGTCATATGCGTCGAGAAAAACGCCCCCCAGCGCGAGGAAGACAATCATCCGCGCATATTTCGCTTGTTCCTTGCCGGAATTAATTAGCCGCGCCACATCCCCGACGCTACTGACCGGTACCGAAGCGATACCGGGATTATCCACTGGTAATGTACTCATTTTTTCACCTTATTATTTTGTGCAGGTCATCAGCGGTTATAGACCGCGCGCGACGAGAATCAAAACAACAAATCATTCTATAAAAATCAATATAATCAATAAATTAATAAATATTACCAGCACAAAAAGGACGCGCTTTCGCGCATCCTCAAGGGAAATAAATAACAACGAAAATAGACGTCGTGCAGGACGCTTATTCCGCGGACACTGGAACTAATACGTCTTTTACCAGCGGATCATCGGTGGTTTTTAACCACGTCTGGATCCGCGGGTCAGAAAAAGCCTGTTTTAATTTGACGATATTTTCCTGCGATAAATACGGTGTACCAATCACTAATTGCGAAGCAAAGGTGCGCGGCGCCGGCGGGAATAATATGCCTTTCTCACGCGGCACTTTCCCGGCGTCAAATTGCGAGACATAGCCGATGGCGGCATCCACCGAATTTAACGCCCGCGGCATGGTCAGCAGATCCAGCTCTTTAAAGACAAACTGATGCGGGTTACCGACAATATTTTTCAGCTTCGCCGTACGCGGCTCCACCGCCGGGTCGAGCGAGATCAACCCAATGCGCTGGAGCAGCCACAGGGCCTGCCCCTGATTGGCGCCATCGTCAGGCACGACAATGGTCGCGCCGTTGGGCAACGCCTGTACCGACGAGTAGCGGTCGGAATAGATGCCAAACGCCCACTGGAACACCGGCACCGTGGTCGACAGCGCAAAGCCGTTAGCGTCCACCACCTGTTTAAGCCACCACTGATGCTGATAGATCGTCCCGGCATACAGTCCTTCCGCTACCGCGCGGTCAGCCTGGACCGGATCCTGCACCCCCACCGCCTCCAGTTTCAGACCGTAATCGGGCGCAATATGCTGATTAATATACTCAATGATCCGCTGCTCGCCGGCCATCGCCGGCTCGTAGTGAATTTTTAACGTGCTGCCGAAGACCACCTGCTGGCTTTGGGTATGTCCCCGCCACCACCAGAAGGCGATGGCGAGCAGGATAATCACCGCCAGCGCCGCCAGCCAGGGCCAGCGCCGCGCTTTACGTAACTCAAATTGCTCTGTTGTCATACAAGGTTCCCCTGCGTGTGGCGTAAACGGTTGACCAGACGGTCACCCAAAAATTGAATCAACTGGATCGTGGCGATCAGGGCAACGATCGTCGCGATCATGATGTGGTTGTCGAAGCGCTGATAGCCGTACACCACGGCCAGGTAGCCGATGCCGCCGGCGCCGATGGTCCCGGCGATAGCCGAATACTCAATCATCGAGACCAGGTTCAGCGTCACCGCCGCCACCAGCGCGGGCAAGGCTTCACTGAGCTGCGCGCTGGCAATGATTTGCCAGCGCGACCCGCCGCAGACGACCCCCACTGCGGTGACCTCCGCCGGCAACTCGCGCAGCGCGTTCTCCACCAGACGGCCAAAGAACGGGACGCCGGCGGCGATCATCGGCACTACCGCGGCGGGGATGCCAATCGTGGTGCCGGTCAGCCAGTAAGTGAACGGGATAATAGCGGCCATCAGCACCAGAAACGGCAGCGAACGTCCCATATTGACCACCCAGTTCAGCAGCCGGTACAGCAGCGCGTGCGGAAATAAGCCCCGCGGCGAGGCGTTAAACAACACCACCCCCACCAGCCCCCCCAGCGTGACGACAAACAGCATCACAATGGCCACCATAAGCCAGGTTTCGCCATAGGCGGGGAGCAGCAGCGAAGGGATTTCGCCCCAGGGGGTATCCTGGCTGATGACTGTCGGTTTCATACCACCTCCCTGAGCAACGGCGCGCTGTCGAGGATCTCCGCCGTTATGCCGAGCTGCGCCAGCAGGCCCTGCAGTCGCGCGGGCGACAGGCGTTCGCCCTGAAAGCGCACTCCGGCCTGCAGGCGACCGGCCAGCCGACCATTAATCACCTCGACGTGACCGCCAAGGAGATCGATCTGCAGCGCCCACTGCTGGCTCAGGCGGCTGATCCAGTCGGTGGCCACCGGCACATCCCAGCGGTAGCTCAGACGCAGCAGCAGATCGCTGTGGGCCGCTGCCGCCGGCGTCAGCGGCAACAGCTGCTGGCCGAGCAGAGAATCGGGACGCGCCAGCAGATCTTCGATCCGCCCGTACTGGACGATCGTCCCGTCGCGGATCTCCGCCACCGCATCCGCCGCCGTGCGCACCGCGTCCATTTCATGGGTGATCAGGACGATCGCCAGCTGGTACTCGTCACGCAGCCGCTTGAGCAGAGCCAGCACCGAGGCCGTGGCCTGAGGATCGAGGCCGGAGGTGGCTTCATCCGCCAGCAGAACGGACGGGCGCAGCGCCAGCGCGCGGGCAATGCCGATCCGCTGGCGCTGGCCGCCTGAGAGCTGGGCCGGCCAGGCATCCGCTTTGTGGCTCAGGCCGACGCTCTCCAGCAGCTCGCCAACCCGCGCCTTGATATCGCGCTCCACCACACCCAGCCACGCCAGCGGTAGGGCGACATTCTCCCAGGCGGTCCTGCGGCTCAACAGCGCCGAAGACTGGAAAACGGTGCCAATCGCCCGCCGTTCCCGGCGCAGCGCCTCGCCGGACAGCGCCGACAGATCCTGGCCATTGATACGAATGCTGCCGCTGTCCGGTTGCTCCAGCAGGCTGATGCAGCGCGCCAGGGTTGATTTACCGGCGCCGCTCGGCCCCACCACCGCGGTGATGGAGCGCTCAGGCACCTGCAGCGACAGCCCTTTCAGCACCGCGCTGAGCCGGCCATCCGCCGTGCGGTAACTTTTATGCAGGTCATCGATAGCGATCATGTCACCTTCTCCTCTACCGATGCCGCCGTGCGCGCATCGCGGCGGTAGCTGGCGCCCGGGTGAGGCGCGGCCAGACGCGGGCCGGCGCCGAACAGTTTTTCGCGCAGGGTCCCCTCGCGGTACTCCTGCTTAAAGACGCCGCGCTTTTGCAGCTCAGGCACCAGCAGCTCGACGACGTCGCGGAAGGTTTCGTGAGTGACGGCATAGGCGAGGTTAAAGCCATCGACGTCCGTCTCTTCGACCCAGGACTGCAGTTCGTCCGCCACGGTTTGCGCGCTGCCAACCACCAGCGGACCGAAGCCGCCGATCCCCGCCCAATCGGCCAGAGCCTGCACCGTCCACTGGCGGTTCGGATCAGCGGTCGAAAAGGCCTCCACCGCCGACTGAATGGCGTTGGTGTGCAGATACTTCAGCACTTGATCCGGCTGATACTGGCCGAAATCGATCCCCGTCCAGCCGGAGAGCAGCGCCAGCGCGCCTTCATAGCTGACGTACTGCTTATATTCCTGCCACTTCGCCTGCGCCTCGCGGTCGGTGTCGCCGACAATCACCGTCTGCAGGTTGAAGATCAGGATGCTGTGCGGATCTCGCCCCGCCTCAGCTGCCCGGCGGCGAATATCCGCCACCGTCTTCTTCAGCAGCACCTTCGACGGCGCAGCGACGAAGACACATTCGGCATGGCCGGCGGCGAACTGTTTGCCGCGGCTGGACGCCCCCGCCTGATACAGCACCGGCGTGCGCTGCGGGGATGGCTCGCAGAGGTGGATCCCCGGCACGGAAAAGAACTGTCCCTGATGGTTAATGGGATGGATTTTCCGCGGATCGCTGAAGATCTTCCGCTCTCTGTCGCGCAGCACCGCCCCGTCCTCCCAGCTTCCCTCCAGCAGTTTGTAGATCACCTGCAAATACTCATCGGCATAGTCATAGCGGGTGTCATGGTCGGTCTGAGTCTGCTGGCCGATATTGCGCGCCCCGCTCTCCAGATAGGAGGTGACGATATTCCAGCCCACCCGCCCTTTGGTCAGATGATCGAGCGTCGACAGACGACGAGCGAAGGGGTAAGGATGCTCAAACGACAGCGAGGCGGTCAGGCCGAAGCCCAGATGCTCCGTCACCAGCGCCATCGGGGTGATCAGTGCCAGCGGATCGTTGACCGGAACCTGCGTCGCCTGGCGGATCGCCGCGTCGCCGCTGCCGTTCAGTACGTCATAGATCCCCAGCACGTCGGCGATGAACAGCCCGTCGAACTTGCCGCGCTCCAGCAGCCGCGCCAGATCCACCCAGTACTCCAGATCTTTATACTGCCAGGAGCGATCCCGGGGATGCGCCCACAGGCCCGGCGACTGATGGCCGACGCAGTTCATATCGAAAGCGTTAAGACGAATTTCACGTTGTGATGACATAGCAATCTCCATAGCGCGGCCCGTCGCCGGGGCGCACGCGGCAAAATGAATCAGGGAAAAGAAAGAGAGGAATTCAGTACGCAGGACATCGGGAGTCCTGCGGGATCCCGAGCGTGAGTAACGCTTGCGCCGCCACGTCAGCGGCATGGTCGGCTACCTGCGGCAGGCCCATCAGTTCGCCAAAACGCCCGCGGGCGGCCGGACCGGCCACCAGCACCGGCAGCGCCTCAACGTGCGGCTCAGCCACTGCCCGGGAACGGCTGTCCACCTCCAGGCCCATGCCGAGGGCATCGGCGCGAATCAGGCCGCGGCGGGCGAGGTCCTGTAAAAATGGCTGGCTGTCGGTCAGGGCGCGGTGTGCGGGTCCGGTCGTCAGGATCAGATGATTGACGCTCAGGGTTTGCACACCGCCGCCGCGCCGCGCCAGCGTCAGACGCAGCGTTTCGCCTTCACCGCTTATCGACAGTAGCCTGGCCGCCTGCACCTGTAGACTGCCCGTGCGCTGGCGCGCCTCCAGCACCTCGGCGACCTGCGGCGCCACGCGGTAGCGGTGGACATCCCAGTAATGGCGCAGATGGCGCAGAAAACGCTGGCGATCGGCGACGCTGAGCGCCTGCCAGATCCGCTGCCCCTGCTGACGAACCGCATCCAGCACCACCTGCCAGCTCAGGCCCTGCTGCGCCGCATACGCGACGTCGAGGCGGATCTGACGCAGGCGCTGACGCAGGTTGCCCTGCTGATAGTCGCCGGGCCAGGTTGTCCCTGCGCCGCTAAGGTTGCCGCGCGACAGCAGGCCGTGGCGCGAAAAGGCGACGATACTGCCGCGGTGGCCCAGCCGGTCCAGCGTCGCGACCGTATCGGCCATGGTTAATCCGGTGCCCATCACCGCCACCCGGGCGTGCGGGGCGATGGCATCGAGCGCGCCGGGCTGCCACGGGTTGGCAATCAGCGCCGGATGATGACGCCAGGCTTCGGCCTGCGGCGGCAGCGAAGGCGGTGGATGACTGATCGCCAGCACCAGCAGATCGGCCTTAAGCTGCAGGCCGCCGTCGGTGGTCACCGTCCCCTGATGAAAAGCGAGCGCCCGATCGCGCAGGTGGCGAAGCCGTCCGCCGCTGGACGCCGCGGCGTCGGCAAAACGCTGCGCCACATAGCGACCAAACTGGCCGCGCTGAGGGTAGACGGAACCGTCCGGGCGCAGCGCCTGCACATCGACGGCAAAGGCAGGCTGATGGCGGTACCAATGATCGAAGGCGCCCTCTTCGTCGCCGGCCAGCTGCATGCGAGCGGCCGGAACGTTAATCCGGTGCGTCGGCTCCGCAGTGGAGTAGGCCACCCCGGCCCCGGGGGACTGGCGCGGCTCCAGCAGCGTCACGCGCACCCCGTTCGGCGCCAGGCGCAGCAGCTCAATCGCCACCGCCGCGCCGCTAAAGCCGCCGCCGATAATCACGATATGCGGTTCTGCACTCATCGCAGCCCTCCTCCGGTATGCTGTCTCATGGTCGCGCTCCGGGCCATCAGCTGGCGCTGACCTGGCGCACCGGGCGCTTATCGCCGCCGATGGTTTCGCCAAACGGACCGGTGTTCACGCTACGCGCCTTCGACGAGGCCGCGTTTTCCAGCGGCAACAGAGGCATCACCAGCTCAGCAAAGCGGTGCGCTTCTTCCAGATGTGGGTAGCCGGAGAAGATAAAGTTGCTGATGCCGAGCGCCTGATATTCGCGGATGCGTTCCGCTACCTGCTGCGGATTACCCACCAGCGCGGTACCCGCGCCGCCGCGCACCAGTCCGACGCCGGCCCACAGATTGGGCGCAATGCGCAGATTATCGCGCGACCCCTGATGCAGGGCGCTCATCCGCGCCTGGCCGGCCGAGTCCATGCGGGCGAAGATCTTTTGCGCCTGGGCAATGGTATCGTCGTCAAGATGGGCGATCAGCCGGTCGGCGGCGGCCCATGCCTCTTCTTCCGTTTCGCGCACAATGACGTGCAGACGAATGCCGTACTGCAGGGTGCGTCCGCGGGCCGCGGCGCGCTCGCGCACCACCGCCAGCTTCTCCGCCACCAGTTCCGGGGGTTCGCCCCACGTCAGATAGCTGTCGATCTGCTCGGCCGCCACATCAATGGCCGCATCAGAAGAGCCGCCGAAATAGAGCGGCGGGCCATTCTCCTGTACCGGCGGGAACAGCACTTCAGCGCCTTCCACGTGAATATGCTCGCCGTGATAGTCCACTTTTTCCCCGCGAAGCAGGCGGGTGTAAACATCAAGAAATTCGCGGGTCACCTGATAGCGCTCGCTGTGGCTGAGGAAGATACCGTCGCCTTTGTTTTCCACCGGGTCGCCGCCGGTAACGACGTTGATCAGCAGCCGACCTTCCGATAAACGGTCGAGGGTGGCCGCCATCCGTGCCGCCAGGGTTGGCGGCTGCAGGCCCGGCCTGACCGCCACCAGATAGCGCAGACGGCGGGTCAACGGCGCCAGCGCCGAGGCCACCAGCCACGAATCTTCACAGCTTTTACCGGTGGGGATCAGCACGCCGTAGTAGCCCAGACTGTCGGCCGCCAACGCCACCTGCTGCAGATAAGGTAAATCGACCGGGCGTCCACCCTCGGTGGTACCCAGATAACGGCCATCGCCATGGGTAGGTAAGAACCAGAAGACATTGATCTTGTCGGGAGCTTGCTGCGTCATTATCTATTTCCTATATAACCATATCCGATATTTATCGAAGAGATGTTTTAATTTGGTTATATGGGTGTTAGCGATAATCATGCCAATGGTGAATAAAAAATTAATCTTTTAAAATCAAGGCACTGAAAACAGCTTCGCCGCGCCGCGCTGTTGCAAATCGCGCAGCCGCCGCGCATCCGCTGGCGCATTTGCAACAGCCGCGGGCCTTCCCCCTCTGGTTTCTGCGGCCGCCGCAGGATAAGTTCAGAGCGTCAACGATCGGAGGCCCGCTATGCTGAACCCAGAATCCCCTTCCACCGCTCCCGCGCTGATCGACCCGGCGTCGAAGGCCTTCCAGAGCCTGCTGGACAAGCTCGCGCCAACGGAGGCGACCGTGCTGATCGTGGGCGAAACCGGCACCGGCAAGGAGGTGGTGGCCCGCTATCTCCATCATCACAGCGCCCGTCGCCAGCAGCCGTTTCTGGCGGTCAACTGCGGCGCGCTGACCGAGAGCCTCGCCGAAGCCGAACTGTTCGGCCATGAGAAAGGCGCCTTCACCGGCGCGCAGCAGGGACAGCCCGGCTGGTTTGAAGCCGCGGAAGGGGGGACGCTGCTGTTGGACGAGATCGGCGAATTAAGCCTGCCGCTGCAGGTCAAGCTGCTGCGAGTCCTGCAGGAGCGTGAAATTACCCGCGTCGGCTCACGCAAAGCGATTAAAGTGAATGTCCGGGTGATTGCCGCCACCCACGTCGACCTGGCCCAGGCGATCCGCGAGCGCCGCTTTCGCGAGGATCTCTACTATCGACTGAATATCGCGGTGGTGCCGCTGCCCCCGCTGCGCCAGCGTCGGCAGGATATCCCGCTGCTGGCGCACCACTTTTTATCACTCTACGCCCGGCGCCTCGGGCGGCCAACCCTGCGTCTGGCGCCGGAATCACTGGCCCGGCTGATGGACTATTCGTGGCCGGGCAATATTCGCGAGCTGGAAAACACCCTGCACAACGCGGTGCTGCTCAGTAAAGAAGAGGAGATCAGTCCTGCCCAGCTGCGCCTGGCGACGCTCAACGACGCCCCGGCGCCGGCGAGCGATCATGAACTGGACGACTTTATTCGCCACCAGCTAGCGCTTCCCGGCGAGCCGCTGTGGCAGCGAGTGACCAGCGCCCTGATTCGCCACGCCATGGCGCATTGCGACGATAACCAGAGCCAGGCGGCCGCGCTGTTGGGGATCAGCCGGCATACCTTGCGCACCCAGCTCGCTAACCTCGGGCTGATCAAAAGCCGCCGCCGCCCGCCTGCGCCGCCGCGGGCATTCGCCAACGCAGCCGGGGCCGATCGCGAACTGCGCATTGGCTACCAGCGCTTCGGCAGCCTCGGGATCCTGAAAGCCCGTCAGAGTCTGGAAACCGCCTTCGCCAGCCTCGGCGTCAACGTGCTGTGGAGTGAGTTTCCTGCCGGACCGCAGCTCCTCCACGCCCTCGCCTGCAACGAGATCGACTTCGGCACCACCGGGGAAGCGCCGCCGGTGTTTGCCCAGGCCAGCAATAGCGAACTGATGTACGTCGCATGGGAGCCGCCGGCGCCGCGCAGCGTGGCGATGGTCGTCCCGCAGGAGAGTGACATTCGCCAGCTCAGCGATCTGCGCGGCAAACGCATCGCCCTCAATAAGGGGTCGAATGTCCACTGGCTACTGCTGCAGATCCTCGAAGACGCCGGGCTGGGGCTGAACGACGTGCGGGTGGTCTATACCCCGCCGAAATATCCGCTGACCGCCAGCGACTACCTGGCGGTTGACGCCTGGATGATGTGGGACCCGCTGCTCAGCGACGCCGAGCACACCGGCGAGCTGCGGGTGGTCGCCAGCGGCGAAGGACGGGTCAACAACCATCAGTTTTATCTTTCGCGACGGGACTACCTCGCTCAGCATGGCGATATCATGCGCCGTCTGTTGACGGAGCTGACCCACACCGGGCAGTTTATCGACTCACATCGTGGCGAAGCGGCCCGCTTACTCTCGGCAGAGCTGGGGATTGACGCCCGGTCGCTGAGCATGGCCCTCGCCCGCCGCAGCCATCGCCCGCGGCCGATGGATCTGTCGGTGATCCGCGCCCAGCAGACCATCGCCGATCGCTTTTACGCCCTCGGGCTTATCGCCAAACCGGTCCCGGTGCGCGAAGCGGTGTGGTACGGCGAACCCGCGCCGGGCGTCATCAGCCCGCTGATGGCGGTCAGTTAGCGAAATTTGCGCGTTATCTTCCTGATTGTTCAGGCGCAGATAGCCTCGATCTGATGGCGATGTTACCCTAAAGACGCTGAGAATAAGGGGGTATCTGTGGCTGTTCATCTGTTAATCGTCGACGCGTTAAATCTGATCCGCCGCATCCATGCGGTGCAGGGTTCGCCCTGCGTCGATACCTGCCTGCATGCGCTGGAGCAGCTGATCGTCCACAGTCAGCCCACCCACGCGGTGGCGGTGTTCGATGATGAGGATCGCGCCCACGGCTGGCGCCACCAGCGCCTGCCAGAGTACAAAGCCGGCCGCGCGCCGATGCCGGAGACGCTGGTGGCCGAGATGCCAGCGCTGCGGGCGGCCTTCGAACAGCGGGGGATCCGCTGCTGGGCCTCGCCGGGCAGCGAAGCGGACGACCTCGCCGCCACCCTGGCGGTAAAGGTGGCCCAGGCGGGCCATCAAGCCACCATTGTCTCCACCGACAAAGGCTACTGTCAGCTGCTGTCGCCCACCATCCGCATCCGCGACTACTTTCAGAAGCGCTGGCTGGACGCGCCCTTTATCGCCAGCGAGTTCGGTGTCACTCCGGAGCAACTGGCGGATTACTGGGGGCTGGCGGGGATCAGCAGCTCGAAGGTGCCGGGCGTGGCGGGCATTGGACCCAAAAGCGCCGCCCAGCTGTTGAACGAGTTTCAGGACCTGGAGGAGCTGTACGCCCGTCTGGCCGAGGTGCCGGAGAAGTGGCGCAAAAAGCTGGCCGCGCATCAGGAGATGGCCTTCACCTGCCGGGAAGTGGCCCGCCTGCAGACCGACCTCCAGCTGGATGGCAATCTGCAGCAGCTGCGGCTGACGCGCTAACCATCGTTAAGAGGTGCGCCGGTGCAGGGTAACTGCCTCCGGCACTGCCTGCTTTACCCGGGCCAGGCAATCACCAGGCCGCCTGATATAACCCGACGATATCGGCCAGGCTCGCCTCACGCGGGTTACCGCCGGTACACACATCCTCCAGCGCCGCCTGCGCCAGCGCCGGAATATCCTCTTTCCTGACGCCCACCTCGCGCAGATGGCCGGGAATACCGACATCGCGGTTTAGCTCGTTGACCGCCTCCACTGCCGCCTCGCGTGCGGCGATCAGGCTTAACGCTTCCGCCCTGACGCCCATCGCCCGGGCGATGTCGCGATATTTTTCCCCGGTCGCCTCAGCATTAAAGCGCATCACGTGCGGTAGCAGGATGGCATTCGCCACGCCGTGCGGCGTGTTGTAAAAAGCGCCGAGCGGATGCGCCATGCCGTGCACCAGCCCGAGCCCGACGTTGGAAAATCCCATCCCCGCGACGTACTGGCCCAGCGCCATGGCTTCGCCCGCGCCGGCATCCCCGGCAACCGAGCCGCGCAGCGCCCCGGCAATGATCTCGATAGCCTTGAGGTGCAGCGCATCAGTCAAAGCCCAGGCGCCGCGAGTGAGATACCCTTCGATAGCGTGCGTCAGGGCGTCCACGCCGGTGGCCGCCTTCAGCGCCGGCGGCATGGCGTCCATCATATCGGCATCGATAAAGGCCACCTGCGGGATATCATGCGGATCGACGCAGACGAACTTGCGCCGCTGTTCTTCATCGGTGATGACATAGTTAATCGTCACCTCCGCCGCGGTACCCGCGGTGGTCGGCACCGCGAAGATCGGCACGCTGGGCTGACGGGTGGGCGAGAGCCCCTCGAGGCTACGGACATCGGCGAATTCCGGGTTACGCTGAATAATACCGATCGCCTTACAGGTATCCTGCGGCGAACCGCCGCCGATGGCGATCAGGTAATCCGCCCCGCTGCGCTGAAAGGCCTGCAGCCCCTGCTGGACCACGGCAATGGTCGGGTTAGGGATCACGTCGCTGAACATATCCCATGCCAGCCCGGCGGCATCCAGTTTATCAGTGACTTTCGCCGCCACGCCGCAGCGGGCGAGGGTGCTGTCGGTGACGATCAATGCTTTGCGATAGCCGCGCCGCGCCACTTCATCGGTTAATGCGTTTATCGCCCCCCGGCCAAACCACGCCGTTTCGTTGAGGATCATTCGGTTTGCCATCGCGTCTCTCCTGTTAGCGTTGCGGCATCACTCTTCAATACGTAATCCGTAGGTTTTGAACTTCTCCAGCACGATGGCGATCGCCTCGTCATTCAGCACCGGTACCGGGTCGATAATCGCCAGCGTGCTGAGATAGAGCTGGGCCAGGACTTCCACTTCATGCGCCAGCCAGAGCGCTTTCTCCAGGCTGGCCTCGCAGGCGATCAGGCCATGATGCTGCAGCAGCGTGGCTTTGCGGTGCTTCAGCGCTACCGCGACATGCTCAGACAGCTCGCGGGTGCCGAAGGTGGCATAGGGCGCGCAGGGGATCGAATTCCCGCCGGCCGCGGCGATCATATAGTGGATGGCCGGGATGGGCCGGTTGAGGATCGACACCGCCGTACAATGGACAGCGTGATTGTGGACCACCGCCTGGGCATCGGGCCGCGTCTGGTAGGCCGCCTGATGAAAACGCCATTCGCTGGAGGGCAATTTTCCCTGCTCATGCTGGCCATCGGCATCAATAAAGACGATCTTGTCTTCCGTCAGCTTTTCATACGGGATACCGGTGGGGGTGATCAGCATTCCTCCCTGATAGCGCACGCTGACATTGCCGGCGGTCCCCTGATTTAACCCCAGGCGGGTCATTTCCAGGCAGGTATCGATAATCTGCCGGGCCAGTCTGTTTCTTTCCATTGCGTTCCTCTTTTGGTGACTCATTATCCGTCAACGGCAGGGCAACAGAAATATCGTCGGCTACCGTGGGATAGGGTGAATAATGGTCTTCATCATCAACCTGAATAATCAAAGGGGAATTTTCATGACTATATTTTGTGAACCGCGTCAATAATTCCGCCATGAATAAAGCAACCATGCCCATTAAGAGAGTGTTTAAAATGCCCGTTCTTAATAATATTTCATCAAGCGGGCATTTTATTTTTTTGTAACATTTGCCCGTTTTCCACGATATACATTCATTCGGTCATTAGCGTTGTGGTTTTGTGAATTTATTTTCTCAAACGGTCAGCGTTTTTGAAAAATTAAAGTGACAATTATCACATAAAATGGCCCGCAGATCGTTAAGTGTGACCATCATCATATTAACAGGCGGTTTTTATTTGAAAATGAAGTCATGAGTTCCGCCGTGACTTTCATTTCACTCACCGGCGCGTCACCTGAGCTCACTTAATTTTGCGGTCTGCTGCAGCACCAGACTGCGCCCTGAATGCTGTTGTAAATGCTTCTGAACTGATGAGGACGCTATGGGAAACACAACGATACCAACGCAAAGTTACCGCGCCATGGAGAGCGGGCAGAGTAAGAGCTACATTATTCCTTTTGCTCTGCTGTGCTCCCTCTTTTTTCTGTGGGCGGTGGCTAATAATCTGAATGATATTTTATTACCGCAATTTCAACAGGCCTTTACCCTGACTAATTTCCAGGCCGGATTAATTCAGTCGGCCTTTTATTTTGGCTATTTTATTATTCCCATCCCCGCCGGGATGCTGATGAAAAAATTCAGCTATAAAGCAGGAATTCTTACGGGTCTGTTTTTATATGCCTGCGGCGCCGCGCTGTTCTGGCCTGCCGCCGAAGTGATGAACTACACTTTATTCCTGATTGGATTATTTATTATCGCCGCCGGGCTTGGCTGCCTGGAAACGGCGGCCAACCCGTTTGTGACCGTTCTCGGTCCGGAAAGCGGCGGTCACTTCCGCCTTAATCTGGCCCAGACCTTTAACTCATTTGGCGCCATTATTGCCGTGGTATTTGGCCAGAGTCTTATTTTGTCTAACGTCCCGCATCAGCCGCAGGAGGTGCTGGATAAAATGACGCCAGAACAGCTCAGCGCCTGGAAGCACAGCCTGGTCCTGTCGGTACAAACCCCCTATATGATTATCGTGGCCATCGTCCTGCTGGTTGCCCTGCTGATCGTCTGTACCCGCTTCCCCTCCCTGCAGAGCGATGACCACAGCGACAGCGCGCAGAGCACCTTCCTCGCCTCGCTGACGCGCCTGATGCGCATCCGTCACTGGCGCTGGGCGGTGCTGGCCCAGTTCTGCTACGTCGGCGCGCAAACCGCCTGCTGGAGCTACCTGATTCGCTACGCTATCGAAGAGATCCCGGGCATGACGGCCGGTTTCGCCGCCAACTACCTGACCGCCACCATGGTCTGCTTCTTTATTGGCCGTTTTACCGGCACCTGGCTTATCCGCCGCTTTGCGCCGCATAACGTGCTCGCTATCTATGCGTTTATCGCCATGCTGCTCTGTTTGCTCTCCGCCTTCAGCGGCGGCCACGTCGGTCTGCTGGCCCTGACCCTGTGCAGCGCCTTTATGTCCATTCAGTACCCGACCATCTTCTCGCTGGGGATTAAGCATCTGGGCCAGGACACCAAATATGGCTCGTCCTTTATCGTCATGACCATTATCGGCGGCGGGATCGTCACCCCGGTGATGGGCTTTGTCAGCGACGCCGCCGGCAATATCCCGACCGCCGAACTGGTCCCGGCGCTGTGCTTCGCCATCATCTTTATTTTTGCCCGTTTCCGTTCACAAGCGGCGACGAACTAAACCTGTTATCCGCATAACCTGAGGGATCTGTAATGAAAAAAATCAGCTTACCGAAGATCGGTATCCGCCCGGTAATCGATGGTCGTCGCATGGGGGTCCGCGAGTCGCTGGAAGCGCAAACCATGAACATGGCGAAAGCCACCGCCGCGCTTATCAGCGAGAAACTGCGCCACGCCTGCGGCGCCCGGGTGGAGTGCGTGATTGCCGATACCTGCATCGCCGGCATGGCCGAGTCGGCCGCCTGTGAAGAGAAATTCAGCAGCCAGAACGTCGGCGTCACCATCACCGTCACCCCCTGCTGGTGCTACGGCAGCGAAACCATCGACATGGATCCGCTGCGCCCGAAGGCCATCTGGGGCTTTAACGGCACCGAACGTCCGGGGGCGGTCTATCTGGCCGCCGCGCTGGCGGCCCATAGCCAGAAAGGGATCCCGGCGTTCTCCATCTACGGGCATGACGTACAGGATGCCGATGACACCTCGATCCCGGCGGATGTCGAAGAAAAACTGTTGCGCTTCGCGCGCGCCGGCCTGGCCGTCGCCAGTATGAAAGGGAAAAGCTATCTGTCGCTGGGCGGCGTCTCAATGGGCATCGCCGGCTCCATCGTCGACCACAA
The DNA here is from genome assembly GCF_014192815.1 of Klebsiella sp. RC2. NCBI lineage: Bacteria > Pseudomonadati > Pseudomonadota > Gammaproteobacteria > Enterobacterales > Enterobacteriaceae > Klebsiella > Klebsiella sp. RC2. The sequence continues at coordinate 194,551 of NZ_JACHYL010000005.1, read as the reverse complement.
TTTCTTTGAATCCTGGCTCGGCATGAAGGTCCAGGCTGTCGACATGACGGAGCTGCGCCGGCGAATCGATCAGAAAATCTATGATGAAACCGAGCTGGAGATGGCGCTGGCGTGGGCGGATAAACACTTCCGCTACGGCGAAGATCAGAACGCTGAGCAGTATAAGCGCAATGAGGCGCAGAGCCGCGCGGTGCTGAAAGAGAGCCTGCTGATGGCGATGTGCATCCGCGACATGATGCAGGGCAACCCGAAGCTGGCGGAAAAAGGACTGGTGGAGGAGTCACTGGGCTACAACGCCATCGCCGCCGGTTTCCAGGGTCAGCGCCACTGGACCGATCAATACCCCAATGGCGATACCGCTGAAGCGCTGCTCAACAGCTCTTTTGACTGGAACGGGGTGCGCGAGCCATTTGTCGTCGCTACCGAAAACGACAGCCTCAACGGCGTGGCCATGCTGATGGGTCATCAGCTCACCGGCACCGCCCAGGTGTTTGCCGACGTGCGCACCTACTGGTCGCCGGACGCCGTTGAGCGGGTCACCGGGCAGCCGCTCACCGGGCGGGCGGAGCACGGCATTATTCACCTGATTAACTCCGGCTCTGCGGCGCTGGACGGCTCCTGCCAGCAACGCGACGCGCAGGGCAACCCGACGATGAAACCTCACTGGGAGATTGAACAGAACGAGGCGGATGCCTGCCTCGCGGCGACCGAATGGTGCCCGGCGATCCACGAATACTTCCGCGGCGGCGGCTTCTCTTCCCGCTTCCTGACCGAAGGCGGCGTACCGTTCACCATGACCCGGGTAAACATCATCAAAGGCCTGGGGCCGGTGCTGCAAATTGCCGAAGGCTGGAGCGTGGCGCTGCCCAAAGCGATGCACGACCAGCTCGACGCCCGTACCAACTCCACCTGGCCCACCACCTGGTTTGCCCCACGCCTGACCGGCAAGGGTCCGTTCAGCGATGTGTACTCGGTGATGGCTAACTGGGGCGCCAACCACGGCGTGCTGACCATCGGCCACGTTGGCGCGGATTTCATTACCCTCGCCGCCATGCTGCGCATTCCGGTCTGCATGCACAACGTGGAAGCGGCGAAAATCTACCGCCCCTCCGCCTGGGCTGCGCATGGCATGGATATCGAGGGCCAGGACTACCGCGCCTGCCAGAACTACGGGCCGCTGTATAAGCGTTAACAGGTTGGTTTCGCCCGGTGGCGCAGGCTTACCGGGCCTACAGATGCGCGCGGTCTGTAGGCCGGATAAGCGCCGCGCCATCCGGCCATGTTGTTTCGGGAGTCACTATGAAGCAAGACGTTATCCTGGTCCTCGACTGCGGCGCCACCAACGTGCGGGCGATGGCCGTTGACCGACAGGGAAACATTATCGCCCGCGCCGCAACGGCGAACGCCAGCGACATCGCGGCGGAGAACAGCGACTGGCACCAGTGGTCGCTGGAGGCCATTATGCAGCGCTTTGCCGACTGCTGTCGGCAGATCCATGACCAGCTGGCCTCCTGCACGGTGCGCGGCATCACCGTCACGACCTTTGGCGTCGATGGCGCGCTGGTGGATGAGCAGGGTGCCCTGCTGTATCCGATCATCAGCTGGAAATGCCCGCGCACCGCGGCGGTGATGGAGAATATCAGCCAGTATATGCCAGCACACCAGCTGCAGCAGATTGCCGGCGTCGGCGCGTTTGCGTTCAACACCCTGTATAAGCTGATCTGGCTGAAAGAGTGCCACCCGCAGCTGCTGGCGCAGGCCCATGCCTGGCTGTTTATTTCGTCGCTGATCAACCATCGGCTGACCGGGGAGTTCACCACCGACCTCACCATGGCGGGCACCAGCCAGATGCTCGATCTCCGGCAGCGCGATTTCAGCGCGCCAATCCTGCAGGCGACCGGCCTGCCGCGCCGCCTGTTCCCGCGGCTGGTTGAAGCAGGCCAGCCGATCGGCGCCCTGCTGCCGGAGGCCGCTGCGCTGCTGGGCCTTCCCGTCGGGATCCCGGTTATCTCGGCCGGGCACGACACCCAGTTCGCTCTGTTTGGCGCCGGCGCCGGGCAGGATGAGCCGGTGCTCTCCTCCGGGACCTGGGAGATCCTGATGGTGCGCAGCGCCCAGGTCGACACTTCGCTGCTCTGCGACTACAGCGGCTCCACCTGCGAGCTGGACAGCCAGCCGGGCCGCTATAACCCGGGAATGCAGTGGCTGGCCTCCGGCGTGCTCGAATGGGTGCGCAAGCTGTTGTGGAGCGCTGACACGCCGTGGCAGACGCTGATTGCCGAAGCGCAGGCGATCCCGCCCGGCGCCCAGGGCGTCAGGATGCAGTGCGACCTGCTCGCCAGCCAGCACGCCGGCTGGCAGGGCGTCACGCTCAACACCACCCGCGGCCATTTTTACCGCGCCGCGCTGGAGGGGTTAAGCGACCAGCTGGCGCAGCATCTGCAAACCCTGGAAAACATCGGCCGCTTCAGGGCGAAAGAGCTGCTGCTGGTGGGCGGCGGCAGCCGCAACGCGCTGTGGAACCAGATCAAGGCCGACCGGCTTGGAATACCGATCAAAGTTCTCGATGATGCCGAAACCACGGTGGCCGGCGCGGCGATGTTTGGCTGGTATGGCGTGGGCGAGTTCTCTTCGCCGGAACAGGCCAGAGCGCAGGTCGCGTACCGCTACCGCTATTTTTGGCCGCAAACTGAACCTGAATTAACAGAGGAAGCCTGAGATGCTCAAAACCATTTCCCCGCTGATATCGCCGGAGCTGCTGAAAGTGCTGGCCGAAATGGGCCATGGGGATGAAATCATTTTTTCCGATGCCCATTTCCCGGCGCACAGCATGGGGCCACAGGTGATCCGCGCTGATGGCCTGCGGGTCAGCGATCTGCTGCAGGCGATTATCCCGCTGTTCGAGTTAGACAGCTACGCGCCGCCGCTGGTGATGATGGCCGCCGTCGAAGGCGATGCGCTGGACCCGACGGTGGAACAGCGCTATCGGCAGGCGCTCTCGGCGCAGGCCCCCTGCCCGGATATCGTGCGGATTGACCGCTTTGCCTTCTACGACCGGGCGCAAAAAGCCTTTGCGATCGTTATCACAGGAGAGCGAGCTAAGTACGGAAATATCCTTTTAAAAAAAGGAGTCACGCCGTAATCTCATGCCGGAGCGTCTGCCTGATGCAGACGCTCAATCAATGATGGGATGAGAATAAATGAAAGCAGCCCGCCAGCAGGCGATCGTCGATCTCCTGATCAACCACAGCAGCCTGACCACCGAAACCTTGTCAAAACAGCTCAACGTCAGCAGGGAAACCATTCGCCGCGATCTGAGCGAGCTGCAGGCGCAGGGCAAAGTGCTGCGCAACCACGGCCGGGCCAAAGTGATCCATCAGCGCAGCCAGGACAGCGGCGACCCTTTTCACATGCGGCTGAAAAGCCATTACGCGCATAAAGCCGATATCGCCCGCGAAGCGCTGGCCTGGATTGACGAAGGGATGGTGATCGCCCTCGATGCCAGCTCCACTTGCTGGTATCTCGCCCGCCAGCTGCCGGACCGCCCGCTGCACGTCTTTACCAACAGCCAGCCCATCTGCCAGGAGCTGGCCAAACGCGACCAAATCACGCTCACCTGCTCCGGCGGCACTCTGCAGCGGAAATATGGCTGCTACGTGAACCCGGCGCTGATTTCCCAGCTGAAATCGCTGGAGATCGATCTGTTTATTTTTTCCTGCGAAGGCATCGACCCGCAGGGCGCGCTATGGGACTCCAATGCGTTCAATGCCGACTTTAAATCGATCCTGCTTAAGCGCGCGGCGCAGTCGCTACTGCTGATCGACAAAAGCAAGTTCAACCGTTCCGGCGAGGCGAGAATTGGTCATCTGGATGACGTGACGCATATTGTGTCGGATGCGCCGCAGCCTTAAGGGGAAGGCCGGAGGACGCGCACGCGTCTCCGGCCTGAGGGGGAAGGATTAACGCTCGTCGCGACGTCCGCCGACGGCGGCCCACAGGCGACGCACGTGAACGGTCACCTCTTCACGATCGTGATACAGCTGACGCGCCTGGATCTGGGCGTTGATGCCGTGCTCGTCCAGCTGGGCCTGAATATAGGCCAGATTCTGCGACACCTCTTCATAGCGCTTTTTCATCGGCAGCTTGAGGTTGAAGATGGTCTCCCGGCACCAGCCGTTGACCAGCCACTGCGCCATCAGCGCCGCCACCTTCGCCGGTTTCTCCACCATATCGCAGACCATCCACGAGATGTTGTTGCGGTTCGGACGATAGCGGAAGCCATCTTCGCGCAGCCAGGTCACCTGGCCGGTATCCATCAGGCTCTGGGCCATCGGACCGTTATCGACCGAAGAGACCCACATGTTGCGCTTCACCAGCTGATAGGTCCAGCCGCCCGGGCAGGCGCCGAGATCGACGGCATACATGCCGTTCGCCAGGCGCTCGTCCCACTCGTCTGCCGGAATAAAGACGTGGAACGCCTCTTCCAGCTTGAGGGTGGAACGGCTCGGGGCATCGGACGGAAACTTCAGCCGCGGAATGCCCATATAGAACGGTGAGTTGTTGTTGCTGTACGAGTAGCCGGTATAGCAGCAGCCGGGGGCGATAAAGAACACATGCACCACCGGTCGCTTTGGCGTTTCATAGTTGGTCAGCACGCCCGCCTCGCGCAGCGCCGCGCGTAACGGCACCGTGAACTTGCGGCAGAACTTCATCAGCTCTTTGCTTTCGTTGGTATCCGCCACTTCCACACGCAGCTCGCCACCCTTCTCCACCACGCCCTGCAGCATGCCGACGATCGGGGTAATGCGATCCTCCGGCGGCAGGTCGCGCAGCAGTTCGCCGACCACGAACATCTGGCGGGCGAAGATCAGCGAGCTGAACGGCAGATCGCGTACCAGCTTCTCACCGTCGTCTTGCTGATAACCTTCAAAAATCACATAACCAGAGTCTTCTTTGACCCGGGCAAAACCAAACACCTCAAGGCGGGCGGCCTTATCGGTAATTTCTGCTGCGCACTCTTTCTCAAACCCAGGGCGACAATAGAGGACAACCTTATTCATGAACAACGCCCTTACGTTTCAGACGAATTGCACCAATTAACATTAAAACCCAACCGGCGAGGAAGCTTACGCCGCCCACCGGGGTCACGAACGCCCACAGACGTAAATGAGACAGCGCCAGACAGTAGAGGCTGCCGCTGAACAGCACGGTCCCTAACGCCAGAAACACGCTGCTCCAGTAGAACCAGATACTGATCCGACGCTGCATCGCCACCGCCAGACCAAAAATCGCCAGGGTATGGAAGGCCTGATACTCCAGGCCGGTATGGATCCAGGCCATCTCCGCCGCGCCGAGCGATTGACTTAATACATGCGCGCCAAAGGCACCCAGAGCCACAAAGATAAAGCCGCTAATCGCGGCGAATATCAGCATAAAACGGCTGGTCATGTTTTTACCCTACAAGTATTTATTGTTCATAACGAAAGCGGAATTTTTCTTGCTCACTTGCCGCTTTCGCCAGGATCCATTGCCGAAAAGCGGCTATTTTACCCAGTTCTGCCTGACTGTCATGGCAAACAAGGTAAAACGCATTCTTACTGACCAGAACATCATTAAACGGACACACCAGGCGACCGGCTTCAATTTCGGACTGCGCCATCACGTTGTTGGCCAGCGCCACACCCTGCCCGTGAATGGCCGCCTGCAGCACCATCGCGCTATGGCTGAAAATCGGCCCCTGTTGCACATTAATATGGCTTAGACCAAGCTGGCGGGTATAAGTTTGCCAGTCGCGGCGGGACGCATCGTGAAGCAGCGTATGTTGCGCCAGATCGGCAGGCGTTTTCAATGCCTTGTCGCCGGTGAGCAAGAGCGGGGAACAGACCGGCAGCAGATACTCGGCGTACAATTTTTCCACACGCAGGCCCGGCCAGTTGCCGCGGCCGTAAAAAATTGCCACATCGACATCGTCCGCCAGCTTATCCTCCTGGCGGTCCACCGCCTGGATCCTGACGTCGATTCCCGGATAAGCTGAGTTAAAGCTTGTCAGTCTCGGCACCAGCCACTGGATGGCAAAACTTGGCAATAAACTGACCGTTAATGCCCCTTTGGCACTGCGCGCCTGCAGTTTACGCGTCGCTTCCGTCAGTTGCGAAAAAATCTCTTTAATATCCTGAAAATAGCTCTGCCCTTCTTCCGTTAACAGCAGCGAACGATTGCGCCGCCGGAACAGCTTAAGGCCCAGAAAATCCTCGAGAGACTTGATTTGATGGCTGACTGCGGCCTGCGTCACAAAAAGCTCATCGGCTGCCCGAGTGAAGCTGAGATGACGTGCGGCTGCATCAAAAACACGTAATGCATTCAGAGGTGGTAATCGCTTCGACATGGTTATTCTGGCTTAGATGTTAACTCAATTTAACAAATAGGAAACAATGATTAACCTATTAGTTTTTTTTATCTGAGCCATTATAAATTGTCCGTTGAGGTTCTACCAGCAAATACCTATAGTGGCGGCACTTCCTGAGCCGGAACGAGAAGCTTTTTTTGGAATGCGTGTTCCATCAAGCTTTTGGCTTACGGTTGTGATGTTGTGTTGTTGTGTTTGCAATTGGTCTGTCTTTGCAGACCCTGGTAGCAAAGCTACCCCTTTTCACTTCCTGTACATTTACCCTGTCTGTCCATAGTGATTTAATGTAGCACCGCAACGCGCGGTGCTTTTTTTTGCCTTTTTACTGCCTTACTCGTCCAGCTCACCCAGCTGTTTCACGTCAGAGCGATTGATCTGCTGTTTGTTGCCCCACGCGTCCTTATACGAGATCATGCCAGTATCATTATCGGTTTGCGGTTTCCCGTCGGTAACGATGGTTCGCCCATCATTGGTATGCATCACATAGTTAGAGGAACAGGCGCTCAGGCCTAAAGTCAGCATACAGGCAGAGATAATCGCAGCGGCCTTAGTCATTTTCATTTTTCTCTCCTTACGGCTATTTATACTATTCGTGACTCGTTAAGTAATAGGTTAAAACACAAACCCAACACTTTTCAGCATAACCCTCTTTGACCCACCTGAAGTCACATTCGGACAATTCCACAGGGCGCAGAGGCCTTGTCACGCCCGGCAAATTGCGCGACGATCGCGGGATTGATACGAGGAATTCCATGAACGCATTCAACCCGGCGCACTTTCGCGCGCAGTTTCCGGCTCTGGCCGATGCCGGCGTCTATCTCGACAGCGCGGCGACCGCGCTCAAACCGCAGGCGGTGATCGACGCCAGCGACCAGTTTTATCGCCTGAGCGCCGGCAACGTCCATCGCAGCCAGTTCGCCGCCGCCCAGCGGCTGACCGAGCGCTACGAGGCGGCCCGCGAGCGCGTCGCGGCGTGGCTTAACGCCCCGTCCGGCAAAGATATCGTCTGGACGCGGGGAACCACCGAGGCCATCAATATGGTGGCGCAGAGCTACGTCCGGCCGCGCCTGCAGCCTGGCGATGAAATTATCGTTAGCGAAGCCGAGCATCATGCCAACCTCGTGCCCTGGCTGATGGTAGCCGGGCAGACCGGCGCCCGAGTCGTCAAACTGCCGCTTGGCGCCGACCGCCTGCCGGATATCGCCAGCCTCAGCGCGCTCATCACCCCGCGCAGCCGGGTGCTGGCCATCGGCCAGATGTCCAACGTCACCGGCGGCTGCCCGGACCTGGCGCAGGCTATCCGCCTTGCTCACGCCGCCGGGATGGTAGTGATGGTCGATGGCGCCCAGGGAGCGGTGCATTTCCCCGCTGACGTGCAGGCGCTGGATATCGATTTTTACGCCTTTTCCGGCCATAAGCTATATGGCCCGACCGGGATCGGCGCCCTGTACGGCAAAAGCGAGCTGCTGGCGGCGATGTCGCCCTGGCTCGGCGGCGGGAAAATGATCGCCGAGGTCAGCTTTGACGGCTTTACGCCGCAGCCGGCCCCTTATGGTCTCGAGGCCGGCACGCCGAATGTCGCCGGGGTAATCGGCCTTAGCGCCGCCCTGGAGTGGCTGGCGCAGAGCGATATCGGCCAGGCGGAAAACTGGAGCCGCAGTCTGGCGAGTCTGGCGGAAGAGGCGCTGGCGAAACGGCCGGGCTTCCGCTCTTTCCGCTGCCAGCAGTCAAGCCTGCTGGCCTTTGAGTTCGACGGTGTTCATCACAGCGATCTGGTGACGCTGCTGGCGGAGTCCGGCATTGCTCTGCGCGCCGGGCAACACTGCGCCCAACCGCTGCTGGCGGCCTTAGGGGTCAGCGGCACGCTGCGGGCCTCTTTCGCCCCCTACAATACCCAAGACGATGTTGCGGCGCTGGTCCACGCGGTGGATCGCGCCCTGGAAATTCTGGTGGATTAATGACAACTCTGCACCCCTTCGGCACAACCATTACCGACGCCACGCTGCGCCAGACCTTCGCCCCGCTGAACCAGTGGGAGGATAAATATCGTCAACTGATTTTATTGGGCAAAAAGCTGCCGACGCTGACCGATGAGCGCAAAGCGCAGGCCCGGGAGATTGCCGGGTGTGAAAACCGCGTCTGGCTGGGCTATGAGGAGGATGCCGAGGGCAGGCTGCACTTCTTTGGCGACAGCGAAGGACGGATTGTGCGCGGTCTGCTGGCGGTGCTGTTGACCGCCGTGGAAGGCAAAAGCGCCGCTGAGCTGCTGGCGCAGGATCCGCTGGCGCTGTTCGACGAGTTGGGGCTACGCGGCCAGCTCAGCGCCTCGCGCAGCCAGGGCCTCAGCGCCCTCAGCGAGGCAGTGCTCGCCGCCGCCCGCGAGGTTGAGGTTTAAGCTCATCCCGGGGGCGGCGCTTGACGCGCCTTGCCCGGGCTACGGGCTCATGCAGTTTTGTCGCCCGGACAGGTGCGCAGCGCCGCCTCCGGGGAATTGTCCTGTAGACCGGGTAAGGCGCCTGCGCCGCGGCCCGGGATTTACGTCGTCTGCCGCTCCGCCTTCGCCAGCATCTTCTTCAGAGCATGCGATACCGCGACGAAGCCAAAGGTCGCGGTCACCATGGTGGCCGCGCCAAAGCCGGAAGCGCAGTCCATCCGTTTCGGCCCTTCCGCCGTGCTCTTCATCGCGCAGACGCTGCCGTCCGCTTGCGGGTAGACCAGCGCTTCCGTAGAGAAGACGCAGTCCACGCCGAGCTTGCCTTTGCTGTTTTTCACCACCCCAAACTGGCTTTTCAGCCGCTCGCGCAGTTTAGCCGCCAGCGGATCCTGGATGGTCTTCGCCAGGTCAGCGACCTGGATCTGCGTTGGGTCAATCTGACCGCCCGCCCCGCCGGTGGTGACCAGCGGCACTTTGTAGCGGCGACACCAGGCGATAAGCGCCGCTTTCGGCCGGACGCTATCGATCGCGTCGATAACATAGCTAAAGCCGACGCCAAGATATTCCGCCACGTTTTCCGGGGTCACGAAATCATCCACCACCGTCACCCGACACTCCGGGTTGATAAGACGAATACGCTCTGCCATCACTTCCGCTTTCGCCAGCCCGACGTTGCCGCTCAGGGCATGGATCTGACGATTGGTGTTGGTGACGCAGACATCGTCCATATCGATAAGGGTGATCGCCCCGATGCCGGTTCGCGCCAGCGCTTCCGCCGCCCAGGAGCCGACCCCGCCGATCCCGACCACGCAGACGTGGGCATCGGCAAAACATTGCAGCGCTTTTTCACCATATAAACGTGCCGTACCGCCAAAACGCTGGCGCCACGCATCGCTGATAACAACAGACATAGAACCTCAGAACAAAATGACAGCGCCCGGAGGCCGCCGTAAACGGCGTCATCCGGGCGCCCTGGTCAACAGGCATGGCCAGGGGAGTTAGCCGCTAAAAACATTCCCCGCGCCCGGGGCGTTTTTCAGCACCCATACGCGGCCATAGTGGTTATACCAGCCGGCACGGTGGCCTGCGTCAGGCCCAATGCCCTGATAGATGTCGAAATGCTGGCCTTTGATGGCCCCGCCGACGTCGAGAGCGACCATCAGGCGCAGTTCGTACTGGCCGTTAAACTTGCCGTTATTATCCAGCAGAGGCACCTCGGCCAGCAAGGTGGTTCCCGGCGGAATAATCGACCGGTCAGAGGCCACCGAGGCGCGGCCGATCAGCGGCACAGCGCTGGCCCCTTTCACCGGCGCGAAAGACTGCGGTTTAAAGAACACGAACGACGGGTTCTGCTCCAGCAGCTCGCGCACTTCCGCTTCGCTGTGCTTTTCACCCCACTCGCGGATCGCCTGCATCGACATATCTTCTTTCTTCACTTCCCCGCGGTCGATCAGCACTTTGCCGATGCTGCGATAGGGCCAGCCGTTTTTCCCGGCATAGCTAAAGAAGTTGAGCGGCGAACCATCGCCAAAGTCGATATAGCCGCTGCCCTGCACGTCCATGATGAAGTTATCCATCAGCGAATTGCTGTACGCCAGCACATAGTTATCGCTCAGCGCGCCGGCATAGATGCTGGCGCGGGACGGCAGCTTACCGCGTTTCGGCGGCATCCGGTAAATGGGGTACTGGAATTCGCCCTGACGGGTGTGGCGCGCCTGCACCACCGGCGTGTAGTAGCCGGTAAACTGAACGTTGCCATAGTTGTCGACGCCCTGCATCTGCCAGGCGTCGATGCCAAACTGGCGCAGCGTACGGGTGTCGCCGCCGGCGCGCAGCCACTCCTGCAGGGCGTTATAGACGTTGCTCTGGCTATTATAGAGGCGTGGCGAGGCGTTACGAATTTGATTAACCTGCTCGGAGAAGTCGCCAGCGTTGATCGGCGCCCCGACGGCATCCGGCTGGTTTACCAGTGAAAACGGCTGGGTGAACTTGCCATCGCTATATTGCTGACCGCGGTCGGTCGGTTTTGAGGAACAGGCGGCGAGCATGGCCAGCATTGCCCCCGTCGCTACATATTTTACCCAACGTCCTTTCATGGTGTCTCATCTTTTGCTGCGAAGCCTTAGTGCGTGTTGAAGATAACAAAGCGCCGGGGCTATTGAAATGCGCGATCTCATCGATGGCACAGATTTGTGTAAAAAAACACCACAACGTGGCGTTTTATAAGCCAATTCTTACAAAAATGTCGATTTGGTCGAAAAAAGGTTGCATCATCTCGCTAGCGGAGTATAGTGCGCTTCCACGGACGCGGGGTGGAGCAGCCTGGTAGCTCGTCGGGCTCATAACCCGAAGGTCGTCGGTTCAAATCCGGCCCCCGCAACCAATTAAAATTTGATGAAGTACAAAGCAGTACGGTGACGCGGGGTGGAGCAGCCTGGTAGCTCGTCGGGCTCATAACCCGAAGGTCGTCGGTTCAAATCCGGCCCCCGCAACCAATCAAATTTGACAAAGTAAAGCAGTACGGTGACGCGGGGTGGAGCAGCCTGGTAGCTCGTCGGGCTCATAACCCGAAGGTCGTCGGTTCAAATCCGGCCCCCGCAACCAACATCATAAACACCCTCAAGGGTGTTTTTTTGTTTCTGCCGCCGGCAAACCTCTGCCGAAAACGGGAACAGCCGTTGCCGCCCCCTCGCCGGCTTACCCCTTAGGTAACACAATATTGCTTGCCGCCAGCATGCCCATGCGATGGTACATCGCGCAGGCTGCCTCGACGATCGGCATCGCCAGCGCCGCGCCGCTGCCTTCTCCCAGACGCATGCCCATATTGAGATACGGTTCGAGGCCCAGGTGCGCCAGCGCGATACGCGCCCCCTTCTCCGCCGAATAGTGGGACGGGATCAGATACGGTTTTACCTCCGGCGCTATCTGGCACGCCGCCAGCGCTGCGGCGTAGGAGAGAAAGCCATCCAGCACCACCGGCAGCCCACAGGCCGCCGCCCCCAGCATCACCCCCGCCATCCCCAGCAGATCGAAACCACCGACTTTGCTCAGCACATCGAGACCATCATTCGGGTCGGGCTGATTGACGGCGATAGCCCGCCGCACCACCTCCACCTTGTTGCCAACCTTCGCCAACGGCAGATTGGCGCCAATCCCGACCACCTCCTGCGCATCGCTGCCGGTCAGAACGCTGACCATCGCCGCCGCCGGCGTGGTATTGGCCATCCCCAGCTCGCCGACACCAAACAGAGTAACGCCCTCCTGGGCCAGCGCGCGGGTGTAGCGCATCACCTCCAGCAACAGCTCCTGCCCCTGCTCACGGCTCATCGCCGGACCGCGGGCAATATTGCCGCAGCCCCGCGCCACCCGCATATTCACCACGCCGGGGAGCGGTTCGCTATCGATACCGACATCAATTACATGCACTTTCGCCCCGGCCTGGGCGGCGAGCACGCAGACGCCGGTGGTGCCGCGGGTCATATTTGCCGCCTGGATGGCGGTGACCGCCTTCGGCGAAATCGCCACCCCTTCGTCCCACACCCCATGGTCGGCGCACATCACCAGCAGCGCCTTTTTCGCCACCTGCGGCTGGCCGCCCAGGCCGGGCATTCCCGCCAGCTGAACCGCCAGCGCCTCCAGACGGCCGAGGCTGCCGGGGGGCTTAAGCAAGCCGTCGATATGGTGTTGTGCCCGCACCATGGCGTCAGCGTCCGGCGCGGGGATCGCCCGCAGAACCGTGTTTAAATTTTCCATACAGAATCCCTGCCAGGGCTGGCCCGGTCAGCCAGCGATTGAGTTATTTGATTTTGACGCCGATGCCGGAGACCACCAGCCAGACCGCATCCGCCGCGGCCGCCAGGCGCTGATTGACCCGCCCGGCGATATCGCGAAAATGCCGCGCCAGGCGGTTCTCCGGCACAATGCCCATCCCCACCTCGTTGGTCACCAGCACGACGTGCGCCGGGCAGCGCTGACAGGCGGCAATCAGCACATCAATTTCGTCATCAATAGCCCGCTCCATGGCGGCGTAATCCCAGCCGTCGGGGTCGCTGTCGCCGCCGAGCGCGAACAGCAGGTTGGTGACCATGGTGGTGATACACTCCAGCAGAATCGCCTCCGCTGGGGCGATATCCGGGGTGATCAGTTCATCAAGCTGCTGCCAGCGCTCGGCGGTGCGCCAGTGGGCGGGCCTGCCGTCGCGATGGTGCTGGATCCTTGCGGCCATCTCGTCGTCAAAGATTTGCGAGGTGGCGATATATAACACCTGCGGCGCATCGGCAATCAGCGCCTCGGCATGGCGGCTTTTGCCGCTGCGCGCGCCGCCGGTAACCAGAGTCAGCATAGGGGCTCCTGATGTTGGCGCATGATGGCGTAAATTTTATCGATGGCGATATGTTCGCGCATGGCGTCCGCCAGCCGATCAAACTGCCGGGTTTTATAGCGGGCATACTCCAGGGCGCTATCCAGCGGCGCCAGCCCTTTGCGCTGGCGCAGGCCGTTGAGCAGCGCCCGGGTAAAGGCATCGCTGTCGAACAGGCCATGGAGATAGGTGCCGAATGCCAGGCCGTCGTCGCTTATCGCCCCGTCCTCTACTGACTGTCCCGCTTTATGCAGCTGCAGCAGCGGCGGGCTGCCGGCCTCACGGCGCGTCTCGCCCATATGAATTTCGTAGCCACTGACAGGCAGACCTGCCGCGTCGGCTAACCATTCCGGGAGTTTAGTTCCCAGGGTCGCCTGCACCTGGGTGGTGGTTTTATGCTGGGCGAAGTGGGTCACGGTCTTCAGCACCCCCAGTCCGGGCTGGGTGCCAAGGCCAGACTCCACCTCATCGATAATGGTTTCGCCGAGCATCTGATAGCCGCCGCAGATCCCCAGCAGCGGCACCTTGCGCTGCCGGGCCTGCTCGACTGCATGCGCCATGCCGCTCTCGCGCAGCCAGCACAGATCGCCGAGGGTATTTTTACTGCCCGGGAGAATGACCAGGTCGGCGTCGGCCAGCGCCTGCGGGTCGCGGACATAGCGCACCCGGACGTCTGGCTGCGCCGCCAGGGCGTTAAAGTCGGTAAAATTGGCGATATGCGGCAGGTGAACCACGGCGATGTCGATGTCGCGCCGGTCGGTGCGATGGTATTTCCCGGCCTGCAGCGCGACGCCGTCCTCATCCTCGAGATCCACGTCAAGCCACGGCATAACGCCCAGCACCGGCACCCCGGTCAACGCCTCGATTTGCTCTATCCCCGAGCGCAGGAGCGCCACATCGCCGCGGAATTTATTGATGATCACCCCTTTCACCCGCGCCCGCTCCTGAGGCTGCAGCAGCGCCAGCGTGCCGTAAATCGCGGCAAACACCCCGCCGCGGTCGATATCGGCCACCAGGATCACCGGGCATTGCGCCATCTCGGCCATGCCCATATTGACGATATCGCGGTCGCGCAGGTTAATCTCCGCCGGACTGCCGGCCCCTTCCAGCACCAGCGCCTCATACTCTCCGGCCAGGCTCTGGTAGACCGCGAGGATCTGTTCGCGCAGGCGCGGCTTGTACTGGTGATAGCTCACCGCGTCCATGCTGGTCGCCACCTGCCCCATCAGGACCACCTGCGCCTGACGGTCGCTGGTGGGCTTGAGCAAAATCGGGTTCATGCGGACATCCGGCGCGATCCCTGCCGCTTCGGCCTGGAAAATCTGCGCCCGGCCCATCTCTTTGCCATCCGGCGTAATGCCGGAGTTCAGCGCCATATTCTGTGATTTAAACGGCGCGGTACGCAGCCCATCCTGATGAAAAATACGGCACAGTCCCGCCACCAGTACGCTTTTCCCCACGTCGGAAGCCGTGCCCTGTAACATCACTGCCAGCGTCATGACGCCTCCTTTATCGCGCCTATCGCGTTGTTGTGCATCCGCTGAAAAAACTCCGCTTCGGTTTTACACAGCGGCAATCCCAGTTCGCTATGAAGTTTCACCAGCCACGGCTGCGTCAATCCCGCCTGGGCCATGATCGCCGCGCAGGCAAATACCTCGCCGGGATCCCCCGCGGCCAGCACTTCGCCGTGACGCAGAACGTAAACGGCGTCGCTCACCTCATAGATCAGATCGATATCGTGGCTGGAGATCACCACGCGCCGCCCCTGCCCGACAATGCGCCGGATGATGGCGATCATCTGCGCCCGCCCCCGGGGATCGAGGCCCGCGGTGGGCTCGTCAAGCAGCAGGTAGCGCGCCTGCAGCACCAGCGCCCCGGCGATCGCCACCCGTTTTTTCTGCCCATGGCTGAGACACTGGATCGGCTGCTGGCGAAACCCCTGAGCATCAACGAGGGTCAACGCTTCATCCACCCGGCGGGCGATCTCCTCTTCCGCCACCCCGAGATTACGCAGGCTAAAAGCGATATCGCTGTCGATATCGGTATAGAAGATCTGCTGATCCGGATCCTGAAACACCGTCGCCACCTGCTGGCGCAGCGCCAGCAGACCGCGCTTGCTGTAATTCAGCGCCTCTCCCTGCCACAGCACCGCCCCCTGCTGCGGGCGCAGCAGGCCGCTCAGGTTCATAAACAGCGTCGACTTTCCGCAGCCGTTGGCCCCCACCAGGCCGGTCACCGCATGGCGGGAAAAATCCAGCGTCAGCCCTTTAAGTACCGGCTCATCCTGATAGCGAAACCAGAGATCGGTTGTGGCAAGCATACTTATCCTTAGAGGTGAAAATCACCCTGGTACAATTTGATATCCAGCGCGGTGCTCATCTGCTGATAGCGCAGGAGGACGCGAGTGAACAGCAGTCCCACCAGCATCGCCAGCGAGCGATAGCCCTGCGGCACGCTACCATAGCCAAAACGTAGGGTTTGCGCGCGGTGAATCGCCATCGCCTCGTCCAACAGAATAAAAATGAAGCGCCAGGTCAGCAGGATCTGCTCCGTCAACAGTCGCGGTACGCGACCGCGCTTGAGCAAGATAATCAGCTGTGGGAAAGGCAGATTAAGCACCAGCCAGAGCGTGGCCGCCATCGCTGCCAGGCTGCGCCAGAAGGTCTCCCCGGCCACGACCAGCCCCGGAGTGGACACTCCTATAGAGAAAGCGCCCAGCCGGATGCTGGCTAACAGCATCTGCGGGTCGCGGCTGACGCTGAACACAATGGTCAGCACGCCGACCAGCAAAAAGCCAAAGGGTAGCGCCATCCAGCGGCACCAGCGCCAGAATGAGACCCGCAGCAGCCAGCAGGTCAGCGCGGCGGTCAGCGCCAGCGTCAGCGCCTGGCCCCACGCCGGCAGCGTAAAGGCCAGCACCATCAGCAGCAGCCAGAGCAGAAACTTACGCTCTGGCGCCACGTGCAACCAGCGGCTCTGGTAGCTGAGTCGGTCAAACCCGGTCATCACGGCGCTGTCTGCCCCTCGCATACCCGAGAATGTAAAAAATCACCGCCGCGCCCAGCGAGCCCTGCAGGGTAAACAGCAGGCTCTCAATCTCGCCGCTCGCCGGTTCGTACAGCGGCTGGAACCAGGGTTGATAATCCGGCGCCACCACCTGGATCTGGCTCTCCGCTTCGCCGTCCGAACCGCCAAACTCACCGCCGTGGTTAATAAAAAAGGGCAGGATCATCAGGGCAACCACCATCACCAACAAGATCAGGGGCTTTTTCATATTAATGTCCCTCCGCGGCGATCAGCCGCCGTTTGGTCAGTTGATCGTAGATCATCACGGTAAGCAATCCTTCCGCGATGGCGATCGGGATCTGCGTCAGGCAGAAGATCCCCATAAACTTCAGGATCGATCCACCTGCCCCGGTGGCCGGATCGGGAAAGGCCACCCCGAGCTGGACGGAGGTGACAAAATAGGTCATCAGATCCGCCAGCATGGCGCAGAGAAAGACCCCGACATCGCGACGGATCCCCGCCCGGCAGGCCAGCTTCCACACCAGATAGCCGACCATCGGGCCGATCACCGCCATCGACATCCCGTTAGCGCCAAGGGTGGTCAGGCCGCCATGTGCCAGCAGCAGCGCCTGGAACAGCAGAACGATCGCCCCCAGCACCGCCACCACGCCCGGCCCGAAGAGGATCACCGCCAGACCAACGCCGGTCGGGTGCGAGCAACTGCCGGTCACCGACGGGATCTTCAGCGCCGAAAGAACAAAAATAAACGCCCCGCAGAGGGCCAGGAGCACCTTCTGATTGCTCTCCTCCTGGACGATACGCCGCAGGCGCACCAGGCCGTACCACAGGCAGGGTAAAAACAGCAGCCACCACGCCAGCGCCCACATCGGCGGTAAAAAACCCTCCATGATATGCATGGCGAACGCCTCCTGCGGGACGATGATCAGCAGAACAGCCGCTGCCAGCCCCCCGTACGAAAGCTGCTTCAGCGATTTCACCTGATTCATTACGCCTCCTCCCACTGTTTGTTAACCAGGATGGTCGAGAAATAGGGCAGCGGCTGGTCATCGCTGACCTCGCGCAGACGGCGCCAGCACTGCTCGCCCGGCAGGGTGGCCTCTGACATCATCAGCGCCGCATCCAGCAGCCCCGCCTGCGCCAGCAGCGCCTTAATGCGGGCGAAGCGGCCGTAGACTTTCATCAGCACCAGACTGTCATGCTGGCGCAGCGCCGCGGCAATGTCCGTTTCCGGCGCGGTACAGGAGATCACCGCCAGCGACTGCTGCTCCATAGCCAGCGGGGTTTTCGCCCGCGCGGCAATGGCGGCGAAGGAGGTAACGCCAGGGACAATCTCCAGCCAGTCCGGGCAGCCAATCCGCTGCAGCAGAAAGACCCAGGTGCTGAACAACATGGCGTCTCCGAGGGTGATAAATCCGACCTGCCTGCCCGCCGCCACCTCCTGGGCCAGCGCCGCGGCGACGTCGTTCCACACCGCCTCTTTTTCCGCGCTGTCGGCGCTCATCGGAAAATGGCAGCAGCGGACCTCCGTGTGTGCGCCAAGGTACTCGCGCACGATGGAGAGCGCGAGGCTGTCGCCGCCTTTGCGGCCGGCTGGCGCATACAGCACATCCAGCTGGCCGAGGATCCGCGCCGCACGCACGGTGATCAGATCGGCCGCCCCCGGCCCGGTGCTCAGGGCGTAGAGTTTGCCGCTCATGCTGCTTTCTCCATCGCGTTATTCAGCGCCTGCTGCAGATGGGCGACAAACATTGCCCGCACCGCCGGATTTTCCCCTAACCCGTTCAGCCACGGCGTGGCAGGAATACCGGCGGCATTAAAGCGGGTTTTCCACGAATCGTCTTCGTCGGAGGCCATATCATTAATGGCATGATCGCCGGCCACCAGCATCAGGGGCATCAGATGCACGCCGGTCACGCCCTGGCGGGAGAGTTCGTTAATGACGATGTCCACTTCGGGATAGCTTTCCACCGCCCCCACCCGCGCCGGAAAACCCTGCACCGCCATCATATGATCCAGACAAGCGTAGGCCGCGAAGGCGTGGTGGCTGGCGCCGTGCCCCATAAACACCACTCGCTCCGTCGCCGCCAGCGGCGGCATCTGCTGGCGCAGGGCCTGCATCAGCTGAACATAATCGCCATGACCGCTCAGCAGCGGCACGCCCAGCGTCAGGCGCTGAAAGCGCGGGCGCAGGCTCTGCACTTCGCGAACGATCTTCTCGTACTCGTCGCCGTTGATAATGTGCAGGGACTGGATCGCCACATCCTGGTACCCCTGCTCAGCCAGCTTTTGCAGGGCCTGCAGCGGGGTATCGATATGGATACCGTCGCGCTGCCGCAGTTTGCGAATAATCATCCCCGAGGTGAAGGCGCGGAACAGCGTGCGATCCGGACAGCTGGCGGCCAGATCGCGCTCGCAGGCGGTAATGTTCTTCTCGCGGGTGTCGTGATAGCTGGTGCCGAAGCTCACCACCAGAAGTGCTTTTTTCATATCCTGTTCCTCAAGTCGCCGACAGCCAGCGCGTCAGCCGCGTAGCGAAATCGGCCTGGCTTTCCAGTAATTCATCGCCCTTCACCAGCGGCGCCGGGCGGGTAATGACGATGCAGGGGATCCCCGCATCAAGACAGGGTTGTACTTTTTCCTGATAGCCCCCTTCCGCGCCCGAGGCTTTCGTGACCACAACATCAGCCCGGCACTGGCGATAAAAGGCGGCGTTAAATTCGGCGCTGAACGGCCCGCAGAGGGCAAAGATTTCCCCGACGCCAAACCCCAGATCGCTACAGTGCTGAACCACCTCCGGCACCGGCAGCACCCGGGCGAGCAGCGTTTTCTCCGCCAGTCCCGCCCGCCAGGCCGCCAGATCTTTGCTGCCGGTGGTCAGCAGGATCCGCTCCCCGAGGCGACGGGCCAGCGCGCAGGCCTCGTTCAGATCGCCGACCACGTGAAGTAGCGGATGGCGCAGATCGCTCAGCTGCTCCGGCCTTTGATAGCGGCTGAGCAGGACCCCGACGCTGGCGCAGGCGCGCACAATATTCTGGCTGACCACTTCGGCGTAGGGGTGAGAGGCGTCAATCACCCAGCGGGTGCGCTGCGCCCTGAGCCACTCCGCCATCTGCTGCCACTCCATGCGCCCGCAGCGTATCCGCCCGCGGATATCGCCGGCCAGCCGCTCGCCGGTGGGGGTCGCCACCGACAGGGTGTAGCGCACGCCGGCGGCGTCCAGCTGCTGGCAGATCGCCCGCGCATCGCTGGTGCCCCCGATAACCAGCACGTCGCCGTGGTTCACAGCGCGTAGCCTCGCGGGGTGATCATCAGACCGTTGTCGATGTAAGTCGCTTTGTTGCCGACGATGACCAGACTGGTCATATCCACCGGGGCAAAATCCATCTCTCCGAGGGTGGTCAGCCATTTCTCCTGCTTTTTGCGCCCGGCGGATTTGACTACGCCGACCGGCGTGTCCGGGCTTTTGCTGGCCGCCAGCAGCGCAAAGGCGCGCGCCAGATGCCCTTCGCGGCCGCGGCTGCGGGGGTTGTAAAAACAGATAACGAAGTCTGCTTCCCCTGCGGCGACAATGCGTTTTTCAATCACTGGCCACGGCGTCAGCAGATCGCTGAGGCTGATATGGCAGAAATCATGCATCAGCGGCGCGCCGAGCAGCGAGGCGGCGGCGATACTCGCCGTCATCCCTGGGATCAGACGGACCTCAATGTCCAGCTGCTGCTTATTGACCAGCTCCAGCACCAGCCCCGCCATGCCGTAGATGCCGGCGTCGCCGCTGCTGATCAGCGCAACGTTGTTCCCGGCCTGCGCCAGCTCAATGGCGGCCTGGCAGCGTTCAATCTCTTTGCACATGCCGGTTTTGATCACCTGCTTGTCACCGGTAAAGGCTTTTACCAGGTGGGTGTAGGTCTTGTAGCCCACCACAATCTCTGCCGCCTGCAGGGCCTCCACGGCTTCCATGGTCATCATCGCCTGCGAGCCAGGGCCAATTCCGATTACGCTTAACATCAGTGTGTTACTCCCAAAGTAATGGTCACGCCCTGCTCGCGCAGGGTTTCGCCGGACAGGTTTCCCTGACTCAGCAGCCAGGCCACCGGACCGGAGACGCTGCCGACGCCGACCGTCTCCCGGACAAAAGACGAGGCCGGAAAGCGGTGCTCGTGCTCGCGCAGCGCCTCGGCGCTGAAGGTTTCGAACGGCACCCGGCAGCGGTGAGCCAACTGGCGCAACCCCGGCTCGTTTGCCTTCAGGCTCACGCTGCCGATCGCTTTCAGCGCCAGCGGGTCAAGACGCTGAGCGGCAAGCTGGCGATCCAGCAACGTACAGAGCAAGGAACAGGGGGTGTCGCGCCGACAGCCGATGCCCGCCACCACCCGCTGGGGCACCAGCTTCCAGTGAGGTACCGGCAGCGACGGCAGCGACCGGCGCAGGGTGACGCAGATCAGCGCGTCGAGCGCCGGCAAGCGCGCCAGGTCGCTTACCGGGATAAAGCCGCGTTGGTCGCACCGGCTTAGCGCCTCGGTGAATTCGCCGTCGCACCACAGCCCCACCCGCTTGCCGCTCACCAGCATCTGGTTGACGGTTTTCACCGCCGCGCGAAAATCGGTCATCCGGGCGTTCAGCTGGAAGGCCAACGTGTCGAGGGCGGCCAGCTCGTTGACATCGGTGGCGGTGGTGATCACCGGGTCGGCGTCGAGCATCCCGGCCAGATAGCGGGTCAGCGCATTCGCCCCCCCGGCATGGCCGGAGAGCAGGCTGATGACGTGCCGGGCGCGCTCATCAATCACCACCACCGCCGGGTCGCTGAACTTGTCATTCACCAGCGGGGCCAGCACCCGCACGGCAATCCCGGTGGCGCCGATAAAAATCAGCGCCGAGAAGCTGCTGAATGCCTCGCGGGCTGCGCTGGCAAAGCCGCCGTTGAAGGGGATAAACCCCTCTTCCTGCAGCGCTTCGCTGGTGTAGCAGGTGAGCGGCAGCATGGCCGCCAGCCGTTTTGCCAGCCGCACGCCGCCGGGCGTCAGGCAAAACAGGGCAATGGATTCAGGCTTTACGGTATTCATGGCTAAAATCCGCTGCGTACAGTTTTGAGTAGTGATACTCATCGCCGAGGAAGGGGCCGACCAGGATCAGCGCCGTTTTGCGGATCCCGGCGTCGCGTACTTTGTCGCCGATGTCCGCGAGGGTACCGCGGACGGTCTGGCTTTCCGGCCAGGTGGCCTTGTAAATCACCGCGACCGGGGTGGTCGCGGGGTAGCCGCCCTCCACCAGCCGCTCCGCCACCCGGTGAATACGTTGCACCGACAGGTAAATCGCCATCGAGGTTTGATGGCTGGCAAAGGCCTCCAGCTGTTCGCGCGCGGGAACCGGCGTGCGCCCTTCCAGACGGGTAATAATCAGACTCTGCGAGACTTCGGGCACCGTATACTCCACCCCCAGCTCCGCCGCCGCGCCGAGGAAAGCGCTGACGCCCGGCACCACCTGCCAGCGGATCCCGCGGCGGGTCAACTCTTCGCCCTGCTCGCGCACCGAGCCATACAGCGAGACGTCGCCCGTCTGCAGACGCACCACCGTTTTTCCCGCCTTCACCCCCGCCTCCATCAGGTCGAGGATCTGCTCCAGATGCAGCGCGGCGCTGTCGTGGCACTCCGCCTGTGGCGGACAGTAGGCCAGCAGCTCGGTGTTGATCAGCGACCCGGCGTAGATCACCACCTGCGCCTGCTGCAGCAGACGGTAGCCTTTGAGAGTAATCAGTTCACGATCGCCCGGACCGGCGCCGACGAACCACACGCAATGGGGATCAAAAGTCTCAGCCATGGTTTTCTTCCTTCTGACAGGCGATGACAAAAACGGGATTATGGGGTTTGAAATAGTGGCCGCTGCCCAGGGTAGCCAGGGTGGAGACCGCCAGCTGCTGGCAGTCCACCTCGTGGATGCCGCACTGCTGCAGGTGCCCCAGGGCGCTATGAAGGTTTTCCTGCAAAATAAAAGTCATCACCAGCCGGCCGCCGGGATGCAGCTGCGCCAGCGACCAGTCGATCAGCGCCGTCAGGTGGCCGCCGCTGCCCCCCATAAAGATCGCGTCGGCTTTGTCGGCGACCGCCAGCGGCGCAACGCCCGCCACGATAGCGATGTTGTCGCAGCCAAAGCGCTGCCGGTTGTCCGCCAGCAGGCGCAGCGCGTCGGCCTGACGCTCAATCGCCGTCACCCGCAGCGCCGGGTTCTGCAGGGCGGCCTCAATGCTGACGCTGCCGGTGCCCGCGCCGATATCAATCAGGTGGCGCGCCCGGTGCAGCTCCAGCTTCGCCAGCGCCAGCGCGCGCACGGCCTCTTTGGTCATCGGCACCTGGGCGCCGCGCAAAAACAGCTCATCTTTCATCGAGGATCACCACCGCATTCATCTCATATTCGTCCTCCACGGCGCTGACCGGCAGCCAGTGGATCCGCTCGTTTTCCATCGCCAGATTTTCGCCGATCACCATCCAGCGGTGGCCTTTGCCGCGGGCCGTCAGTTGGGCGGCAATCTCCCGCGGCCCGCAGCGGCCGTCGGTCACCATGGCGACTTTCCGGTGGGCGGCCAGCGCATCGACGCTCAACTCCCGGCCATGGCTGCTGGTCAGCCACATGTCGTTCATGTCGATGCCCGCCCGGGCGCAGAGGTACTGCACCGCGCTGATGCCAGGGATCACCTGCACCCGTTCCCGGCCAAAATGGGCAATCAGCCGGGTGCCAATGCCATAGAACAGCGGATCGCCGGAGGCCAGCACCACGACGCGGCGCCCGGCGCGGGCCTCGATCCACGCCAGCAGCGCCGGAATATCAGCCCCCAGCGCAAAGCGCTCGCCGGCGAAGGCGGGAAACTGCCGGAGGTGGCGGCTGCCGCCCACCAGCGCCTCGGCGGCGGCGATTGCCTCGCGCGCGGCCGGGGCCAGCCACTGCAGCCCCGCCGGGCCCATTCCCACGACCGTCAACATGTCAGCTCCCGGGCAATCGCCGCCAGCGGACGGCTGCTGCCCAGCACCTGGTTATCAAAAGAAAACAGAACCGCGTCGCAGGTGGGCGGGTGCTGAGTGAAGCGCAGCATCTCAAGAACGCGCTGGCAGATACGCTCAGCCAGATGGTTATAGAGGCGCTGGTATCCCCAGGCGTCGATATGCTCCATTGCCGCTTCGGTGGTGTCGCACTCGCTGACCAGCGTCAGCAGCGGCAACGGCGCGCCAAGCAGCGCCAGATGGGCGACGAGGGTTTCCATCCGCGCATCGGCGATATGGCTGTGGGTATGAAAGATCCCGGCGGCGATTTTGATCAGTTTGCCGGGGTGGCCGATGAGCACAATCTGGCGGAAACCGAGCCGGACCGCCTCTTCAATCATGTAGCCGACGAAGTTGCTCATGGTGACCACCACCTGCGGGTCGATGCCCATCTGCTCGCGGACAAAGCGCTCGCCGTGGTTGCCCGGCACCAGCACCACGCGCTCCAGCCCGGCGGCGCGTTTTATCTCCAGCTCGAGGGAGAGCGAGCGCTTCCAGCTCTCTTCCGACATCGGGGTGACGATCCCGGTGGTGCCGATAATCGAGATGCCGCCGAGGATCCCCAGCCGCGCGTTATAGGTTTTTTGCGCGCGAAGTACACCTTCCGGGGCAAAGATCTCCACCTGCGCGCCACGGGAAGGGCCAATCGCTTCGCGAACGGCGGTCTCGATGGTGTGCCGCGGAGTACGGTTTATCGCCGGGCTGCCTGTCGGCAGACCGATCCCTTTGCGGGTCACCGTGCCGATGCCCTCGCCGCCCTGCAGGCTAATCTCTCCGCTGTCATTGAGGGTCACCCGGGCAAAAATCAGCATGCCGTGGGTGGCGTCGACATCATCGCCGCCGTCTTTACGGATCGCGGCGACCGCCTGCTGCCCTTCGACGTGCGGAGACTCGACGTTCAGGCACAGGGTGACGCCGGAGGGGGTGACGATCGAGACCTGGTGGATCAGATGCTGGCGCATCACCATCAGCGCCGCCACTTTTGCCGCCGCCGTGGCGCAGGAGCCGGTGGTGTAGCCCTTGCGCAGCGCTTTGCCGTGATGCCACACCGGGGCGTCAAAGGTCTGATCGCTCATTGCGCCTCCCGCAGGTGGTAAAGCAGAGCGTTCACAATCGCTGCCGCCACGTTGCTTCCCCCCTTGCGGCCGAGCGCGGCGATGGCCGGCAGGCCGCTCTCGCTGAGCGCCGCTTTCGACTCCGCGGCGCCGACGAACCCGACCGGCACCCCCACCACGCCGCCGATGGCCGTCTCGCGATGTTCCAGCAGGCGAAACAGTGCGGTTGGCGCATTGCCGAAGACGAACACTTTCTCCCCGGGCTCCTGCACCGCAATATCCACCGCCGCCATCGAGCGGGTCATCCCCCGGCTTTGCGCCTCGCGCACCACCCGTGGGTCGCTGATATAGCAGCGGCATTCGCCGCCAAAGCGGGCCAGCAGGGTTTTGTTGATCCCGGACAACGCCATGGTGGTATCGGTATACAGCATGCAGGGCCGGCTCAACGCCTCGCTCAGCGCGATCAGGGCATCCGGAGAAAACCACAGAATATCCAGCCAGTCGAAGTCAGCGGTGGTGTGGATCACCCGCTTGATAATCGCCTCGTGCAGCGAGCTGGCGAAACGGTAGTCCGGTCGCGTTTCGGCGATGATCTCGCTGATGATGTCGAAGCTTTTCGCCTCGATCGCCTGCGGTTGTTGGATGTACTGCATCAGGTTCTCCTCAGGCCGCGCCGACCAGCCAGTAGCGCACGCCGATAAATAGCGCCAGCGCCAGGCTTGACGCCACCCACATTAATCGAATGGTTCGGGAAATATCGTCCACCGCGATGTCGCGGACGGCGTCGCCTATCCAGGGCTTTTCAACGCGCTGGCCGAAGTAATCGTTCGGGCCGCCAAGGCGGATCCCCAGCGCGCCGGCGACGGTCGCTTCCGGCCAGGCGCAGTTAGGACTGCTGTGCTGATAACGATCGCGCCAGCCCGTACGCAGCGCCCGGGCGCCATCTTCCCGGCATAGCACTGCGGCAAGGCTGAGCAGCAGCCAGCTCAGCCGGGCGGGAAGGAAGTTGGCTACATCATCAAGACGGGCGCTGACCATGCCGATCGCCCGGTATTTTTCGTGTTTATAGCCGACCATGGAATCGAGGGTGTTGACCGCTTTATAGGCCATGGCCAGCGGCGCGCCGCCCAGCAGCAGGAAAAAGAGCGGCGCGATAATGCCATCCACCGTGTTTTCCGCCACGGTCTCCACCACCGCACGGTTGATCTGCGCTGG
This sequence comes from Klebsiella sp. RC2, assembly GCF_014192815.1. Taxonomy (NCBI): domain Bacteria; kingdom Pseudomonadati; phylum Pseudomonadota; class Gammaproteobacteria; order Enterobacterales; family Enterobacteriaceae; genus Klebsiella; species Klebsiella sp. RC2. The sequence continues at coordinate 169,026 of NZ_JACHYL010000005.1, read as the reverse complement.
CTGGAGCTGAGAGGTGTCGCGCCCGACAATCCAGGAGAGCTTATGCCGGCTTTCGGCGAGATCCCCGGCCTGCAGCGGCCGGGCCACCGCCATCGCCGACTGTGCCAGACAGCGTCCCGCCAGCACGGTGAAGATCATCCACACCTCCACCAGCCATCCCAGCCAGGGATGGAGCCCGTGCGCCAGCGCCAGTGCGCCCCAGGCCACGCCCCATGTCAGGCCGGTCACCACCAGCCACATTACCCCGCCGCCGATGCGCAGCGCCCGGTCGCTATGGCAGACGCGCCGCACCACACGCTGGCTGACGGTGATCAGGCGACCTATCCAGCGCACCGGATGCGGCCAGTGCGGCGGATCGCCAATGAGCACATCAAGTATCCAGGCCACACACCAGGCGAGAAGAGTCATTGCGCCCTCCTTGCCGCTCGCAGCCAGTGGTTGAGCATGGTGGGGCGCTGGGCAAAGTGGACATGGAGATAGCTGGCAAAGGCGCTGCCGGACTGCCATCCTCCCGGCCACTGCTGGAGCGTCTTACCGTCTCGCTGTTTACGGCAGGCCAGTACGGCAGGGGTGGCGGGCGAAAAATCGGAGTAATGAAATTCATGGCCGCGCAGCCACTCGCCAGGAGCGGCCAGCAGCGTCTGCTGCTGCGCCTGCGCTTCGCAGTAGCCGAACCGGGTCAGACGCGTCCCCATTCGGCTGTGTCCAGGAATAATATCCGCCATGGCGTAGCGCTCGCCGCCGGTGACTTCCAGGGTCGTGCCCAGATACATCAGGCCGCCGCACTCGGCGTAGATCGCCACCCCGCGCCGGTGCGCCGCGCGAAGCTGCGCCAGCATCTCATGGTTGGCGGACAGCCCGGCCGCATGCAGCTCCGGGTAGCCGCCGCCGAGCCAGATCATCTGGCAGGCCGGCAGCTGGCGATCGCGCAGCGGGCTAAAGCGCACCATCTTCACGCCGCAGCGCGCCAGCAGCGCCAGGTTATCGGGGTAATAAAAATTGAAGGCCTCATCGTCGGCGAGGGCCAGCGTCAGTCCTTCGCCGGCGTCGGCGGCAAGCTGTTCCCCCCACTCGCCGGCCGGCATGGCGGCCAGTTCGCTGAGGGCCAGTAGCCGGTCTATGTCGAGGGTGCGCCCCAGCAGGCTGGCAAAATCCCGCCATGCCTGCTGATTGACCACCGACTCGCGGGCGGTCACCAGCCCCAGATGCCGTTCGGGCAGCGCCACGCCTTCCACGCGCGGCACATAGCCGAGCACTGGCACCTGACAGTAGCGCTCAATGGCGCTTTTCAGCAGCTGGAAGTGCGCGTCGCTGTTAACCCGATTGACGATAACGCCAGCGATGTTGAGGGCCGGATCAAAGTGTTGAAAGCCCATCACCGTGGCGGCGACGGAAGTCGACACCGCTTTGCCATCCACCAGCAAAATCACCGGGCAGCCAAGCTGTTTGGCCATCGCCGCGCTGCTGCAGTAGTTGGGGTCGATGCCGTAGCCGTCATACAGGCCCATCACCCCTTCGATAACCGCGATGTCGGCCTGCTGCAGTTGTTCGGCAAACAGCGCGTTGAGTATCGGGGCGGGAAGCATAAAGCTGTCGAGATTGCGGGAGGCGATGCCGCTGATGGCGGTGTGCCAGGCGGTGTCCAGGTAGTCTGGCCCCACTTTACAGGGTTGCACCCGCAAACCGCGCTGTTGGAGCAAGCTGAGCAGGCCAAGCGTAACGGTGGTTTTGCCACAACCGCTGCCGGTACCCGCAAGAATAAACGCACGCCTGGTTGCCATACCCTGTCCTGTTCAGGTGGTCGGGGTATAGCTGCGCGCATGCCTGGTCCTGCGACCACGCACCGCTAAGCCACCCACTTCCCACCGAAGTTGTTGGTCAGTTACCGGCAGGCAGGTCTTCTGGCTTAGCCTCGTTCTCGCCCGCCCTTCCCAATCTTACGATCAGTGGTTTTTGCGGGGTCGTCAGCATCACAGCAGCGGGGGCTGCGGGGGATTTACACCCCCTTCCCTGACACCAAACTGGTGTCGAACCTGTCGGTTGTATTCGCCGATGCGCCATGCATCCGCGGTTAATGTTTCACGCTTACTTTTACCGCCTCATCGCCTGCAAAATGACGTCCGCGAGGTGAAGCGGTGTTGTGATATTCATCAGTCTCGTATTAACGGACACTCTATCCCATCACAAAAATAAAAACTGGTGTAGTTTATCCCTCGAATATCACTATTTTGTTGCGCTATGACAATTTATTGCTCTACTGTCGTTTTTTTCATTTTATAATGATGAAGATACTCCGGGATATCAAAAATCGGCAATAGCAAAATATTGTCATTTAAAAAGACTCAGTTTGTGATCCGGCATTAATTTGCTGACGAAATGCCTGCGGCGTTACCTGATAGGTCTGGCGAAACACTTTGCAAAAATAGCTGGTTTGCGAAAAACCTAAATTCCGCGCGATGCTGGCAATGCTCCAGTCGCTGTGGCATAGCAGCTCTTTTGCGCTCGCCATCCGCTGCTGATTGACCCAGGCGTTAAAGCCGATCCCCTGATACTTTTTAAACAGTTTGCTGAAGTAGTACGGGCTGAGATAGACGTGCGCCGCCACGTCCTCCAGACGCAGCTCATCGGAGAGATGCGCGTCGATATAGCGCAGCGCCTTCTTCATTTTGCCATCGTGCGGCGAGGCCGCCCGGCAGGCCTGCGCCGGGTCGTTCTGCGGCGGGTTATCTTTGATAACCACAAAGTTGAGCTGTTTTTTCAGGCAATTCTCGACGATCAGCTTCAGCAGATCCGCCGAAGCGATAACCCGCGAATAGTCCATCTCAGGCACATCGCGAAACGCCTGGACCAGCGCCGGATCGTCCTGCCAGCGGTCATCCACGTTCAGAATATCAACCAGTTCAATATCATTGCTCAGACGCACCTGGCCGCACAGCACGAAGCCAACGAGGTGGCCGGCGATCACCAGCGGGATGGAAAAATCGGTTAACCCCGCGTGACAGCGGTAGATACACAGCTGGTCATTTTTCGAGGCTTCCAGCCCGCCGCAGCGGTCGCTCATGCGACAGCGTCCGCTGTGCTCCGGGTGCTGACGCATGAGTTGGCAAAACGGCGTGAAATTAAACAGTTCAGAAATCTCATCACCGTGAATATTGACGACCACAACCGCCAGACTGGTGGCTTGCGCAAAATCCTGTGCGATTTTATTGATGAGTTCTGAGTTCAGGGTACTCGCAGAAATCATGATAAAACCCCTCAGTTAATTTTTTGTTATAAATAAAACATATTATTCATATTTCCCTTTTTTAGCATCAGATCCCGTCGACGATAAAAAAGTGCATTGACAATAACAAAAGTCTCCCACCCCGGGGAGACTTTTTGAGCGGTTCGTGATATCGGTTCATGAAATAGTTTTGCTATTTCAGTAATACATTTTTCACTGGATGCTAACGCGTATTTTTCTCCTCAACGCAGGTATGACAGGGAAGATTATTAGCGATGAGAAAACGATAAATTGCGGCGCCGAGGCAGGCGCCCAGCAATGGCGCGATGATGGGCACGATAAAATAGGGAATATCCCTTCCGCCAGTCATCGCGATGTCGCCCCACCCGGCGAGCCAGGCAAATAGTTTCGGGCCAAAATCGCGCGCCGGGTTCATCGCAAAACCGGTAAGCGGCCCGGTCGAGGCGCCGATCACCGCTACCAGAATGCCAATCAACAGTGGCGCCAGCGGGCCCTTGGGTACGCCATTGCCATCATCGGTGAGCGCCATGATCATCCCCATCAACATCGAGGTGATCACCACCTCCACCAGCGCCGCATGCCAGATGCTGAGCTCAGGCGCCGGGTAGGTACTGAAGATACTGGCCAGCTGCAGGCTTTCCAGGCTGCCACGCACCATATGATGTACCGTTTCAAATTGCGTAAACAGGGTGCTGTAAAGTATCCAGGCCAACACGGCGCCGCCAAACGCGCCGGCGACCTGGGCCACGATATAGGGCAACACTTTTCTGCCCGGGAAGCAGGCAAACAGCCACAGGGCGACGGTGACGGCGGGGTTCAGATGCCCCCCCGAAATGCCGGCCGTCAGGTACACCGCCAGAGAAATACCCAGTCCCCAGATAATACAGATCTCCCACAGCCCCAGGCTGGCGCCAGCCAGCTTCAGAGCACTCAGGCAGCAGATACCAAAAAACAGAAATAGCCCGGTGCCTAAAAACTCGGCGATACATTGCGCACGTAAAGAACCATTCATTGTGACACCTCTTGACGTAGTTCGTGTCCAGGCCAGCCAACCATCCGCTGGCTCGTTGGGTACGGCGAGGCCCACTATAGAAACCGGCGGCAGCAAAGTGTTGGCATCCTGCGGAAAACGGGCGGCGTAAAGTCGCTGAAGAAGAGCAATTTATTGCTATTTGCTCGCGAATCCATGCAGCAATGGCGGGCGTTCAGGGGATATTTTTATTTCCAACTCAATAATAAAAAATTGCAAAAGCGCAGTGCTTATTTTCCAACAAATATCACACCACGCAAAATATCGCATAGCAAAAACAATTTAAAAAATCACGCCCAAAAATGTAAATACGGAACAGCATCCGCAAGATAATCACATTAATAAGTAAAATAAAAACCAATAAAAACAACAATATAAAATAAATCATGACTATTTATTATTATATAAAAACCACTATTTTTTCGTTCTACACCATCAACTCAGCCATTCTTTTTCGCCGCCCCGCCATATAGTTCCCTCACTGGAACATACCCTGCGAGGTCTTTATGCAACAAGAAGCATTAGGAATGGTAGAAACCAAAGGCTTAACCGCAGCCATAGAGGCCGCTGACGCAATGGTTAAGTCGGCCAATGTTTTATTAGTTGGCTATGAAAGGATCGGTTCAGGCCTGGTGACCGTCATCGTGCGTGGCGACGTGGGAGCCGTAAAAGCCGCCACCGACGCCGGTGCCGCCGCAGCCCGCCACGTGGGCGAGGTGAAAGCCGTACACGTCATTCCCCGCCCCCATACCGATGTTGAAAAAATCTTACCGAAGGGGAATAGCCAATGAGCAGCAATGAGCTGGTTGAACAGATCATGGCGCAAGTCATAGCGCGTGTGGCGACGCCAGAGCAGCAGGCGCTTCCCGATACCCCCCATCCCACAGGAGAAACGGCTATGGCAGAGAAAAGCTGCAGCTTAACGGAATTTGTCGGGACCGCCATTGGCGACACCCTCGGGCTGGTCATCGCCAACGTGGATGCCGCATTGCTGGAAGCCATGAAGCTTGAAAAACGCTATCGCTCTATCGGCATCCTCGGCGCTCGCACCGGCGCCGGGCCGCACATTATGGCCGCCGATGAAGCGGTCAAAGCCACCAACACCGAAGTGGTCAGCATTGAGCTTCCTCGCGACACCAAAGGCGGCGCAGGCCATGGCTCACTGATTGTGCTGGGCGGGAACGATGTTTCCGACGTCAAACGCGGGATTGAGGTCGCGCTGAAAGAGCTGGACCGTACTTTCGGCGATGTCTACGGCAACGAGGCGGGTCATATCGAGCTGCAGTATACCGCGCGCGCCAGCTACGCCCTGGAAAAAGCCTTCGGCGCTCCGCTGGGCCGCGCCTGCGGGATTATCGTCGGCGCGCCGGCGTCCGTTGGCGTGCTGATGGCCGATACCGCGCTGAAATCAGCCAACGTCGACGTGGTGGCTTACAGCTCACCGGCCCACGGCACCAGCTTCAGCAACGAAGCCATCCTGGTGATTTCCGGCGACTCCGGCGCGGTGCGCCAGGCGGTGATCTCCGCCCGGGAGATCGGCAAAACCGTACTGGGGACGCTGGGCGCCGAACCGAAAAACGATCGCCCCTCCTACATTTAATACCCGCGAGGCTGATTCATGAGATCGAAAAGATTTGAAGCACTGGCGAAACGCCCTGTGAATCAGGATGGTTTCGTTAAGGAGTGGATCGAAGAGGGCTTTATCGCGATGGAAAGCCCTAACGATCCCAAACCCTCTATCCGCATCGTCAACGGCGCGGTGACCGAACTCGACGGCAAACCGGTTGACCAGTTCGACCTGATTGACCACTTTATCGCGCGCTACGGTATTAATCTGGCACGTGCCGAAGAAGTGATGGCCATGGATTCGGTCAAGCTCGCCAATATGCTCTGCGACCCGAACGTTAAACGCAGCGACATCGTGCCGCTCACTACCGCGATGACCCCGGCGAAAATCGTCGAAGTGGTGTCGCATATGAACGTGGTCGAGATGATGATGGCGATGCAAAAAATGCGCGCCCGCCGCACGCCATCCCAGCAGGCGCATGTCACCAATATCAAAGATAACCCGGTACAGATTGCCGCCGACGCCGCTGAAGGCGCATGGCGCGGCTTTGACGAGCAGGAGACCACCGTCGCCGTGGCGCGCTACGCGCCGTTCAACGCCATCGCCCTGCTGGTCGGTTCACAGGTGGGCCGCCCCGGCGTCCTCACCCAGTGTTCCCTGGAAGAAGCCACCGAGCTGAAACTGGGCATGCTGGGCCATACCTGCTATGCCGAAACCATTTCGGTCTACGGTACGGAACCGGTGTTTACCGATGGCGATGACACCCCATGGTCGAAAGGCTTCCTCGCCTCCTCCTACGCCTCGCGCGGCCTGAAAATGCGCTTTACCTCCGGCTCCGGCTCTGAAGTGCAGATGGGTTATGCCGAAGGCAAATCGATGCTGTATCTCGAAGCGCGCTGCATCTACATCACCAAAGCCGCCGGGGTGCAAGGCCTGCAGAATGGCTCCGTCAGCTGTATCGGCGTGCCGTCCGCCGTACCGTCGGGTATCCGCGCCGTACTGGCGGAAAACCTGATTTGCTCAGCGCTGGATCTGGAGTGCGCCTCAAGTAACGATCAAACCTTTACCCACTCGGATATGCGGCGTACCGCGCGCCTGCTGATGCAGTTCCTGCCAGGCACCGACTTTATCTCCTCCGGTTACTCGGCGGTGCCGAACTACGACAACATGTTCGCCGGTTCCAACGAAGATGCCGAAGACTTCGACGACTACAACGTGATCCAGCGCGATCTGAAGGTCGATGGCGGCCTGCGGCCGGTGCGTGAAGAGGACGTGATCGCCATTCGTAATAAAGCCGCCCGCGCGCTGCAAGCGGTATTTGCCGGCATGGGTTTGCCGCCAATTACGGATGAAGAGGTGGAGGCCGCCACTTACGCCCACGGTTCAAAAGATATGCCTGAGCGCAACATCGTTGAGGACATCAAGTTTGCCCAGGAGATCATCAACAAGAACCGCAACGGCCTGGAGGTGGTGAAAGCCCTGGCGAAAGGCGGCTTCCCCGATGTCGCCCAGGACATGCTCAATATTCAGAAAGCCAAGCTCACCGGCGACTACCTGCACACCTCCGCCATCATCGTCGGCGAAGGCCAGGTGCTCTCGGCCGTGAATGACGTGAACGATTATGCCGGTCCGGCAACAGGCTACCGCCTGCAAGGCGAGCGCTGGGAAGAGATTAAAAATATCCCGGGCGCGCTCGATCCCAATGAACTTGGCTAAGGGGTGAAAAATGGAAATTAACGAAACGCTGCTGCGCCAGATTATCGAAGAGGTGCTGTCGGAGATGAAATCAGGCGCAGATAAGCCGGTCTCCTTTAGCGCGCCTGCCGCTTCCGTCGCGTCGGCCGCTGTTGCGCCTGTGTCCAGCGACAGCTTCCTGACGGAAATCGGCGAAGCCAAACCCGGCACGCAGCAGGATGAAGTCATCATTGCCGTCGGGCCCGCCTTTGGCCTGGCGCAAACCGCCAATATCGTCGGCATTCCGCATAAAAATATCCTGCGCGAAGTGATCGCCGGCATTGAGGAAGAAGGCATCAAAGCCCGGGTGATCCGCTGCTTTAAATCTTCTGACGTCGCCTTCGTGGCGGTGGAAGGCAACCGCCTGAGCGGCTCCGGCATCTCGATCGGTATTCAGTCGAAAGGCACCACCGTCATCCACCAGCGGGGCCTGCCGCCGCTTTCCAATCTGGAACTCTTCCCGCAGGCGCCGCTGCTGACCCTGGAAACCTACCGCCAGATTGGCAAAAACGCCGCGCGCTACGCCAAACGCGAGTCGCCACAGCCAGTGCCGACACTCAACGATCAGATGGCTCGTCCCAAATACCAGGCGAAGTCGGCCATTTTGCACATTAAAGAGACCAAATACGTAGTGACCGGCAAAAACCCGCAGGAACTGCGCATGGCGCTTTAACAAAGGATATCCCGATGAATACCGACGCAATTGAATCCATGGTACGCGACGTGCTGAGCCGGATGAACAGCCTACAGGACGGGGCAACGCCCGCGCCAGCCGCACCGACAAACGACACCGCTCGCCAGCCTAAAGTCAGCGACTACCCGTTAGCCACCCGCCATCCGGAGTGGGTCAAAACCGCTACCAATAAAACGCTCGATGACCTGACGCTGGAGAACGTATTAAGCGATCGCGTTACGGCGCAGGACATGCGCATTACCCCGGAAACGCTGCGGATGCAGGCGGCGATCGCCCAGGATGCCGGACGCGATCGGCTGGCGATGAACTTTGAGCGGGCCGCCGAGCTCACCGCGGTTCCCGACGACCGGATCCTTGAGATCTACAACGCCCTGCGCCCATACCGTTCCACCCAGGCGGAGCTACTGGCGATCGCTGATGACCTCGAGCATCGCTACCAGGCCCGGATCTGTGCCGCCTTTGTTCGGGAAGCGGCCGGGCTGTACGTCGAGCGTAAGAAACTGAAAGGCGACGATTAACAGGGGGCAAGCATGCGCTATATCGCTGGCATTGATATTGGCAACTCATCGACAGAGGTCGCCCTGGCGACGGTCGATGACGCAGGTGTGCTGAACATCCGCCACAGCGCGCTGGCTGAAACCACCGGTATTAAAGGCACATTACGTAATGTGTTCGGTATTCAGGAGGCGCTAACACAGGCGGCAAAAGCGGCAGGCATTCAGGTCAGCGATATCTCGCTTATTCGCATTAACGAAGCCACGCCGGTCATTGGCGATGTGGCGATGGAGACCATCACGGAAACCATCATCACCGAGTCCACCATGATCGGCCACAACCCGAAGACACCCGGCGGCGTCGGACTGGGGGTCGGCATCACCATCACACCGGAGGCGCTGCTGTCCTGCGCTGCGGACGCCCCCTATATTCTGGTGGTCTCCTCAGCCTTTGACTTTGCCGATGTCGCTGCGATGGTCAATGCGGCGACGGCAGCGGGCTATCAGATTTCCGGCATTATTTTGCAGCAGGATGACGGCGTGCTGGTCAATAACCGGCTACAGCAACCGCTGCCGGTGATCGATGAAGTTCAGCATATCGACCGTATTCCACTTGGCATGCTGGCGGCGGTCGAGGTCGCTTTACCCGGCAAGATCATCGAAACGCTCTCCAACCCCTACGGTATTGCCACCGTTTTCGATCTCAACGCCGAAGAGACCAAAAATATCGTGCCAATGGCGCGGGCGCTGATTGGCAATCGTTCGGCCGTAGTGGTGAAAACCCCCTCCGGCGACGTCAAGGCACGGACTATTCCGGCGGGGAATCTGCTGCTCATCGCTCAGGGGCGCAGCGTACAGGTTGATGTGGCCGCCGGGGCGGAAGCCATCATGAAGGCGGTTGACGGCTTCGGCAAACTGGACAACGTCGCGGGAGAAGCGGGCACCAATATCGGCGGCATGCTTGAGCATGTGCGCCAGACCATGGCGGAGCTCACCAATAAGCCAGCTCAGGAGATTCGTATTCAGGATCTGCTGGCCGTTGATACGGCGGTGCCGGTCAGTGTGACCGGCGGCCTGGCGGGAGAGTTCTCGCTGGAGCAGGCGGTGGGTATCGCCTCGATGGTCAAGTCGGATCGCCTGCAGATGGCCCTCATTGCGCGTGAAATTGAACACAAGCTGCAGATCGCCGTTCAGGTGGGTGGCGCCGAGGCGGAAGCGGCCATTCTCGGGGCGCTCACCACTCCCGGCACCACGCGCCCGCTGGCGATCCTCGATCTGGGCGCCGGGTCGACCGACGCCTCGATTATCAATGCGCAAGGGGAGATCAGCGCCACTCACCTGGCTGGCGCCGGCGATATGGTCACGATGATCATCGCCCGCGAGCTGGGGCTTGAGGACCGCTACCTGGCGGAAGAGATCAAAAAATACCCGCTGGCGAAAGTCGAAAGCCTGTTTCATCTGCGTCATGAAGACGGCAGCGTCCAGTTTTTTCCGTCGGCCTTACCACCGGCGGTATTTGCCCGCGTCTGCGTGGTGAAACCGGATGAACTGGTTCCCCTGCCCGGCGATCTGCCGCTGGAGAAAGTGCGCGCCATTCGCCGTAGCGCCAAATCACGCGTCTTTGTCACCAACGCCCTGCGGGCGTTACGCCAGGTGAGCCCTACCGGCAACATTCGCGACATCCCGTTCGTAGTGCTGGTGGGCGGCTCGTCCCTCGATTTCGAGATCCCCCAGATGGTCACCGACGCGCTGGCGCACTACCGGCTGGTTGCCGGGCGCGGCAACATCCGCGGCAGTGAAGGCCCGCGCAATGCGGTCGCCAGCGGATTACTCCTTGCCTGGCAAAAAGGAGGTACGCATGGAGAGTAGCCTCGTCACCCCCGCCATCGTCATTGCGGTCACTGACGAATGCAGCGAACAGTGGCGCGATGTCCTGCTGGGCATTGAAGAGGAAGGCATTCCTTTCGTTCTGCAACCGCGGACCGGCGGCGATCTTGTCCATCACGCCTGGCAGGCGGCGCAGCGTTCGCCGCTGCTGGTGGGCATCGCCTGCGACCGGGAACAGCTCATCGTGCACTACAAAAATTTACCCGCATCAACTCCGCTGTTTTCGCTGAGGTATCACCAGGACAGGCTGGCCCGGCGAAACACTGGCAACAATGCGGCTCGTCTCGTCAAAGGGATCCCATTTCGGGATCGCAATGCTTAATCCACAGGAGAACACAATATGAATAACGCACTAGGACTGGTTGAAACGAAAGGCCTGGTTGGCGCCATTGAAGCCGCTGATGCAATGGTGAAATCCGCCAACGTGCAGTTGATTGGTTACGAAAAAATTGGCTCCGGGCTGATTACCGTGATGGTCCGCGGAGACGTCGGCGCGGTCAAAGCCGCCGTTGACGCCGGGAGCGCGGCGGCCAGCGTGGTCGGCGAGGTCAAGTCCAGCCATGTGATCCCACGCCCGCACAGCGATGTTGAGGCCATTCTGCCGAAATCCGTCTGACCTTGAAACAAGGAGCACTGCGTGAAGCAATCACTGGGATTACTTGAGGTCAGCGGCCTGGCCCTGGCCATCACCTGCGCCGACGCCATGGCGAAAGCGGCCGCCATCACGCTGCTCGCCCTGGAAAAGACCAACGGCTCCGGCTGGATGGTGGTGAAGATCGCCGGTGATGTGGCCTCTGTCCAGGCGGCGGTGATGACCGGGGCCGAACTCGCCGACCGGCAGCAGGGGCTGGTGGCGCAGAAGGTTATCGCCAGGCCCGGCGCAGGCCTGCTGCCAGCCCGCGTCGAAGCGCCTTCACCAGCACCTGACGCTGCTCTGGAAGAGGAGAACGCCACCGTAATGGATGAGCGCAGAGATCCCGCAGACACCCTCCCCCGCCCTGCGGAGCAGGTGACCTGCAACCTGTGCCTGGACCCGCACTGTCCACGGCAAAAAGGCGAACCTCGCTCGCAGTGCCTGCACGCCGGTAAACGAGGTGACGCGTAATGGATAAACAACAGCTGGCTTCAACAGTCAACAAAGTGCTGGATGAGATGCGCCAGCGTCCCATCCCAATCGGTATCTCCAGTCGCCATATCCATTTAGCGGCGGAGGACTATGCCAGGCTCTTTCCCGCTCAGCCCATCCAGCCGAAAAAAGCGCTGCTGCAGCCCGGGCAGTATGCCGCAGAGCAGACGGTGACTCTGGTTGGCCCCAAAGGACGATTAAATAACGTGCGCCTGCTCGGCCCTTTGCGCCAGACCAGCCAGGTGGAAATCTCACGCACCGACGCCCGGACCCTCGGTATCGCCGCGCCGCTGCGCATGTCAGGCAATCTGCAGGACACGCCAGGGATCCGCCTGATAAGCCCCTTTGCCGAACTGGAGCTGAGCAGCGGGACGATCGTCGCCCAACGACATATTCATATGTCCCCGCTCGATGCCCTGATCCTGCGCGTCGCCCATGGCGATAGCGTCGCGGTGGCGATCGAAGGCAGCGACAGGCGGCTTATCTTCGACAATGTAGCGGTCCGCGTAGCCCCGGATATGCGTCTTGAGATGCACATCGATACTGACGAAGCCAATGCGGCAGGCGCTGACGCTGCGCAGGCCTGGGCTACGCTGGTGACGAAGCCATGAACCACGCGATGCTGCAGCGTATCGTCGAAGAGGTCGCCGCCCGTCTGCGCCGTCGCGCCCGGAGTACGGCCACGCTCAGCGTGGCCCAGCTCGGCGAAGCGGATATCCACAGCCTGCTGTGCCAGCACGCTTCGCTGCGCATCGTGCAGGTGGATTTACCGCTGCTGGAGCAGCTTACCGGCCAGCGCGCGCTGACGGCCGCCGGTTGCGCGTTGCATGAGGCGATGGCCTGGGGCGTTCGGGTACAGCTAACGCTGCTTCCCGCCCTGCTCCCCGCGCTGGCGGTAAAAAAACTCGCCCGTTTGCCGCTGACGTTCAGCGACCCGCCTGGCCAGCCCGTCAGACTTCACGCCGCGTCGGTGCTCACCTATGCCGATGTAGCCCGTCTCAGGGGAGGTTATCTGGTGCTGCGCCGCCGCCCCATTATCACCGCCCTCGCCCGCGAAGCGGCCGTCGCGCGGCATGTTCAATTGATTACGCAGGAGTGAACTATGCATCTGGCACGCGTGACCGGCGCCGTCGTCTCGACGCAAAAATCGCCCTCTCTGAACGGCAAAAAACTGCTGCTGGTGCGCCGGGTAAGCACAGACGACGAACATCCATTTCAGCCCGCGAGCGGCGATGAAGTGGCGGTAGATTCGGTTGGCGCTGGCGTCGGCGAACTGGTGCTGCTCTGCAGCGGCTCGAGCGCACGCCACGTCTTTAGCGGCCCGAATGAGGCCATCGATCTTGCCGTTGTGGGCATTGTTGACTCACTTTCACGCTAAGGGGGCGCCTGTGGCTATTTATACCCGAACCGGCGATGCCGGCAGTACATCACTCTTTACCGGCCAGCGGGTCAGCAAGACGCATCCGCGCGTCGAAGCCTACGGCACCCTGGATGAACTGAACGCGGTGCTGAGCCTGTGCGTCTGCGCCGCCGCTGAAGAGGAACATCGCGTCCTGCTCGAAGCCCTGCAGCAGCATATTTTCTGGTTCAGCGCGGAGCTCGCCAGCGACAGCGAACAGCCATCACCGGGTAAGCGCTATATCAGCAGCGAAGAGATTGCCCTGCTGGAGCAGACCATCGATCGCGAGATGGCCCGCGTGCCGGCGCTGCACCAGTTTGTGTTGCCCGGACGGTGCGAAGCCGCCAGTCGCCTGCACCTGGCCCGCACCGTTGCCCGTCGGGCGGAGCGTCGGCTGGTCGAGCTGGCGGCAGAGGTCACTATCCGTCAGATACTGCTGCGTTATCTGAACCGCTTATCTGACTGTCTGTATGCCCTGGCGCGCAGCGAGGATCATGCCGATCACCAGCGCCGGCTCGTGGCGGAGATCGCGGCCCGCTACCTGGCCGCCAGCGGGTCGCCTGCGTCCGACGCGCCCAAAGCCCAGGCCGGGGCACTCTCCTTTCACGAGCTGCATCAGCTTACCCGTCAGGCTATCGAACACGCCCGCCAGCTGCAGGTGCCGGTGGTGGTCAGCATCGTTGACGCACACGGTACCGAAACCGTGACCTGGCGAATGCCCGATGCGCTGCTGGTCAGCAGCGAGCTGGCGCCAAAAAAAGCCTGGACCGCCGTCGCCATGAAAACCGCCACCCACGAGCTCGCGACGACCGTACAGCCAGGCGCTGCGCTGTACGGTCTGGAGAGCCATCTGCAGGGCAAAGTCGTCACCTTTGGCGGCGGATATCCGCTGTGGCGCGATGGTCAGCTAATAGCCGGTCTCGGGATTAGCGGCGGCAGCGTCGAGCAGGATATGGCTATTGCACAGGCTGCCATGGCGGCCATTAACGTGAGAACACATCAATGAATACAGCAGAACTGGAACCCCTTATCCGCACCATTCTCAGCGAAAAGCTCGCGCCCGCCCCCGTTTCTCAGGAACAGCAGGGCATTTACCGCGACATCGGCAGCGCCATCGACGCCGCCCATCAGGCTTTTCTCCGCTATCAGCAGTGTCCGCTAAAAACCCGCAGCGCCATTATCAGCGCCCTGCGGGAGACGCTGGCCCCCGAGCTGGCGACGCTGGCGGAGGAGAGCGCCACGGAGACCGGCATGGGCAACAAAGAAGATAAATATCTGAAAAATAAAGCTGCCCTTGAGAACACACCGGGCATTGAGGATCTCACCACCAGCGCCCTCACCGGCGATGGCGGGATGGTGCTGTTTGAGTACTCGCCGTTCGGGGTTATTGGCGCCGTGGCGCCCAGCACCAACCCAACGGAAACCATTATCAACAACAGTATCAGCATGCTGGCGGCGGGTAACAGCGTCTATTTCAGCCCCCATCCCGGCGCGAAAAAGGTCTCGTTAACGCTTATCGCCAGGATCGAAGAGATCGCCTACCGCTGCAGCGGGATCCGTAACCTGGTGGTGACCGTTGCCGAGCCGACCTTTGAAGCCACCCAGCAAATGATGGCCCACCCGCTGATTGCCGTTCTGGCTATCACCGGCGGCCCTGGCATTGTGGCGATGGGCATGAAAAGCGGTAAAAAAGTGATCGGCGCTGGCGCCGGCAATCCGCCGTGCATCGTTGATGAAACGGCCGATCTCGTCAAAGCCGCCGAAGATATCATCAGCGGCGCCGCCTTCGATTACAACCTGCCCTGTATCGCCGAAAAAAGCCTGATCGTCGTCGCCTCCGTCGCTGACCGCCTGATCCAGCAGATGCAGGATTTTGACGCGCTGCTGTTGAGCCCGCAGGAGACCGATACCCTGCGCGCCGTCTGCCTGCCCGACGGCGCGGCGAATAAAAAACTGGTTGGTAAGAGCCCGGCTGAGCTGCTGGCGGCCGCCGGTCTCGCCGTCCCTTCCCGCCCCCCTCGCCTGCTGATAGCCGAGGTGCAGGCGAACGACCCCTGGGTGACCTGCGAGCAACTGATGCCGGTGCTGCCGATCGTCCGGGTCGCCGATTTTGATAGCGCCCTGGCGCTGGCCCTGCGCGTTGAGGAGGGTCTGCACCACACCGCCATTATGCACTCGCAGAATGTCTCGCGGCTCAATCTGGCGGCACGCACGCTGCAGACCTCCATTTTTGTCAAAAATGGTCCGTCTTACGCGGGTATCGGCGTCGGCGGCGAAGGGTTTACCACCTTCACCATCGCCACGCCAACCGGAGAAGGCACCACCTCCGCGCGGACGTTCGCCCGCCTGCGGCGCTGCGTGTTGACCAACGGTTTTTCCATTCGCTAACCGGGGGCGCCATGCACACCTTTTCTCTGCAAACGCGCCTCTACAGCGGCCCGGGCAGCCTGGCCGCGCTGCAGCGCTTTAGCCATCAGCACATCTGGATCGTCTGCGACGGCTTCCTGGCGCGCTCGCCGCTGTTCGAGCGGCTGCGCGCCGCGCTGCCCGCCAGCAACCGCGTCAGCGTGTTCAGCGATATTACACCGGATCCGACCATTCACACCGTGGCGAAAGGGATAGCGCAGATGCAGACCCTGCGTCCGCAGGTGGTGATCGGCTTCGGCGGCGGCTCGGCGATGGACGCCGCCAAGGCGATCGTCTGGTTCAGTCAGCAGGGCGGGCTGCCTGTCGACACCTGCATAGCGATCCCCACCACCAGCGGTACCGGGTCGGAAGTGACCAGCGCCTGCGTCATCAGCGACCCGGAAAAAGGGATCAAGTATCCGCTGTTCCATGAGGCGCTCTGTCCCGACATGGCGATCCTTGACCCAACGCTGGTGGTCAGCGTACCGCCCACCATCACAGCCCATACCGGGCTGGACGTCCTGACCCACGCCCTTGAGGCATGGGTATCGCCGCAGGCCACCGATTTTACCGATGCACTGGCGGAAAAAGCCGCCAGGCTGGTATTTCGCGCCCTGCCCGTTGCGGTTCGCCAGGGCGACTGCGTTGCGACCCGCAGCAAAATGCACAATGCTTCAACCCTTGCCGGCATGGCCTTTAGCCAGGCTGGCCTTGGGCTCAATCATGCTATCGCCCATCAGCTTGGCGGCCAGTTTCACCTCCCCCATGGCCTGGCCAACGCGCTGCTGCTGACCGCGGTGATCCGCTTTAACGCCGGCGAGCCGCGAGCGGCGAAGCGCTATGCGCGCCTGGCCAGGGCCTGCCGGTTCTGCCCGCCGGAAGCTGGCGAACAGGAGGCTCTCCAGGCGCTGATTGCCGCGGTGGAAACACTGAAACAGCAGTGCGCCATTCCCACCCTCAAGGGCGCCTTGCAGGAAAAATATCCCCTTTTCTTATCGCGAATTCCCGCCATGGTGCCGGCCGCGCTGGCCGACGCCACCCTGCGCACCAACCCGCGCCCGGCCGATGGCGCGGCCATCGCGCAACTGCTGGAGAGCCTGCAATGAGTGAAGCGATAGTGCCACTACCAGACATGGACGCGGCGGAGATCCGCGAGCGCGTCCGGGCTGCCGGCGTGGTGGGCGCCGGTGGCGCAGGCTTTCCGACCCACATCAAACTGCAGGCCCGGGTGGATACCGTGCTGGTGAACGCCGCCGAATGCGAACCGATGCTGAAGGTTGATCAACAGCTGATGGCGCAGCAGGCTGACCGGCTGATTCGCGGCCTGGGTTACGCGATGACCGCCACCGGCGCCCGGGAAGGGATCATTGCCCTGAAGGCGAAATATGCTGCGGCGATTGCGGCCTTAACCCCGCGACTCCCGGAATGGGCCCGGCTGCATATTCTGCCCGATGTCTATCCGGCCGGGGATGAGGTGCTTACTATCTGGCTGGCGACGGGGCGCCGCGTGCCGCCTGCCGCGCTGCCGGTCAGCGTCGGCGTAGTGGTCAATAACGTGCAGACGGTACTCAATATCGCCAGAGCCGTGGAGCAGGGCTATCCGGTGACTCGCCGGACGTTGACCGTCAATGGCGCTGTCGCCCGCCCGCTGACGCTGACCGTACCGCTGGGCATGTCGCTGCGCGAGGTGCTGGATCTGGCCGGCGGCGCGACGGTTGCCGAACCGGGGTTTATCAACGGCGGTCCGATGATGGGCTCGCTTATGACCTCCCTGGAGACACCGGTCACCAAAACCACCGGCGGCCTGCTGGTGCTCCCGGGCAACCATCCGTTGATCCAGCGACGGCGGCAGGATGAACGCACCCTGCTCGCCATCGCCCGCACCGTCTGTGAGCAGTGCCGTTTATGCACAGATTTATGCCCCCGGCACCTGATCGGCCATGAGCTTTCCCCTAATCTGCTGGTGCGGGCGGTGAACTATCGCCAGGCGGCCACCCCGTCGCTGCTGCTCAGCGCCCTGACCTGCTCGGAGTGCAACGTTTGCGAGAGCGTCGCCTGCCCGGTGGGGATTTCCCCTATGCGCATCAACCGTCTGCTGAAACGTGAGCTGAGGGCGAAAAATCTGCGCTACGAAGGACCGCTGCGTCCGGCGGACGAGATGGCGAAGCACCGCCTGGTGCCGGTCAAACGGCTCATCAGCAAACTGGGGCTTGATCCCTGGTATCAGGAGGCGCCGCTGACGGCGGTGGAGCCGGAGGTGGGCTGCGTCACCCTGCCGCTGCGCCAGCATATCGGCATCAGCGCCGTCCCCTGCGTCGCGCCGGGAGAGCGAGTAACGCGCGGCCAGCTGCTGGCAGACATCCCTGCCGACGCCCTCGGTGCGCCGGTACACGCCAGTATTGACGGCCAGGTCTCCGCCATCACGGAGCAGGCCATTACGCTTGTAAGAGGTTAATCATGACCCAGGCTATCGGAATTTTAGAACTGACCAGTATCGCCAGGGGAATGGAGCTGGGCGACGTCATGCTGAAAAGCGCGAACGTACAGCTCCTGCTCTGCAGAACCCTTTGTCCCGGGAAATTCCTGCTGATGCTCGGCGGCGACGTCGGCGCCGTGCAACAGGCAATCGCCGCCGGCACGGCGCGCGCCGGGGAGATGCTGGTGGACAGCCTGGTGCTGGCTAACATTCACCCCAGCGTACTGCCGGCGATCAGCGGACTCAACGTGGTCGAGCAGCGGCAGGCGGCGGGGATCGTCGAAACCTGGAGCGTGGCGGCATGCATCAGCGCCGCCGACCGCGCGGTGAAAGCGGCCAACGTCACCCTGGTTCGCGTTCATATGGCGTTTGGTATCGGCGGCAAATGCTACATGGTGGTGGCGGGTGATATCGCCGATGTCGACAACGCCGTCACGGTGGCCAGCGACAGCGCAGGCGAGAAAGGATTACTGGTTTACCGGGCAGTGATCCCGCGACCGCACGATGCGCTGTGGCAACAGCTGATGGAGGGATAATGGAATCGCAAACCCCTACCGAACGCATGATCCAGGAGTATGTCCCGGGTAAACAGGTCACTCTGGCGCATCTCATCGCCAATCCGGGCAAAGATCTGTTCAAAAAGCTGGGCCTGCCGGACGCGGTCTCCGCTATCGGCATCCTTACTATTACCCCAAGTGAGGCATCAATTATCGCCTGCGACATCGCCACCAAATCCGGCGCGGTGGAGATCGGCTTTCTCGATCGCTTCACCGGCGCGGTGGTGTTGACTGGCGATGTCTCCGCGGTGGAGTACGCGCTCAGGCAGGTAACACGCACCCTTGGTGAGCTGATGCGCTTCACCGCCTGCCCGATCACACGGACCTGAGCCCATGAAACGCCTGATGCTAATCGGACCCAGCCAGTGCGGCAAAACCTCGCTGACCCAGGTATTGCGTGGCGAAACCCTGCGTTATCAAAAAACGCAGGCCATCGTCTGGACGCCGACCGCCATCGACACCCCGGGGGAATATCTGGAAAACCGCTGCCTGTACAGCGCGCTGCTCACCAGCGCCTGCGAGGCCGATGTCATCGCGCTGGTACTGAATGCCGATGCGCCCTGGTCACCCTTTTCTCCGGGGTTTACCGCTCCGATGAACCGCCCGGTCATCGGGGTGATCACCAAAGCCGATTTGGCCGCCCCGCCCCGTCTGGAACAGGTCCGGGCATGGCTCGAGGCGGCAGGCGCCGAACATATCTTTATCACCAGCGCGTTAACCGGCGACGGGCTTGATGACCTGCTCGCCTGCCTGAACGCAGAGGAATATCAATGACCTATAAAATCATGGCGATCAACGCCGGCAGCTCCTCCCTGAAATTTCAGCTGCTTAACATGCCGCAGGGAGCGTTGCTCTGCCAGGGGCTGATCGAACGTATTGGCCTGCCCGAGGCCCGCTTCACGCTGAAAACGCCGACGCAGAAATGGCAGGAGACGCTGCCCATCGCCGATCACCATGAGGCAGTGACCCTGCTGCTGGAGGCGCTGACCGGCCGCGGGATCCTGAGCAGCCTGCAGGAGATAGACGGCGTTGGCCACCGCGTCGCCCACGGCGGCGAACGCTTCAAAGACGCCGCGCTGGTCTGCGACGACACCCTGCGGGAGATCGAACGCCTGGCGGAGCTGGCGCCGTTGCATAACCCGGTCAATGCGCTGGGCATACGTCTCTTTCGCCAGCTGTTACCCGCGGTACCGGCGGTGGCAGTTTTTGATACCGCCTTTCACCAGACCCTGGCGCCGGAGGCCTGGCTCTATCCCCTGCCCTGGCGCTATTACGCCGAGCTGGGCATTCGCCGCTACGGTTTTCACGGCACCAGCCATCACTATGTCAGCAGCGCGCTGGCGGAAAAGCTGGGCGTACCGCTGAGCGCCCTGCGGGTAGTGAGCTGCCACCTGGGCAATGGCTGTAGCGTCTGCGCCATCAAAGGCGGGCAGTCGGTGAATACCTCAATGGGCTTTACTCCCCAGTCCGGGGTGATGATGGGCACCCGCAGCGGCGATATCGATCCGTCGATCCTTCCCTGGCTGGTGGAGAAAGAGGGGAAATCCGCCCTGCAGCTCAGCCAGCTGCTGAATAATGAATCCGGGCTGCTGGGCGTCTCCGGCGTGTCCTCTGACTACCGCGACGTCGAACAGGCAGCCGACGCCGGCAACGAAAGGGCGGCTCTGGCGCTGTCGCTGTTTGCCGAACGCATTCGCGCGACTATCGGCAGCTATATCATGCAGATGGGAGGTCTGGACGCGCTGATCTTTACCGGCGGCATAGGCGAGAATTCCGCCCGGGCGCGGGCGACAATCTGCCGCAATTTGCACTTTCTCGGCCTCGCGCTGGACGACGAGAAAAACCAGCGGAGCACGACCTTTATTCAGGCGGATAATGCGCTGGTCAAAGTGGCGGTGATCAACACCAATGAAGAGCTAATGATTGCCCGCGACGTCATGCGTCTTGCATTGCCGCAGGCGCGCGAGCTGACGGTGTCGGCATAAACGACGCGCCTCCTCTTGCGGAGAATCATGGTAACCGGCGGGTCGCCATGCCACTATGCGCCCTGGCGAAGGTAAGCGGAAAGGTGAAAACGTGGCTGTTGCACAATGTCCCGCCTCGTGCGGAGAACTTATCCAGGGCTGGATCCTCGGCAGCGAAAAGCTGGTCTCCTGTCCGGTGGACTGGTACAGCACCGTCGAGGTCGAGACCGGGGTACCGCGAAAAGACGAGCGGCCACTGTCGCGGGCGATGGTCGACCAGCTGCTGGCCCACTGGGGCTACCCCCCAGCGCTGAGCCAGCAGATCCGCATTACCCTGCACTCAACGATCCCGGTGGCCAAAGGGATGGCCAGCAGCACCGCCGATATCGCTGCCACCGCCGTCGCCACCGCCCATCATCTGGGCCATCTACTGGATGAGCCGACGCTGGCGCGCCTGTGCGTCGCGCTGGAGCCTACCGACAGCACCCTGTTTCGCCAGCTGACGCTGTTCGACCATAATACCGCCGCCACGCAAATCGCCTGTCCCCCTCCGCCAGCGCTCGACCTGTTAGTACTGGAGAGCCCGCTGACGCTGCGCACCACCGACTACCACCAGCTGCCGCGCGAGGCGGGTCTGTTGGCTAACGCCTCCCGGCTGCAGCTGGCGTGGGAGAAAGTGCAGCAGGCCTGCCACTGCGGCAGCCCACAGCTGCTGGGCGAAGCGGCGACCATCAGCGCCATCGCCAGCCAGCAGCTGTTGCCCAAACCGGGGTTTGACGCGCTACTGCAACTGGTGGAAAGCGCAGGATTGTATGGCCTTAATGTAGCGCACAGCGGCAGCGTCGTCGGCCTGCTGCTGGACCGCCGTCGTCATGACGTCGAATTTCTGCAATGGCGGCTGGCAGAGAGCGACATCGCCGCCCACTGGCCGCAGCAGCATCTGCTGGCGATGGTGCCCGGGGGCGTCACCCTGCAGTAGGCCTCAGGCCAGCGCCCGGCGCAGCGCCGCCAGCAGCTGGTCGTTTTCGCTGGCGCTACGGATCGCCACCCGGAAATAACGGCTATCCAACCCCGGGTAGTTGGCGCAGCTGCGGATCAGCACATGCTGGCGCAACAGGGCGTATTGCAGGTCAAGCCCTTGCCTGTCGCAGCGCAAGAACAGGTAGTTAGCACGCCCGGGCCACACGGTCAGCCCGGTAATCTCTTTCAGTCGTGAACAGAAACGCGCCCCCTCCTCCTGCAGCCACTGCCAGGTGGCCCGCTGATACGCCCGGTCCTGGAGGATGATCTCTCCGGCCAGGGCGGCATAGGCATTGATGGACCACGGCATTTGTCGCTCGCGCAGCCGGGCCACTGCCTGGGCGTCAGCGTTGAGCAGGTAGCCAAGACGCAGCCCAGGAATGGCATAAAATTTGGTGAGAGAACGCAGAACCCAGACGTGCGGGTGCTGCGCCAGCAGAGGAATAAACCCCGGCTGGTCGGGGATAAAGTCGAGGAAGGCCTCATCGAGGATCAGGCTGATGTTCAGGGCCCGACAGCGCTGCGCAATGGCTTCCAGCAGGCCCCGCTCCGGCAGCAGGCCGGTGGGGTTATTCGGGGTGCAAAGAAACAGGCAGTCCAGCGCCGGAGTCAGGGCATCGAGGATGGCGTCGGTCAGCTGCCAGCCATCGCACTCACGCAGGGCATACTCCACCACCTCGCAGTCCACCGTCTGCAGCGCCCGCCGGTACTCCGCGAAACCAGGAATGACGATCATCGCCCGCCGCGGCTTAAGGCCGTGGACGAGGGTGAAGATCGATTCAGTTTCGCCGTTGCCGGCAAGGATATGCGCCGCCGGCAGCTGATGGTGGGCAGCCAGCGCCTGATGCAGCTGTTGATATTCAACGTCAGGGTAGCGCTCGGCGCAGCCTGGGTTGTCTACGATCGCCTGCCTGAGCGAAGCTGGCATCCCCAGCGGATTGATGTTGGCGCTAAAATCCAGCAGCTCGCCGGGCGCAATACCCAGCAGGGCGGCGGCCTCGCGGATGTTACCGCCATGGGCGCTTTTCAGTAAGGCCATATCCCTTTCCTGTGTGGTTATCCGCGACGGGCCAGCGTCGCGCCGTCGGCGAAGTAGGCTTTAATCCCGGCGAGGATCGACTCGGCTACCTCCTGCTGGAATTTGGCCGTTTTCAGCTTCCGCTCTTCTTCCACGTTACTGATAAACGCCGTCTCCACCAGAATGGAGGGGATATCCGGCGCCTTCAGCACCGCAAAGCCCGCCTGCTCTACCCGATTTTTGTGCAGGTTATTGATATTGCCCATTTTCTCCAGCACCGCCTTGCCAAATTTGAGGCTATCGGCGATGGTGAGGGACTGCACCATATCGAACATGGTGTGGTCGACATAGCGGTCGCCGCTCTTGCTGACCCCACCGATCAGATCCGAGGCATTCTGCGTCTGGGCGAGATATTTTGCCGCGGTACTGGTGGCCCCCCTGGTAGAGAGGGCAAACACTGAGGAACCGCTGGGCTGGCGGCTGGTAAAGGCGTCGGCGTGAATCGACACGAACAGGTCGGCGCGCTGCTTCTGCGCCTTGGCGACACGCACCTTCAACGGGATAAACACGTCTTCGTTGCGGGTCATATAGGCCTTCATATTGCCTTCTTTGTCGATCAGCGCCCGGAGGCGGCGGGCAATCTGCAGCACCACATCTTTCTCGCGGGTGCGATACTTCCCCACGGCGCCGGAGTCTTCGCCGCCGTGTCCGGGATCGAGCATAATGACAATCGGCCGGTCACGCCCGGCTTTGCCCGGCTGCGGTCCGCTTTGCGCCGGCGGCACCTGACGCTCCAGATCGCCTTTGTTGTAATCCTCGAGCAGCGCCAGCAGCGGATCCTGAACATCGGTGGCGTTGGCGGGGTAGAGATCCATCACCAGACGCTCTTTAAAGCCGGCCACCGGCGCGAGGGCAAACAGCTGCGGCTTAACGTTCTGCTTGAGCTCAAAAACCATGCGCACGGTTTGCGGATCAAACTGGCCCACGCGGGCGGACTGAATAAAGGGGTCGTCATCGCGGATCTGCCCCCCCATGCCCTTCAGCACAGAGTTCAGGTTAACCCCTTCCAGATCCACCACCACCCGCTCCGGGTTACTGAGGGCAAACTGCCGGTATTTCAGCACATGATTCGATTCTACCGTGACGCGCGTGTAGGTCGATGCTGGCCAGACGCGAACAGCGACCACCCGCGCATCGGCAGCCAGCCCCACAGGGCTCACGCTCATTAACCACATGGCGCCCGCGCCCTGCAGCAGACGGCGACGGCTTAATCCAGAGTTGTTTCCCGACATGCCACTCCCAAGCAATAAAAACGCATTTGTACCCAAAACAAACAGATTGACCAGAAACTTTAACGAAAGGCATATAACCTGTCATCTATAAAAGGGTAAACATTCATTGACACCCTGCGCCGGGTCACATGTTTTTCGTGGCTTAGCCTAAAATTGGCACTTGCGTTTAACAGCAAAACAGAATAAAAATACAATAATTACGAATAATCATGCATTGAGGGTTTGTCATGGTGAAGGAACGTCGCACTGAACTGGTAGAAGGATTCCGCCATTCTGTTCCCTATATTAATGCCCATCGGGGAAAAACGTTTGTCATCATGCTGGGCGGCGAAGCCATTGAGCATGAAAATTTCTCAAATATTGTCAATGACATAGGATTATTGCATAGCCTGGGCATTCGCCTGGTCGTGGTCTATGGCGCCCGCCCGCAGATTGACGCTAACCTCGCCGAGCACCACCACGAGCCGGTCTATCACAAGCAGACGCGAGTGACTGACGCTAAAACGCTTGAGCTGGTTAAGCAGGCGGCGGGGATGCTGCAGCTGGAGATCACCGCCCGCCTGTCGATGAGCCTCAACAACACCCCGCTGCAGGGGGCCCATATCAACGTTGTCAGCGGCAACTTTATCATCGCCCAGCCGCTGGGCGTCGATGACGGCGTCGATTATTGCCACAGCGGACGCATTCGCCGCATTGACGAAGAGGCGATTCATCGTCAGCTCGACAGCGGCGCCATTGTCCTGATGGGGCCGGTCGCGGTGTCGGTCACCGGCGAGAGCTTTAACCTGACTTCGGAAGAGATCGCCACCCAGCTGGCCATCAAGCTGAAGGCGGAGAAAATGATCGGCTTCTGTTCGTCGCAAGGGGTTTACAACCAGGCCGGGGAAATCGTCTCCGAACTGTTCCCTAATGAGGCGCAGGCCCGCGTCGAAGAGCTGGAAGCGGACGAAGATTATAACTCCGGCACCGTGCGCTTCCTGCGCGGGGCCGTGAAGGCCTGCCGCAGCGGCGTGCGGCGCTGCCACCTGATCAGCTATCAGGAAAATGGCGCGCTGCTGCAGGAGCTGTTCTCACGCGACGGCATCGGCACCCAGATCGTCATGGAGAGCGCGGAGCAGATCCGCCGGGCGACCATCAACGATATCGGCGGTATTCTTGAGCTGATAAGCCCGCTTGAGCAGCAGGGCATCCTGGTGCGCCGCTCCCGCGAGCAGCTGGAGATGGAGATCGACAAATTCACCATTATTCAGCGCGATAACACCACTATCGCCTGCGCTGCCCTCTATCCTTTCCCGGAAGAGAAGATCGGCGAAATGGCCTGCGTGGCGGTGCATCCGGATTACCGGAGCTCGTCGCGGGGAGAGGTGCTGCTGGAGCGTATTGCCGCTCAGGCCAGACAGATGGGACTGAGCAAGCTGTTCGTGCTAACCACCCGCAGCATCCACTGGTTCCAGGAGCGCGGCTTCACGCCGGTGGATATCGACCTGCTGCCGGAGAGTAAAAAGCAGATGTATAACTATCAGCGCCGGTCGAAGGTGCTGATGGCCGACCTCGCTTAAGCCCTTCTTCACCCTTTCTAACGGCCCGGGATAGCGCGACGCTTATCGCTTTATCCTGGGCCGGTCTCCCGCCACTCTTCGCGCCAGCGCTCGTCTGCGGTACGCGGGCTAAATTCCTGGTTTCCGCGCAGACCATTTCTTTCTCGCTGGCTCACCGATATGCTACTGGCTGTCGACAGGACGTCGACTGGCGCCACGGCCGCCACCCGCCCTGCAAGGATCGCTGAAATAATGGAAACCAAACCGAACTGGCTGGTCAGACATATCAACCTCATTACCGCCACGGTCACCCTCTATCCGTGGTTGCTGATGATACTGCTCCTCTGGGATAACCAGCGCCATCATCAGCATGGTTATGCCGCACTCGGCGCCGCCATCGCGATATTATTCCTGCTGGCCCTGACATCCGGCATGAATGTTCTCATCTCCTCGCTGGTGATTTTTGTTGCCCGCTGTTCCTCCCCACCGCTGGCCAGCGGCGCGGCAGTCCGCTTTTGCGCCATGAACTCGATATCGGTGCTCTGGCTCATCCCCCTGGTCTTCAGCTACTGATTTTTCTGCCAGTCCGGGCAACGGGCTGCATTATTTTCCCATCGCCCGGATGCGGCCTCTCAGGGGGCTTCGCGCCCGGCGAAAATCTCCGCCAGGCCGCTGCGCCGCTCGGTGCGCGTCACAATGGCCTGGGAGAGCACCTGCTCGTCGGCATAGAGTGACAATCGCTGTTTCGCACGGGTGATCGCCGTGTAGACCAGTTCGCGGGTCACCAGCGGGACGCTGCGCGCCGGCAGGATCAGCGCCGCATGTTCGAACTCGGAGCCCTGCGATTTATGCACGGTCATCGCCCAGGCGGTATCATGCTCCGGCAGGCGACTCGGTTGCACCGACTTGATGGTGCCGTCGGGCATCAGGAACCACACCCGCAGCTCGCCGTTGCGCTCCAGCGCTATGCCGATATCGCCGTTAAACAGCCCCAGCGCGCTGTCGTTGCGCGATATCATGATCGGTCGGCCGTCATACCAGCGGGAGTGGCGCGGCAGGGCGATCGCCCGCTGGCGGTTGAGCCGCTGCTCCAGCCGCTCATTGACGCCGCTCACGCCGTACGGCCCTTCGCGCAGCGCGCACAGCAGCTGGAATTCGCTGAAAGCGGCCAGCATGGCCTGCGGTTCCGCTCGCTCGCGGCGCAGCTGCAGGTAGCGTTCATAGCCCTGCTGGGCCGCGCCGAGCATGGCCTCGTACTCGTCGGTCGTGCTGAGGGGATGAAGCGCGATATCGTCAAACGGCTGGCGCAGCGTGGCCTTCACCTCCGCGCGCGCGCCAGCATTCACCGCCCGCGCCAGGCTCCCGATGCCGGAGTGACTGCCGAAGCGATAGCTCTTTTGCAGCAGGCACAAGCTGTCTCTCAGCGCGCCAGCGATAGCCCCCTCGCCCGCCGGCACCGGCGAACCGGTCAGCCGGGTCAGCTCCTGCGCCCGCGCGGCAGTGTAGCCCGAGCTCGCCCAGGCGCAGATATCCCCCAGCACCGCCCCCGCTTCCACGGAGGCCAGCTGGTCGCGATCGCCGAGGAAAATCACCCGCCCGTGGGCCGGCAGCGCGTCGATAAGCCGCGACATCATCGGCAGGTCAATCATCGAGGCTTCATCCACGACCAGCACATCCAGATGCAGCGGGTTGCCGGCGTGATAGCGCATGCGCTGGCTGCCGGGCTGGGCGCCCAGCAGACGATGCAGCGTGCTGGCCTCGGTGGGAATTAACGCTTTCTGCGCATCGGTCAGCGGCAGCTTTCTCAGCGCCGCGCCCAGCGATTCGGTCAGGCGCGCCGCCGCTTTCCCCGTCGGTGCCGCCAGGCGAATACGACAGCGTGGACTGTCGTCAATCTGGATCAGCGCCGCCAGAAGCTTCGCCACGGTGGTGGTTTTCCCGGTCCCGGGACCACCGGAGATCACCGAGATACGGCGGGTCAGCGCCACCGCCGCGGCCACTTTTTGCCAGTCGGTTTCGCCAGTGGCGGGAAACAGCGCATTTAGCGTTGACGCCAGCCGCGCCTCATCCATCTCCAGCACCCGGTTGGCTTCGTTAAAGAAGCGGGCGACGGTCAGCTCGTTGCGCCACATCCGGTTCAGATAGAGCCGGTCGCCGCACAAAATCATCGGCGCCGGAGCATCGCCGCAGCTCACCGCCGACGAAGCGAGCAGCAGCGCGGGCCAGTCCTCCGGCGCGCCGGCTTCGGCCAGCAGCCGATCGCGGATCTCCCCCGCTTTTCCGCTCAGCGCCTCGTCGCCGCTCAACCGCGACAGCGGCAGGCAAACGTGCCCCTCGCCAGCATCCCGGCTCAGCAAGGCCGCCGCCAGCATGACCGCCGGCGGGTCGTTTTGCGCCACCATCAGGGCAAACTGGACGTCCAGCGGCCGCAGCAGACGCTGCTCCACCGCAGCCAGCAGTAATTGTTCGAAAGTCATGAGGCCTCCTCCTGAGTTTCTCCGGCAAAAAGCTGATCCAAACCGTCAATCAGCGGTCTCACCGGCCGGGTGGTGAAGATCCCCTGCCCCCCCTCCTGCCCGTCCATGCCGCGCAGGAAAAGATAAATCACGCCGCCGAAGTGGCGGTCATAGTCATAATCGGCCAGCCGGTGGCGCAGATAGCGGTGCAGCGCCAGGCTGTACAACTGATACTGCAGATCGTAGCGGTGGGCACGCATCGCCTGCTCCATTGCCGGCCGGGTGTAGGCCTCGCGGTCTTCCCCCAGCCAGTTGGATTTGTAATCCAGCAGGTAATAACGGCCTTCGTGGCGGAAGACCAGATCGATAAAGCCCTTCAGCATGCCACGCACCTGGCGGAAATCCAGCGGTGGCGTGTCGGCGGAGAGGGGATCGTACTGGCGGATAAGCGCGTCAAGGCGCTCCGCCGTCAGCAGCTGAGCGATAGGCAGATAAAACGCCATCTCCACCTGTTTATCCCGCGCCGCAAGCTGATTGAGCGCAATATCCGCTCCCGGCAGGCGAGTCTTCAGCACGCCCCCCAGCCAGTCGGTCAGCACCGGCGCCCACTGCGCGTCAAACCCGCTCAGCTGCAGCTTCTCCGCCATCCATCCGTCCGGCACCGGCTGGGTGAAGTCCAGCTCCTCAAACAGGCTGTGCAGGAAGGTCCCCGGCGCGGCGCCGCGCGGAAACTGGTGCGGAGTCAGCTGCGGCTCTTCCACGACTTCGCCGACGCCGGCGGCATCGACATCCAGACGCGGCAGCAGATCCTGCCCGCCGCTGAAACCATGCTGTTGCAGTCCGGAGTAGCTGGTCACCCGCCAGTCGTCGGCGATGCGGCGCTGCAGCTCGCGCGCCGACAGCGGGGGGATGGTCGCCGCGGGCGCCTGCCACGGGGTCAGATCCAGCTCGCCCGGTCTCTGCAATGCAATATCGCCATGACAGAAGTCCGCCAGCCGCGCGGCCAGCCCGGCGGCGTCCATGGCTTCGCCCGCCTGCAACAGCCGCCCCAGCGCGCTGAGGTGGAAATCGCTGTTGCCGGATTTCCGGCTGCTGAGCGGCGCCACGCCGAGGCTGCAGTGCCAGACCGCACGGGTCAGGGCGACGTACAGCAGGCGCAGATCTTCCGCCAGCCGTTCCGCCTCCGCCAGCTCGAGGCTGGCCTCATCCTGGCCCAGATCCAGTACCGCCGCGAACGTCTCGCGATCGTGGTAGAACGCCTGGTCCTGTTTACGAAACCGGGCGATAAACGGCAGCCAGACCAGGGGGTATTCCAGCCCTTTTGACTTGTGAATGGTGACAATTTGCACCAGGTGCTTATCGCTTTCGAGACGCATCTGCTGGCTGGCGGCGTTGCTGTCCGGCTCGGCGATATGCTGCGCCAGCCAGCGCACCAGGGCATGCTCGCTTTCCAGCTGGCTGGCCGCCTCCTGCAGCAGTTCGCTGATATGCAGAATGTCGGTTAAGCGCCGCTCGCCGCCGCGGGTCGCCAGCAGATTCTCGGCGATATGCCGGGCCGTCATCAACGCCCGCAGCATCGGCATCACTCCGCGCTGACGCCAGATCTGGCGGTATTCGCTGAACTCTTCCACCAGCGCGTCCCACGCCTGCTCATCCTGGTTCAGGTTTTCAATATCCAGCGCGGTCAGGCCAAACATCGAGGTCGCCAGCGCGCTGCGCAGGGTATTTTCCCGCTCCGGGGCCAGCACCGCCTGCAGCAGCCAGAGCAGCTCCTGGGCCTCCAGCGTCTCAAAAACGCTGTCACGGTTAGAGAGGTAGACCGAGGGGATGCCCAGCGTCTGCAGCGCTTCACGCACCTGCGCCGCCTCCAGCCGGTTGCGCACCAGCACGGTGATATCCGAGGCCTGCACCGGGCGCGAGGTTTCCCCGCGCCACAGCAGCGCGCGCCCCTGCTGCCCGGCGCTCAGCCAGTCGCGGATCTGCGTGGCGCAGAGCTGCGCCATAAACGTTTGATAATCGCCAGACCCGACGGTGTCGCCGGGCATCAGCCAGACGTTCATCGCCGGTACGTCCGCCGCGTCAACGGTAAAGCGCAGCCCCTGATTCTTTGCCGCCGCCTTCACCGGCAGAAACGGGATCTCGCGGAACATGAAGGGGTTATCGCTGAGGCTGAACAGCCGATTGACGCTGCCCACCATGCCCGGCGAGGAGCGCCAGTTGGTATCGAGGGTGTAGTGCGCGGCAACGTCGCCGCGCGCTTTCATATAGGTAAAGATATCGGCGCCGCGAAAGGCGTAGATGGCCTGCTTCGGATCGCCGATCAGCAGCAGCGCCGTCTCCGGCTGCCGGCGCCAGATGCGGCGAAAAATCCGGTACTGCTGGGGGTCGGTGTCCTGAAATTCATCGATCATCGCCACCGGAAAACGCTGGCGAATGGCGCTGGCCAGCGTCTCGCCGCTGTCGCCGCGCAGCGCCTCGTCAAGCCGGCTGAGCATATCGTCAAACCCCAGCTCGCCGCGGCGGCGCTTTTCGCGGGCGACCGCATCGCGGATCTCGACCATCGCTCTCGCCAGCACCAGATCGGTGAGCGTCAGCGAGGAGGCCAGCAGCGACTCTACGGCGCTAAACAGCGGGTGCACCGGCGGTTCGCCACCGGCTTTGGTGCGCTCGAGCAGAAACGACTGGGCAAATTTCTCCAGCGCGTCGGGCAGCTGGTAGCTTAACGTCTCTTCCTGCGCCCAGGCGTTCACTTTCTCAAGCCATTTGCCCTGGTTGCCACGATTGTATTTCCGCCGGTCGAGCCCGGAATTTTCCAGCACGCCTTCGATCTCGCCCACCTGCTCGCGCCACTGCTGCTTGAGCGAGTCAATGCGGCCGATGATCTGCTGATGGCGTTCAGCCAGCGTCTCGTCGGGGGCCGGCGGCGACTTAAGCTGCGGCGCTTCGCCCTGCAGCCAGCGGTCAAGAGACTTCAGCAGATCGCGCGGCCCTTTCCAGACGTCGTGGATCACCGCCGCGATATCGCGGGTCAGCGGATAGCAGTGGCGGCGCCAGAAGTCAGCGCAGGCCTGATAGCGCAGGCGGGATTCATCCTCGATCAGTTGCTGCTCGAACAGCATGCCCGACTCGAAGGCGTTAAGGCTCAGCATCCGTTGGCAAAAGCCGTGGATGGTGAATACCGCCGCCTCGTCCATCTGCCGTTCAGCCAGCAGCAGCGTCTTCGCGGCGTCGTCTTTATCATCGATCTCCGCCAGCAGCGCGCTGTAGAGCGGATTGTCGGATTCGCCGCGCAGGCAGGCGATGCGCAGTTCGTGGATGTTGCTGCGGATACGCCCGCGCAGCTCTTCGGTCGCCGCCTCGGTAAAGGTCACCACCAGCAGCTCTTCAACGCTGATAGCGCGGGAATAGGCGGACTCGCCGCCCAGCCCCAGCAGCAGCCGCAGATACAGCGCGGCGATGGTAAAGGTTTTTCCGGTGCCCGCAGAGGCTTCTATCAGGCGCTCGCCCCTCAGGGGCAAGCGCAGGGGATCCAAAGACTCAGCGGTGTCGGTCATTCATTCTCTCGCATCAGGGGTAAGGATTGCTGCAATGCGCTGACGTTTTCCCACACTTTGCCGCCTTTCGGCTGGGCATAGTCCGCTTTGCCATTCTGGCTACCGGAAATCTGGGACAATATCGTCATGCCCTGCGGATCCACCACCGTCTGGTGGAAGAAGTCGGCAAGTTTTTGCGGCGTCAGCAGTTTAATCTGAGCCACTACTTTATCACGTGAATCAAAACGCATATTACCGCGATCGAAATCTTTGCTCAGTTTCGAGGCTTCATCGCCCAGCGTCTGCGGCGCCTGCAGCATCTGGCTTATCACCGCCTGCTGGAGCTGAGCAAACTCTTCCGGCTTCATCGCCCGCAGCTTCGCCTCCGCGGTGGGAAAGAAGGCCTGGAACCGCTGCCAGAGGAAGGCCGGCTGCTTATCGCTACTCTGCAGCAGGAAGCCCATGCCCCACTGGCGCCCCACGTTCATCGGGAAGGCAAAGACCGCATAGCCGAGCTGCTCTTCGGTACGCAGCTGGTTGTAGAACCACGGCTGAATAATCTGCCCCAGCAGGGTGCTGGCGGCGGTGCTGCTGAACTCATCCACGTTGGGCGGCGCGAACACCGCGGCCAGCGCGGAGTCGGTGCTGTTGCCCGCTTTGTTGAAGATCGCCAGCTGCTGCCGGTTCACCACCACGTCTTTATTACGGCACCATTCGTTGCCGTCGGCGCCCAGCTGCTGCTGGATCTGGCGGGCCAGCGTCGTGGCGGCATCGGAGGTCATATTGCCGATCACCATCAGTTCAGGACGCCCCTTGGTTTTCAGGTTGGCGCGGTAGTCGAGCACCTCTTTAAGGGTGATGGAGGGCAGCAGCGCCCGGCGCACTTCGCGCTGGAAGTACGGCACCTGGGAGACCATCTGGATCGGCATTATCGCCTGATCGTAGGCTTTGCCTTTCTCGGCGGAGTCCATCATCTGCGCATACCAGGATTTGGCCTGCTCCAGCTGCTCCTCGGTCGGCGTATAGCTGAAGTATCCCTGCAACAGATCGCTGAACAGTGCCGGAAGGTGCTGGGTATAGCCGTTGGCATTAACCATTAATCCGTTATTAGCGCCGGTGGAGAACGAAATGCCGCCGACCGCCGCCTGGTTACTGAGCTGATCGAGGGCGATGCCGGCGAGATAATCGTTGAGGGCAAACATCACCTGCCGGCGAGCGCTGTCCATCGCCTGGGGATTACGCAGCACCAGGGAGATATCCGCCTTCGGCTCGCTGGCAAAATACTGGCTCGGGGCATACACCACCCGCAGCGTCGGTTCATCAAGGATCAGCTGCGGATGCGGCCAGGCTTTATCGCTTTTGATGAGGGTGAAATCATCCGGAATATAGGGGTTGAGCACCGGCAGCTGTAGCTGGATGGCCTGCGATTTTTGCTGCCAGTCAGCGAACGTCTGCTCGCTAATCTTATCCACCTGATACGGCGCATCGACAAAATAGGCCGTCTTGTTATGCGGCTCCTGGGGGCTGATATACCAGATACGGGCGTTCTGCGGGGTCATCATCGCCAGCCGATCTTTGATCGCCTGCGGGTCGTACTGGTCGGCAATATTCACCACGTCCAGCGCATGCTCGACCGGCACCCGGATCATGGTATCCGCCAGCCATTCCACGTAGTCCATGTCGCGGTTGATCGACGGATAGCGGAAATCCAGCGCCAGCACATGCGCCAGTTCATCGAAGTACCGTTTGTCGATGCCCTGAGTACGCAGGAGGTCGAGATAGCTGAAAATGGCCGCCGTCACTTCGTCGCGGTGCGCCAGGCCTTTATCGGTGAGGGTGGCAGAGATCGCCAGCACACCGCTGTTGCCGTTTACCACCGGATCGGAATCGGCGCGGATACCTTCCGCCAGCCCCTGCTTTTGCAGCCAGTCGGAGAGCGTGCCCGGGCTGCGGTTGCCGATGAGATAGGTGACCAGCTCATCGGTTTTGCTGCGGAAGCGATCGCTGTTGTTGTCGATGCGAAACTCGACGCGCAGCACTTTGCGCGGCATCGCCGGCACATAGTGAATAATGATGCCTTTTTGCGCATCCGTTACCACCGGGACGGTAATTTCCGGCCTGCTGATCTGACGATTCGGCACGCGGCCAAAGGTGTCAGCAGCCATCCGCGCCAGCGCCGGCAACGGCTTGTTGCTGTAGATCACCGCTTTCATCAGGTTGGCGGAGTACCAGCTATCGCGGAAGGTATGCAGCGCGTCAAGTACCGGGCTGCCGGGCTTATCGCTGAGCGTCTCGAGGTTACCACCGGAGAAGTGGGCCGCCGGGTGGGCCGGGTTGATGGTCTCCGCGCTGACCTGGGCCATGCGCATCCCGTCTCGCGTCCGGGCCATCGTCAGTTCGGCGTTGACCGCGTTACGTTCGCGATCGGCATATTTCTTATCCAGCAGCGGCGCGGCGATGGCGTCGGCCAGGCGGTCTACGGCCCCGTCCAGCGCATCATTTTCCACTTCGAGATAAAACGCGGTGCGGTAAGGCGCGGTGCTGGCGTTATGGCTGCCGCCGTGCAGTTTAAGAAACTCTGCAAGGCTGTCAGGCTGGGGATATTTTTGCGACCCCATCAGCGTCATATGTTCCAGAAAATGCGCCAGCCCCTGATGATCGGCCGGATCCTGCAGGGATCCCACCGGCACCACCAGCGCCGACAGCGATTTCACCGCCTGCGGATCGGAAACCAGCAGCACGACCATGTCGTTATCAAGGCGGATCGCCTGATACTGACGCGTATCTTTTTCGCTTTTGCGGATCGTCTCCTGAATCGGCTGCCATCCGGTGTCGGCCTGACTAAACGGCGCCCAGAGGGCGGCCAGCACAACAAAAACCTTGAACCATAAACTGCGGGGCATTCACGAACCTCATCATTAACAAACTTGCGCTGCACAGCGTGCAGCCTTTTATGTCCATCAGTCCGTGATACGTTGCGCATAATAAATGAACCGCCATTCACTGCGCAATTTTTATACTATTTAAATTTGTGTGGACTGATGGTAACGATATAGCGGTAACAGATAACGCTGCGTCTGAGCAATAATTTCTTCGTAATGCGCCGGCTCCAGCGAACGCCACAGGCGTTGATACCAGATATCGGCGCCCTCCCCGCTGACCACCATATTACCTTCGTAGGTCTGCAGGAATTTGCTCCGCGCTTTCTGCTGCGTCTCTTCGTCCATTAAGATGACATCCTTTTCGGCGTCGTAACAGGCTTTCAGCCAGGCGCCACCGCTTTCCGGCAGCAGCAGCAGCGGCTGCGACATCCCCAGCAAATAGCCATCCACCAGCGCATTAAGGTACGCCTGCGCCTCGGCGGGCGCCAGCGCCGGGAAGCGCCACTCTCCCTCTTTCCGCACAAACAGCCGGCTCTCGCCGGTGCCGCCGCTGGCACAGTAGACAAGGTGTTCCAGCCAAAGTTGCATCCCCTGGGAGACGCTCAGCAGCGAAGGCCGCCAGCGCAGCAGACCGTCCGGCTGCACCTGCTGCAGCCAGCCGGTCAGGTTCACGCCGCCGCACTGCAGATCGATCTCCATGCTCTGCGCCTGCTGGCGCTCGGCCATCACCCGCTCGGCCAGCGCCTGCATCTCCAGGCGCTGCGTCTCCCAGACCAGCTCGCCAAAGGCGCCATACGGTAGCTCGCCCGCGGCGCGGAAGCGGCGGAACATGGCTGAGACGTCCTGCTCCTCGATAAGCGTATTGAGCAGTTGCTGATTCAGTTGATAACGGCTCAGCCCTTCAAGAGTGAAGGGCTCGTCGTCTGGAATATCGTCCTCTTCGGCGCGGAAATTGACCCGCAGACGCTGCTGAAAGAACGCGCGAACCGGGTGCTGCCAGAAGCGTAAGAGCTGCTCGAACGGCAGGCTGTCAATCGGCGGCGCGGTGAGCGGCTGTATAAAATCGCTATGCGCCTCTCCCTGCTGGCCGGCGGCGGCCAGCCATTCACGAGCGTAGCTCTTGTTCTCGTCTTCCTGGAAATTAGCGACGTCGAACGGCATGCGCGTATGCAGATGGGTGATATGGGCTTTGACCCGGGCTTCGCTGGCGTCGCAGTCAAGCTCCTCGTCGCCAGCGAGACAGTGGCTCTGGCCGATATAATCCACCAGCTCCTGCACCAGCACCGAGGGAAAGCGCTCGCTGTTGTCCTGAATCGAACGGCCGATGTAGCTGATATACAGCGTCTGTTCGGCGGACATCAGCGCTTCGAGGAACAGATAGCGGTCATCATCGCGCCGGCTGCGGTCGCCGCGCTGCGGCTTCTGGCTCATCAAATCAAAGCCCAGCGGCGGCAGCGTTCGCGGATAAACCCCGTCGTTCATCCCCAGCAGGCAAACCACTTTGAAAGGAATAGAGCGCATCGGCATCAGGGTGCAGATGTTGACCGGGCCAGCAAGAAAGCGCTGGCTGATCCGCTGCTGATCGAGACGCTGGGCCAGCTCATCGCGCAGTAGCGTCAGCGGCACCTGGTCGCCATACTGTGCTTCCAGACCGCTATCAATAACCGCCAGCCATTGTTGCTCAATCAGTGCCAGCGCCGCTTCGGTCTCGCTGTCCGGCAGGAAAAAGTCATTCAGCAGATCGCGACAGACCGGCAGCCACTCCGCCAGCGGCCTCTGCTGGGCAAGGCCGCGTCGCCACAGATTAAGCTGCATCAGCAGCGACGCGAGGTTGCCCACCAGTTCGGCTATCAAACCGCTGGATTCGTCATACGGCAGCACCGACTGCCACTCTCCCTCGCGGCTGTCCATGGCGTAGCCCAACAGCATACGGGTGAGGCCGAACCGCCAGGTATGCTGCCCGGTCGCAGGCAGGTCCAGCTCGCGGACGTTGTCGTCATCCATTCCCCAGCGGACGCCGGACTCGTTCACCCACTGGCGCAGGTAGCGCAGCCCTTCTTCCGTGATATTAAAGCGCGCCGCCAGCACCGGCACGTCCAGCAGCGCCAGCACATCTTCGCTGGCGAAGCGGCTGTCCGGCAGCGAGAGCAGCGTGATAAACGCCTGCAGCACCGGGTGCGACTCGCGGGCGCGACGGTCGGAGATCGCCCACGGCAACCAGCGATCGCCGCTGGCCGCGCCAAACACCGCCTGAATATAGGGACTGTAGCTGTCGATATCCGCCACCATGACGATGATATCCCGCGGGGTGAGCGTCGGATCCGCCTCCAGCATCGCCAGTAGCCGATCGTGCAGAACCTCCACTTCGCGCTGCGGACTGTGGCAGACGTGAATGCTCAGGCTGCGGTCATCCAGCGCCAGCGGACGTTTGTCGCGACTGTGGGCGAACGCCTCTGCGCTCTGCCCGGCCACCGCCGCGTTGCGCAGTTCGAGGATATCCGATTGCAGGTTATGCAACAGGTTATCGGGGGCAATATCGACAAAGGCGTCCAGCTCCTCATAGCGCTCCAGCCCCGCCAACAGGTAGATATAGTCGCGCCCCAGTTTGCCCCAGGAGGCGAGCAACGGGTTGCCGACATCCTGTTCCCCAGCGTCATTAAACAACCCCGGCGCCTGCTCGGTGTCGCGAAACAGGGGTAGCGCGCGCGCCTCGCGGTGATGGCGCCGCTGGCGCGACAGCAGCTTCGCCAGGAACGCCGGATCCTTAATGTCTCCCCAGTAGTAGCGGCAGGGGTTGGTAAACAATACGTAGACATCGACATGCTTACCCAGCGCCTGCAGGGCCTGAAGATAGACCGGCGGCAGCGCGGAAATCCCGCAGATGAAGACGCGCGACGGCAGCCCGGCGGGCGGTTCGTCCGCTTTTTCCAGGGTACTGATAAAGCGCTGGTAGAGATTGGCGCGGTGCCACTGCGGTTGCCCCAGCTCGGCGGTATAGCTCACCAGCGCCTGCCACAGCGGCGCCTGCCACTGCTGGGCATCGCCGAGACCTTCCACCCGCTGGCCGGCCTCCCAGCGCATCAGCCACTCCGGGCGATAGACGAGGTACTGGTCATAGAGGTCCGCCACCCGGGCGGCGAGTTGAAACAGTTTGCGCTTGTCGCCGTCATCGCTCAGATACTGGCGCAGCAAGATAAAATCGTCTTCCTCCAGGTGCTGCGGCAGGAGGGTCATCAGCTTCCAGCTCATGCTCTGCTTGCTGAAGGCGCTTTCGCCAGGAATATCTTTCAGGACGCGCACGAACATGTCCCAGATAAAGCTCGCCGGCAGCGGGAACTCGATATTGGCGGCAATTCCGAAGCGCGAGGCCAGGGTCATCTGCAGCCACTGCGCCATACCGGTACTCTGCACCAGCACCATTTCGGCCTGAAAAGGGTCATCCAGCCGCTGGCGCTCGACGATAAATTCCATCAACGCCTCGAGAACATCCAGCCGGTTTGAGTGGTATACCCTTAACATAATTGCTCCTGACTACTGACTAACCGGGCAATGCAGCCGGGTCATCTGCACCCGCTTGGCAACGGGCCTACTGATCGTTACCGTGATGCTGACACATCTTTGCGTCGATGTCTGCATACGGCTTACCTGCCCGTGTTCCGGCGAGGGCGGCGCGGAGAGCTGGCTATAGCGCCACGCGTCCCGCCACAGCTGACGGGTCTGGTTCAACTGGACAATTCCTTGCGCCATTCCGCGCTGATAGCCGCCCAGCGCGGTGACCGTCAGCACCATCAGCGCCATCGCCAGCACGGTCTCCGGCAGGCTAAACCCCCGCTGATGCTTCAGGGCATTTGACATAAGCTCGCCTCCCTGAGCGGGCAAAAATCGCTCCAGCCGTGGGCGGAAAAACGCACCTGCCCGCCGCGCACCTCGCCGGACTGCCAGACCTGCACCTCGCCGCTGGCGCTGCTGAGCAACAGTGAACCGTCGCCGAAGATACGCAGGCAGGCGCGCCAGCCCTGCGGCGTCTGCTCCCGGCAGGCCAGCGGCAGCTGCGCCGACCAGGCCTGTTGTTTTCCCCACTGCAGCGCCGAATGGGCTATCGCCGTATCGCGGATCGCCTGCGTTTCGCTGGCGGTTTGCGCCAGCAGCGCCCGCTGCTGCAGGTTAAGCCCCTCGAGTAACAGGCTGCCGAGGGTCAGCAACAGGAGCACCATCAGCAGCGACGACATTCCACGCTGACGGCTCACAGGTTATACCCCGTCACCCGCTGCTCAACCTCGCTCGTCAGGCCCCTCTGTTGCGCGGAGCGCGCCGCCAGCGTCACGCTCAGCTCCGGCGCGAAGCCCGAGGTGACCTGACGTTGTACCGAGAAGCGCGTCACCACGATGGCGGCCGGGTTGGTGATTTTCTCCCATCCGCCCCCGCGGCAGTCGCTGGCCCCGCGCAAGGTCTCCAGCGCGCCGTCGCGCAGGCGAAAGCCGGTGCTCTCCGCCGCTGCCGCGGGGGAGGTTTCCCATCTCCCGTTGCTGTTCGCATCCCAGCGCACAATCAGACACTCGCCATCAGCGGCTAGCTCCAGCCCGGCTCCGCCGCACGCTCCCCGGCAGTACCCGGCGCGCTGGAGATGTTTTCCCACGGCATGCACGCGCTGCCACAGCTCGTTCTCCAGGGCCAGCTGTTCGCCCTGGCGCAGAATATGACGCTGCAGGGCAGGCAGAAAACGGCAGGCCCCCATCAGCAGCAGCGAGCCGATGGCCATGGCGATAAGCGCCTCCGCCAGGGAAAATCCTCGACTGTTCACTGACACCCTCCTGCGCTGTCGCTGCGGCATAAACGAATCCGCCCCCAGTGTGAGATCACAATGCTCCAGCTGCCGGCCGCGCTCTGCAACCGCAGATTCCCCGCCCAGGCGGTGCTGCGCAGACCATAAAACCCCAGACCAGGCGTAACGCCAGCCAGCGTGATCCCCGGCCAGCGCGGGCGCAGCGTGAAGGATGTCCCCGAGGCGCATTCCGGCCCCTCCCCCTCCGCGCTCAGGCACCAGCCCACTTCGTCCTGGCCGACGCGAAGCACGCGGTCCCGGTTGTACGCGTTGGCGTCATCGCGCAGAAAGAGCAGAAAATCCCGCACCTGGACGGCGGTTTGCCACAGTTGTTGCTGCTGCTGCCAGCGCTGCCAGCCGTACAGGCCGCCGACGCTGAGGATCATCATCAGTGTCAGCGTTACCAGGGTTTCCATCAGGGTGTAGCCATGTTCTCTGTTCATGGCGTCGAGTATGCCGCGGCGGTTGACCCTGGCGCGACGACGGAAAATAGCTTTCCCGGCCAGATACGCAAAAAAGGTTTGCATACTCGACAGAAGAACATTTTTTTGCGAGCGTCTACCCAACTTCGCCCACCGCAACCGCCGGAGGGCAGTGGGCAGGCTGAAGCGACCTTATCCCTGTGGCTATGGAGATAGCCTCCATTCTGATGGTGCAAAAGGCATAAAAAAACCGGCGCCATCGGGCGCCGGTTGGTCATCTCTGCTGGAGGGTTAAATCGCCACCGGCGCTTTAATGCCCGGGTGCGGATCGTAACCTTCAATCTCGAAGTCTTCAAAACGGTAGTCGAAAATCGACGCCGGTTTGCGTTTGATGACCAGCTTCGGCAGCGGACGCGGTTCGCGGCTCAACTGCAGGTTGGTCTGCTCAAGATGGTTGCTGTACAGATGGGTGTCGCCGCCGGTCCAGACGAAATCACCGACCTGCAGATCGCACTGCTGCGCCACCATATGCACCAGCAGCGCGTAGCTGGCGATGTTAAACGGCAGGCCGAGGAATACGTCGCAGGAGCGCTGATACAGCTGGCAAGAGAGCTTGCCGTCGGCGACGTAGAACTGGAAGAAGGCGTGGCACGGCGCCAGCGCCATTTTATCCAGCTCGCCGACGTTCCACGCCGAGACGATGATCCGGCGGGAGTCCGGGTCGTTTTTCAGTTGGTTCATCACCGTGGTGATCTGGTCGATATGACGACCGTCCGGCGCAGGCCAGGAACGCCACTGTTTGCCGTAGACCGGCCCCAGGTCGCCATTTTCATCTGCCCACTCGTCCCAGATGGTGACGTTGTTGTCGTGCAGATAGGCGATGTTGGTGTCGCCCTGCAGGAACCACAGCAGTTCATGGATGATGGAGCGTAAATGACAGCGCTTGGTGGTCACCAGCGGGAAGCCTTCCTGCAGGTTAAAACGCATCTGATGGCCGAAAATAGAGATCGTGCCAGTGCCGGTGCGGTCATTTTTTGGCGTGCCCTCGGTGAGCACTTTCTGCATCAAATCAAGATACTGTTTCATGGTTCCTCAAGAATTCTGTTGCTGCGGACGATGGCGGTAAGCCCAAACCATCATGATGATACCCGCAAGCACCATCGGGATCGAAAGAATCTGCCCCATGCTGATGTACTGCACCCAGCCGCCGGTGAACTGGGCGTCGGGCTGGCGGAAGAATTCCACGATGATGCGGAACAGGCCGTAGCCAATCAGGAACAGACCGGAAACGGAGCCGGTCGGGCGCGGTTTACGGATAAACAGGTTCAGGATCAGGAACAGCACCACGCCTTCCAGCGCCAGCTCGTACAGCTGCGACGCGTGACGCGGCAGCGCGCCGTAGGTATCGAACAGCGATTGCCATTCCGGATGCGTCGGCAGCAGCGCCAGGTCTTCGGCACGGGAGCCCGGGAAAATCATCGTGTAGTGGAAGCTCGGGTCCACGCGGCCCCACAGCTCACCGTTGATGAAGTTACCCAGACGCCCGGCGCCAAGGCCAAACGGGATCAGCGGCGCGATAAAATCGGAGACCTGGAAGAAGGTGCGTTTGGTGCGTCTGGCGAAGATAATCATCACCAGGATCACGCCGATCAGGCCGCCGTGGAACGACATGCCGCCGTCCCAGACGCGGAACAGATACAGCGGATCGGCAAGAAATACCGGCAGGTTGTAAAACAGCACGTAGCCGATACGGCCGCCCAGGAAGACGCCGAGGAAGCCCGCGTAGAGCAGGTTTTCCACTTCATTTTTCGTCCAGCCGCTGCCCGGACGATTCGCCCGACGGGTGGCCAGCCACATCGCAAAGACAAAGCCCACCAGGTACATCAAACCGTACCAGTGGAGGGAGACCGGGCCTAGAGAAAAAATGACCGGATCGAACTCCGGAAAATGCAGGTAGCCACTATTCATCTGTCACCATAAAGACTTGTTATTCCGCCGAAAGTGGACAGCGGTGATGATCTATGCCCGATAAAAACGGGCACGCCGAAGGAGGCGAATCATAGCATAAGCCTGGAGTGCGATCCGCGCCGAACGTGTAAAAGATATGTATACGGATGCTAACAGAATGCCGTTTTCCCGGCGGTACCCTATTTTGCCGGATGGTGCGAGCAGAGGATCCCCGGGTTACGGCTTACGCCTCACCCGGGCTACCGCTACCGCCCGCCGCGGATCAGGCCGCCGAGACCGCGACGCTCCATAAAGGCCGCCACCTGATGGCGCACCTCAGCGGTCATCTGGGCATCAAGGCTGCGACGCGACAGCTCCTGCGCCTCTTCGATATCAATGCGGCGCAGCAGATATTTCACCCTCGCCACCGAGCGGCCGTTCATCGACAGATGGCGATAACCGAGGCCGATAAGGATCGTCACGCACATCGGGTCGCCCGCCATCTCGCCGCACAGTCGCAGATCGATGCCAAAGCGCTCCGCGTCATGGGCGATCATCGCCAGCGCCCGCAATACCGCCGGATGCAGGCTGTCATACATGCTGGCGACCCGGGTATTGTTGCGGTCGACGGCCAGCAGGTACTGGGTCAGGTCGTTCGTCCCTACCGAGATAAAATCGATCCGACTGGCCAGCTGCGGCAGCATAAAGACCATCGACGGGACCTCCAGCATCACCCCCAGGCGCGGACGTGGGATGGCGTAGCCGATCATCTCTTCCACTTCCCGGCTGGCGCGGTCGATCAGCCGACGGGCCTCATCCACCTCCTCCAGACTGGTCACCATCGGCAGCAAAATGCTGAGGTTGCCGGTGGCGGCGTTGGCGCGCAGCATCGCCCGCACCTGGATCAAAAAGATCTCCGGCTGATCGAGGGTGATGCGGATCCCGCGCCAGCCGAGGCACGGGTTCTCTTCGCTGATCGGCATATACGGCAGCTGTTTATCCGCGCCGATGTCCAGGGTACGCAGGGTCACCGGTTTGCTGTTAAACATCTGCAGCATGCCCTGATACTGGGCGACCTGCTCCTCTTCAGAGGGGAAGCCGCTCTGCAGCATAAAGGGAATTTCGGTACGGTAGAGGCCAATGCCGTCAACAAAGCTGCCGAGCTTCTCTTCGTGCTCCGGGCTTAAGCCGGCGTTGAGCATGACTTTCACCCGCTCGCCGCTTTTCAGCTCCGACGCGCGCTGGAGATCGTCCTCCGCCAGGCGGCTGAGCTCGTTCTCTTCGCTAATAAGGCGCTGATATTCCTGCAACAGAACAGGTTCGGGATCCACCAGCAGCTCACCGCGATAGCCATCGACAATCAGCGTATGGCCATGCAGCAGAGAGGGCTGGATATCGGCGCCCATCACCGTCGGGATCCCGAGGGCGCGTACCATAATGGCGGCATGGGAGTTGGCGGCGCCATCGCGCACCACCACACCGACCAGACGATCCTGCGGCACTTCGGCAAGGGTGGTGGCCGACAGCTCGTCCGCCACGAGGATAATGCGCGCCGGCCAGGTGTTGGGCCCCTGAATGCTGTCGTCGAGATGGAACAGCAGACGCTGACCCAGGGTACGCAGATCGCCGGCCCGCTCTTTCAGATAACCGTCGCTGAGCGCGGCAAACTGTTCGGCGAACTTCTCAATGATCTTTTTGACCGCCCACTCGGCCACCGCGCCTTTGTCGACTTCGGCAAACAGCTCGCGACGCAGGCGGGCGTCGGAGAGGAGGTGCGAGTAGAGATCGAAGATCGCCGCCGTCTCTTTTTGCGCGCCGGCAGCATAGCGTTTGCTGTAGCGACGAAATTCGTTAGCCGCCTCTTCCAGCGCGCCGGTCAGGCGTTCGCGTTCCGAGGCGGTGTCCAGCGTCGAGGCTTCATACACCTGCTCCATCAGCGGCAGGCTGACGTCCATCCAGCCCTCGGCGATCGCCACCCCGGAAGAGGCCGGGAGGGCGCGAATGCGCGTCTGACGATACTGGCCGAACAGGGCGTTCAGCTGGGACTGGGAGAGGATCGCCGCCATCTGGGTGGCGAGGGTGACGAGGAAAGACTCTT
This sequence comes from Klebsiella sp. RC2, assembly GCF_014192815.1. Lineage (NCBI taxonomy): Bacteria > Pseudomonadati > Pseudomonadota > Gammaproteobacteria > Enterobacterales > Enterobacteriaceae > Klebsiella > Klebsiella sp. RC2. Next base: position 125,420 of record NZ_JACHYL010000005.1, on the reverse strand, counting down.
CGCTTTCATCAAACTGACGCAGCTCGCGCTGCTGGACCACCAGCACGCCCAACAGCTGGCGGCGCTGAATGATCGGCACGCCAAGGAAGGCGCGGAAGCGGTCCTCTTTGACGGCAGGGATATATTTGAAGCTGGGGTGTTTTTGCGCATCGGCGAGGTTGATGGGCTCCGCCAGGCGGCCAACCAGACCCACCAGGCCTTCATCGAACGCCAGCGCAACGGTGCGCCCGCGAGGTTTTTTTAACCCGCGGGTGGCCATCAGGTAATAGCAGCGTCGGTCATTGTCAGCCAGGTAAACCGAGCAGACTTCCGTCTCCATCGCCTGGCAGACATCCGTCACCAGAATATCCAGCGCCTCGTTTAAACGCGGCGCACTCGCGACCTTCTCGACTATTTCTCGCAACCGAGTGAGCATAATGTGCGTGGCTTAACCTCTTTTACGTCGATAAGCAGGCGCGCTTTGCGGCTTAGGTGCACTCTCCGCCAGCGACATGGTCACGCTGGCGAACTCTTTCATCACCCGGCGGTAGACGTCGCGCTTGAACGACACCACCTGGCGAACCGGGTACCAGTAACTCACCCAGCGCCAACCATCAAATTCTGGTGTACTGCTGGTTTGCATATTGATGTCCGCATCGTTGCCGATCAACTGCAAAAGAAACCACTTTTGTTTCTGGCCGATACAAACCGGCTTTGTGTCCCAACGCACCAAACGTTTAGGCAACTTGTAACGCAGCCAGTTACGGGTTGAGGCAAGGATCCGCACATCTTTACGGCTTAACCCGACCTCTTCAAACAATTCCCGATACATCGCCTGCTCTGCGGATTCTCCTGGATTTATGCCCCCTTGCGGGAACTGCCACGAGTGCTGACCATAGCGCCGGGCCCACATGACCTGGCCCTGACGATTACAGATTACAATACCGACATTTGGGCGGTAGCCATCGTCATCAATCACCGGACTACCTCAAGATAAGCTTCAATGTGAATGATTGTTTCACACTCGCCGGAAACGGTAAACCACTCTGTTCGCACACTGAGAACGGATAACATTTGAATAACTCACAGTAATGGCCAGAGTTATAAACAACGAATGCGGCTTAGGCCCTATTTTATTCACTTTTTCTGTGGATAGAGTTGTGAAGAAGTACGGAATTACCCCGGGAAAACCCGGAGTAATCTGAACATCGCACCGCTAACACCTTAAAATAATGATAGCATATTCATCAAGTTAGAATATATTCCTTTCATTTATTACAACGTAACGTGACGATCATCACATATGCGATCCGCTGACTGATGAAAGATCGAGCAATGTCGATTTTATCCACAGATTACGCGCAGACCGCGGGCAGGTTTTCTCTAAAATTTCGATTTTCGTCGCACGTCAAGGCTGTAAATCGAACCAGTAGTGAGGCTTTTCCCCAGTTATCCCAATTTTCTGTGGATAACATGGTGTAAGATCCTGTTTATTGTCAGTGACCAGTTCTGGAAAACCTGTTTTCACGGTTTTCACCCGCGGCGCAATAAGTTTAAAAACTCATATAAATCATGACATTGGTATAGTTACTCAGAAAACGGTAAACTCTATCCACAACGCGCAAAAATAGCGCTCATTTTTTAGCCAAAGGTAGCGCCCTATGCCCACTATCGCCCCTCTCTCCTCGCCGCCGCAAAGTCAGGAACAGTTGCTGGCCCAGGCCCGTCAGCTGGCTGGCTATTCGCTGGGCGAGCTGGCGGCGCTGGCCGGGATCCCCATTCCGCGCGATCTGAAACGCGATAAAGGCTGGACGGGCATTCTGCTGGAGCTGTGGCTGGGCGCCAGCGCAGGCAGTAAACCCGAGCAGGATTTCGCCGCGCTGGGGGTCGAGCTCAAAACGATCCCCATCGACAGCCGGGGGCGTCCGCTGGAGACCACCTTCGTCTGTGTCGCCCCGTTAACCGGCAATAGCGGCGTCACCTGGGAGAGCAGCCATGTGCGGCATAAGCTGCAGCGCGTCCTGTGGATCCCGGTGGAGGGTGAGCGCACCATTCCGCTGGCGGCGCGGCGCGTCGGCGCACCACTGCTGTGGAGTCCGGACGAAGACGAGGAGCGCCAGCTGCGCATGGACTGGGAGGAGCTGATGGATCTCATTGTTCTGGGCGAAGTTGAGCGCATTACCGCCCGCCATGGCGAGGTGCTGCAGTTAAGACCGAAAGCCGCCAACAGCAAGGCGCTGACCGAGGCCATCGGCGCGCACGGGGAGACGATCCTGACGCTGCCGCGCGGCTTTTACCTGAAAAAGAATTTTACCGCCGCCCTGCTCGCCCGCCATTTCTTGTTACAACACGATTAATTTTTTGTTCTGCGTTAGGGCTTGCATATAATTGCTGCTTTCTATTTTGCAGGACTTTGAACAATGTTATTTGCATGGATAACCGATCCTAACGCCTGGCTGGCGCTGGGCACGTTGACGCTGCTGGAGATCGTGCTCGGGATCGATAATATTATTTTTCTCTCTCTGGTCGTGGCCAAGCTCCCCACCGCCCAGCGCGCCCACGCGCGACGGATCGGTTTGATGGGCGCGATGGTCATGCGCCTGGCGCTGCTGGCCTCTATCGCCTGGGTAGTGAAACTGACCAACCCGCTCTTCACCGTCCTCGGTCAGGAGATTTCGTTTCGCGACCTGATCTTGCTGCTCGGTGGGCTATTCCTTATCTGGAAAGCCAGTAAAGAGATCCATGAATCTATCGAAGGTGAAGAAGAGGGGCTGAAGACCAACGTCCACTCCTTTCTCGGCGCTATCGTGCAGATCATGCTGCTGGATATCATCTTTAGCCTCGATTCAGTGATCACCGCCGTCGGCCTGTCGGATCATCTGTTCATCATGATGGCGGCGGTGGTGATTGCGGTGGGGGTGATGATGTTCGCCGCGCGACCTATCGGCGATTTTGTTGACCGCCATCCTTCGGTGAAAATGCTGGCGCTGTCGTTTCTGATCCTCGTCGGCTTTACCCTGATGCTGGAAAGTTTCGACGTTCATGTGCCGAAGGGATACATCTATTTCGCCATGTTCTTCTCTATTGCGGTGGAGAGCCTTAACCTGCTGCGTAATAAGAAAAACCCGCTGTAAACCACAAAATTGCAGCCTGGTCACAGGCTGCAACCCTTTTTCAGACTTTACTGCTTTTTATGTCTCACAAATCAGGCTATTAATAGACGGGTATGGGGTGCAGCTACTCAAGAGGTGATGACGATGAAAAAATGGGCAGTATTGATTTCCGCCGTAGGACTGGCGTTCTCGGTTTCCGGTTGCAGCAGCGATTACGTCATGGCGACCAAAGATGGGCGAATGATCCTGACCGACGGTAAACCTACCGTGGATGACGATACCGGTTTAATCAGTTACGAAGATCAGCAGGGTAATAAAATGCAGATCAATCGTGACGACGTTTCGCAAATCATTAAGCGTTAATCTTTCCCCGTCGGCCCCAGCCTCTGTTGACGCTGCGCTTACCGACAACCAGTCTTTTGAGAAGAGTCGGGACACACCAGGACGCCGCGGGTTCCACCCACCGCCCCTCCTCGTCACCCGGCTTTTTTGATTTTTTACTTCCTCTTTTTCTCACCCTCTGCCATGTTGATACTCCTTTGTCGGGGAATGCCTGACCTTATAAATAAAAAGGAAGCTGGCTATGCAGTATCACCGTATCCCACACAGTTCACTTGAAATCAGCACCCTCGGGCTGGGAACTATGACCTTTGGCGAGCAGAACAGCGAAGCTGATGCCCATCAGCAGCTCGATTACGTGGTCGCCAACGGCATCAATCTGATCGATGTCGCCGAAATGTACCCCGTCCCGCCGCGCCCGGAAACTCAGGGGCTGACTGAAACCTACGTCGGCAACTGGCTGGCGAAACGCGGCAATCGCGAAAAGCTGGTGCTGGCCTCCAAAGTTAGCGGGCCCGCGCGCAATAACGACAGCAGCATTCGGCCCAATCACGTCCTGGACCGCAAAAATATCCGCGAGGCGCTGCACGCCAGCCTGAAGCGGCTGCAGACCGATTACCTCGACCTGTACCAGGTACACTGGCCGCAGCGCCCAACAAACTGCTTTGGCAAGCTGGGCTATACCTGGGCTGATGCCGCGCCCGCCGTGACCCTGCTGGATACCCTCGAAGCGCTGACCGAGTTCCAGCGCGCCGGGAAGATCCGCTACATCGGCGTGTCGAACGAAACCGCCTTCGGCGTGATGCGTTATCTGCATCTGGCGGATAAGCACGACCTGCCGCGGATCGTGACGATTCAGAATCCTTACAGCCTGCTGAACCGCAGCTTTGAAGTCGGCCTCGCGGAAGTGAGTCAGTTCGAAGGCGTGGAGCTGCTGGCCTACTCCTGCCTGGCTTTCGGCACACTGACCGGGAAGTATCTCAACGGCGCGAAGCCGGCAGGGGCGCGTAACACGCTGTTCAGCCGCTTTACGCGCTACAGCAGCGAGCAGTCGCAGAAAGCGGTAGCGGCCTATGTGGATATCGCCAAACGCCACGGCCTCGATCCGGCGCAAATGGCGCTGGCCTTTGTGCGTCGGCAGCCATTTGTCGCCAGCACCCTGCTGGGGGCGACGACCATGGCGCAGCTGCAGGCCAACGTGGAAAGTTTGCAGCTTGAACTGAGTGAAGAGGTATTAGCGGAGATTGAGGCGGTGCATCAGGTTTATACCTACCCGGCACCGTAAGAAAGCAAAGCCCCGGGTAGCGGCGTATACGCCACCACCCGGGCTACCGAAGAGCAGACATTGGTGAACCCGTCGCCCGGTTAAGCGCAGCGCAAGCCGGGAGGTTATTTACGCCGCCCCCAGACCCACAGCGCGGCGATGGCCACGGCAAAGACCGCGCCAAACCCTATCCCCACGGCGACCGGTGGAACGCCCACGCTCACCGCCAGGGAATAGAGCCCCAGCATCAGCAGCATAGCCACGTTCTCACCGAGGTTCTGTACCGCAATGGCGTTACCTGCCCCGACCGAATGTTTCCCACGCTCCTGCAGCAGCGCGTTCAGCGGTACGATAAAGAACCCGCCGAACACCCCGAGCAGCAGCAGCAGACCGAACGCCGGCAGCAGCGACTGCTGCACCGCAAAGGCTATCACCGCGATACCGATCAAAATCCCGGCCGGCATACAGCGCGACACCGTCTCCAGGGTCACCAGCTTCGCCGCCGCCCCGGCACCCAGCACAATCCCCACCGCCACCATCGCATTAAGATAGGTGGGCATGGCGTTGCTGGTAATGCCCAGCGCCACCGGCACCCAGATCACCAGCAGGAAACGCAGGGTCACGCCAGCGCCCCAGAACAGGCTGGTGCCCATCAGCGAAAAGCGGGTTTCGCCGTTGCGCCACAGCGTCCGGCAGGCGCTGAAGAAGCTGTGCGTCATTGGCTTAAAACGCCACGATTGCCCCGGACGCGCCGCCGGCAGCCTGGGTATCCACAGGTTAGCCACTACCGCCCCGCCGTAGACCAGCGCGCAGACGATCAGCGCCGCCAGCACGTGCCAGTCGGCGAGGATCCCGCCGGCCATGGAGCCCAGCAGGATCGCCGCGATGGTCGAGGACTCCATCAGTCCGTTAGCCTTCACTAACTTATCGCCGGTGGTGAGTTCGCCGAGAATGCCATACTTGGCCGGCGAATAGGCGGCGGCGCCAATCCCCACCAGCGTATAGCCGATAAACGGATTGACGCCGAAGCAGATGCAGCCGGCGCCGAGCAGTTTCAGGCCGTTGGCCACCATCATCACCCGGCCTTTGGCAAAGCTATCGGCGAACTGGCCGACAAAGGGGGCAAAGAGGATGTAAGCGCCCACAAACAACATCTGCAGGACCGGCTGGCTCCACTCCGGATAATAGAGCTGCTTCATCAGCGCCAGGGTGGCGAAGAGAAGCGCATTGTCGCCGAAGGCCGACAGGAACTGGGCGCAGATCACCGCCACCATCCCTTTCGAGTACAGCGAAGGGTTAGTATGTACTGACTCACTCATGGGTTGTTTCCGCCTCGTCGACCATATTTTTCAGGGTGACATAGTCTGGCTTGCCGCTGCCGAGCACCGGTAGCTGTTTCAGCCAGCGTATATCTCGCGGCACCGCCAGCTCCGGTACGCCGTGCTGGCGAGCGTAACGCAGCAGGGCTTCACGAGTCAGTTCATTATCGGTGGTAAACAGCACCAACGCCTCGCCTTTGCTGGCGTCCTGTTTAATCGCCGTGGCGTGCATTTTGTCCGGCGACGCGCCGAGGGCCACCTGCTCCACCATCTCGAGGGAGATCATCTCGCCGGCGATTTTGGCGAAGCGCTTCGCGCGGCCCTGAATGCGGACATAGCCCTGCTCGTCGAAGGTAACGATATCCCCGGTGTCATACCAGCCCGCTTCCATCTCGCCGTGCTGGTTTTCCGCCGCAGGCGCTTCCAGCACGCCGGGGTTTTCCACCCGCAGGTAGCCTTTCATGATGTTCGGCCCTTTCAGCTGCAGCCGCCCCCCTTGATCAATGCCTGGCATCGCCAGCAGGCGGGCGTCCATCCCCGGCAGGATGCGGCCCACGGTGCCGACCTTCGCCGCCATCGGCACGTTAATCGAGACCACCGGCGCGCACTCGGTCACGCCATAGCCTTCGAGAATGCGCAGGCCGAATTTATCCTGCCACAGCTGTTTGGTGCTCTCCTGCAGCTTCTCCGCCCCGGCGACCACGTAGCGCAGGCGGTAGAAATCGTACGGATTGGCGAAACGGGCATAGTTGGCGAGGAAGGTCGAAGTGCCGAACAGCACCGTACAGTTGCGATCGTAGACCAGCTCCGGCACCACGCGATAGTGCAGCGGGCTGGGATAGAGAAACACTTCCGCCCCGGTAAGCAGCGGCGTCAGCAGGCCGACGGTGAGGCCAAAAGAGTGGAACAGCGGCAGCGCCGACATAAAGCGGTCATTGGCGGTAAAGTCGGCGATAGTTTTGATCTGCTCGACGTTGGACAGCAGACTCTTATGGCTGTGCACCACCCCTTTCGGATTGCCCTCGGAACCGGAGGTGAAGAGGATCATCGCCGCGTCTTCCGGCTGCTGCTTAACCTGCGCCAGACGCGGCGCCAGCAGATGAGCAAAAATCCACAGTTTGTCAGCGAGGGTGATATCGCCTTTAAGATCTTCCAGGAATACCCAGCGCACCTGGGTCAGCTGCTCCGGCAGGTGCCAGAGTTTGCCTTTATCGAGGAAGGTGCGCGAGGTGAAAATGGTGTTGAGCTCCGCGGCGGCTATCGCGCTGCTGAGCCCTTTCACCCCGGCGGTATAGTTCATCATCGCCGGAATACGCCCGCGGGCGATAGCGCCGAAAATCACCGCCGCGCTGATGCCGGCGTTAGGCAGCATCAGGCCGATCTTCTCGCCCGGCTGGCTGTATTTTTCCAGAATGCGGGCGACAAACAGGGTTTTGGTCAGCAGCTTGCGATAGGTATCCGGCTGGAAGTTGATATCCTCCACGCAGGGTTTGCGCGCGCCGAAGCGGTCCTGCGCCGCCAGCAGCGACTCATACAGGGTTTCCCGCGGGCGCACCGCCATCCGGGCTTCCATCATGATCTGATGCAGCATCTCCCCGGCGATTTTGCGCCGGTCGCGGGCGCGCGGCGCCTCGGGCATCGGCAGATGGGTGGGCGGCAGGAGATGCAGCTGAATACGCGGGAACAGGCGACGTTTCACCAGCCCCTTCAACCGGCTGAAGGGCGTCAGTTCGGCGCCTTCAATACGCAGCGGCACAATGGTCGCCTGCGATTTGGCGGCGACAAAGGCGGCGCCGTCATAAATTTTCATCAGCGAGCCGCTGACCGAAATTCGCCCTTCCGGGAAAATAACCACCGGCCGCCCCTGCTCAATCAGGCGCACCAGATGTTTGATCGACATCGGCTTGGTCGGGTCCAGCGGCACAAAATCGATAATCGGCGTCAGCGCGCGCATAAACCAGCGCTGGCTGATTGAGGTATAGACCGCAAAAACCGGTCGGACCGGCAAAAACAGCGCCAGCAGAATGCCGTCGAGGAAAGAGACGTGGTTCGGGGTGATTAAGACCTTTTGCTGGTATAAAGCCTGCGTGTCGCCGGTCAGTCTGACCCGGTATAACCCCTTGAACAGCAGTCTGAAAAATCCCAAAAGCATAACAACTCCATGTGACCGGTTGATGAGTCAAAGCAGGTTACACGAGAAGGCATGGGAAAGCAGTGCAGCGGGGGGATTTTCGGAATAAAAAAAACCTGCGCATCCGCGCAGGTCGGTGTAAGACGTTCAGTACGAAGAGCGTACCTGAGAAACTCACCTATCAATACCTCTGGGATAGCCAGAATATCAACCGGATCCGCGAACAAACCAGCGAACATTCGCAACAGCGCATCGCAAAGTGTAAGCAAAGGTTTGTATTTCCCTACGCCGGTTTCAATTACCGATCGCGTCAATGTAAACAGGTCACCGATAAGCCCGCGCTGAATCACATTTGCGCCATTCCTTCGCCGCCGCGCCTTGAATCTGCCGCTCTTTCCCGTAACATAGCAGTATGTAAACGCTTACCCTAGAAAAGGCATGGTATGGCGACTATTAAGGATGTAGCCCGACTCGCAGGAGTCTCCGTCGCTACCGTCTCCCGCGTCATCAACAACTCTCCCAAAGCCAGCGAAGCCTCGCGTCAGTCCGTGGGCGCGGCGATGGAAACCCTGAACTATCACCCCAACGCGAACGCCCGGGCGCTGGCCCAGCAGTCAACGGAAACCGTCGGCCTGGTGGTGGGCGATGTCTCCGACCCCTTCTTCGGCGCGATGGTCAAAGCCGTCGAACAGGTGGCCTACCGCACCGGCAATTTTTTGCTGATTGGCAATGGCTACCACAACGTGCAGAAGGAGCGCCAGGCGATAGAGCAGCTGATCCGCCATCGCTGCGCGGCGCTGGTGGTGCACGCCAAAATGATCCCCGATGAGGAACTGGCGGGGTTAATGAAACAGATCCCCGGCATGGTGCTGATCAACCGCATCCTGCCCGGATATGAAACCCGCTGCGTGGCGCTGGACGACCGCTACGGCGCCTGGCTGGCGACCCGCCATTTGATCCAGCAGGGGCACACGCGTATCGGCTATCTGTGCTCAAACCATGATATCTCCGATGCGGAAGATCGGCTGCAGGGGTACTACGCGGCGCTGGAGGAGAGCGGCCTGCCGTGCAACGACCGGCTGGTCACGTTTGCCGAGCCGGATGAAAGCGGCGGCGAACAGGCGATGACCGAACTGCTTGGCCGCGGTCGCCACTTTAGCGCCGTCGCCTGCTATAACGACTCGATGGCCGCCGGCGCGATGGGGGTGCTGAATGACAACGGCATCGACGTTCCGCGGGAGATTTCGCTGATTGGCTTCGACGATGTCCTGATTTCGCGCTATGTCCGCCCGCGGTTGACTACCGTCCGCTATCCGATCGTCACGATGGCGACCCAGGCGGCCGAGCTGGCTTTAGCCCTGGCGGAGCAGCGGCCGGCGCCGGAGATCACCCATCTGTTCAGCCCGACGCTGGTCCGTCGTCACTCGGTGGTCGCCCCGCAGGAAGGCGATAAGTCATAGCGATAGAGGTGCACGGCGGTGGCCGGGTAATCCAGCCCCTCGCCGATGTAGCGCCAGCCGAAGCGTTCATAGAAATCCCGGCAGGCGGAGTAGAGATAGAGCTCCCGAAAGCCCGCGCGGCGGGCATAATCGATCACATGCCGCTGCAGTTTTCCGGCCAGCCCCTGACCGCGGGCGGCGGGCGCGACGAACAGCGCCGCCAGCCAGGGAAACAGATCCTGGCGGCTGATCAAATCGCAGCGCCAGAGGCCAATCGTGCCGAGCAACTGCTCGCCTTCCACCGCAATAAAGGTCAACGGCAGCGCCTCCGCCGTCTGGCTATGCTGCACGATGCTGGCGAAGAATTGCCGCGGCAGCGTCTCGCCGCCAAAGGCCTGCCACAGCCAGTCGGTCACCTGCGGGGCGAACTGCGGCGCAGCGTACAGCGGCAGGATCGTCATACCAGCTTCCCCTGAAAAATCGGCACCGAGTCGAACAGATAGCCGTCAAAGTCGGGGGCGTCCTCATCGGACAGCTCCAGCAGGCTGTTTTTGACGTTTTCCAGATGCTGCCACATCGCCTGCCAGGCGCCCATCACATCGCGACGCCGCAGCGCGGCGAGCAGAGTCTGCCGGTCGCCGAGCCATTTCAGCCGCCAGGCGCGGCTGGCAATATGCACATTGAACTGCTGCCACAGCGGGCTGCTGTCCATCTGCAGCCAGATCCGCTCTACCGTCGCCAACAGCATCTGGTTCTGCGTCGCCCCGGCGAGCACCAGATGGAACAGACGAGCGTTATCCTGCGCGGTGTCGTTGAGAGCGATTGCCCGCTGCTCCTGTTCAATAATCCGCTTCAGATTGTCGATATCGGCGCGGGTGGCCATTTTCGCGGCAAAGGCGGCGATGTTGCTCTCCAGCAGCTGGCGCGCCTGGAGAATTTCAAACGGGCCGACGTCGCTGCTGAGCAGCTGCTCCTCTTCGCTGTCGTTCTCGTGGGGAATGCGCATGACATACACCCCGGATCCCTGACGAATATCCACCGTCCCCTGCAGCTCCAGCATCAGCAGCGCTTCGCGCACGATGGTCCGGCTGACGCCATAGGTTTCGGCAATATGGCGTTCCGGCGGCAAACGCGACCCGACCGGGTAGCGCCCCTGCGCGATCTGGGCGCGCAGGTCATCACCAATCTCCTGATAGGGCTTCTTTTCCGGCGGAACTATCGCTTTTTCCACAAAATCACCTGTGCGTTACATGCCTGCGAGTCAAATACGCCGCTATCTTAGCAAATATTGCCCCCGGCTAGCGGTATTCATCATCGATATCCAGCACCAGTTCACGCCGTTCGCCCAGTTGACGAAACCAGTGCGCCGAGGCTTTGGCTCGCCGGGCGCGATGGTTTTGCAGATCGATTTCGATAAGCCCGTAGCGGTTTTTAAAGGCGTTCATCGGCGATACGTTGTCGGTAAACGCCCACAGCATATAGCCCTGGCAGTTGGCCCCTGCCTCGCGGGCGCGCAGGGTGTGCCACAGATGTTCGCTGATAAAACGAATGCGGTAGCTGTCATCGATGACGCCTTCGCGGTTACGGAACTGGCCTTCGTTTTCCACCCCCATCCCGCTCTCCGCCACGAACCACGGGATGTTGCGATAGTCATTTTTTATCCGCATCGCCATATCAAAGATGATTTGCGGGTAGATTTCCCAGCCGCGGGAGGCGTTCATCCGCCGGCCGGGCAGCTCAAACGGCTCATAATACCAGGCCGGATGGAACGGGGTGTGCGGATGCCAGGCCCGCGACGGGGCTTTGACCCGGTGCGGGTAGTAAAGATTAATCCCCAGCTCATCGACGGTGTGCTCGCGGATAACCGCCAGATCCTCCTCGCTGGTCTCCCACGTCACCTGATGCTGCTCAAGCAGCGCGAGAAGCTCCGGCGGCCAGACGCCGTGCACCAGCGGGTCGAGGAACATGCGGTTGTAGAACAGATCGTAGATCTCCGCCGCGCGCAGGTCATGGGGGGCGCGTGAGCGTGGGTAGGTCACCTCCGGATTGAGGATGCAGCCGACGGTCCCGGGATAGCCGAGCTCGCGAAACCGCTTCACGACGCTGGCGGTCGCCAGCACCTTATGATAGTTCCACTGCATCCAGGTGCTGGTGTTCTGCTCATAGGGCCAGCGCAGAGCATCCAGATAGACCCGGGTCTGCACCACAATTGGCTCATTAAAGGTAAACCAGCGCGTCACCTTCGGGTGGTAGCGGGCAAACACCTTCTCCGCATAGCGCACAAACAGCTCAACCACCGTTTTCGACCCCCAGCCGCCATACTTTTCCAGCAGATAGCCGGGCAATTCATAATGCTCAAGGCAGATCATCGGCGTGATGCCGTTGGCCAGCAGCGCATCGAACAGCTGGTCGTAATAGGCCGCATACTCCTCATCCACCGTGACGTTTTCATAGTCGGTCAGAAAGCGCGACCAGTTGATTGAGGTGCGGTAGTGGGTCAGCCCGGCCAGCTTCATCAGCTGCACATCTTCCTGAAAGCGGTTGATAAAATCGGTGGCCACCGCCGGGCCATAGCCGTTATGCCAGACGTGGCGATCGTTTTTGTACCAGAGATCGGGCCAGGAGTCCTGCCCTGGTTTTTTCCCGCTCCAGCCTTCGGTCTGCCAGGCGGAAGCCGCCGCGCCAAGGATAAAATCATCGGGAATGGTCATCCGTACGGTAGTCATAGGCTCCTCAGACAGGGTTGGCGGTTTGTTGATTGTCTACCTGACGCTGCGCGGCATCGGCACGGCGGGAGGCGATTTTGACGAAAGGCAGATAGATAAGCACCGCGACGACGATGCAGATAAGCTGGGTCACCACCGCCCCCATCGAGCCGGCGGTGGAGAGCCAGGCGTTGATCAGCGGCGGCGTGGTCCAGGGGACCATCACCACCGCCTTGCCGGCGAAGCCGGTCAGGGTGGCGAAATAGCCGATGCTGCCGGTCACCAGCGGGATGATGATAAACGGGATGGCGAGGATCGGGTTGAGCATGATCGGCATCCCGAAGATCACCGGCTCGTTAATATTGAACAGCCCCGGGCCTATCGACAGCTTGGCGATCTCTTTCATCTCTTTGCGTCTGGTGGCGATCATCACCGCAATCAGCAGGCCGATGGTCAGCCCCGAGCCGCCGATGCTCATGTAGACATCCCAGAAGGGCATCGTGATGATGTTCGGTACCTCTTTCCCCTGCTCAAAAGCGCTCATATTGACGGTGATCGCTCCCAGCAGCAGCGGCTCGCGGATCGGCTTGATCATCTGGTTGCCGTGAATGCCGATCACCCAGAACAGCTGGGCGACGAACATCAGCAGCAGGATCCCCGGCAGGCTCTGCACCACCCGCTCCAGCGGCTGCTGCACCACCTGGTAGACCGCATCGTAGAGATACATTCCCGTCAGCTGGTGAAAGAGAAAACCAAAGGTGGCGATCGCGGTGGTAGTGATGATCGCCGGGATCAGCGCGGAAAAAGAGGCAGAGACGTTCGGCGGCACGGTATCCGGCATTTTGATCTTCAGTCCCTTGCGCCCTTCCAGCCAGCAGTAAATCTCCACTGACAGAATGGCGATGAACATCCCGAGGAACAGGCTGCGGGTATCGGAGAACTGGCGCAGCAGGACATCTTTCACCACGTGCATCTGGCCATCGACCATCATCTCCACCGTGGTCGGCGTGACGCAGATAAAGCAGATCACCGCCAACAGGCCGGGAAACAGGCTTTTGATGCCGTTGATTCGCCCCAGCTCAATACCGATCAGAAACACGGCGCCGATATTGAGGAAGTTGAGCGTGGCGTAGTTAAGCGCGCTGGTGATCGGCTTCAGCGCCGCAAGAAAGGAGAGCGAGGAAAAGCTGGCGAGCCCATTCTTCGGATCCAGCACCATATTGGAGATCAGTACCGAAAAGGCCCCGACGATGATCACCGGCATCAGAGTAATAAACGCCGATTTGATCGCCATAATGTAGCGATAGCTGTTGAATGTCGTCGCGAAACGCCCCAGCGCGTCGATCAGTTTGTCCTGTAATGCCATAAAAGAGTACCTCAGAGTAAAGGGCTTATTGCGGCCAGGTGAACAGCCAGAGACTTTTGGCATACCAAAACATAGTCGCCAGGCAAAAATAGTTCTGTGACAGCGCTCGCAACGCGCACTGTGGTATCCCAAATATCCGATAGAATCGACATTGGCATACCAGACTATGCCGGCTCGTCAGTTCCTGCCAAAAGCGTGATCGCGATGGTTTTTCCGCCCCGCCCCGTCGATATGTCCCTTTTCGGTCTGTGATAAACTGCGCTTTACCACGTGAAATCAGGAATCGATGAATGGCTACAATGCTGGATGTCTCAATTCGCGCAGGCGTCTCGAAAGCGACGGTTTCCCGCGTGTTGAACGGCACAGGTCAGGTGAAAGAGAGCACCCGCCAACAGGTCTTTAAAGCGATGGAAGAGCTGGGCTACCGACCGAATTTTCTCGCACGCTCGCTGGCCAATCAGACCAGCAATAGTATCGGGCTGGTCGTCTCCACCTTCGACGGCTTCTACTTTGGCCGTCTGCTGCAGCAGGCTTCACGCCAGACGGAAGCCTGGGGAAAGCAGCTTATCGTCACTGACGGTCATGATACGCCGGAGCGCGAAGAGGAAGCGGTGCAGATGCTCGCCGACCGGCAATGCGATGCGATCATCCTCTATACCCGGCACATGAGCGAAAAGGCGATCATGTCGCTGATTAATTCGATCGCCATGCCGCTGGTGGTGATTAACCGCGATGTGGCGCAGGCCCGCGAACGCTGCGTGTTCTTCGAGCAGCAGGAAGCCGCCTTTCAGGCCGTTGAGTATCTGATTACCCAGGGCCACCGCGATATCGCCTGCATGACCGTCCCGATGCACACCCCTACCGGCCAGGCTCGCCTGCAGGGCTACCGCAACGCGCTGATAAAACATGGTATTGAGTGGGATCCGAGCCGGGTGAAGTACGGGGACTCGACGATGACCCGCGGCTACGAACTGTGCCGGGAACTGCTGGACGAGAAAGCCCGCTTCAGCGCGCTGTTTTCCTGTAACGATGATATGGCGCTGGGGGCGTCAAAGGCGCTGCATCAGGCGGGGCTGCGTATTCCGCAGGATGTGTCGCTGTTTGGCTTCGACGATGCGCCAAGCGCGAAATGGCTGGAGCCGGGGCTGTCGACGGTCTATCTGCCGATCGACAACATGATCACCACGGCTATCGATCAGGCGATCAAGCTTGCTAACCAGCAGCCGATAGAAACGATCCCGCCGTTTACCGGCACGCTGGTGTTGCGCGAGTCGGTAACGACGGGACCTTTTTTTAAATAAGCTCTAAGGCCAGCAGCTCCTGAATGGTCTGGCGACGGCGGATCAGCCGCGCCTTGCCGCCATCAAACAGCACCTCCGGCAGCAGCGGACGGCTGTTATAGTTGGATGACATCGAAGCCCCGTAGGCGCCGGTGTCATGGAGCACCAGATAGTCCCCAGGCACCACCGCCGGCAGCAGGCGGGTCTCGACTTTGCCCCCTTCCTGCTGGGTAAAGACGTCCCCGGATTCGCACAGCGGCCCGGCCACCACGGTTTCCACCTGCGGCGCGGCGCTGAGATCGCGACCATCCGCCGCCAGAGCGGTGATATGGTGATAGCTACCGTACATTGCCGGGCGCATCAGGTCGTTAAAGCCGGCGTCAATCAGCACGAAGTGACGGCTGCCCATCTCTTTCACACTGCGCACCTGCGACACCAGCACGCCGGACTCGGCCACCAGGAAGCGTCCTGGCTCAATCTCCAGTTTCACCGGGTGCCCCAGATGGGCCGCGATCTGCTCCCGGGCGCGGTTCCACAGGCCATAATAGTGGGCGGTGTCGATGGCCTCTTCACCTTCGCGGTAAGGAATCGACAGACCGCCGCCGGCGGAGATGGCCTGCAGATCCTGGCCAAAGTCGACGACCTGGCGCACCATCGCGCCGCACACCTGCTCCAGGTGACCATAGTCAACGCCAGAGCCGATATGCATATGGATCCCGACCAGCTGCAGCTGATAGCGACGCATCACTTCCAGCGCCGCCGGCAGGTGGCTGTACCAGATGCCATGCTTGCTATTCTCACCGCCGGTATTGGTTTTCTGGCTGTGGCCGTGGCCAAAGCCCGGGTTGACGCGCAGCCAGACGCGATGGCCCGGCGACACCTCGCCCAGCTGGCTCAGCATGTCGATCGAGCCGGCGTTCACCGGGATCTGTAACGCCTTCACCCGATCGAGGGTGGCGTCGTCGATCAGATCGGCGGTGAAGACGATATCCTCTGGATTCTGCTGCGGATCGTAGCCTGCCGCCAGCGCCCGCTCGATCTCCCCCAGCGACACCGAGTCCACCTTCACCCCCTGCTCACGCATCAGACGCAGAATATGAATGTTAGAGCAGGCTTTTTGCGCAAAACGCACCACGTCGAACTGGCTGAGCTGGGCTATCTGGCGGCGAATAATCTGCGCATCATAGACCCAGACCGGGCAGCCAAATTCCGCCGGCAGGCGCAGCAGGTTGTCCGCGGTCAGGTCAGTATCGGTGGCGTAAAGCGAGTGTGGCATAAGAACTCCGGTGCAGTGCGTGTGTTGGTCGCTGTTTTTTCTGATTACGCCACAGTGACAGACGAATAAAAAATATCGTTTTATCGCGACTCTATGCAAAAATGATATGGTTCCAGCCGAGCCTCACGGAGACCGCATGCCAGCCGTCAATTTGCGTCATATCGAAATCTTTCACGCGGTGATGACCACCGGCAACCTGACCGAAGCGGCGCGGATGCTGCACACCTCGCAACCCACCGTCAGTCGCGAGCTGGCGCGCTTTGAGAAGGTGCTCGGCCTGCAGCTGTTTGAGCGGACCCGCGGTCGCCTGCAGCCGACGGTGCAGGGCCTGCGTTTGTTTGAGGAGGTTCAGCGCTCCTGGTATGGCCTGGACCGTATCGTCAGCGCCGCCGAGAGCCTGCGCGAGTTCCGCCAGGGCGAGCTGTCGATCGCCTGTCTGCCGGTGTTTTCCCAGTCCTTTCTGCCGCTGCTGTTGCCGCCGTTTCTCTCTCGCTATCCGGAGGTCAGCCTGCAGATCGTCCCCCAGGAGTCGCCGCTGCTGGAGGAGTGGCTCTCCGCCCAGCGCCATGACCTTGGCCTGACGGAGACCCTGCATACCCCCGCGGGCACCGAACGCACCCCGCTGCTGACGCTGAATGAAGTCTGCGTGCTGCCCGCCGGCCATCCGCTGGCGGCGCAGGCGACGCTGACCCCCGCCGATTTTCAGGGCGAAAACTACATCAGCCTGTCGCGCACCGACAGCTATCGCCAGCTGCTCGACGCCCTGTTCCTTGAGCATCAGGTTAAACGGCGGATGGTGGTCGAAACCCACAGCGCGGCCTCGATCTGCGCCATGGTGCGCGCCGGCGCCGGGATCTCGGTGGTGAATCCGTTAACCGCCCTGGACTATGCCGATAGCGGCGTGGTGGTGCGCCGCTTCAGCGTCGAGGTGCCGTTTACCGTCAGCCTGATCCGCCCTCTCCACCGCCCGCGCTCGGCGCTGGTCGACGCCTTTGTTGCCCACCTGCAGCAGAGTCTGCCGCAGATCCTCACGCCGCTGGCGTCGGTCCTGCAGAGAGCATAAAGTTGACCGCGTCTTCTGCGTGGATCGCCGCAGTGTCAAAGACCGGCAGCGGGCTGAGCTCGGCAGGCACCAGCAGGCCAATTTCCGTACAGCCGAAAATAACCCCTTCCGCCCCCTGCTCCGCCAGGGCGGCGATCACCTGCAGATAATAATCCCGCGACGCCTCGCTGAAAGTGCCGAGACAGAGTTCGTCGAAGATGATCTGATTGATCCGCGCCCGATCGTCAGCCTCGGGGATCAACGTCTCGATGGCAAACTGCTCCAGCAGACGACCGCGGTAAAAGGTCTGCTCCATGGTATAGCGGGTGCCCAGCAGCGCGACCCGGCGCTGGCCTTTGGCGGCAATCGCCCGCCCGGTGGCATCGGCAATATGCAGGAAGGGAACCTGGCAGCGGGCGGCGATGGCATCCGCGACTTTATGCATAGTGTTGGTGCACAGGACAATGCCTTCGGCCCCCGCCTGCTGCAGCCCAACCGCGGCTTCAGCAAGGATCTCCCCGGCGCGATCCCAGTCGCCGGCGGACTGGCAGGCTTCGATGTCGTGAAAATCGACGCTGTGCAGCACCAGGCTGGCAGAGTGCAGGCCGCCCAGTCGCGCCTTAACGCCCTCATTGATCAACCGATAATAGGGGATCGTGGACTCCCAGCTCATGCCGCCTAACAGGCCAATGGTTTTCATCTTCTGCTCCTTATGTCGTTTCTGCCAGTGAAGCAAACTTGTGATCAACTTTCCACTTCTCTGGCCGCGTATTTCTTTTTCATGAAGAGTGGGATAAGTTAAATGAAACAATGTTTCACTTTAACAACAGGACCGCCCGATGTTTATTTTCCATAAAGACACCACCCTTGAAGACCTCGGCAATGGCGTAACCCGCCGCATTCTGGCCCACGACGGAAAAATGATGGCCGTGGAGGTGAATTTTGCCGCCGGCGCCGTCGGCCCGATGCATAACCATCCCCACGAACAGCTCACCTATGTGCTCTCCGGTGAGTTTGAATTCACCATCGGCGAGGAGACGCGCGTCGTCAGTGCCGGCGATACGTTGTATAAGCAGCCAGGGATCATGCACGGCTGCGTCTGCCTGCAGCCCGGCACGCTGCTCGATACCTTCACGCCGGTCCGCGAAGATTTTCTCTCACGCTGATCCATGATGGGGGCGTTTACCGCCCCCGGTTTACGTGTTACTGCAGGCATTAAAAAAGATGCCGTCACAATCATTATCCTGGTAATAATATTTTTCACTCAGTTAACGCTGAACCTTCATTCTTTTCAGGCTCCCGCAGCCCCCTAAAATGCTTACCACCTCACCTTTTTGAAACATCGTTTCGACTTTGATCACATTTCCATCCTGATCTGCATGACGCAGAAATAAATCGCAATAAAATGAAATTAAAACGGTGTTTTATAAAAAATAGAGCAGCATAAAAGCGAGCCTGACAGCACGCCACTTGCTGGCTCACTTAAATAATAACCCATTCATTAACAAGGACATGTTAATCAGAGGAAGCGTTCAGACATTTTTGCGTTGTCAGGCGAAAAGGCCGACAGCGCCGCGTCACCGAATCCGTATTACAACTCGTAAGCCAGGTAGGTATGTATGAATGAAAACAAGCTGCTGGGATTGGCATGGATATCACCCTATATCATCGGGCTGATCGTCTTTACCGCTTTTCCCTTTGTTTCATCTTTCTTTCTCAGTTTTACTGAGTACGACTTGATGAGCCCACCGGTATTTAACGGCATCGAAAACTATCGCTATATGTTGACCGAGGACAGCCTGTTCTGGAAATCGATGGGCGTGACCTTTGCCTACGTTTTTTTAACTATTCCCTTAAAACTGGCTTTCGCCCTCGGCATTGCTTTTGTGCTCAATTTCAAACTGCGCGGCATCGGCTTTTTCCGTACCGCCTACTACATTCCGTCGATTCTCGGCAGCTCAGTGGCTATTGCGGTACTGTGGCGCGCCCTGTTCGCCATTGACGGCCTGCTGAATAGCTTCCTCGCCGTCTTTGGCATCGATGCCGTCAACTGGCTGGGGGAGCCTTCGCTGGCGCTGATGTCGGTCACCCTGCTGCGCGTCTGGCAGTTTGGTTCCGCGATGGTCATCTTCCTCGCCGCGCTGCAGAACGTTCCGCAGTCGCAGTATGAGGCGGCGATGATCGACGGCGCCTCAAAGTGGCAGATGTTCATGAAGGTCACCGTGCCGCTGATCACTCCGGTCATTTTCTTCAACTTTATTATGCAGACCACTCAGGCGTTCCAGGAGTTTACCGGCCCGTACGTGATAACCGGCGGCGGCCCAACCTATTACACCTACCTGTTCTCACTCTATATCTACGATACCGCCTTTAAGTACTTCGACATGGGCTATGGCGCCGCGCTGGCGTGGGTGCTGTTCCTCGTCGTCGCGGTCTTTGCATCGATAGCCTTTAAATCATCGAAATACTGGGTCTTCTACTCCGCCGATAAGGGAGGCAAAAATGGCTGATATTCAACAGATGGCGCCGGTAATGAGCAACGCCGATCGTGAGGTCGCTCGTACGCTGCGTCGGGAAAAGGTGAGTCGGGTGGTACGCTACGTCGTGTTGATATTCGTCGGCCTGCTGATGCTCTACCCGCTGGCGTGGATGTTCTCCGCCTCGTTCAAGCCGAACCATGAGATCTTCACCACCCTCGGACTGTGGCCTGCCCACGCGACCTGGGACGGGTTTATTAATGGCTGGAAAACCGGCACCGAATACCATTTCGGCCACTATATGCTTAACACCTTTAAGTATGTGATCCCGAAGGTGGTGTTAACGATCATCTCCTCCACCATCGTGGCGTACGGCTTTGCACGCTTTGAGATCCCGTGGAAGAAGTTCTGGTTCGCAACGCTCATCACCACCATGCTGCTGCCGAGCACCGTCCTGCTGATCCCGCAGTACCTGATGTTCCGTGAAATGGGGATGCTGAACAGCTATCTGCCGCTGTACCTGCCGCTGGCCTTCGCCACCCAGGGATTCTTTGTCTTCATGCTGATCCAGTTTCTGCGCGGCGTCCCACGCGATATGGAAGAGGCGGCGCAGATCGACGGCTGCAACTCCATCCAGGTGCTGTGGTACGTGGTGGTGCCGATCCTCAAGCCGGCCATTATCTCGGTGGCGCTGTTCCAGTTCATGTGGTCGATGAACGACTTTATCGGCCCGCTGATCTACGTCTACAGCGTCGATAAGTATCCCATCGCGCTGGCGCTAAAAATGTCCATCGACGTCACGGAAGGCGCGCCGTGGAACGAAATTCTGGCAATGGCGAGTATCTCCATTCTGCCGTCCATCATTGTCTTCTTCCTGGCTCAACGCTACTTCGTGCAGGGCGTGACCAGCAGCGGAATCAAAGGTTAAGAGGGAAATATCATGGCTGAAGTCATTTTCAACAAACTGGAAAAAGTTTACTCCAACGGGTTTAAAGCGGTGCATGGTATCGACCTGAAGATTGCCGATGGCGAATTTATGGTGATCGTCGGCCCCTCCGGCTGCGCCAAATCGACCACCCTGCGCATGCTGGCGGGTCTGGAAACCATCAGCGGCGGCGAGGTGCGGATTGGGGACAAAATCGTCAACAACCTGGCGCCAAAATCACGTGGCATCGCGATGGTGTTCCAGAACTACGCCCTCTATCCGCATATGACGGTGCGCGAAAACCTCGCCTTCGGCCTGAAGCTGAGCAAGCTGCCGAAGGCGCAAATCGACAGACAGGTGGAAGAAGCGGCGAAAATTCTCGAACTGGAAGAACTGCTCGATCGCCTGCCGCGCCAGCTCTCCGGCGGCCAGGCGCAGCGCGTGGCGGTGGGTCGGGCGATCGTCAAAAAACCGGACGTTTTCCTGTTCGACGAACCGCTCTCCAACCTTGACGCCAAACTGCGCGCCTCGATGCGGATCCGCATTTCCGATCTGCATAAGCAGTTGAAAAAATCCGGCAAACCGGCGACCACCGTCTACGTCACCCACGATCAGACGGAAGCGATGACCATGGGCGACCGCATCTGCGTGATGAAGCTCGGCCACATTATGCAGGTTGATACGCCAGACAATCTCTACCACCAGCCGAAAAATATGTTTGTCGCCGGGTTCATCGGCGCGCCGGAGATGAATATTCGCCCCAGCCAGCTGGTTGAGCACGACGGTCGCCTGCATCTGACGCTGGGCGATCAGCGACTGCCGCTCAACGACCTACTGCAAAGCAAAGTTGAGACCCATAAGAATCAGCAGGTTTTCTTTGGCGTGCGCCCGGAGTTTGTCTCTCTCTCCGATGAACCCTTTGCCGAGGGTTCCTGCACGGGTGAAATGGTACGTGTGGAAAACATGGGACATGAATTCTTTGTTTATCTGAAGGTTGCTGATTATGAGCTGACCGCCCGCGTGCCGTCCGATGAAGCGAAACCCATGCTCGAGAAGGGCCTTCATCGCAAGGTGTATTTCAAATTTGATCTCAATAAGTGTCACATCTTTGACGCGAAAACCGAACAGAACCTCTCTCTGTGAACACTGGAGTATTAAAATGAAAAACGTGCTTTTAAGCGCCGTCATCTCCGCCACTCTGGGCCTTACCGCATTACCGTCAATGGCGAAGGATGTCGACCTTCGTATGTCCTGGTGGGGGGGCAACGGCCGCCATCAGGTCACCCTCAAGGCGCTGGAGGAATTCCACAAACAACATCCCGACATTAACGTCAAAGCAGAATACACCGGCTGGGACGGCCATCTTTCGCGCCTGACCACCCAGATTGCCGGCGGCACTGAGCCTGACGTGATGCAGACCAACTGGAACTGGTTGCCGATCTTTTCGAAAAATGGCGAGGGCTTTTACGATCTCAATACCCTGAAAGACGAGATCGACCTCAGCCAGTTCGATGCCAAAGAGCTGCAGTCCACCACGGTCAACGGCAAGCTTAACGGTATTCCCATTTCCGTCACCGCCCGCGTCTTCTACTTTAACGACGAAGCGTGGAAAAAGGCGGGCATCGCCTTCCCGAAAACCTGGGATGAGCTTATGGCGGCGGGCAAAACCTTCGAAAGCAAGCTCGGGAAACAGTACTACCCGGTCGTGCTCGAACACCAGGACGTGCTGGCGCTGCTCAACTCTTATATGGTGCAAAAATACAATCAGCCGGCCATCGATGAGAAGGGTCGCAAATTCTCCTACAGCAAAGCGCAGTGGGCAGATTTCTTCGGTATGTATAAGAAGCTTATCGACAACCATGTGATGCCGGACACCCGCTACTATGCCTCGTTCGGCAAGAGCAACATGTACGAGATGAAGCCGTGGATCCAGGGTGAATGGGGCGGCACCTACATGTGGAACTCCACCATCAACAAATATTCCGATAACCTGAAGCCGCCGGCGAAGCTGGTGCTGGGGGAATACCCGATGCTGCCGGGCGCCACCGACGCCGGACTGTTCTTCAAGCCCGCGCAAATGTTGTCGATTGGCAAATCGACGAAAAACCCGCAGGCGGCGGCGAAAGTGATTAACTTCCTGCTGAACAGTAAAGAAGGGGTGGATATTCTCGGACTGGAGCGTGGAGTACCGCTGAGTAAAGCGGCGGTCAACTACCTGACCGAGGACGGGATCATCAAAGCCGACGATCCGGCGGTGTCTGGCCTGAAACTGGCACAATCCCTGCCCACGACCCTGCCGGTCTCCCCGTACTTCGACGATCCGCAGATCGTCGCCCAGTTCGGCACCACCCTGCAGTACATCGACTACGGTAAAAAGTCGGTGGAAGAAGCGGCCGAGGACTTCCAGCGCCAGACCGACCGCATTCTGCGCCGCGCGATGCGCTAACGTGCCCGTCGGAAACCTCCCGCGGCGTCCGCCGCGGGAGAGTCTGCCTGAGTATCCTGTCAGAAAAAATATTTAAAACGCACCCGAGCGCCGTAGCGTTCATCGGGATTCCCGCTCTTCGCTGCCGTGGAATCGAGCCACGAAGCATAGGCGCCAAGGTAAATATTGAAGTTCGGCATCGCCATAATATTCGGCAACTGCCAGGAGGTGTGCAGGGTATGGATGTCATAGCGCCCCGGCGCCAAGATAGCGCAGTCGCCATCGCATTCGCTGGTCACCCCGGCCATATTGAACTGGTCGATTTTGTTATGCGCGTAGATATAGCCCAGCTCCACGCGATGCCACAGGGCGTTAATTCCGGCGCTGAAGTCGGTTTCGTCCGCCGCGTCCAGCAGAGCGGTACTCAGATTGACCACCGCCCCATCCTGCGGGTCGCTTTTCAGGGTGTTCCAGCTCATGGTCAGCCCGTAGCCGGTGCGATTTGACTGGTCGACCCAGCGTCCGCTCTGGTTCTGATAGCCGTAAGCATTGTTGACGAGATTGCTCTCTATCGCCGCGGCCGCCGACCAGGCGCCGGACTGCCACACCGCCACCGGCCGCACGTACACCACATTTTTGCGGTTTTCCAGCGCGTTACCGTGATAGTTCTGATCGACAAACAGCGAACTGCCGTCCTCCACCAGGGTATTAACCTCGAAATACCAGTTATCCACCGTTTTGCTGAACAGAAGGTTGCCGCCGCTGCTGCTGCGCCCGCGCCCCTCTTTCATCATGTAAATATAGCCATAGCCGTCGGAATAGAGATCGTTGGCGGTATTGCCTGAATATTCAATAAAGGTGTCCTGATTCAGGGGGAACATATCCCAGGCTTCAAAGCGGCCTATTTTTATTTTCCAGTCATCCTGCTGACCAAAGAAAAATACCGCATCGTCGAGATTCATTTTGCCATCCATATCCGCCAGCGGCTGCACGCTGAATCCGGCATATTTCCCGTCAGCGCCATTACGCCTGCCGTCAATCCCCAGCAGAATACGACCATTAATATCCCAGCGTTCTTTATCGCCCGGCGCCCAGCTTTTATTCGCGCTGGTTTTGACCGACGTCAGACTGCCGGTGCGGCTGGCGCCATCGAGGTTAAATTCGACGTCGCCATAAAATTTTAATTCGCCATTGTCGTTTAGCTGCAGGCGCGGCGTAGCCGGCGCCGCGCGGGCGACCGTCGTGGCCTGCTGCTGGCCTTTCAGTGTCTTAATTTCCGCCTCTGCGCTGGCGGCGCGCGCCTCCGTTGCCTTTAACCGCTGCTCCATTTGCGCCAGTCGCTCCTCCAGCGATAACGGCGCCTGCGCCATAACGGATGGCAGATACAGAGACGTGAGAAAACACCCGACCCAGATTTTATTCATCGGTAAACCCTTTTATTATGGAATGAACTGAATTTGTTATTAATGGGTAACGCACGACGATGCAGGCAATAATAACCCGCCCATCGTCAAAGACGGGTTATTAACGACAACAGCCTTATTATTATTCGAGCTGCCAGGCGCCGGCTTCAGTTAATGCAGCTGAGCCGCTCCAGGCAAATAACGCTAATTCACGGCAAGGGACCTGCGGATAGATACGACTGCTCAGGCAGGCTTCGCCATCATTGACGAAAACCTCAACCGAAGAGCTATCGATAAATATCCGCAGGTTGAGATCCGCCCCGGCGGTCAACGGCACGCTGCGCGTCCCGCACAGGCCAAACTGCGGATAATACCGCTCCACCACCAGACGCTGCTGTTGGGCATCCACGTAGATGCGCAGGCCCTCGCCAAAGCGCAGACCATACTGCTCAGCGCTGCTGCGGGCGCAGTCCCAGTGCAGGTGCACCTCCATCGCCTCGCAGTTGTCGACCATCGTCGTCTGCTGGTTGTTCAGGGTGCTGACCGGCCACGGGAACCAGGCGCCACGCAGGCTCTCCACTTCTTTCGCCGGGCGCATCTGCAGGCGGTTATCCGCGCTCAGGCTCAGCTCGCGCGGCAGGGAGAGCATGCCCGCCCAGCCGTCCTGCTGCTCCGGCAGCGGCGATTCCCACATATCCAGCCAGCCAATCACGATCCGCCGGCCATCGGGGGTGGCGAAGCTTTGCGGGGCATAGAAATCGTGGCCGTGGTCCATCTCCCGGAAGTCGCCGTGGCGAATAAAACGCTGCCCCGGCTGCCACTCGCCGATCAGATAGCCGCTCTGGAACAGATTGCGGTTGCTGAACCCTTCGGCCTGCATCCCCTGTGGGGAAAACATCAGGACGCGCTTACCGTTGAGAGTGAAGAAGTCCGGGCACTCCCACATGTAGCCCATGGTGCTTTCCGCTTCATCCAGCACGCCCGCATCCTGCCACTGGCGCAGATCGGTTGAACGGTACAGCCGCACCTGGCCGGTATCGCCTTCGCGCGCGCCGACGATCATGTACCAGCTATCCCCTTCCCGCCAGACCTTCGGATCGCGGAAGTGGTGCATGCCTGGAGGGGTGTCGACCACCATCCCCTGGCGCTCAAAGTGGATCCCGTCGCGGCTGGTGGCCAGACACTGCACCTGATACAGATTGGCTTCGTCGCCAGGATCGCCGTGGAACTTATGCCCGGTATAAATCAGCGCCAGGGTATCACCATCGACCACCGCCGAACCGGAGAAGCAGCCGTCTTTATCTTCCGGCCCCTCCGGCGCCAGCGCCACCGGCAGGTGCTCCCAGTGCACCAGATCCTTACTGCGCGCGTGCCCCCAGTGCATCGGCCCCCACTGGGTGGAATACGGGTGATGCTGATAAAAGGCATGGTACCAGCCGTCGAACCACACCAGACCGTTAGGGTCGTTGATCCACCCGGCGCGGGCCGCCAGGTGATAGTGTGGATACCAGCGCAGATTGAGCGCCTGGCGTTGTGTCTGCAGTACCTGTTCAGCCCGGGAGATTGTGTAAGTCATCATTTTCACTCTTTTTGATTCAGATAGCGGTAGGTTGCGACACCAGCGGATCGGCCGAGGATTTACCGGAGCGCAACAAGAAGATGGAGATAAAGGTGGTGCAGAACACCAGCAGGCCCATGATCAGATAGGACTGGGCGAAGCCATATTTTTCATAGCTGTAGCCCGCCAGCGGCGACAAGACGCTGGCAATGATCGAGCTGGTGCAGGCGAAACCCACCAGATAGAGGGTGGAGGAGAGGCGTTTATCAAAGTTGATGCTGTTGTACTTAAAGATAGCCACCAGCAGTATCGGCAGCTCCACCGCGTGCAGCAGTTTGGTAATGGAGATCAGCAGCGGCCCCTCCACCAGGCCAGAGGCCACCATGCGCATCGCCATCACCATGCCGGCGAAAATCAGACCGTTCTTGGCGCCGATACGGTTCACCAGCCACGGCGCGCAGAACATGCCGGCCGCCTCGAGGAACACCTGGAAGGAGTTGAGATAACCATACATCTCATTGCCTTCCTGCAGGGTCGCGAACTGCGATGAGAAATAGACCGGGAACTGCTGGTCGTAGACGCCGTAGATGCAGGTGCCGATGACGAAAAAGACCAGCGCCCAGAACCGCGGCAGCGTCAGCAGGCGCAGTGCATCTTCCAGCGTCACCTTACCGCCCGATACCGCCTCCTGCATCGCATGCGGCGCCGAGGAGACCCGCAGCCGTGCCAGCAGGATAAAGAACACCAGCCCTGAGCAACTGGCGACGAGGAAGTTAAGCTGCGGATTGATGTTAAACAGCAGGCCGGCGAAGAAGGTGGCCACCGCCCAGCCGAGCGAGCCCCACATCCGTGCCCTGCCGAATTCAAACTGGCTCTGACGCGCCACGCGCTCGGTGTAGGATTCCAGCACGCCAATGCCGCCGTTAAAGGTCAGGCCGATGTAGATCCCGCCGAAGATGCTGCCCAACAGGACGTTAATCTTCAGCAGGTGGCCGAACAGCAGATACGCCGGACCGGAGAGGATCAGCAGCGCGGTGATATACCAGAGCAGATGTTTGCGCAGCCCCAGTTTGTCCTGAATGAAGCCATAGCAAACTTGCGCAAACAGCGCGGAAACCGACAGTACGGCATAGATAATACCGGTATCGCCAGCCTTTAACCCAACCTCCTGGTGAAGCCAGATAGAGAGCAAGGAGCCGGATGACGACCAGGTCACGAAAAAGAAAAACAGTAAGGCACTGAGCAACGGGTAGCTGTGTGAGTGATGCGCTTTCATCATGACATTCTCGTGTTAGAGGAATGCAGTTATGGTAACGTTAACAAAAAACAAAACGCAGGGGGATTCGCTGCGATACATGATGTTAATCACAAAAGTTAACGTTAACATAATGAAGATGCGATCGCGATCAAATATTAACCGCGGCAGCGTTCAGGACGGCGATAGCAGAAAATCGTTTCACTCTTTTACATCAGCGACTTAGTTGTATAGCCTGTACTCTGCAGCCACGGCGGAGGAAAAAATGGCGTCCCTGAAAGATGTAGCAAAACTGGCGAATGTATCTCTGATGACCGTCTCGCGGGCGCTGAACACCCCTGAGCGGCTCAAGCCGGAGACCCTGGCCCGCGTGCAGGCCGCCATCGCCGAGACCAACTACGTCCCCGACCTGTCGGCGAAGAAGATCCGCGGGGCGCGCGCCACCCCCAGCACCATCGGCGTGCTGGCGCTGGATACCGTCACCACGCCCTTTTCGGTGGAGATCACCCTCTCGATCGAAGAGACCGCCCGCGCCCACGGCTGGAACAGCTTTGTGGTCAACATGTTTTCGGACGATAGTCCGGAAGCGGTGGTCGACCTGCTCCTCTCCCACCGTCCGGACGGCATTATCTTTACCACCATGGGGCTGCGCCAGGTGCCGCTGCCGGACAAACTGCTGACTCTGCCCTGCGTGCTGGCCAACTGCGAAAGCCTCAGCCAGCCGGTGGCCAGCTATATCCCGGACGATGAACAGGGCCAGTACGACGCGGTGAAAGCCCTCCTTGCCGCTGGCTATCGTCATCCGCTGTGCCTGCACTTACCCGCCAGCCAGCTGGCGACGATCCGCCGCCGCCAGGGGCTGGAGCGCGCCTGCCGGGAGGCGGGTATCGAACCGGACCATCTGATCCATTCGTATATGGGCCAGGGCGATGAGCATTACCACGATATCCCGGCGGTGGTGCTGGCGCATATCCGCGAGGGTAAACCTGGCTTTGACTCGGTGATCTGCGGCAACGATCGCATCGCGTTTATGGTCTATCAGACGCTGCTGGGTCAGGGGTTACGCATTCCCCAGGACGTGGCGGTGGTGGGATACGACAATATGGTGGGCATTGGCGATCTGTTTCTGCCGCCGCTCTCCACGGTGCAGCTGCCGCACTACGACATCGGGCGCCTGAGCGCCCTGCATATCATTCACGGCGACAACCATCGGGAGACGCGCAAAGTCGCCAGCCCGTGGTTGCCGCGCGCCTCACATTAACGGTTACCGATGTTGCGCAGCTTCTCGCCCGCCATCAGGTTGCGCTCAATGTGCTCGAGGGTGACATTCTTGGTTTCCGGGATCAGCCAGAAGGTGACGCCGATAAAGGCCACGTTGAGCACCGTGTAGAGCCAGAAGGTACCGGCGGCGCCAATCGCGTCAAGCAGCGTCAGGAAGGTGGCGCCGATGATCATGTTCGACACCCAGTTGGTGGTGGTCGAGCAGGTGATACCGAAATCGCGGCATTTCAGCGGCTGGATCTCGGAGCAGAGGATCCACACCACCGGCGCCGCGCTCATCGCATACCCGGCAATACACATCATGGTCATGCCGACGGAAAGCCAGGAGAGACCGCTGGAGGCGGTGCCATTGTCGAACTGCATCAGGCAGTAACCCAGCACCAGGGTGCCCAGCGCCATCACGCTAAAGCCGATTTTTAGCGCCGGCTTACGACCCGCTTTATCCACCGTGAACACCGCAATAAAGGTGGCAAACATAAAGGTCAGGCCCACCACCAGAGTGGCGATCATCTGCTGTTCGGTAGTGGTAAAGCCCGCCATTTTAAAGATACGCGGCGCGTAGTACATGATGATGTTCATGCCGGTGAACTGCTGCATCGCCTGCAGCAGCATGCCAAGGAACACCGCCCGGCGCACGTTACGATTGACCTTAAACAACGCCCAACCGCCCTGCTTCAGCTTCAGGCTCTCACGGATCTCGTTAAGCTCGTCGCGCGCCTTTTCCGAGGTATCGCGCAGCATCCGCAGCACCTCTTCCGCTTCGATATGGCGTCCTTTCTCCGCCAGCCAGCGCGGGCTGTTCGGCAAAAAGACGACCAGAATAATCAGGATCACCGCCGGCAGCGCCAGCACGCCTAACATGGCGCGCCAGTTACCGCTGTAGCTAAAGGCGGTATCGGAAAGAAACGCCAGCACAATGCCGAGGGTCACCATCAGCTGGTACATACTGATCATTTTCCCGCGCACGTTCTCACTGGCCATCTCGGAGAGGTACAACGGCGCGGTATAGGAAGCGATCCCGACGGCCACCCCCAACACCACGCGGGCTATCAGCAGCACCTCCACGCTGGCGGCAAAAGCGGAGCCGATAGAGCCGGCAACAAAGAGCACAGCCCCCGCCATCAGGCTGTATTTACGGCCGAGGCGGAACGACAGCCAGCCGTTAAACAGCGCACCGATCGCCGCCCCCAACATCATACTGCTGACCACCCACTCCTGAAGCTGGCTGGATAAGGTGAAGTGGTCGGTAATAAAGGGCAGCGCCCCGGATATCACGCCGATATCCAGGCCAAAGAGCAACCCCGCTACCGCCGCAGCGATAGAAACAAACCAGTTCATCCGCCGGGTGTCACGTTGTGTCCGCGGCGTTAATGCAGAGTCGTTACTGATTGAAGTCATTTTTATTCCTGCCACACAGAGAAAGACATAGGACGAAAGTACGTGACTGGCGGAGGAGTTTGTCAGGCTGGATAAGCCAAAGATATGGACTATTTTGCTGGCAGGAGAGGTTTTGTGATGGACATTAAACTTTCTAAGGAACAAAAAATGCGTTTGTCATAGTGAATAACCCTGTCCATACAGGGCAGTAACATTAATCAGGCGATATAGAATATGGACGATTATCACTTATTGATATGGACAATAATTGCTCACTCGGCCGGTGCGATACTCACCGCCCCGGCCTCGCGGAGGGGGTTAGCGCGCCAGCCAGCCGCCGTCCACCGCCACCGTATAACCATTGATGTAATCGGAGGCTGAGGAGGCGAGGAATACCACCGGCCCCATCAGATCGGCCGGCAGGCCCCAGCGTCCGGCGGGAATGCGGTCGAGAATTTCGCTGCTACGCTGTTCGTCAGCGCGCAGCTGCTGGGTGTTATTGGTCGCCATATACCCCGGGGCGATGGCGTTGACGTTGATATTGTGTTTAGCCCATTCGTTCGCCAGCAGGCGGGTCACGCCCATCACCGCGCTTTTGGACGCCGTATACGATGGCACGCGGATCCCGCCCTGGAAAGACAGCATGGAGGCGATGTTAATGATCTTCCCGCCGCTGCCCTGGGCGATAAAGTGCTTCGCCGCCGCCTGGGACATAAAAAATACGCTCTTGATGTTCAGGTTCATGACGTCGTCCCAGTCCTTTTCGCTGAACGCCAGCGCGTCCTCGCGGCGGATCAGCCCGGCGTTATTGACCAGAATATCAATATGGCCGAACTCCGCCACCGCACGCTCCAGCAGCTGGGGGATACCGTCGATCTGGCGCAGGTCGGCGGTCAGGCTGAGAAAGCGGCGTCCCAGCGCCGTCACCCGTTCGATGGTTTCCACGGGCTCGACGATATTGATACCAACAATATCGCAACCTGCTTCCGCCAGCCCGAGGGCCATTCCCTGACCTAAACCGGTATCGCATCCGCTCACGACGGCTACTTTTCCCTGCAGGGAGAATGCATCAAGAATCATAATGTGTTCCTTAATCGTTCAGAGCCTGCTGCGTGCAGGCAAGGTTCTCTCGGCCCTGCCCACGCCGATGGCGGAGCTGAGCGTGGGGTGAACTCTCGGGCATAGCCCACCATAATGAAAATAAAACAGAGTTCCGTTTTTGCTGATGAGTGCCATCTTAGCCCTGCCCCCTGTCATTTTCAATAATATTTAAAACGATGTTTCATTTTTTATGATGGCGATTACAAAAAAAGAAAAAGCGAAGGCACCCGGCGGCACGCGCCGGGCGGGAGAGGTGTTAAAAGGACGATGATTCAACCGGTTGTCTGGAGAGGCGAACAAAGAGAGGCCAGCAGGCCGCTGAAAATGCGGGAATTACGCTGAACTGCGTGAGGCATCACAAATAATGAAACGACGTTTTGATAAATTAACACTCATCTTTTAAAACACATCACACAGCGACACGCCTCTGGTCCAGCGGCATCGCAGGAAAGAAAGGAGCACTACATGGCTAAAGGCATGCGGGTCAAACTGAATTATCAGGTCAGCCACGATCCGGATACCGGAGCGGAAGTTACCCGCTTAACCCCTCCGGAGGTCACCTGTCATCGCAACTACTTCTATCAGAAGTGTTTTTTTAACGATGGCAGCCATTTACTGTTCGCCGGCGAGTTTGACGGCCACTGGAACTACTATCTGCTGAATATCGCCAGCGCCGAGGCCATCCAGCTGACGGAAGGCGCCGGGGATAACACCTTCGGCGGCTTCCTCTCCCCGGACGATAAGTCGCTTTATTACGTGAAAAATGACCGCACCCTGCTGGAGGTGAATCTGACCACCCTCGTTGAGCGCGAAGTTTATCGCGTCAGCGATGACTGGGTCGGCTACGGCACCTGGGTGGCAAACAGCGATTGCAGCAAACTGGTGGGCATTGAGATTGCGAAAAGCGACTGGACGCCGCTCAACGACTGGCAGATTTTTCATGACTTCTTTCACAAAGGACCACACTGCCGCCTGCTGCGCGTCGATCTGCACAGCGGTGAGAGCCAGGTGATCCATGAGGAAAAAATCTGGCTGGGACACCCAATCTATCGTCCCTTCGACGACCACACCGTCGCCTTCTGCCATGAAGGGCCGCACGATCTGGTGGACGCCCGCATGTGGCTGGTCAATGAAGATGGCAGCCACGTCCGCAAAGTGAAAACGCATGCCCCGGGCGAAAGCTGCACCCATGAATTCTGGGTACCGGACGGTTCGGCGCTGATCTACGTCTCCTATCTGAAAGGTCAGCAGGGGCGGACTATCTATCGCTTTGATCCCGAAAGCGGCGTCAACGAGGCCCTGATGACGATGCCGGCCTGCTCGCATCTGATGAGCAATTTCGACGGCACGCTGCTGGTGGGCGATGGCTCAGGGACCCCGGTGGATGTCAAAGATACCGGCGGCTACTCCATTGATAACGATCCTTATCTGTATGTCTTTAACGTGGCGCAAAAACGCTACTTCCGCGTCGCACGTCATGATACCTCGTGGGCGACGGTGGCCAACAGCCGTCAGGTGACTCACCCACACCCCTCGTTTACCCCGGACGACAGCGCCATTCTGTTCAGCTCCGATAAAGACGGTAAACCGGCCATCTATATCGCGAAATTACCCGAGCATCCGCCAATGCTAAGCGCCTGATCCACGCCACACGTCTTTCTGTCACTGGCCTTGCCCTCCTTCGTGGAGGGCTTTTTTTGTCCCTTCTCTTTCCCCCATAAAAAACCCCGGCTGACGGCGCCGGGGAAAACAAACGATGAGGGCTGAATGGTCTGTCAGAACGAGTAGGCCACCCCAACGCGGAAGCGGGTCTGACGATCGCTGCGGTCGTTCACCCCGACGTTGCCAATTTCACCATACGGTGACCAGTTGTTATCCAGCTTATAAGCCACCTTCACGTTATATTCCTGCGAGTAGGGTTTGTTGTCGTTGCGGCTGACCCCTTCGGAACTGCGGGCATAGACATAGTTCAGCTCTGTACGCCAGTCACCAAGCGCAAACCCGGCCCACGCGTCGCCGCGGTTAACTTTGTCATCATCTTTACCGGCGTTGTTCGGATAACGGGTGTATTCATAGCGATAGCGAGCGGCGACATAGAAGCCGTTGTCGAAGCTGTATTGCACGTGGAGGTGCGGCTTGTAGATGGAGCGGCTGTCGTTGCTCTCAATGGTAAACCCGGGGGTGAGGAAAAAGTTCGACGTTGCTTTCCAGCGCCAGCTGATGGTGTCTTCATGTCCATTACCCACCACGTCTGAATAGGGCTGCGAACCGTTGTCGCCACCCGAGCGCCATTTGGCCTCGACGGTAAAGCCTAGCCCGTTGGCAAAACGGTGGGAAACGGAGACGCGGTCGGCATTACTTTTATCGCTCTTGCCGCCATCTATAAATTCATGACGTAAATCTATCGTTACCGCAGTCGCCGCAAAAGACATACCACAGAGGGCGGCCAGAACCAGAGATCGTTTTAACATAGGGTACCCCTTATAATAAATAAAATGTCATTTCGTTTTTATGAAACGTTATTTTATTTTTTAAGCACCTTAGTTTTAGTGACCAGGATCGTAGTTATTTGTTTCAAAAAATGTGGCACAACAAGACGTGACGGAGCTCAATAAATTCGCCAGGGGGGAAGTGAAATACGCGAGAAAAAGCAGGGTTCGGCAAAGCGCGGCGCATAAAAAAGGCCTCCCGCAGGAGGCCATGTAGATCGAGACAGAGCGTCAGGCGCGCTCTACCGCCAGCGCCACGCCCTGACCGCCGCCGATGCACAGCGTCGCCAGCCCTTTACGGGCATCACGCTTGATCATTTCATGCACCAGCGATACCAGGATCCGGCAGCCGGAGGCGCCGATGGGGTGACCGAGGGCGATAGCGCCGCCGTTGACGTTGACCCGCCGTTCATCCCACTCCAGTACCCGGCCAACCGAGATCGCCTGAGCGGCAAAGGCCTCATTGGCTTCGATCAGATCGACGTCGTCCAGCCGCCAGCCGGCCCGCTCCAGACAGCGACGGGTGGCGTGCACCGGGGCAATGCCCATCAGCGCCGGATCGACCCCGACGCTGGCGAAGGCGCGGATCCGGGCGAGGATCGGCAGCCCCAGTTCAAGAGCTTTGGCTTCACTCATCATCATCACCGCCGCCGCGCCGTCGTTGATGCTGGAGGCGTTGCCGGCGGTCACCGACCCGAGGCGGTCGAAGGTGGGCTGCAGGCTGGCCAATCCTTCCGCGCTGGCATCCACCCGCGGTTGTTCATCGGTATCCACGGTGCGCGCCGCGCCGTTATGCTCGGTAATAACCGGGACAATCTCGTCGCGAAAGCGGCCGGAATCAATCGCCTTGCGCGCCTTATGCTGTGAGCTGAGCGCCCAGGCGTCCTGCAACTCGCGGCTGATGCCGTATTCCCGGGCGAGGTTTTCCGCCGTAACGCCCATATGATAATCGTTGAAGGCATCCCACAGGCCGTCATGCACCAGGCTGTCAATCAGCTGGCTGTTGCCCAACTGGGCGCCGGTGCGGCTGTCGGTGAGTACATGCGGAGCGCGGCTCATATTCTCCTGGCCGCCGGCGATCACCACATCCGCTTCCCCGCACTGAATCGCCTGGGTGGCGAGGTGCAAAGCCTTCAGGCCGGAGCCGCAGACGTCGTTTATGGTAATGGCCGATACAGTGTTAGGCAGCCCGCCGCGAATTGCGGACTGGCGCGCGGGGTTTTGCCCGGTACCGGCGGTCAGCACCTGGCCGAGGATCACCTCATCCACACTCTGCGGATCGATCCCTGTCTGCTCAACCAGCGCTTTCAATACCACGCTCCCCAGCTCGACGGCTGAATGGCGCGATAAGGCGCCCTGAAAGCAGCCAATCGGCGTTCGCAGCGCCCCGACGATCACGACATCCTTCATCCTCTACCCCTGCCCGTGCTTTTGCGCAAAGAAACAGCGATATACTAGATAATTGTTATCAAAAAACTTTGTAATTGTTTAAAAAAAGTGAAGCCAATCACAAAGAAACCGCTTTTTATTAACGTTCACGCCGCTGCAGATGCTCACGCAGCCAGCTGCCGGCCGCCCCCGGCGGCGCTTTCTTATTCCACAGCAGATCGACCGAAATCGCCCGCGGCCAGCCGGGAATATCAAGCGCCACCAGCCCGCCCTGCGGCGCAAACTCCGCCACCAGCGCACAGGGCAGAATGCACCAGCCGAATCCCTGCACTGCCATGCTGAGCAGCAGCAGGTAGTTTGGCGCCGACCAGACCTGACCTGCGGCAGGTTCGGTGGCTCTGGCCAGAAAGGTGCTCAACCGCAGCTCACGCCAGCTGCGCAGCTCATCCCAGACGACCTTGCCCTGCGCCGCCAGCGGATGGTCAGGCGCCACGTAAATGCCCATCGCCGTCTGCAGCGGCAGGCGGGTGCTGCCGATGTCGGTCGGGTAGCGATCTCTGGCCTCAATCAGCCCCACCTGGGCGCGGGCTTTTTGCAGGAGATCGATCACATCCTCGTCTTCGCCAATCAAACACTCAAACTCGGTATGGGGAAAGCGGCGGTCAAACTGCACCAGCAGATCTTCCAGCACGTCCGGGTGCAGGGTGTCCGAGAGCACGAAGGTCAGCCGCGGTTCCGTCTCACCGGCGAGCGACACCGCCAGCTCATCCAACCGCTCGCTGGCGGCGAGGATCGCTTTGACATAGCTCAGCACCTGCTCCCCCTGCGGCGTCAGCGTCGGCTGCCGCGTTGCCCTGTCAAAGAGGGTCACGCCGAGATCGGCCTCCAGGTTGGCGATAGCGGTACTGATCGTCGACTGGCTTTTACGCAGGCGACGGGCGGCAGCGGAAAACGATCCGCAGTCAACCGCCTCCACAAAGGCGGTTAACGCTTCCGGGGAATAACGCATAATCTATCTACTTTATCGATGGTTTCTATCTTTTTTTTATCATATTTTTCCATAAAATGCCGGGTAATTTCCTGTTCAGGCTAAAACTGGAGGTCGCTCGCCATGCAACAGATCCCTCATCAGCGCAAGACGCTTACGGAACGCGTTATCCACGCCATCACCTTCGAAGGACTGGCGACGCTGATCCTCGCCCCTACCGCCGCCTGGCTGATGCAGCGCTCGGTCGTGGAGATGGGCGGGCTGAGTATTCTGCTCGCCACCCTGGCGATGGTATGGAACATCATCTATAACGCGATGTTCGATCGCCTGTGGCCGGTCTCCCGCTTTCCCCGCCAACTGAAAGTGCGTGCGCTGCACGCGCTGGGCTTTGAGACCGGATTCATCATCATTGGCGTCACCATGGTGGCGATCGTGCTGGGCGTATCGCTCTTGCAGGCGTTTATGCTGGAGATCGGCTTCATGCTCTTCTTCCTGCCCTACACCATGGCGTTTAACTGGGCATGGGACACCCTGCGCGAGCGCGTTATCCGCCGCCGCCGCCCACGCCAGCCGGCGCGCGGGTAGTGCCCCGGGCGGATCCTCCACGATCCGCCGCGACTTTATCACCAAAAACTATCGCAACAGACGAACCATAAATATGGTAAATTGCACTCCTTTTTTTTGGTTTACCGGTTGATAAAGTCGCATAATGTCTAAAATTTGGTCTAAAGAAGAAACTCTATGGAGTTTTGCCTTATATGGCACTGCAGTAGGCGCTGGGACGCTATTTCTACCGATCCAGCTGGGTTCGGCTGGCGCCATTGTCCTGTTCATCACCGCGCTGGTCGCCTGGCCGCTCACCTACTGGCCTCACAAAGCGCTAAGCCAGTTTATTCTCTCGGCCAATATCGCGCCGGGAACCGGGATCACCGGCGCAGTCAATCACTACTATGGTAAGAAAATCGGCAACCTGATCACCGGCCTCTATTTCCTCGCCTTCTTCGTCGTGGTGCTCATCTATGCCGTGGCCATCACCAACTCGCTTGCCGAGCAGGTGGCGCATCGTACGCCGGTGACCCCCACGCTGCGCGCGCTGCTGAGCCTGGGCGTTGTGCTGGTCCTCAACCTGATCTTTCTCATGGGGCGGCAGGTCACCATCAAGGTGATGGGCTTTCTGGTCTTCCCGCTTATCGCCTGCTTCCTGTTTCTCTCCCTCTATTTAATCCGCGACTGGCATCCTGAGCACCTCACCAGCCAGATGCAGTTCAGCACGCACACGCTCCATCAGATCTGGATCTCCATTCCCGTGATGGTTTTCGCTTTTAGCCATACGCCGATCATTTCTACTTTTGCTATCGACCAGCAGGAGAAACATGGCGACCTGGCCATGGGTAAATGCAAAAAAATCATGAAGGTGGCCTACACCATCATCTGCGCCAGCGTGCTGTTTTTCGTCTTCAGCTGTCTGCTGGCGATCCCGGCGACCTATATTGAAAGCGCCCGCGATCAGGGGGTGACCATCCTTTCCGCCCTGTCGATGGTGCCGGGCGCGCCCGGCTGGCTGGCGGTAACCGGCATCATCGTTGCCGTGGTCGCCATGTCGAAATCCTTCCTTGGCACCTACTTCGGGGTGATTGAAGGCGCCAGTGAAATCGTCAAGAGTTCGCTGGGGCTGGTCGGCGTGCGTAAGAGCCGCGCCTTCAACCGGGCGATGTCGATCCTGCTGGTCTCCGCCTTCACCTTTGCGGTGTGCTTTATCAACCCGAATGCCATTTCGATGATCTACGCCATCAGCGGGCCGCTTATCGCCATGATCCTGTTTATCATGCCCACGCTGTCCACCTGGCTTATTCCGGCGCTTAAACCGTACCGCTCGGTGGGTAACGCCATTACGCTGGTGGTCGGCCTGCTCTGCGTTTCAGTGATGTTCTTTGGCTAATCGCCTCTGGCGGCAGCGGCTTACCTGAGCCGCTGCCGCACATTCTGACAACATTCTCGCCCTTCCCTTTCCCCTGAGCGGATTACACTTACGGCTTAGCCACCGTAAGGAGAGTTCGTATGTCCAGTGTCACCTTATCCGGTCGCGGCACGCTCGGCGATCGCCAGGTTTATCGGTTGGGTTATGGCGCGATGCAGCTGGCCGGCCCCGGCGTCTTCGGCCCGCCGAAAGATCCCGA
Source organism: Klebsiella sp. RC2 (assembly GCF_014192815.1). NCBI lineage: Bacteria > Pseudomonadati > Pseudomonadota > Gammaproteobacteria > Enterobacterales > Enterobacteriaceae > Klebsiella > Klebsiella sp. RC2. Next base: position 87,322 of record NZ_JACHYL010000005.1, on the reverse strand, counting down.
GGAGGCGGTGCGCGTCCTGCAGGCTGCCGTCGAGGCCGGGGTAAACCATATCGATACCTCTGATTTTTACGGTCCGCATGTGACCAATCAATTGATCCGCAAAGCGCTCCATCCCTATCCTGACGACCTGTGTATTGTCACCAAGGTTAGCGCCCGCCGCGACGAGAAGGGCAACTGGCTGCCGGCCATGTCGCCTGCCGAACTGACCCAGGCCGTCGAGGATAATTTGCGTAACCTGGGGCTCGACGTGCTGGAGGTGGTGAACCTGCGCAGTATGCTCAGCCCTCACGGCCCGGTGGAAGGCTCGCTGGAGGCGCCGCTCACTACCCTGCTGGAGCTCAAAGCGCGGGGATTGATCCGCCATATCGGCCTCAGCAACGTGACGGCAAAACAGGTCGCGGATGCGCAGAAAATGACGCCCATCGTCTGCGTGCAAAACCTCTATAACATTGCCCATCGCGCCGACGACGCGCTGGTCGATGCGCTCGCCGCGCAGCACATCGCGTGGGTGCCCTTCTTCCCGTTGGGTGGTTTTACGCCACTCCAGGCGCAGGAGCTGAACGAGGTCGCGGCCTCGCTTGAGGCGACGCCGATGCAGGTCGCCCTGGCCTGGCTGCTTCAGCGTTCGCCGAATATTCTGCTGATCCCCGGCACGTCTTCCCGCACGCATCTGGCGGAAAATATTGCCGCCGCGCAGCTGGCCCTGCCGGGCGACGCCCTGCGCATCCTCGATAATATCGCCACCCGCGCACGCCCCTGACCCGTGGGGAGAAATGGGGGGAACGACAGCTATCCTTAATATTTGCCTGGAAAAACCTCAACACTGCTGGCACTATAGATCTTACAAATGGGGTGTGATCGACGATCGTTTTCTCATTATCCCCGTTAATCAAACTACTGTTTTTATCCTTCGACCGGTCTCCAGCATGGAGGCCGTTGTCGTTTTTGTCATGACCAAAATTTGAAACTCTTGATTACAGGAAACACAATATCAAATTCCAAGTTTATACATATCAATCTGGCTGCAAAGATAGCCAATAACATCAAACGCTCATAAAAACATCTGATTAACCCAATCAGAATGTTGCTATTGCTATAAGAAAAATCAAACGCCTCACGACAACTATTTACAAGGGAAGCACATGACAGAGGGAACGATAAAGACCAGTAAGTATGAAATTATTGCTATTTTCAGAGAGGAGTTGCGCAAACGTACTGAAATTGAAATATTTTTTAACAACACGAGTATCGTAACCCAACTGACACGTGTGGATTTTGCCGAGTTCCATATTCAGACTCACCGCAAAATCCCGCCGGGGCATAAAATTCGCTTTCTCCTGCATAGTGATTCAGGGAAAATAGAGTTTAATGCACCCCTGACAAAACATGACAATAGCGGTGTGGATAAAGGTATCCGCTACGCCTTTTCTTTGCCTGAATGTCTGCAGGTCGTACAGCGCCGCCGCGATCCCCGTTTTCGTTTACGCCACGAACATGATTTTTATTGCCGCGGTCGCCATAAAAATGGCGAAAACTATCTTTTCGACATCAAAGACATTTCAGATGGCGGTTGCGCATTGATGACCAGGACGCCGAACCTGAAATTTCTCAGCCATAACGCCTTACTGAAAAATGCTGTACTGATGCTCGCGGAATATGGTGAGATCACCATTGACCTGGTGGTAAAGAATGTCATTGTTATCACCCTTGATGACGCCAATGAAGAGAGTGAAAGCTACTATCAGATATCCTGCCAGTTTAAGTTCCGCCATCTCGATGACCAGCGCAGAATAGAGAAGATACTGCTGGACCTGATCTTAGAAGCCAAGCGCAAAAAGAGAATCTGATACCCTTGGACAGTATATTGCTGTACACCAATGATAATCTCATTGGTCACTCAATCTATCACTACCTTATTGATAGCCATGAAAATATCACCCGTCTTGGTTATGGCGACGTTATCCATGAGAAACATCTACCACTGGCTCAGACGGTTATTTTCAATTTAATTAATAAGGATATTTCTGCCATCAGAATCGTCGACCTGCTGAACGCGCTTCGCCTTTCTCTGCAGCGCTGCCAACAGCCGGTACTGGTGGTGAAAAGCGACATTGTCGCCCTGTGCAGAGAGTTGATAACTATTGATAATGCCATGATTATTAGCGAAAAATCTCCATTATCTCTTTTTTCCTCTATCGTCAAGCGCGCAGAGGGCGCCAGCGAACTGCCACCGCGAAGGTTGCGCAAACAGCTGTCGCCACGGGAGTGCCAGATCCTCGAACTGCTGATTGCCAACAATAATAACAAGCGTATTGCCGCCCTGCTCGGCATTGCCCATAAAACGGTTCACAGCCATCGTATCCATATCATGCAAAAGCTGGGCATTGATAATTCCCGCGCCATGAACCAGCGTATTGCCGCACTCCATCAATGTTAAATTATGCTCCAGTAAATCAATAGCGGATAAAGCGTACTTATTCGCTGTTGATTTACATTTCCTGCCATTCCCATTAACCATCAGGTAGCCTATAATTAGTGTATCCTCTGCCTATTGTCTGACTAACCTCGTGATGAGGGATAATGAACACTAAAATAACCGAAGACAACATTTTATCTCGTAATGATATCGCTGTACGCTACGTCTTTCAGAAAATGTTTTCCCCACAAGGTACCTTAGTCGCGGTTGAATGCCTGAGCCGCTTCGATAATCTTACCGTCTCTCCTGAGTATTTTTTTCGTCATGCTACCGCGGCGGTTCGTGAGCGTATTTTTCTCGAGCAACTGGCATTGATTGAAAAACATAAAGAATGGTTTTTACACAACAACATTTCCGCCACCATTAACGTCGACGACCATATCCTGAATCTGCTGCGTCAGAAGGAAATAAAAGATAAAATTGCCGCACTCACCTGCGTCCATTTCGAAGTGACCGAAAACGCCGAGAATCTTCTCAATAATTCCCTGGCCGCCTGGCAAAACCCGCAAGATACCTCGCTGTGGCTCGATGACTTCGGCTCAGGCTATGCGGGGATTAACGCCATCAGAGGGTATCATTTTGACTATGTCAAAATTGATAAAGATTTTTTCTGGCATCTGATGCGCAAAGAGTCAGGCCGCCAGTTAATGGATGCCCTGGTGACCTTTTTATCCCGCAATCATCACAACGTGATTATTGAGGGGGTGGAAAGCGAAGACCATAAAAAATGGTTGCAGGGAATGGAGTGGTTTGCCATTCAGGGCCATTACTGGCAGGAAGTCAGTATTGAACAACTGGTTGCTGACGATATTACCCGATAAAAAAAGCCGGGGATTCTCCGGCTTTTTTGCATTGCTTAATTATAAACTAATTCCCACGTTGCCCAACTGGTAATCGGCCCACTGGTGGCGCTTTTTGGCGTTGGCGAAACGTAGCCCACGTAATAGATGAACAGCCCACCGCTGACCGCGTTTTCCTGCAAATGCACCTGATTTTGCTGCGGGTCCGCCGGGACAATTTTATTACTTTTATCCAGCGTATTATTATCATTGGTCGACAGCGCCAGATAAATATTCTGCGCCCCATCTGGCAAGGTATTGGCCAGATAGCCCGCATTCTCATTCCCGACCGCCGTCAGTAAAAAACCGTCAATCCAGCGAACGCTGACCCGTCGCACTTCGTCCTGCGAGGCGGCCCCACCGTCATGGCGCAACTGACAGTTTGACAGCGCCAGGGTAAATGGCTGCGGCTTCATAAACGCCCCGGCCCCGCGATCGTGCACTTCCGCCAGGCTGACCGGCGCCAGCCAGACGTTGCCATTGCCGGCATGCTGACCGCCATTCAGCGCGACGCTGCAGGAAATATCCGTCACCCGCCCGGCAAATTCGACCCGTCCGCGGTCATAATTGGTCTCGAAACCCCACGCCGAGGGGGCGGCGAGGCTGCCGCAGAATATCAGCCACGCGATAGTGTGTTTCGGCAATCCCTTCATTCCCCCTCCCGTATTAATCGTACGTCAGGTTAAAGATCATATGCGACTCCACCTCGCCGGTGCTGGTCGTCGGGCCATACTGATAAAAGCGCGCGTGCAGCGGTATGGTGATGTAGCGGATCTCCTGATTATTCAAGCGGCCAACGGTGTATTTCTTATTAAACTGCAGCGGCGATCCATCCTTCAGTACCTGAATACCGACGCCTTTTGCCATACCGCTACCGGCCTTTTCATTGAGCAACGCGCCCATAGTCGCCGTCGTGCTGGTAGCCAACGTTCCGGAAAACGAGGTGCTGATGTTGGCATACCCGGTTTCGCTCAGGCCGCCGCTGCACTGCAGATCGATATTAAAATCTTTCCCGCCCGCGGTAGTGCCCACCCCTTTCAGGTCACTGCGCCGGATGGAGCCCACATCGACATTCATATTCTTCCCGCTCATCACCGTACAGGAGGGCGAGACCACGGTGATGGCATTGGCGCTCAGATAGGTTTCGAGGATCGGGTTGCCGCCGCTCTCCCAGTCATAGGAGGTGTATTTCCCTGTTGCCAGGGTGCCGCTGCCGGTGGTTGCCGCGGTTTTGATTATCTCCAGGGTAAAGCGCGATCCCTCCAGCGAATAGTTGGTGGTACCCGATACCCGAGACGAAAAGACGTCGGGATAGACGATATTGACCGTCGCGCCGCCGCGGCTGAAACGCATGCCGATACCCGGCACGTTGGTGGAATAGATTTTATTCCCGAGATCAGTGGCCCCTGGCGCAACAATCTTCGCCGCGAAGCGGTTGGTGCCGGAGGTACAGCGATAGCTCGCGCCGCCGGGGGCGCTCATCGTCCAGTCGCGGGTGAGGATCACCGACCCCACCGGCAGATCCGGAGGCACCACCACCCTGCCCACCACCATGTCCAGCATCACCGTTGGCGAAGAAAGGCGCGTACAGACGGCCCAGGACGAGGTGGTTCCCAGCGCCATTAAGACGATAAAAAGCGTTAGTAATTTCCTCAGCGACATACGCTATCCTTTGTTGTTTGCGGTCCCAGATCCACCGAACACTGCCCGCCGCTCCACTTCACAATCGCGCGTTTGGCATTCGCATCGCTGATAAACATCATGCTGCCCTGGCCGACAACGCCGATCTCCTTACCATCAGGAGAGAAAATACTCGCCGCAAACGGCAGCGGCTCATGGTTCGCCTGGCGCACCTGCAGCGTGAGGTTGTTCTGCACCGTGGTGCCGAACGCCACCTTAACCACGCTGCCTTCCCACGGCACAACCTGCGCCACGGTGCGATCGAAGGCGACATCGTCAAGGCTACCTTTCGGGTCGATCTCGACGGCGTTAATCCGGTACGGGCGCAGATACGGCAAGATGGCGTAACCATTGCTGTCCACACGGGTGCCCGGCGACCCCGGGAGCATGGCGCCGGCAGCGTCTTTGGCTTCAATCAGCGCCATCGTCGAGCCGCTTTCCGGCGAGAGCACCACGCCGCCGCTATGGGCGATCATCGTCCCGCTGGCGCCCAGGCCGCTCTGGCGATAGCCTTCGCCCTGGCTGTAGCTGCCGTTGAGCGTAGTCCATGGCGTACGGTAGCTGCCGTTGAGCGCCACGTCGTGCTGGCCGCCGGTGGCCGTGGTGGTCGACACGCCGTAGTTAAGGTTGTTTTCACTGTCCAGCGAACCGTTGATACCAATCTGCGAGCTGGCAAAGCGCGAGTTGTTGAACGAGGTGTTCGACGTCAGGTTGGCGGTGCGGTTATCGCCAAACCACAGCGGGTAGCTGAAGTTAAGTGAAATACGATCGTCGCGGCGATGACCGGAGCTGTCTGGCGTGTAAACGCGCTGCGCGCTCGCCGACCAGGAGAGACGACCAAATGAGTTGTTGTAGCTGACCTGATACTGCTTCTCGGTCCCGGAGCGGTTCCAGTAGTCGGAGACGCGACCGCTCAGATAAAACCCGCCCCAGCCGTCCGGCAGGTTCTGGTTCACGGTGAAGGTCATGCCGTTTTTCTGCCGCCACAGGGTGTAGTTGCTGCGGCTGTTTTTTTCCTGATCGACGGCATACAGCGCGTCGTTGAGGTTGTAATAACCTTTCGTCGAGTAGCGATACGCCGCCAGCACGATGCTGGTCTGGGTATCGGTAAACATGCGGTTAAAGGTGGCGCGATAGCTCTGCCCCGAATCATCATGGGTATCACTCTTCAGCCGCGAATGGGTCACGTCAAAGGAGAGCGCGCCGATGCCGGTGTTCATCCCGGTCCCCACCAGGAAGGCCTGATAGTCGTCGAAACCCGTGACCCCGGTATAGCCGGTCAGCAGGTTGTTGATACCGTGCTGCCAGGTGGCCTGATAGAGCATCGGCTTGTTACGCAGAGAACTGTCGTCCACTTTACCGGCGGAGAGCGCGTAGCGGGTCATTCCCGGGCGCAACAGTTGGGCGACGGAAGCGTAAGGCACGCTAAACACTTCCACCGAGCCATCCGCCTCTTTCACCGAGACCTCAAGGTCGCTGCCATAGCCGGAAGGATAGACATCCTGCAGGGTAAACGGCCCGGGCGGAACGGTGGTCTGATAGATAATGTTGCTGCCCTGGCGCACGGTGACGAGGGCGTTGCTCTGCGCCACGCCGCGAATTTCCGGGGCATACGAGCGCATGCCATCCGGGAACATATTGTCATCGGTGGAAAGGTTGACCCCACGCAGACCGATGGTGTCGAAAAATTCACCATTGGTAAAAATCTGCCCGCCGCTGACGATGGAGTTGAGCTGCGGAATGGGGCGCTGGAGATAGGTCTGGTTGCTGTTCCAGTGCGCTTTACCCTGCTGCTGTTGCCAGTTCAGGTTGCCGATGTGCTTCAGCAGCCAGCCGTCCCACGACAGGCCGGCGTTGACGCCAAGATAGGCGCTGCTGTTATCCGAGCCGCCGACCGAAGAGGTGTGGCTGTTCCAGGCGTTGGCCATCCAGCCCAAATTGAGCGCAGTAATGCCTTTGTCCCAGAACTCCGGGCTGACATAGTTTTTCAGACGTTGATCTTCATAGATCTGCGGCACCGAAATGTTCAACCGCAGGGAGGACTGGACCAGGTTGTCTTTGACGTTTTCTTCGTTACGCCAGGATTTGAGGCTACCACAGTACCCCTCCTGTTCGCTGAGCTTTGGGTTAAGCTTTTCCGCCGCGATGCCGTACTGCGTCAGCATCGCTTTGGTGTAGCAAACGCCAAGGTTACCGTCTTTGTCGCGCGCGATGCGCAGGTCGTAGCGCCCTTTCCACTCGTCGTTGGTGTAGACGTCAAGGGAGTAAGTGCCTTCGGTAATCGCGCTGGTCGAAAAGCGAGACAGATCGACCTTCTCGCGGCTACCGACAATAAAGCCGTCGTTAAATTGATATACCGTTCCCGGGTTTTCCTGTCCGCTGGAAAATGGCGGAAAGCAGCACAGCGCGATGGCTATCGCGGTGCTTAATCTTCCCGGGCAGAATGACCTCTGCTTCATTAGCTTTTCCCTTATTTAACGGCCACTTTCACTGCGACATCGGCGCCATAGTCATTAATGTTGTTAACGGTCAGGGTTTCGCCGCGGTTGACGGCGGAGGAGAGTGCTACCGTCTGGCTGGACTGCGGCGCCAGCATCACGGTTTTGCTGTTCAGGGCTTTACCGCCGTCGCGGGAAATACGGCTGACGGTAATGTAGAACGGCGTCGGGTTATTGATGGCGAGACTGCTGCCGTTGGCAGTCAGCGTCAGCTTCTCGGCCGCCGCATCGCGGTTGCCCAGTCCGGCAGGGCGGTAAATAAATTTAAAGCGGGAACGGATCGCCAGCTGCAGCACGTTCTGGCCTTCATTTTTCTGATTGGCCACTACCGGTGGAATTTCCAGCAGATTCAGCCACCACAGTGTCTCTTTATCTTTCGCCAGACCGGCGCTGCTGCCGAGCTTAATACGCAGCGTCTGGCCACTTTTGGCGTCAACGCGCGAGATCGGCGGGGTGATAATAAACGGGGTGGTAATGGTATCCGGTGTGGCATCGGCATCGCCATTATCCAGCCAGGCCTGCGCCAGTGCCGGACGGTCGGCGTTATTTGAAAGCTGTACCGTTATTTCTTTTTCATTTCCTGGATAAATAAAGCGGGTACCGTTAACAATAATGTTGTTGGCATGGGCCGCAAAACTAAAAATGAAACAGAAAAAAAGGGCAATACGCTTCATGCTGACCTCAGAATAAAAATACAAGCGGCGGACATCGCCGCTTTATTATTGTTATTAACTGCCCCGGAGCGGGGCAGTTTTATTTTCTGGCGGAATTACTGATAGGTAATTTCGTAAGTCGCGTAGCTGTTGACCACACCGGTAGTTACTGTGGTCGGTGCGCTGGTCGCATAACCAACGTAGTAGGTGAAGCGCGCGCCATCGGCTACAGCAGCAGCATCGCCTTTTGCTTTCGGCTGAGTGCTGTCACCCGGGATGATTTTGTTGGTCAGCGCGGTGGCGTTGTCAGTAGACAGCACCAGCTGGATGTTCTGGGCACCGGAAGCTTCGGTGTTCGCCAGGTAACCCTGCTGTTTGCTGGTTGCGCCAGCCAGCAGGTTACCGCCGGTCCAGTTCACGCCCAGTTTGGTTACGTCATCCTGTTTGGTGCCGTCAGCAGCCTGGCAGTTAGAGACGTCAATGGTGAAAGATTTCGGTTTCAGATAAGTATCCGCTGCTGCCGCTTTAACTTCAGTCAGGGTTACCGGAGACAGGTAAACGTTCGCATCGCTGCCCTGGCCGTTAACAGAAACAGTACAGGATACATCGGTAACTTTACCGAAGAAATTAACCTGGCCGCCGCCAACATTGGTATCAGCTGCATGGGCAGCAGTCATGCCAAAAAACGCGGTTGCCATTGCTGCAGAGAGAAGAACCTTTTTCATTGCCATTTCCTTGTCAGAGTGAATTACGAATCAATGAGCACACTGTGAATTCGCATAGAACCAGAAACATCAGGCGATGCTGATTTATGCCACTGCTAATAGAATCTTCGACTGACCGGGAGCCGCAATATTTAAGGCGTCAGGTAACGAACTTAAAAATATCAGTTCGCTGGTGCTATCGGCGTCAAAGAATGCTATTTATTCGCCGACAAATATACATTTGTTCACGTTTCATTAAGTTATATAACAGATAACCATAAACTATTAATAAACAGTCATTGATAGACGAAAACGATAGGGTGGTTGTTTACAGCGCAGCAAGCCTAACGCCAGTGCGAGAGAAAGTGACCGCAACAGCATGCAGAAAAAGCCCTCGGAAGGCCATCGCGATAAGTCTGAATCTGCCTTTACGGTGGTGAAAACAGCACCAAACCATTCATACAACGAATGATGAAAGCATGAATGAGGCGCATTCCTCTCCCTGAACAAGGGCAGCCCATGTGATATCCCCTTCCAGAAACAAATCATTAATCCATTGTTTTTAAATTAAAAAATCGATAAACGATCATATTTCCGCCATCAAACCGCCATAAAAATGTGATCTAAATCGCACTTTTTGCAACGCGCGTTATAGTTAGCAGACTTATTATAAGTCCATCGAAAGCAAACACGCTTTCCACCATAAAAGTTAAAAGGACAAACACCATGAAAAACGTAAAATTACTCGCCGCTGCCGGTATGCTCTCCCTGGTTTCTTTTGCTAGCTTCGCGCATCCGGTGAGCGTGACAGCAGATACCCTGGACAGCGCAGAAGCGAAAATCGCGACCATTGCGAAAGAACAAGGCGCTTCCTACCACATCACCGAAGCGTACACCGGCAACCAGGTCCATATGACCGCCGAGCTGTCTAAATAAGCGAATGGTTGCAGAGGGAGCTGCCGGACAGGCCGCCTGCGGGTGGCTGGTCTGGCTCCCGCCGCCCACCCCGCACGCAGCAATGTCGAGCCCCGTTATGGGGCTTTTTTCGTTTTTGCTCCCGCCGCCTGGCGCGCCAGCGCGCGCTGGATAGACAGCACGCTCGCCAGCACCACGATCAACCCCACCAGCGCCATCCCCTGGATCTTTTGTCCAAGGAAAATCCATCCCAGCACCACGGCGGTCACCGGGCTCAGCAGACTCATCGCCGACACCGCCACCGGCGAGAGGCGGCCAATCCCCCGGAACCACAGGCCATAGGCCAGCATGGCGCCCGCGACGCACAGCCACAGATAGCCTGCGACCTGCAGCGCTGTCACCTGATGCAGAGGGGGGTCAACGATCAGCGCCACCGGGGCCAGCACCACTCCCCCAATCGCCAGCTGCCAGCCGGTCAACGCGACAATCGGCAAGGAGAGCGCCCAGCGGCGGGAGAGCCAGGTGCCCAGCGCCATACTGATCGCGCCGAGAAACGCCGCGCCGATCCCCAGCGGGTCGAGGACGGTGTGCGGCGACAGCAGCAGCATGGCCATACCGAGTATACCGGCGATGGCGGAGAACACCGCCAGCCAGGGCGAGCGCTGCCGATCAACGCACCAGGCGAGGAGCATCACCAGCAGCGGCTGGATCGCGCCAATCACCGCCGCCAGTCCACCGGGTAAGCGATAGGCAGCGATAAACAGCAGCGCCTGGAAAGCGCCGATATTTAAAATGCCGGTAACGATAAGCTTTGCCCACTCGCCGCGCTGCGGGAAACGACGGCTCCAGATCAGCAGGGCGATGCCTGCCGGCAACACCCTCAGCAGCGCAGCGATAAATGGCCGATCGGGAGGAAGGAACTGGGAGGTGACGATATAGGTCGTCCCCCAGATAGCGGGCGCCAGCGCGGTGAGCAGTAAGTCGATCATCAGACTACGTGAGAGAAAAGCCATGATTTTATCTTCACTTCAAGCTAAATTGGTGACTGAAGTATGTACCGACAAGTATCTTGATATCAAGACAAGTGAGCACTGATGGACAAATCACCCGCGATCGACGCCGTGGATCGCATTCTCGCCCAGTGGCAGCGGGAGCGACCGGATCTGGACTGCAGCCCAATGGGACCGATAGGCCGCCTGAAACGATGCGCCATGCTGCTGGAGCCGCAGGTGGAAGTGGCCTTTACGCGCCACGATCTGGTGCGCTGGGAGTTTGATATGCTGGCGACGCTGCGCCGCGCCGGCCCCCCTTTCACTCTTTCGCCGACCCAGCTCTTCTCCACGCTGATGATCACCTCCGGCACCATGACTCATCGCCTGAAGGCGCTGGAGAAACGCGGATTTATTACCCGCCTGCCGAACCCGGAGGATGCCCGCAGTATGCTGGTCGCCCTGACTCCTGTCGGGCGTGAGCGGATCGATGAGGCGGTGGAAACGCATGTCGATAATGAACGGCAGCTGCTGGCAGGACTCAGTGACAGCGAACGCCTGCAACTGGATCAGGCGCTGCGGGTATTGATGCACCTGCTGGAAAGTCGTTAACAGCCGGCGGCGATAAAGTCGCCGTTGGCGCTGATCGGCACCACGGTGAAAAACAACCCGGCGGCAAAGAGGATCAGCGCCAGCCCGCCGAGGATCTTCACCAGCGGCACCAGCCAGGGCCGCGGACGACTCCCCACCGTCAGCCTGTTGGCCATACGGTGACGGGCATAGTGCACCGTCAGTGACAGACCGAGGATCGAAAGTCCGGTGCCCAGCGCCATGGTCATCACCGCGGCGATGCCCCAGCTGACAATCCCCAGCGCGTTGGCGAACAGCAAGATCATGATTGCCCCGCTGCAGGGGCGGGCGCCGATGGCCAGCACCACGCCAAGGCGTGTTTTCCAATCGGCGCCGTGCAGGTTGTGCCCCACGCCGTGGTGCCCGCAGCCGCACGAGGCATCATGCTGATGCGCCGGCGTCATGGCGCGAATCACTCTCTTGCCCGGCCCCAGGTTCTGCAGCGCGCGAAAGATAATGTAAATTCCAAAGGCGCCGATGGTCAGGGCGCTGATCTTCTCAACGTACCAGCGGCTGGCGCTGAGATCGCCGGCGGCCAGATTCAGTCCTACCGCGAGAATAAAGACAAAGAGGATGGCGCTGACGCCCTGCAACAGGCTGCCGAGAAAGGGCACCACCCGCGCCGCCATCAGGCTCTCCGGGTTGGTGCTCAGGTAAGTCGTGACGATAAACTTGCCGTGACCCGGCCCGATGGCGTGCAGCACGCCGTAGAGAAAGGCGCCCACTAACAGCCAGACGCCGCCGCTGTACTGGTGGTTATTCAGCAGCAGAAGGTACATCACCAGATAGCGATGCAGGGTAATTTGGGTGGCGAGGCACCACTGGAGAAAATCGCCCCAGTGGCTGTGCAACATGATGCCGGCCACCAGCAGAAGGAGCCCGCCGCTCCCGGCCGCCAGCAGGCGCCAGTCGCGCTGCGCAATCGGAGTATTCATCATTATGCCATTGCGTAAAGAGTTTATCTCACCGGGCGGCGAACCGTCTGCCTGCCCTGTCGGCCAGGGGAAGCGGTATGCCCCCTGACAGATAGAGATAACATTAGCCTGGGCTGGCGTCGACAGGCAAAGCGGGGTTAGTTATTGTTGACCACGATGATGACCCGGCTTTTCATCTCCCCGGTACGTATATTCTCGCCATACTTCATTGGCTTGATATTAAGGGTAATTGGGTTTTTGCCGTGCACGGCTTCCTGAGGCGTTTCGTACAGGTAGCCATTGTCATACTGGATATCCGCCCCGCTGGCATCCTGAATATGGAACCCGACCTCACCGGCGCCGGTGGCAGATAATTCCTCATCGTTGGCTAACACCTGGCCGTTTTTCAGTCCAGATGCGCTCCTGAACGAGTACTCAATCTTGCCCGGCGTCAGTTCCAGTACACCGGACTCTCCCTGGCGGCAGTCGATATAGATCACCTCCGGGCGGTACGCGACAGTTCCCTGTTTAATATCGATGAAATTATATTCACCCATGTTGATTTCCGTCGTCGGATTCTCAAAACCACAGGTCATCACGTTGATTTGCAAAATGATATGATAAATATAGGTAATGGGGATATCGGTGCACTCTTTATCCTTATTCTGACAATATCTTAGATTGAGTTTATAACTTACCGTAAAGGGCTGACCGGGGGTGATCACCGGCCTGCCTGCGACCTCTCCCTTACTGATGGCATAGCTAATCGAGGCGGTATCATTAAAAATGTCAGACAATTTATAGTGAATTTTTTCGGTCAAATCGGTGCCGGAAATATTATGCGGCGACAGGTCGAATTTAATTTTATATTTTTCGTGGCCCACCAGGAAATTATACTCGGTGCTGTGCTGCGCTTCTCCTGTCAGGGTAATCACGACGTTCTGTAATGACTGACAAACAAACAGCCAGTCATCATTGGTAAAGGTGCCTTCGCGTAACGCCAGAGTACCGGAGAGGGTGACGGGTTTGAAAATATAGGTACCGTACCCCTCAATCCCTTTCTGGATATGACTGGTGTTCAGGTCGCAGTTCCCCGCCCAGGCGCCAAAGGTACTGAAGGTGAATAGCAGAAACAGTAGCCATCTCATCGTAATATTCCTTTACCGGCAGACATAGGTCTGCTCTTCATCAATGGTTTGTTTAAAGGTGATCGTGCAGTACTGATTATTTGCTTTATCAACAGCCACTTTCAGCGTCGACGGAACAGTATCCGTGCGGATGTATAATAAGCTGCCCTGGCCCACGACCCCGACATTCTGCCCCCGGTTATCCTCGATTTCATAACCAAACGGCAGCGGCTCACCCGCGGCTTGTCGGGCATGAATCAACCACGGCTTACGCTGGTCGGTATCAAAGTGGCTGACCACCACAGCCCCCCGATACGGAGCCACCATTTTCCGGTTGCCTTTCAGTTCCGTCGTACTGTGGGAATCCGACACATCCAGCATCAGGGCGTTTTCACGGAACGGCGTGAGGTTGTCGTAGAGCACGATCCCTTTCCCGTTGGTGGTGCGGTATTTCTGACCATTGACATAAGCCCCCTCCAGCCCCGGCGCCTGCAAAATCGCGAAGGTGTCTGATAACCGATTCGCCAGGTTCACGCCCCCGGACCAGAGCACCAGGCCCCCGGAGAGGCTTCCGCTGGTCTGGGTGTAGTTTGACGACTGGCTGTAACTTCCGCTCAGTGTGGCCAGCGGGGCATTCCAGGTAAGGTTGGCCCCGGCAGCGGTTTCATTATTTTGCTGCTGATGACTGAGATTAACCCCGTAGCTGAACTGATCGCGCGAGCCGGCAATGCCGTTCAGTCCGGTGTTATTGGAGGCAAAGCCACTGTTATCGAAGGTGGTGGAGTTAGACAGATTCAACCGACGGCGCGGCGCGGTCAGGTCGTCCCCCCAACTGAACGGAATGGAGAAATAAAGATTAAATCGCTTATCCTGGTGATGATATTCGTCATAGGTTTGGCTGGCCGATAGCGTATAGGTCAGCCGCTGCCAGGTATTCGAGTAGCCGAGCTGATAATCTTTATTGCTGCCGCTTTTTCCCCAGTAGTCGCGCCACAGGGCGCTCAGGGAAATCGCGCCATAGCCCGCCGGAAGCGCCTGACTCAAACTGGCCGACAGGGAATTTTTCCTGCCGAAATCATATTGATAATAATCGGCAATATCGTAGACATCATTTTCGTCGCGGTGATAGTGGGTTCTGTTCTTCGCCCACACGTGATCGTTAAAGGTGCGGTAATCGCGGCTGGAATAGCGGTAGGCCGCGAGGCCAAAACGGGTCTGGGTTGGGGTGAGGAATTTACTGTAAGCCACCTGATAGCTTTGTCCATCATAGGTGCCGTTATCCTGCTCGCTGTGCGACTGGGTGGCATCGACGGAAATAGCGCCGAGCCAGGTATTCCAGCCCGTCCCGAGGGTAAAAGCCGAATAGTGATTCGACAGCATCGAACCACCATACAGCGTCAGCAAATTGTTCAGACCATACTGATAGGTCCCCTGGATAAAATCAGCCTGCCGATCGGCCCCCTCAATATGGCTGCGTCCGGCAGCAAGATCGTATTTCGAGACGCCTGCCTGCAGCATATTGGGAACGGAAGAAAAGGGAACCAGATAGCTGGTGACCGTCCCGTCTGCTTCTCTGATGCTCACGTCAAGATCGGCCCCGCCGCCGGCCATCTGTAAATCAGCGATGGCAAAGGGACCGGGCGGCACCTCTTTCTGATAAATGACAAAGCCATTTTGCTCAATGGTGACCAGGGCATTGCTTTGCGCAATCCCCTGGACGATCGGCGTAAAGTTGCGTCTGGAGTTGGGCAACATCTGCATATCGCGATATAAGCGCACCCCGCGAAAGCGCACAGTGTCGAATATATCGCCTGATGTGTACATATCGCCAGCGCGCAGCGTACTCTCTATCTCGCCGAAGCCTCGCTCCAGATAAAGGGTGTTACTTTTCCACTCACCGGAGCCAGAATCATTATTGTTATAGCTGGCGTCAGAGTGCAGTTGCCATCCCAGGAGATTTAAACCGCTGGTAAAACGGGCAAAGGTACTCTTGTTATTCCCGGCGCTTTTATAATCGCTGTAATACTGACTGGCATAATAGGACGTATAGAAGGCGTTGACCCCGCGGTCCCAGCTTTCCGGGGAAGCATAGCCCGCCTCCAGTTCATTAACAAACGCCTGCGGGACAGTGAGCTCGAGGGTCAGGGTGGAGATATCAAAATGATATTTCCCCCCCTGCACAGCCTCGCGTAGCG
The DNA here is from genome assembly GCF_014192815.1 of Klebsiella sp. RC2. NCBI lineage: Bacteria > Pseudomonadati > Pseudomonadota > Gammaproteobacteria > Enterobacterales > Enterobacteriaceae > Klebsiella > Klebsiella sp. RC2. The sequence goes on along the minus strand of NZ_JACHYL010000005.1, from coordinate 71,702 downwards.
TGATGCATTGCGCCAGATCCTTTTTGTCCAGCCTCTCGGCTTTAATACCGAGCTGCTGCAGCTGGGAGTGTGACAAGCAGCTTTCCCCTGGCTGCTCCTTCACTGTCAGGTCATATTTCCCACGCCACTTGTTATTGACATACACATCCAGGTTATATTCACCCGCAATCGGTGCGTCATCTGTAAACTGATAGTGACTGTCTTTGACCCCTTTCATCCCGCCGAACATAAAGTTGGTATCAAAGGTCTCTTCTGCCGCCAGGGCTTCAGCAAATAATGATGCAATAATTGCCAGGGCCAGTGATGTCATCCTTAACATAACCACCTCTTTTTATTTTACGCTGATGCTATCACTAATATAATTTCCATAATCATCAATAAGAGTTATTTTGTACTGTCTGGCAACGCTGCCGCTGAGGGTGATCATTTGCTGTGAAAATGGCGCCAGCATAATGGCCTTACTGTTTCCTTTCACATTATTCACTTTAATTTCAGGGATCGTAATCCAGTTTGCGCTGTTATTTTTAAGCAGTACATTTTTACCTTTTTGCTGCAGGTCTAAATGATGAAAGCTGGCCTGCGTAACGCCAGCGACACCTTCCGGGCGATAAAACAACTTAATTCGATTTTGGATCGCAAATTTCACCACATTTTTACCATCATTCACGCTGGCATTGGGTGGGATATCGAGGACATTCAAATAAAATAAACTTTCCTGATTTTGCGGTAACGTATTGGATAATGCTTTTATTTTAAGCTGCTGACCGGTATTGGCTCTGACGCGCACCACCGGCGGTGAAATAAGAAAAGGCACGCGGATATTTTCCGGGGCAATGGAAGTATTACCGTCGTCGATCCACGCCTGTACCAGGGCGCCGCGATCGCCGCGATTCATTAACTGCACCATCACCTCATTTTTACCGGCCGGATAAATAACGCGCGTCCCATAGATCACAATACCCGCCTGTGCGGGGATAATGAAAAAGGTCAGTAGCAGCAGAATGAATCCTTTCATCTCTTTCACTCCATGTAAACAGAGACCCGGCGAACGCCCTGCGTCTCGCCGGGTGACAGCATCACTCGGTTACCACGGTCAGCGTAAGGGTTGACTCAACATCGCCCTGGGTGACTGCGTTACCTGCGGCCACCACCGCATACTGTGCTGAAAAATCAATGGTATATACACCGTTTTCATCAGGATCCCCATTAAGAGGAATCAGCGAGTTGGCGTTTAGTTCGGCGTCATTCGCTGTCACCACAAAGCCGACGCCGGATGCGCCACCCGCTACGGTATTTTTCGTAATGTTCGGGTAAGTGGTATCAAACTGGTTACGTGCCAGGCTGATTTTCGGCGCAGCACCGGTACATTTTAATTTTAATGGCACCGTGGTGCTGTTTTTAATGCCGGTATAGGTGGCGCCGGCACCCAGACTTGCAAGACTTTCCTGCCCGACCTGGTTCATCGTAATAGTGGTAGAGTTGTTGCCATCAAGAAACTGACACGTGGTTCCCACAACGCGTCCGGTGATAATAACTTCACCCTGGTCAGTATCCGCAAAAGCACCGGCACTCATAAATACGGTGGACAGGACTGCTGCAGCAACAGTTAAACGCTTCATAATATAGTTCCTTTTATTTGTTTATCCATTTGGCTTATGAGATGAGAAAAAACTCATGCGGTAAATATTGCACGCGACTTAATCATTCACAACAGACGTATTTAATTCACTTGACTAATATCAAGCCAAATAATTCATTATATCTACGACTCATCCAAAAGTTATGTTGCTTATATCGCATTAAAACACAATAAAAACATAGACATCAGAAACGACGAATTCATTTAATAAAAAACAACGTTATCGCTGGCAGCGACGCATTTTGTGCTATCCTCACTTAAGCTATATGATAATTTTATAATTACCTGCTAATTATTTATTGTGTTTATAAAAACAGAAGGCCATCTCCATGAAAAGAGGCTTACTTGCCCTGGTCTGCGTCGCGCTGCTGGCGCCATCGTTTTCGGCGCAGGCGACCTGGCGTGGCGACAAACGCCAGGACGCCCGCGATATCCGACAGGATAGCCGCGAGCAAGGTCGTGATACCAAGCAGGAATGCGTCCGCAATAACAATCAAAGCAACGCCAGCTGCCGTCACGATAAACGGGAAAACCGCCGCGAAGGTCGCCAGGAAGCACGTGACGAAAAATGGTGAAACTAAGGCTTCGGCGTCTCCAGGACGTCATTCCTCCCACCGCCGGAGCCTTTAACGCCCCCTCATACTTCAGTTGTCTGGCTGACATTTGTGGCATGCGCCTTATTCTTAGCATAGCGCAGAATATTCCCGTTCTACCCTCAGACCCTATCCCGGTCCTCATCATGTCCCCCTTTTTTCCAGCCCACTAATATCGCCGCCACTAGCGCTTACCGTGCCTGATACCACTCCACTTCGACCACATGCTTTAGATTAAACTGAATTACTGAAATACAGCGTAAAGTGCCCTCATACAGACAATGGCTATTATCCCCAGGCTTTTTGCAGTATGGTTTAATCACTGTTGTAGTTTTGCAGTGAATGCTATCCAGACGATGCAGAGTTGTATTCTGTCTGAGAAATTTCTCATGCTATTCCCGAAGGTTGTTGGCGCGGGAGGTTGGTTTGCTGGCGCAATGATGTCCAGCAGGCAGGCAATAAATCATGACGGCATTGATGGCCGCCTTGCCGCGGCCGGAAGCCCGCGCCTTCATCATCATGCGGGCATCATCAAGAGGATCAGGGATGTACAGGACGTGGAAACCACCAGGAAAGCGACGCCACTTCAACCCGCTAACCCTTTCTTTACCCTTCAGCTTGCGGCGCCTTATCGGTGGCGATGGAGATAGCCTATGATACCGCACGCTCACTCAGCGATAGCATTCAGATTTTGCCTTCACCAGGTGAAACGCTTTCGTATGAGATTAAAACGTTATCAGCACGCCGTTTCAAAATAAAAAGGCAGTCGAATTTAACAATGACCTGACGCAGGCCTGGAAAGAGAAAAATATGCCTGCAATAAAAGGGAAAACCATGACGAATAACGCCGATATAAAAAAAAGGAACTTCCTGACTCAGAATGAGATCGAGTCTTTACTTAAAGCCGCCGATACCGGTCTCTATGCCGCACGGAATTATTGCCTGACATTACTGTGCTTCATTCACGGTCTGCGAGCCAGCGAGATCTGCCGTCTACGAATATCGGATATCGACCTTGCTGCCCGCTGCGTTTACATCCATCGACTCAAAAAGGGATTTTCGACTACCCACCCGTTGCTGGAGAAAGAGATCCACGCCCTAAAGCGATGGCTGGCCATTCGCAGCAGCTGGCCGCAGGCAGCCAGCGAATGGCTGTTTCTCTCCCGCAAAGGTAATCCCCTTTCTCGCCAGCAGTTTTATCAGATTATCGCCTCATCAGGGGATCTGGCGGGATTACCGCTGGAGATCCACCCACACATGCTGCGTCACTCCTGTGGCTTTGCGCTGGCCAATATGGGGATCGATACCCGTTTGATCCAGGATTACCTTGGGCATCGCAATATCCGCCATACCGTCTGGTATACCGCCAGCAACGCGGGACGTTTCTATGGCATCTGGGACAATACGCGCGACAAACAGCGATCGTCTTTGATCCAATAACCTTGACGCCAAGGATGGCGTTGTCTCGCAACCTGCTCGCAAATTATAACATTTATTATCATTAACCCTGCGTTAATTATGATTACTGTTCCCGCAAGTTCTTATTTATTCCTGCCAGCTCCGCGTCAATTTAACCCTGCGTTCATTCTGGATTTGACCGAATTATTTATTGCTCGAGCAAAATTTCCGCACCGTTTTTTTAATGACAACGTGCGCCAAAAAAAAATCCTTTTATTTTATGCACCTGGCGATAACATCTGGAGAGGCTATTGAGACAACGATTAAAATCTTTAAAATTAAGAATTATCGCCCGGCGATATTTTTAGTATCAGTCAATGTAATGTGCTATCTATTCGTGGTTAATCAACTTCACCCTACAACGTTTTAGCATTACGCATTCTTTTCGTCATGGCGTAAGGTTTCGCCATGACGGTCATTCATCCTTTTTTCAGGAGCTAATATTGTGAACCGACGTCGTTTTCTTACCGCCAAAGAAGTTCAGGCAATGATGCAGGCCGCTCGCCAGGGCCCAACCGGTGAACGGGATTACTGCCTCATCCTGCTTGCCTTTCGCCACGGCATGCGCATCAGCGAACTGCTGGATCTGCACTATCACGATCTGGATCTGCATGAAGGACGGGTCAATGTGCGGCGGCTTAAGAACGGTTTTTCGACTATTCATCCGCTGCGCTTTGATGAGCGCGAGGCAATCGAACGCTGGAGTCAGGTCCGCGCCGGCTGGAAAGCGGCGGCAAAAACCGACGCGCTGTTTATCTCTCGTCGCGGTACGCCGCTCTCACGCCAGCAGGCATATCGTATTATTCGATCCGCCGGTGAAAATGCGGGCACCGTGACGCACACGCACCCTCATATGCTGCGTCACGCCTGCGGCTATGAACTGGCGGAAAGAGGTACAGATACCCGTTTGATACAGGATTATCTGGGACATCGTAATATTCGTCACACGGTACGCTACACTGCCAGCAATGCGGCGCGTTTTGCCGGGATTTGGGAAAGAAATAATCTTTTAGAGGAAAAAGGCCTGTCAAAGGAAAATGATTTAAGCGATTGATTTAATACAATAAAATCAATTGCTAACAGGTCAATTGGGGCCAAACTGTTTATATCATAAAAATGTTTTGTAATGTTTTGCAACTCACCGCGCTATATTTCTGCAGAAAAAATCATAGTTTATTGATTATTATATATTTTTAATCACGCAATCACTCACTTTTCTCCCACCATACTCCCGTTGCACCGGCGATCCTTCGCCAGCGCCATCGCTATTCCTTTTGCACTCCCGCCCACTACTCCAGATTATATACCCACAAAAAGCCAAATAAACAGAATTTAAAACCACAAATAAGCCAGTAAAAAACCAAAAACAGATCATTTACCCCGACGAGTCAAAATGGCCCCAATTGTCTCATCAGTTGGGTAAAAACTGTGCAGAGCCGGCAGCCTGACTACTCGGCTGAAATCTGACATGCCTGGAAGGCACATCGGCTGCCAATCCGGTTCGTTATTTCGACATCGTTCAAAGGAAAACAGTATGAAAATCAAAACACTGGCAATGGTTGTTGTGTCAGCCCTGTCTCTGAGCTCCGCGGCGGCGCTGGCCGATACCACCACGGTCAACGGCGGGACAGTGCATTTTAAAGGGGAAGTCGTCAATGCGGCCTGTGCGGTAGATGCCGGCTCTATCGATCAAACCGTCCAGTTAGGACAGGTGCGTTCCGCGAAACTTGCCACCGCAGGTAGCACCAGCTCCTCCGTCGGTTTCAACATTCAGCTGGATGACTGCGACACCACAGTGGCGACCAAAGCTTCTGTCGCTTTCTCCGGTACCGCTATCGACAGCAGCAACACCACCGTTCTGGCACTGCAAAACTCTGCCGCCGGCGGCGCAACCAACGTTGGCGTGCAGATCCTCGACAGCACCGGCACGCCGCTGGCGCTGGACGGGGCCACCTTCAGTGCCGCGACCACGCTGAATGACGGCACCAACATCATCCCGTTCCAGGCGCGTTACTACGCGACCGGCGCAGCGACCGCCGGTACGGCGAACGCGGATGCCACGTTCAAAGTGCAATACGAGTAAGGCCCGATCCACGCAGGGAGGCAATCAGGGCCAGGAGGGCCCGCTCTCTATTTCCAACTGGAGTGAAACGATGCAGGGAATGAAATCAGGTCTGCTGCTGCTACTACCCCCGCTGGCCCTGGCCGGTAATCAGTGGAACGTCACGCTGCCTGGGGGCAGCATGCGTTTTCAGGGCCTGATTATGGCGAGTTCCTGTCGCGTCGAAGCGGGCGATCGGCAGATGACGGTCAATCTGGGGCAGATCAGCAGTAACCGATTTCATGATGTCGGGGAAGACAGTAACCCGATCCCTTTCGCGATTCATTTACAGGATTGCAGTACCGCAGTCAGCCAGCATGTGGGGGTGGCATTTCACGGCGTGGCTGATGGTAAAAATCCCGATGTGCTCTCGGTGGGCGAAGGCCCGGGGATCGCCAGCGGGATTGGCATTGCGCTGTTCGACAGTCAGGGCCAGCAGCTGCCGCTCAATCGTCCGCCCGACCGCTGGGTGCCGCTCTACCGCGGACCGACGACGCTCAATTTTGTCGCCAAATATCGGGCGACCGGACGCCAGGTCACCGGCGGCGCGGCCAACGCCCAGGCCTGGTTCTCATTGACCTATCAGTAATTAATCCGCAGACAAACAGGACAACACGGTGAGCAGACAAGGAGATAACGTGAGAAAAATGGCAACGACGACACGCGGCATACTGGCGGGATGTTTACTTTTCGTCGCCGGTGCGTTGAGCGCCAGCGCGCAGGCGGGCGTCGCGCTGGGCGCGACCCGGGTTATCTACCCGGCGGGACAGAAGCAGGTCCAGCTCGCGGTGACCAATAATGACGACAACAGCACCTGGCTTATTCAGTCATGGGTGGAAAATGCCGATGGTCAGCGAGACGGTCGGTTTGTCATCACTCCCCCGCTGTTTGCCATGCAGGGCAAAAAAGAGAACACCCTGCGCATTATCGACGCCACCAATAACCAGCTGCCGCAGGATCGGGAAAGCCTGTTCTGGATGAACGTGAAGGCGATCCCCTCGATGGATAAATCCAAGCTCAGCGACAATACCCTGCAGCTGGCGATTATCAGCCGCATCAAGCTCTACTACCGTCCGGGAAAACTGGCCCTGCCCCCGGATCAGGCGGCGGAAAAGCTGACCTTTAGCCGCAGCGGATCCTCGCTGACGCTGACGAACCCCACCCCTTATTACCTGACGGTGACCGAACTGAACGCCGGGACGCGCATTCTGGAAAACGCCCTCGTGCCGCCGATGGGCAAAACCAGCGTCAAGCTGCCCGCGGATGCCGGGAGCACCATCACCTATCGCACGATTAACGATTACGGCGCGCTGACGCCGAAAATGAATGGCGTACTGCGTTAACCCAGAGTACCCCGCCGCGCGGGCCACGCTGCGCATGACCAGAAGCACTGACAGCCGGGCAACGTCGGACCGGAGGGATTATGTCACATCGAAAATATGGACTGGACCATTGGGGTTGCCGAAGCGCCCGGCGCCTGATTACGCCGGCGCTGACGCTGTGGCTCTGCTCACAGCCGTTTGCCGCGCGGGCGGACCTCTATTTTAACCCCCGCTTCTTAGCTGACGATCCGGCGGCGGTGGCTGACCTGTCGGGATTTGAAAAAGGCCAGGAGGTGCCGCCAGGCACCTATCGCGTCGATATTTATCTCAACAATGGTTTTATGACCACCCGGGACGTCACTTTCCAGGCCGACGCGCAGGGCCATGGCTTGTCGCCCTGTCTGACGCGCGGCCAGCTGGCGAGCATGGGCGTGGATACCGGTCGGGTGCCGGGCATGGCGACGCTGGACAGCGCAGCCTGCGTGCCGCTAACGACGCTTATCAGCGAAGCCACTACGCGCTTCGACGTCGGCCAACAGCGTCTGTATCTCACCGTGCCTCAGGCATTTATGGGCACCCGCGCGCGCGGCTATATTCCGCCGGAGCTGTGGGATAACGGTATCACCGCCGGGCTGATTAACTATAACTTCACGGGCAATAACGTCCATAACACCACGGGTGGCAGCAGCCGTTACGCCTATCTGAATCTGCAGAGCGGCCTGAACGTTGGCGCCTGGCGTCTGCGCGATAACAGCACGTGGAGCTACAGTAGCGGCAGCGGCAGCGCTTCCTCCAGTGAAAACCGCTGGCAGCACGTTAACAGCTGGCTTGAGCGGGACATCACGCCTCTGCGTTCGCGGCTGACCCTCGGGGACAGCTATACCAACGGCGATGTCTTCGACGGGATCAACTTCCGCGGCGCCCAGCTGGCCTCGGACGACAATATGCTACCGGACAGCCAGAAAGGCTTCGCGCCGGTGATCCACGGGATCGCCCGCGGCACGGCGCAGGTGTCAATCAAACAAAACGGCTATGAAATCTACCAGAGCACAGTGCCGCCGGGGCCGTTTACCATCGACGATCTCTACGCCGCGGGCAATGGCGGCGATCTGCAGGTCACGATTAAAGAAGCGGATGGCTCCCGCCAGGTCTTCAGCGTGCCCTGGTCAACGGTGCCGGTGCTGCAGCGTGAAGGCCATACCCGCTTCGCCCTCACCGCCGGGGAGTACCGCAGCGGCAACAGCCAACAGGAAACGCCCGATTTTTTCCAGAGCACGGCCATGCATGGCCTGCCGGCCGGCTGGACCCTGTACGGCGGCACTCAGCTGGCGGACCGCTATCGCGCCTTTAACCTTGGGGTGGGGAAAAACATGGGCTATTTCGGCGCCCTGTCGCTGGATATCACCCAGGCCAACGCCACGCTGGCGGACGACAGCGAGCATCAGGGACAGTCGGTGCGTTTCCTCTATAACAAATCCCTGGATGAGACCGGGACTAACCTGCAGCTGGTGGGCTACCGCTACTCCACCCGCGGCTACTATAACTTTGCCGATACCACCTACCGCCGGATGAGCGGCTACAGTGTGGAAACTCAGGACGGCGTTATCCAGGTGAAACCCAAATTTACCGACTACTACAATCTGGCTTACAGCAAGCGCGGCAAGGTGCAACTGAGCGTGACCCAGCAGCTGGGGCGCACCGCCACCCTCTATCTCAGCGGCAGCCACCAGACCTACTGGGGCACCGACGATGCCGATGAGCAGCTGCAGGCCGGCCTCAACGCCGCCGTAGACGATATCAACTGGTCGCTAAGTTACAGCCTGACCAAAAACGCCTGGCAGCAAGGGCGCGATCAGATGCTGGCGGTCAACGTCAATATCCCCTTCAGCCACTGGCTGCGTTCCGATAGCCGCTCAGTCTGGCGGCACGCCAGCGCCAGCTACAGCCTGTCGCACGATCTCAATGGCCGCATGACTAACCTGGCGGGCCTGTACGGCACCCTGCTGGAAGACAACAACCTCAGCTATAGCGTGCAGACCGGCTATGCCGGCGGCGGCAACGGCGACAGCGGGAGCACAGGCTATACGGCGCTCAACTACCGCGGCGGCTACGGCAACGCCAACGTCGGCTACAGCCGCAGCGACGGCTTTAAACAGCTCTACTACGGGGTCAGCGGCGGCGTGCTGGCGCACGCCAACGGCATCACCCTGAGCCAGCCGTTGAACGATACCGTGGTGCTGGTGAAAGCCCCCGGCGCCGGCGGCGTGAAGGTGGAAAACCAGACCGGGGTACGCACCGACTGGCGCGGGTATGCCGTCCTGCCCTATGCCACCGAGTATCGCGAAAACCGGATCGCGCTGGACACCAACACCCTGGCAGACAATGTCGACCTTGATGATGCAGTGGTCAGCGTGGTGCCGACCCATGGGGCGATCGTCCGCGCCAACTTTAACGCGCAGGTGGGAATGAAGATCCTGATGACGCTGACCCATCGCGGCAAACCGGTGCCGTTTGGCGCCCTCGCCACCGGCGACAGCAACCAGAGCGGCAGCATCGTCGCGGATAACGGCCAGGTCTACCTGAGCGGGATGCCGCTGGCGGGCAAGGTGCGAGTGAAATGGGGCGATGGCCCGGACGCTCAGTGCGTGGCCGATTATCGTCTGCCGCCGGAGAGTCAGCAGCAGGCGCTCAGCCAGCTGTCGGCCGCGTGCCGCTAAGGAGATCATGATGAAAACACTGCAGTATCTGCTGGGCGCTCTGCTCACTCTGGCCGCGCCGCTGAGCTTCGCTGCCGATAGCACGATCACCATCAGCGGCTATGTGCGCGACAACGCTTGCGCAGTGGCCGGCGAGTCGAAGGATTTCACCGTCGATTTTCAGGACAACGCCGCGAAGCAGTTTTATGCCGTCGGGGCGACGACGCCGCCGGTGCCGTTCCGCATCGTGCTGTCGCCCTGCGGCACTTCCGTCACCGCGGTGAAGGTCGGTTTCACCGGCGTGGCGGACAGCGTCAACACCAGCCTGTTAAAACTCGATGCCGGCGCCTCGGCGGCGGCGGGAATGGGGGTGGAAATTCTCGATCAGCAGCAGTCCCGGCTGCCGGTCAATGCGCCGTCGTCAGCCATGTCCTGGACCACGCTGACGCCGGGCCAGACCAACATTCTCAACTTTTACGCCCGTCTGATGGCCACTCAGGTGCCCGTCACCGCCGGGCATGTCAATGCGACAGCGACATTCACGCTGGAATTTCAGTAAGCGGAGGCTGAAATGAAATGGACCCACGTGGGCTGGCTGCTGGCCGGCCTGTTAACCGCGAGCGCTTCCCTGCGGGCGGCCGACGTCACCCTCACCGTCAACGGGAAGGTGGTGGCCAGACCCTGCACGGTTTCCACCGTCAATGCCACCGTCGAGCTGGGCGATCTCTATACCTTTAGCCTGATCGGCGCGGGCTCGGCATCGGCCTGGCACAGCGTGGCGCTGGATCTCAGTAACTGCCCCGTGGGTACTTCACGGGTGAAGGCCACCTTCAGCGGGACGACGGACAGTACCGGCTATTACAAAAACCAGGGAACGGCAGGCAATATTCAGCTCGAACTGCAGAGCGAGGACGGCACCACGCTGAACAATGGCAGCAGCCAGTCGGTACAGGTGGATGAGGCCAGCCAGTCCGCTCGCTTCCCGCTGCAGGTCAGAGCCCTGTCCGTTAACGGCGGCGCCACGCAAGGCACCATTCAGGCGGTGATTAACGTCACCTATACCTACGCCTGAGCCAGGAGAGCATTATGATGAAAAAAATTATCCCCCTGTTCACCACCCTGCTGCTGTTGGGCTGGTCGATGAACGCCTGGTCCTTTGCCTGCAAAACGGCCACCGGGGCGACGATCCCCATCGGCGGCGGGTCAGCCAACGTCTACGTAAATCTGACACCGGCGGTTAACGTCGGGCAAAATCTGGTGGTCGACCTCTCCACGCAGATTTTTTGCCATAACGACTATCCGGAAACGATCACTGACTACGTCACCCTGCAGCGCGGATCCGCCTACGGCGGCGTGCTGTCGAGTTTCTCCGGCACCGTGAAATATAACGGCACCTCTTACCCCTTCCCGACCACCACGGAAACGGCGCGGGTGGTTTACGATTCACGGACCGATAAGCCCTGGCCCACCGTCCTGTATCTGACGCCGGTCAGCACCGCCGGTGGGGTGGCGATCACCGCAGGATCGTTAATCGCGGTGCTGATCCTGCATCAGACCAACAACTATAATAGCGACTCCTTCCAGTTCATCTGGAACATTTACGCCAACAACGACGTGGTGGTCCCCACCGGCGGCTGCGATGTCTCCGCCCGCGATGTCACCGTCACCCTCCCCGACTACCCGGGATCGATGGCCGTGCCGCTCACCGTGCACTGCGCGCAAAGCCAGCAGCTGGGGTATTACCTCTCCGGCACCACCGCGGATAGCGCCAACGCGATCTTCACCAATACCGCCTCCGCCTCGCCGGCGCAGGGGATAGGCGTTCAGCTGACCCGCAACGGCAGCGCCGTGCCGGCGAACAGCACGGTCTCGCTGGGCACCGTCAGTACCTCGCCAGTTAATCTCGGTCTGACGGCAACCTATGCCCGGACCACAGGCCAGGTCACTGCCGGCAACGTGCAGTCGATCATCGGCATCACCTTTGTCTATCAATGATGACCGACTATATCCTCTCACCCTGCTCGCTGGCCGCCCGCGGGTTGAGCCAGCTGATGGTGAACGCCGCGAAGCGGCCCGTTGAGCTGCCGGTCGAGGGCGTGTCCCTGCGGGAGCTGACCGCCGTGACGCGGATCGTGGTGTTTCTCCCTGACGATCCCCTGTGGATGCTCACCACGCTGCGCCAGGCGGCAAGGCTGCTCGACCAGGCCTTGCAGCCGTTACCGATGTTGATTCTGAGCCGCAGCCCGGCCATCTGGCTGTGGCAAACGCTGCTTTATCAGGTGAGCCATCCGGATCGTCTGCGCAACGTCCATACCGCCCCCGCCGATCTGTCCTGCACGGAGCTGGCCGATCGGCTGGAGAACGCACCGCGACTTGAGCGGCTTGCCAGTGAAGCCGCCCTGCTCAACGACAAACGAGCCGCCGGATTGAGCCATGCCGAGTTCAAAGTGATCCTCGCCCTGCTGCAAGGGCAGACGATAGGCGAGCAGGCCCGGCGTCTCCGATTGAGCCAGAAAACGCTCTACACCCAGCGGCTGGCCGGGGTGAAAAAGCTGGTGGAATATCACCCGCATCTGGCCCCCCGCTTTCCGCGTACGCTGCTACCGCGCTCATCCGCCAGCTCACTGTCGGCGTTTGAACAGGAATGGGTACAAGCGATCCACGATCGCCAGGTCTTCCCGGTTTTTCAACCTATCGTCGATAGTCGCTCACAGCTACAGGGGGTGGAGATCCTGATCCGCTGGCGCCACCGCGGCCAGGTTCTCCATCCGCAGGCTTTTTTGCCGCAGTTCCGCGCCGACTACGCCTGGCTGCTGCTCACGGCCTTTGTCCTGCAGGAGGCCGTGCAGAATATTAATGAGCATCCGGGTACTTTCTATTTTTCGGTCAATATTCCTTCCTCGCTCGCCGCCAGCGATAGCCTGCTGCGGATGGTGGAAGCCGCTCGCCAGCAGCTCCGGCAGCCAGAGGGCGTGGAAAGGCTGGTGCTGGAATATGCTGAAACCATCGATTTTCGCCGTCAGAGCCGATCCACCGCCCAGGTGGAGGAACTGCAACGTGCTGGCGTGCGGGTGATGCTGGACGACTGCTTTTCTCAGGGGAGCGTCATCTTTCCGGCGCGTCGCCTGCACTTCAATGCCTATAAACTGGATATGAGTATCGTCAACGACGCTCAGCACGATCAGAAGGCGCTTGCGCTGATAAAAAGCCTGGCCTACTACTGCCAGTTGAGCGGCAGCCGCTGCGTGGCGGAAGGGGTGGATTCGCTGGCGAAGTTTACGCAGTTAAAATCGCTGGGTATTGACCGTTTCCAGGGCTATCTGTTTTCACCGCCGATGCGGCGCGAGCATCTCCCGGATCTGATCCGCCGCTTTTCCCATCAGCGCGATCCGGCGGATCGTTGATGGCGCGAGAAAAGCGCACCGGTTGGCACCGGTGCCGGTACGTCAGGCGCGAATATCGTCGTATTCGCGGGTGTTATCGAATTCATGTTTGGCAAACGGGCAGAGAGGAATGATCTTCCGCTGCTCCTGGCGCATTTTTTCCACCACCTTCGCCACCAGCTGTTTCCCCACGCCCTGGCCTTTCAGGCTGGGATCAACATCGGTATGTTCGATAATACTGAGGTGTTCCCCGGTGGGAACAAAAACAATTTCCGCCACCTGGTTTCCCTGCGCGTCGTTAACATAAAACTTGTTGTGCCCTTCCAGTATTTCCATCTTCTCCTCGCTTATTTATGACGATAGTGCAGGGCGCCGCTCGGGCAGGTATCGATCACTTTTACCACCGTCGCCACATCCACTTCATCCGGGATAATCCACGGTTTACGATTCAGGTTAAAAAGCTTCGCGCTGCCGCGCACGCAGTTCCCCGAATGCTGACAGATCGCCGTATTAAAGTAGACGTCGATTTTCTCTCCGGTGTAGGCCCGGTAGCCCGCTTCCAATAATTCCTTATCCATGACATTGCCTCGTTCTTTTTTTATGTTTCAGGCTAAGCATAGTCCTACACGTCGCGGCTGACTACGCGTAAGCGTGGGAATTGGCGCCTCACATCATGCTTTCCCATCGGGTAAGGATCCCGCAGTCGGCGATCCGTTGACTTTCATTCCCGCAACGAGGCGATTACACTCATCACACACTGGTATGATCACTCAGGGATGCTCTATTGAATCATATTGCCACCATCGCCCGCCCGGCGCGGTTACTGCTCGTCTTGCCGCTTTCTGGCTGCTCACTTTCGCCTGCGATCCCGGTATTGGGCGCCGCGTTCCCCGGCTGGTTTTTCTGCTTATTGGGCGGTGCGTTTTTACTGATCCCCTGCCATATCCTGATTACCCGTAAAGGCTGGCAGCCGCGCTTTTCTCCTCTGGTCTTCAGCTATGTCGCGCTGATGTTCCTGTTCGCCACGCTGCTGTGGTTTCTGTTTTTTGTTCACTGATCGCTTATGACAACTTCCCGCACTCCCCTGTTACGCAAAAAGTGGCCTCTGCTGGCGCTGGTCCTTGCCGCTATCCTGGCGCTGATCCTGGTTATCTGGCAGTTGCAAACCTCGCCGGAGACCAATGACGCCTATGTCTATGCCGATACCATCGATGTGGTGCCCGAGGTCAGCGGACGCATCGTGGAGATGCCCATTCGCGATAACCAGCGGGTGAAAAAAGGCGATCTGCTGTTCCGCATCGACCCCCGTCCCTATCAGGCGATGCTCGATGACGCGAAAGCGCGGCTGACGACCCTCGACGCGCAGATCATGCTGACCCAGCGCACCATCAAAGCGCAGGAGTATAACGCCCAGTCGGTGGCGGCCGCCGTCGAGCGCGCCAGAGCGCTGGTCAAGCAGACCACCTCCACGCGCACCCGCCTTGAGCCGCTGGTGCCGCAGGGGTTTGCCTCCCAGGAAGATCTCGATCAGGCGCGCACCGCTGAGAAAGCGGCGCGGGCGGAGCTGGAGGCCACGCTGCTGCAGGCCAGACAGGCCTCGGCGGCCGTGACCGGCGTGGATGCCATGGTGGCGCAACGCGCCGGGATCCTGGCGCAAATCGCCCTCGCCGAACTGCATCTGGAATTTACCGAAGTGCGTGCGCCCTTCAACGGCGTGGTGGTGGCGCTGAAAACCACCGTCGGCCAGTACGCCTCGGCGCTGAAGCCGGTCTTTACCCTGCTGGATGACGACCGCTGGTATGTGATCGCTAACTTCCGCGAGACCGATCTGAACAACGTGCGCCCCGGCGTGGCGGCGCGGATCACCGTGATGACCAACCACAACCGGACCTTTAACGGGGTAGTCGATTCGGTCGGCTCCGGGGTCCTGCCCGAAGGCGGGAGCGTCATCGAAGGGCTGCCGCTGATCCAAAAAAGCATTAACTGGGTTCACGTCTCGCAGCGCTTCCCGGTGAAAATCGCCGTCAGCGATCCCGATCCGGCGCTGTTCCGCATGGGCGCCTCGGCCAGCGCCGTGCTGCAGCCGTAGCCGGGGGACGCGATGTTTCCTCTCGCCCATTTTTTACGCCAGGAGCTGCGCGACGCGCCGGGACGCGCCAGCTACACGCTGCGCCTGACGCTGAGCTGCGCGGTGCTCATCACCCTGTTTATGACCCTGCAGATCCCCTTCCTGGCCGTTGCGCTGATCGTCGTGTTCTACGTCAGTCAGCCTAACGTGTTGATGATCAAGCTGGTCAGCGTGGTCTTTTTTGTCACCGTCACCGTGGCGCTCGGCGGCGTGCTGCTGATCATCAAGTGGACCTATGACTACCCGCTGATCCGCCTGGCGGCCTCCGTGGCGCTCTTTTTCTGCGCCATCTACCTGATGCGGGTGCTGGGTAAGCTGGGACTGGCTTTTTTCGTGGTGGCGCTGGCGGTGATTTATGCTCAGACCTTCCCGTCAATGACCAGTCAGAGCGAGATCCTGGTGCGGCTGCTGCTCTGGCTGTGGGTGGCGATTAACACCGCGATCCTCGTCACTTTGCTGGTCAACGCCTGTTTTCAGCAGGCCTTTCCCGGCAACCAGTTTAAGGCGCGCCTGGCGGGGATGCTGCACGAGGTCGCCCGGCGGCTGACGGCTCCTGGCGATGAAGCGCCACCGACCTTCGGCGAGACCGCCGCGCAGTTCAACCAGCTGCAGTCGCTGTTCGCCCAGGCCAGCCGGGCCACGCCGGAGATAGCCGCCGAACCGCAGGCCTGGCGCTCGCGGCTGGCCGCCACCCTGCGCTGCTATCAGCTGGCGGCGCTGCTGCAAGCAGACGAGGCGGATAGCGACGATCGTCAGCAGCTGTCGCAGGCGGTACTGAAGCTGAAGAGTGCCCTCAGCGAGGAACAGTTTGACGGCGCCATTCCTCCCCTGGCGCTCAGCGGTCGTGGCATTAATCACGCGGTTCTGCAGGAGATGGCTACCCTCCTGCAGCAGCTGGCGCAGGGTGAGCCCGTCGCCCTGCCGCAGGGTGAGGTGGAGAAGGCGCCCCTGCTGGCGCCGGACGCCTGGCGCAACCCGGCTTATCTCCATTTTGCGCTCAAGACCCTGCTGGCGACGCTAATCTGCTATGTCTTCTATACCGCTGCCGACTGGCAAGGGCTGCACACCATTATGCTGAGCTGCGTCATTGTCGCTCAGCCCGGGCTGGGCGCCACGATGCAAAAGACATGGCTGCGTATCGGCGGGGCGCTGCTCGCCACCCTGCTGGCGCTGCTGTTAATCGTCTTTGTTCAGCCCTGGACCGATTCGCTGTCGGGCCTGCTGGCGATGTCTCTGCCGGTGCTGGCGCTGGCGGCGTGGATTGCCGCCGGCTCGGAGCGTATCGCCTACGCCGGGATCCAGATTGGTTTCACCTTTGCGCTGGCCTTCCTCAGCTGGTTTGGCCCGCTGACGAACCTCACCGAGCTGCGGGATCGGGTGCTCGGCATCCTGCTCGGGGTGCTGGTCTCCTCCATTGTCCATTTGTATCTCTGGCCGGACAGCGAAGCGCCGCAGCTGAAATCGCGCCTCGCCAGCCTCTATCGCCGGCTGGCGGACTGCCTCGCCGCCCCGCACGATGCGGTGCCGCTGGCCCCTCTGTTTGTCGCCTTCACCGACAGCGAAGCGCTGCTCCATCGGGTTCGCGCTGAACCGCTGGGCACCTGGGCCCATCCCTGGCCCCAGGCGAAAGGCTGGCCGATGCGCGCCACCCTCGCCCAGGCCGAGGAGATCGCCCGCCTCAGCGAAGGCTACCGGCTCAACGCCGCGCCGGGAGACCCGACGCTGGCCCGCTGCGCCGAACAGCTGCGGCGCTACGCCGAACGTATCGAACAGGAGGCGGCAGCGCCTGACGGGACGCTGGCCGCCGATCTCCGCAACCCCTTTGGCCCGGCGCTGGCTACCGCGCTGGCCGCCCTGCCCGACTGGGGCCCGACACCGATAGCGACTGAGCAACAGGCTAAAACGTCATGATGATGCTTCCTTTCCCCGCGCGATTGCGGGTCACTCTCTTTACCCTGACGCTGACGCTGCTCAGCGGCTGCGCGCTGATCCAGGATGAGCCTTCCCAGGTCGCCATCGTCAATCCGCAGCAGGCCCAGCTGGCGCAGGTGATCCACCTGGCGAACAGCGACTGGCCGGCAGCCCGCTGGTGGGAGGCCTATGATGATCCTCAGCTCAACCTGCTGATCAACCGGGCGCTGCAGAACTCGCCGACCATGCAGGCCGCCCGGCTACGCATCTCCCAGTCGCAGTCCACGGTGGAACTCGCCCGGTCGGCGATGGGCCTGCAGGCCACCGCCGTCGCGGCGCAAAACCGCCTGCGGATCACCGACAAATCCTTTAGCTGGCCCTACTCGTACTCCCTGCCGGTGGATAAGAACGGTCCCTGGTATACGCTGAATACCGTTGGCGTCGGGGCGCAGCTGAATATCGATCTCTGGGGAGCCGATCGCGCCCGGGTCGCCGCCGCCATTGGCGAGAAAAATGCCCGGCTGGCGGAAACCGCCGGCATTGAACTCGACATCGCCAGCAGCGTGGCGCAGCTCTATTTCGCCATGCAGGCGACGTTCCAGAAAATCGCGCTGCTGCAGGAGCTGGAGGGTATTGCCCAATTCTCGGTAGCGGCCCATGAGCACCGGACCCAACGCGGCGTGGAAGACAGTGTGGATGTGGCCAATGCCCGGGCTGAGCAGCTCGCCGCTCGCCAGCAGATTATCAGCGCCGAGGGGATGCTGACCCAGTATCGTGAAACCCTGCGGGCGCTGATCGGCGCCGATGCGCAGAGCATGCCGGCGATCCATCCGGTGGCGCTGCCGGCGCTCCAGGAGACGCTGCCGCCATCGCTCTCTTTCGAGCTGCTGGCCCGCCGTCCGGACCTGCAGGCGCTGCGCGGCTACGTCACCGCCTCCCTGAGCCAGGTCGATGCGGCGAAAGCGGCCTTCTATCCTCATTTTGATATCAAAGCGTTCTGGGGGTATAACGCCCTGAGCGTCGGGGATCTGTTTAAGTCCTCTTTCCAGCAGATCAACCTGCTGCCCGGGCTGTATCTGCCAATCTTCGACGGCGGTCGTCTGAACGCTAATCTGCAGTCGGTGCGCACCGCCAGCAACATCCTGATCAAACAGTACAACCAGGCGGTGCTGGACGCGGTGCGCGATGTCGCCATCAGCTCCAGCCAGCTTAACGATCTGAACCAACAGCGCGCGCTGCAGCAGCTAAAGGTCACCGCGGCGCAGACCACCACCGACAGCGCCCGCGCCCATTATCAGCGCGGCCTGCTCAGCCGCTACGCCGCCGAAGAGGCCCGGCGGGCGGTTCTCGCCCAGCAGCTGTTGCTGCTGGACATTGAAGCCCAGCGGCTGAGCACCGACATTACCCTGATCAAAGCCCTGGGCGGCGGCTATCGCGGGCAGTAACAAAAATGCCTTCCCCCGGTGGAGAAGGCATTCAGACTGCAGACAAAGTGCAATATGCAGAGATTGCCCGGCGGCGCTGTGCTTGCGCGGGCCTACAACTAACTGCATAACTTTTTGATGTTGCTGTATTTTGTAGGCCGGGTAAGGCGAAAGCCGCCACCCGGCAGAAAGGCGAGCACAATAACCAAACAGGTTTGTCATCAGCAAGAATGCCTTCCCGGATGGGGAAGGCATTTAACAGAAGAGGCGGGGTGGATGCGCGGCGATTACACCAGGGCGCGCAGCTCCTCCTGCATATAGGTGGAAAAGAATTCCGGATGCTTGATGACCATCCGCTCGCCGGCGGCGATCCGTTCAGCCCAATCCGCCACTTTGTCGGTAAACCCGGCGCTCCAGCCCTGCTGCTGCCCGCGTTCAGCGACGTCGGCCGGGGTAGCGGGCACGCCCAGCTCTTTCAAATATTTGAGAATTCCCTTCGCGGTACTTTCATCCATAGACTGTGGTACTGGCTCAGACGTATTCATACCACCGATGAAATCCAATGCTTTATCAATGACTGCTGGCATAGGTGTGTCCTTATATTAACCACATAGTAAACCTGACTACACTATGGACCGGAAAGTGACGTGATTTCAAAGAACACGCTCACGTTATGGGACATCGCGCATTGTGAAAAAGGGATTTTGTTCTGCTGAGGCGGGTTTCGTACAAAAATAAGCCGGCCCCGTAGGGCCGGCCTGAGGATCGCGTCAGGCGTTGCTGACGGATGTTTGCCCGGCGCTGGACCGACTGTTCTCCAGCATCCGGCGGACCGGGACAATCAGCACGGCCAGCACGGCGGCGCAGATCAGCAATGCGATGGAGCAGCGGGCGAAGAGGTCCGGCAGCAGCGACAGCTGATCGGCCTTCACGTGACCGCCAATCAGGCCCGCCGCCAGGTTACCCAGCGCGCTGGCGCAGAACCACAGGCCCATCATCTGGCCGCGCATTCTCTCCGGCGCCAGCAGAGTCATGGTCGCCAGACCAATCGGACTCAGGCACAGCTCACCAAGCGTCAGCATCAGGATGCTGCCCACCAGCCACAGCGGCGACACACCGGCCCCGCCGTTGCTCAGGACGTTCTGCGCCGCCAGCATCATCAGGCCAAAGCCCGCCGCTGCGCACAGGATGCCAATCACGAATTTGGTCATACTGCCCGGACGCACGTTTTTGCGCGCCAGCGCAGGCCACGCCCAGCTGAATACCGGCGCGAGCAGAATGATAAACAAGGCGTTAATCGACTGGAACCAGACCGCGGGGATCTCAAAGTCGCCGATCATCCGGTTGGTGTAGTCGTTAGCAAACAGGTTAAAGGAGGTCGGTTTCTGTTCAAACGCGGACCAGAAAAAGGCCGCCGAGACCAGCAAAATAAAGCACACCAGCAGGCGCGCCCGCTCTTTACGGTTCAGCCCAGCGAAGACGAACAGCCAGATGAAATAGAGCGCCACGGAGGCGGCAATCACATAGACCAGCACGCTGGCCACCGCCACCGGGTTAATCACGATCGTGCCCAGGCTAATCAGCGTGACCAGCACCGCCACCCCCAGGGCCAGCGCCAGCAGCCACGCTCCGACGCCATTCTTTTTCGCCACCGGGCTGTTCCAGGTGGAATCGAGGCCGACCTCCGCGTCATAGCGCTTCATCGACGGCACGGCAAAGACGCGGAAAATGACCAGCGCCACCAGCATCCCGATCCCCCCGATGCCGAAGCCCCAGTGCCAGCCATGGGATTTAATCAGCCAACCGGAGATCAAGGGCGCGATAAACGAGCCGATATTGATCCCCATGTAGAACAGCGAAAAACCGCCGTCGCGGCGCGCGTCGCCTTTTTTATACAGGGTGCCGACCATCACTGAGATACAGGTTTTAAACAACCCGGAACCCAGGACGATAAACATCAGACCGATAAAGAACAGGTCGTTGCCCAGCCATGCCGACAGGGCGATCGACAGGTGCCCCAGGGCGATCAGGATAGAGCCGTACCAGACGGCCCGCTGCTGGCCAAGCCAGTTATCCGCCAGCCAGCCGCCCGGCAGCGCGGCCAGATACATACTGCCAGCAAAAATCCCGACGATCGCCGAGGCGTTCTCCCGCGCCAGTCCCATCCCGCCGTCGTACACCGTCGCCGCCATAAACAGGATCAGTAAGGGACGGATGCCGTAAAACGAGAAGCGCTCCCACATTTCGGTGAAGAACAGGGAGCCCAGCGGATAAGGATGGCCGAAAAAGGTACGGCTTTCGTTTTTATTAACAGAGGAATGCATAAATTCTCCAGGTAAGGTGCGCCGCAGCGCAAGTTAACCGTATAAAGCGGGCTGACGATTTATAATTTGTTTGCATTAACATCAAACGCGAGCATTTTTAACCATTTGATAACCACACAATGGTTTTGTCCAGCCCCTTACCTTCCCTTTTTAGATGAAAAGTCGACAAACATCTAGTTTTACAGATTTAACGTTCATAAAAAGATAAACAGCATTGACTTTATATTAGTGCAGAAAATCCGATTATTTTTATTAAAAAAACAGAAAGTTAACGCTAAGGCGAGGATCTATAGCGGCTCAGTTCGGCTGCCAGGATAACGACAGAAAAAGTAAGGAAAACAGGTGGAATGATGTAGAAACCACGCTAAGTGGCAATATTTCTCTATCAGGGACTATCCTGGCCCACAGTGTTTGTCGCGGAGGATGACGGGAGGGGAAGTGAGGCAGCCGGGAGTCAAAGCCGGCGCCTTTCGCGAGTTATTTCACACGCTGCCCTGCGGCATCAATGACTGGCTCACCGTCTTCCTTCACGAACGCGCCTTTTTGCGACGCCGTCAGGATCTCCAGCACCACCTCTGACGGGCGGCAGAGTCGGGTGCCCCGCGGCGTTGTCACGATCGGACGGTTAATCAGGATCGGATGCTGAAGCATAAAGTCGATTAACTGATCGTCAGTAAACCGGTCTTCCGCCAGCCCCAGCGCGTCGTAGGGTTCAACGTTTTTCCGTAGCAGGGCACGTACCGGGATCGCCATCGCGGCGATCAGCTGGCGCAGCTCATCGCGCGATGGCGGCGTCTCCAGATAATAGATAATGGTGGGCTCAGCGCCGCTGTTGCGGATCAGCGCCAGGGTATTACGCGAGGTGCCGCAGTCAGGGTTATGGTAAATGGTGATGCTCATAGTACGTTCTCATGGCTGGTTGAAGGAGAGACGCAGCGCCAGCGCGGCCAGCGTCACAAGCAGCACCGGCAGGGTCATGGTAATGCCACAGCGGAAATAATACCCCCAACCGATGGTGATGTGCTTCTGCGCCAGCACATGCAGCCAGAGCAGCGTGGCCAGGCTACCAATTGGCGTGATCTTGGGCCCCAGATCGCAGCCGATGACGTTGGCATAAATCATGGCCTCTTTGATCGTCCCTGTTGCCGCGCTGCCATCAATCGACAGGGCGCCGACCAGTACGCTGGGCATATTATTCATTATTGAAGAGAGGAAGGCCGACAGGATACCGGTGCCCAGCGTCGCGGCCCAGAGCCCGCGCTCCGCCAGCATGTTCAGCACCGTGGTCAGATAATCCGTTAACCCGGCGTTTCGCAGGCCATACACCACCAGATACATTCCCAGCGAGAAGATCACGATCTGCCACGGGGCGCCGCGCAGCACCTTGCCGGTGTTAATCACCCGCCCGCGCTTCGCGACAGCAAACAGGATCCCCGCTCCCGGCGCCGCGATGGCGCTGACCGGGATCCCCAGCGGGTCAAGAACGAAAAAGCCGACCAGCAACAGCAGCAGCACGCCCCAGCCGGTGCGGAACGTCGCCGGATCTTTTATCGCCGTGACCGGCGCTTTCAGTAACGCCATATCCCAGGCCGGCGGGATATCCCGGCGAAAGAACAGGTGCAGCATCGCCAGGGTGGTGAGGATCGCCGCGAGATCGACCGGCACCATCACCGAAGCGTACTCCCTGAAGCCGATGGCAAAGAAATCTGCCGAAACGATATTCACCAGATTCGACACCACCAGCGGCAGGCTGGCGGTATCGGCAATAAATCCGGCGGCCATGACAAAGGCCAGCATCGTTCCCTTGCTGAATCCCAGCGCTCGCAGCATGGCAATCACGATGGGGGTGAGGATCAGCGCCGCGCCGTCGTTGGCAAACAGCGCCGCCACCGCGGCGCCGAGCAGGATAATCCAGGTAAATAGCAGACGACCCCGCCCTCTTCCCCAGCGGGAAACGTGCAGAGCGGCCCATTCAAAAAAGCCAGACTCATCAAGCAGCAGGCTGATAATGATAACGGCGATAAAGGTGGCGGTCGCATTCCAGACGATATGCCACACCACCGGGATATCGGCTAGTTGTACTCCACCGGTGGCCAGCGCCAGCGCCGCGCCAAAGGCCGCGCTCCAGCCGATCCCTAAACCCCGCGGCTGCCAGATCACCAGCACCAGGGTCAGGACAAAAATCGCGCCTGCCAGCAACATGATTACCCCCGTCAATCACATTCGAAAAAACAGATATGTTTAGATAAAATTTTTACTGACAACCCGCCCCGTCAGCCAGTCTGCAAACCATCATCCGCACATCGTCCTGCTGACTGAGCCAGGCCTGCTCAATCACCTGCGCCGCCCAGGCCGGCATCTGCGGAGAGAGGCGGTAATGGACCCATTTACCCTGTTTACGATCCAGCAGCAGCCCGCTTTCCCGCAGCATCGCCAGATGGCGGGAGATCTTGGGCTGGGACTGGGCGAGCGCCGTACAGAGATCGCAAACACACAGCTCTCCACGCGCCTTGAGCAGCAATACGATCCCCAGCCGGGTTTCATCGGCGAGGTTTTTGAACAGTTGCAGGGGCAATAAAGACATGATTTCTCCTCAAGCGTGACGGACAGCATACGGAACCACCAATAAAGATCAATATACATTCGTAAAAACATATGTGTTATTTCACGCCTGCGATAAGCCCCCGTTGAGTGGCTACATGCCCTCCCTTGCGCAATAGCACGGAAAAATACCGCGCTTTCTTTTATCCCTCATCGAAATGTGTCAGGCTGGCGATCCCATCGGATTGACAGGGTTTTCAGGATGAGTACGCTTTATGTGGTTGTTTTAACGTATATAAAACCGCTCGAAGAGGTGGACGACGCCATTCCCGCCCACGTCGAATGGCTCAAAAAAGGCTATGCTGACGGCCTCTTTCTCGCCTCCGGCCGCCGCCTTCCCCGCACCGGCGGGGTGATTCTGGCGAAATGCGCCAGCCGGGAAATGCTGGAATCGCGTCTGAGTCAGGATCCCTTCCAGCAGTTGGGTCTCGCCCGTACCGAGATTATTCCCTTTGAGGCCAGCATGGCGTCACCCGTACTGCAGTCGCTGTTATAAGCGTATCCCGGAGGAAAAATGCAGCCGTCCTTTCACTGGATCAATGAACCTGCCGAGTGGCGCCGCGATACTGACGGCCTGACGGTGGTCACCGATAAGCATACCGACTTCTGGCGCCATACCTGGTATGGCTTCGAGCGTTTCTCTGGGCATCTTTATGCTACTGAGGTGGAAGGTGATTTTACCCTGCAGGCAAAAATATGTGCCGATTTCACCACGCTTTACGACCAGGCTGGACTAATGATGATGGCGGACGAGCAGACCTGGCTGAAGGCGGGGATTGAATTCAATGACGATGCCCCGGCCATCGGCAGCGTACTGACGCTAACCCACTCCGACTGGGCCACCGGGCTTTTTCCCGGCGACCCGCGCACCTTCTGGCTGCGGCTGACCCGCAAGGGCGATGCGTTAAGGCTGCAGTATTCGACCGACGGCGAGCGCTGGCCGCTGCTGCGGCTCGGCTACTTTCCGCCAGGCCCGGTGAAAGCGGGCGTCATGTGCTGCTCACCGGAGCGCGGGGGACTGGCGGTTGAGTTTCAGGATATCCAGCTTTCCCCGCCATCAGACAAAGCGCTGCACGATCTGAGCTGAACGCTAGCGGGAAGACCCGACTTTCTCTGCATCCTGGGGCCCGGGATTACAGGGTTCGCGGGTGCCGGGCAGGTAAAAATGGCCGTGCTTATCAGGATCGGTGCCGCCCGGGCACCCTGCCCGACCCGAGGAATTATCGCTATCGCCGCCGTTCGAACCGTTGCCGCCGTCGGCGCCAGCTATTACCGACTGCCCGTTATGGCCACCGTGAACGCCCTGCGCTGCACTGGCCGAAAACGCCACCAGCGCGAACATACAGACCATGAAGCGTCTGCCCATTGCTGCCTCTCCCTTATTGATATTCCCCGTCCATCGCGTTGACGATGGGATGAGCCGTTGCACGGCAAAATGCACCGCGATAAAAACGCGTTATCCGCAGGGAGTATAGGGTTAAGGCTGAGAGAAAGACAGGGCCGGTGCCTTCAGACATTTCGCACGCAAATAACCTCTATTCCGCGGTATGCGCTATCAGAAAATCAATCAGGGCTTTCACCCTTTTCGTTCTGCCCGCGTTTTTCGGGTAATAGAGATAAACCGGCGGATAGGTTTTCCAGTAGTCCTCCATCACCGGTAGAAACTGTTCACGATCGGGCTGTAGCCGCCAGATGGGTTCAAACAAGCGGCCAATCCCCAGTCCATGGCGGATACCGTCGGCCATGACGTCAATATCATTGCTGATTAACTGCCCCGGCATCTCGACGGTGAGTTGCTCGCCGTGGTCATTGAGGATCAGCGGCAGGATGCGGTTGTTGGTAATAAAGCGATAGCCAATCAGCCGGTGATGGTTGAGATCGGCGGGTACCGCAGGCACGCCATATTCGGCCAGATAGGCTGAGGAGGCATATAACCCTTCCCGAAACGGCTTCATTAACGGGCGGGCGACCACTCCGCCTTCGAGAATATCGCCAAAGCGGATCCCCAGGTCGAATCGTTCTTCAATAATATTGACGGTACCGTCATAGACCGATATTTCCAGCTGGATCCCCGGATATTGCTGACAAAATGCCGCCATCGCCGGTTTCAAAATAAGCAGGTAGGCAAAGCGCGAGAGGGTTATTCTCACTGCTCCGGAGGGTTCCTGATTCTGGTCGCGGAGGCTCTCCAGCGATGTTTCCAGAATCTCCACCGCCGCCGCAGTCTGCTCCAGCAGCTGTTGCCCGGTTTCCGTCAGCTCGATTCGCCGGGTAGTGCGCACAAAAAGCGGATGACCAATGTGCTCTTCCAGCAGCTTGAGCGCATTGCTGACCGACGGCGGCGTGATTTCTAATTTCCTTGCGGCGGCCGAGATAGTGCCTTCGCGCGCAATGCTCTGAAAAATGCGTATCTGATTATAAAGCGCGTTATTCATAGCATCTCCTTAAGCCAACCTCGCCTGATTATTAAGTACAGGCTAAATATTCTTAAGTCAATGACCGCCTAATCTTCGCCACCAGGGGCCCGTATACTTTTGTCTCTTCCCGCTGATAACGACTTTCCGGAGACAACGATGCGAATTTTATGTCTGGATATTCCCGCGCCCGGCGCGACGCTGGAACACTATGCGCCGCACCTTACCGCGGAAGCCCTGCATGCCTGGGGACTGTATAAGTCTGGCTTTATCCGCGATATCTATTTCCGTCAGGACCGACCCGGCGTCGCTATTTTCCTCGAATGCGACACCGTGGAAGAGGCGAATAACGTCATGGCCGAATTTCCGCTGGCAAAAGCGGGTTTATTAACCTTCGAGTGTATTCCACTCGGCTCGTTTATTAGCTGGGAAAATCTCTTCTCAGCCGAATTTAAACATCAGGAGTAACGATGGAAAGGCCTCATATCCTTATCGTTTCCGGACATCCGGATCTCAACCATTCCATCGCCAACGCCACCATTCTCGACGAGGTAGAGACCGCCCTGCCCGACGCGGAAATCCGTCGTCTGGACTGGCTCTATCCGGACGGCAAATTCAACATCAGCGCAGAGCAGGAAAGCCTGCTGAAGGCCGATGTGATTGTCTGGCAGTTCCCTTTTTCCTGGTATGGGCTGCCCGGGTTAATGAAACAATGGCTGGACGAGGTCTTTGTTCACGGCTTCGCGCATGGCTCAACGGCGAAACTGGGTGGTAAAAAGCTCCTTCTTTCTTTCACTACCGGGGCACCGCAGGCGCTCTACACCACTGACGGTTTCTTTGGCCACGCCATTGAAGAGTATCTCCTCCCCTTCGAGACCACGGCCAGGCTGTGCAATCTTGAGCTGCTGGCGCCGGTTTATACCTGCGGCATCAGCTACGCCGACCGGGATGCCGACAAAATCGCCCAGCAAAAAGCGCGTGCCCGGGAGCACGCGGCCAGACTGATCGCGCAGCTGAAAACTCTGGTGGAATAACCCAAAGGGAGAAAATAACGATGCAGTATACCCGGCTCGGTAAAAGTGACTTACTGGTCTCCCGCATCTGCATGGGATGTATGGGGTTTGGCGATCCGTTGACGGGTCAGCATCGCTGGACGCTGGACGAAACAGCAAGCCGGGACATCATTCGCTACGGCCTCGAAAAGGGCATCAATTTTTACGATACCGCTATCGCCTATCAGAACGGCTCCAGTGAGCGGTACGTTGGCCGGGCGCTGCGGGAGATGGCAAAACGCGAGGAGGTGGTGCTGGCCACCAAGTTTCTGCCACGAACCGCTGCCCAGATAGCCGAGGGGATCAGCGGAAAAGAGGCGATAGCCCGCTCGCTCGACCAGAGTCTGCGAAACCTCGGGATGGACTACATCGACCTCTACATCTACCACATCTGGGATCACAACACCCCGGTTATCGACGTGCTGGAGGCGCTGCACACCGCCGTGACCGCCGGCAAGGTGCGCGCGATTGGCATTTCCAATTGCTATGCCTGGCAGCTGGCGAAGGCGAACGCCCTTGCCGAACGCGAAGGGCTGACGCCCTTTGTCTCCATGCAAAGCCATTACAACCTGATTATGCGTGAAGACGAACGAGAACTCTTCGGGCTGTGCGCAGAAGATAATATCGCCATGACCCCCTATAGCGCGCTGGCCAGCGGCCGTCTCTCGCGTTTAGAAGGCTACACGCGGCGAGCGGTGGAAGATGATTATGCCCGGGGCAAATACGACGGCACGGCAGAACAGGACCGGATCATTATTGCCCGCGTCGCCGAACTTGCCGAACGGCATCAGGTCTCCATGACCGAAATCTCGCTGGCCTGGCTGCTGACTAAAGTCACCGCCCCGGTGGTCGGCGCCACGCAAAAGCACCATGTTGACGGTGCGGTCAGCGCCGTGAACCTGCGGCTCAGTTCTGAGGAGATCCGCTATCTGGAAGAGGCCTACCAGCCGCACGTTCTCACAGGCGTGATGGCGCAAAACACGCCGCAAGCCAAAGACCATCCTCAGGTGTGGACGCGGTAACCCTCTGTCCTGTTCAGCAGGGAGAATAAAACATGAAAAACGTGATTGCCGCGGCAGCCTTGTCGCTTGTGCTGTCTGATTTTGCTTATGCCAACGAACAAAGAGATGAAGCTATGATGAAAATTACCCCCTCCACCCTTGTGGACGCTGATATTCAAGCGGTCTCCCCGGCGCTGGCGCGCTTTGGTCGAGAAGCAATTACTGAAGATCTGTGGACACGCGAAGCCCTCTCGCCCAGGGACCGCAGCATCGTGACTGTGGCCATGCTGATTGCCCGCAACCAGCCAGGCGAGCTGAAGCACTATATTGAAGTCGCTCTCGATAGCGGCGTGACGCCAGCGGAAGTATCAGAGATCATTACCCATCTGGCGTTCTACTCAGGTTGGCCCAATGCAATGTCAGCCGTCAGCGTGACCAAAGCGATCTTTGCAGCCCGCGGCATCACGGCAGAGGCCCTGCCCGCCGCCTCGCCAACGCTGCTGCCACTCAATGAACAGGTAGAGAAACAGCGTGCAGAGACCGTGGAAAAAAATGTCGGCCCCATTTCGCCTGGCCTGGTTAAATTTACCGCCGACCCGCTGTTTCTCGACCTCTGGCAACGGCCCGCGCTTACGCCCCGCGACAGAAGTCTGGTGACGGTCAGCGCGTTAATCGCCGCCGGACAGAGCGCGCAGATTGGCTACCACCTGAACAGAGCCATGGATAATGGGCTTTCGGCTGAAGAGGCCGGAGAAGTAGTCGCCCAGGCGGCGTTCTACGCGGGATGGCCAAATGCGTTTACCGCCGCCCCGGTGGTCGGCGAGGTATTGCGATCGCGCGAAAGCAAAACTGAATAAAAAAGAATAAAGGACAGGGAAGCTGTCCTTTATTTATCGTTAACTGTTAATTTAAAGGTACCAGGAGGGCTTTCGATTAGGTCTCGCGGAAAGAACATAAACGGTCTATCGAAGTATGGAGACTTCGATAGTGAGTCTGTTCACATCGCTCATTGAGAAAATTTCCGTTCCGTATGCCGTCATGAGTCTCATCCTTTGAAAGCAGCGATCGCTGTGGCGAGACGGTAGCGCGGACATGTCTATTTGGTCAGAGATGGACATCTCAATTTAGCTACTACACCGCTACTTCGCTTTATTTTTTATATTAAATATCAATAATTTGAATTATTCATTTAATATAAATTGATGTTATAGCAATCGCTATACAGGCTCCTTAGTCATGACTGACCTCCCCACACCGCATATCGCAAGAATTTGCTCTCTCAGCCAGCAGTGACCGGGGTCGCGTTCCATTCTTGGGTGCCACATCTGCGATACCGTAATACGACGGCTTTTGAACGGCAGCTCGAAAACATGTACCTGGTCCGTTACCTGCTGATTGAGTAAATAGAGTGCGGGTATCATGGCGATAAGATCCGATTCCAGCGCCACGGACAGGGCTGTCGGAAATCCCGGTACGACGCTCGCAATTTTACGTTTTGTCCCCAGTTCGGCCAGCGCATCGTCGACGGATCCGTGCAACGCGCCATCGGGTGACGCTACCACATGGCCCCAGGCGACATAATCACCCACGCCTATTTCTGCCTGCTTAGCCAGCGGGTGCCCTTTACGCACGACGCCAACAAACCGATCCTCAAACAGTCGTTGCAGCCGTATTTCTGGCCCCATATTACTCTGAACGCCAATCTCCAGATCAACCAGCCCTTCCCGAAGATAGCGCGACGTTTTTTCCGGCTTAGGCGCGAAGCGTATACAGACATCCGGCGCGGCGTCGGCAACCGCTGCTATGAGCGCAGGCCCAAACGCCACCACAAAGCCATCGTTTGCCCTGATGGTAAAAAGACGCGCCAGACTTCTCGCGCAGAACGTTTCCGTTGAGGGCTGCAATACTGCCCTGGCCTCGTGCACTGCACGCCTGGCGCGATCCCGGGTCGCTTCGGCCCACGGGGTCAGTACCATGTTACGCCCGGCGCGCACCAGGATCGGGTCTCCTGTGACATCGCGTAACCTGCTTAATGTCCGGCTCATGGCCGAGGTGCTGAGGTTCAGACGACGTGCCGCACCTGCGACACTCGCTTCACTCAGCAATATGTCGAGTGCTACCAGCAAATTAAAATCGGGATCAGACATTACCCTTCCTCCCAGCACATTAAGATAAGGCGTTTGATGCAACAATAAAGTGAAAGTAGTGCGCCTTCCGCCCAGTAAAAGCCATCTTTATAGTTTTGTCATCCATACACTCTTCTCAGAGGACAAATGATGACGCTCTTTTCCAGCCAACCCGGCGACGAAGGACTGCCTGGCCCGGCGCGCGCACGGGTGATGGCCGCAATAATGACCACCACCTTAATGGGCGTGTTTGATGGCACCATGATCAACATTGCCCTGCCCTCAATGGCTCAGGAGATGCAGGTACCTGCCAGTATTGCCGTCTGGTTCGCCAACGGGTATCTGCTGGCGGCTGCGATGACGCTGGCGATATTCGCGGCGCTTGCGGCCCGTCTGGGTTATCGCCCCGTATTTCTGGCGGGCCTGACGACCTTTACCCTGACATCACTGGGTTGCGCGCTGGCGAATAAGCCCGAAGTGCTTATCGGTATGCGCGTGCTTCAGGGGATCGGCGGCGCGGCGACGCTGAGTATTGCCCCCGCAATACTCAGGTCCGTATTTCCCGGACGATTACTTGGCCGCATTCTGGGATTCCATGCCCTGCTCATTGCCTCCAGCTCCGCTATCGGCCCGGTATTGGGCGGTACGATCCTTCACACCCTGAGCTGGCAATGGCTGTTTGCGATAAACGTTCTTCCCGGCACCCTCGCCTTACTGCTGGCGGTCAGAGCGCTGCCGCGGGATGCGATCCGTATGCAGGCGCCCTTCGACACCGTGGGCGCCATATTGTCGGCGCTGCTGTTGGGTTCGACGATCATGGCGGCGAACAGCCTACAGAACGCTACTTCTCAATTCGGCAGCCTTTGCTGGATGGCTCTCGCTGCGCTGAGCGGCATGGCTTTTATCTGGCAAATCCGCCGCACGGATCATCCCTTACTGCCGCCGACCATGTTTAAAAATGAACGTTTTACCCTCGCGGCCTTCACGTCGATGATTGCTTTTGTTAGCCAGGGGATCACCTTTATTGCGCTGCCCTTCCTGTTTCAGAGCGAATACGGCTACAGTCCGGTAGTGTCTGCCCTGCTGTTTACGCCGTGGCCGTTAGGGATCGTGCTGATTGCGCCGCATGCAGGCCGTTGGGCGGACACGATATCAGCCCCGGCGATATCCACCCTGGGGCTGGTGATTTTTGTCGTCGGTTTGATCCTGCTGGCGACGTTACCCGCCGGCCCTTCAATGTGGGATATCTGCCTGCGAAGTCTGGTGTGCGGAATAGGGTTTGGCTGCTTTCAGAGTCCCAATAACCGGGAAATGCTCTCAAACGTTATTCGTGAGCACGCGAGTTATGCGTCCGGTGTTTTATCCATTATGCGCACTTTCGGGCAGTGCCTGGGAGCCGCCGCCGTAGCCGTTCTGCTGGCAGCAGATGAAAGGTCAATTCATGTTGCGCTGTGGAGCGCTGCCGCGGCCTCTGCGGTATCGGTCATCGTCAGCGCGAGCCGGTTGCGTAAAATTACTCATCCTGCGGAAACAGGATAAATGCGAAAATATCACTAAACGCGACTACTCCAGCGCCAGCAGCGCAAAACGCTGATCCCGCAACCAAAGTGGAGTCCTCCGTCGGAGTTCAATAGACTGACAGAAAGCTATAACCGCTGATTTATCAAGGGAGAAGTGAGTTTAGAAGACGTCAGGAGTTTGGAGTTTGGAGTTTGGAGTTTGGAGTTTGGAGTTTGGAGTTTGGAGTTTGGAGTTTGGAGTTTGGAGTTTGGAGTTTGGAGTTTGGAGCGGGCGAAGGGA
This sequence comes from Klebsiella sp. RC2, assembly GCF_014192815.1. Lineage (NCBI taxonomy): Bacteria > Pseudomonadati > Pseudomonadota > Gammaproteobacteria > Enterobacterales > Enterobacteriaceae > Klebsiella > Klebsiella sp. RC2. The sequence continues at coordinate 39,729 of NZ_JACHYL010000005.1, read as the reverse complement.
ATCGAACCCTCGTATAGAGCTTGGGAAGCTCTCGTTCTACCATTGAACTACGCCCGCGAAGAGGTGCGAGAAGCATTATAGCCCTTACGCACCCTGTGACAAGCCTGCCAGATGCTGACTGGCGATAAAATAACCTTTTAGCACTTAGGTTTACTGCCCTGCGGCGGCAGATAGCGCAGCGGATCGATGGCCGTGGCCCGATAGCGGATCTGGAAATGCAGGCGCACAGAGTCGGCATCCGTACTGCCCATGGTGGCAATTTGCTGGCCGGCCTTCACGCTCTGGCCATTATTCACCATCAGCTTATCGTTGTGGGCGTAGGCGGTGATGTAATCCTCGCTGTGCTTAATCATGATCAGGTTGCCATAGCCGCGCAGCTGGTTGCCGACATACACCACCTTGCCCGCCCCGGCGGCATACACCGGCTGCCCGCGGGTCCCGGCAATATCAATGCCCTTATTGCCGCCATCGGTGGTGGAATAAGGCAGGACCACTTTGCCACTGGTCGGCCAGCGCCAGCAGCGCTGTCCCACCGGCGGCCAGGAGGATTGAGGTACCGCAGATGAAGGGGTGACCGCCGCAGTGCGCGTAGAGGAAGATTTTTTCTTCGTCGTCTTTGACGCGCCGCTGCCGTTGAGCTTCAGCTTCTGCCCCACCTCAATGGTGTAAGGCGGCGAGATGTTATTCAGACGAGCCAGATCGCGAACGCTGGTGCCGGTAGTGCGCGAGATGCCGTACAGGGTATCGCCACGTTTGACGGTATAGGTGGCACCGGAGTCGGAGGTGCTGGAGCAACCGGCCAGCACCAGGCTTGTCGCCAGCATCAGTGTCATATAAAAGCGTTTCATCATCAGGCATCCTGCACTTAACACAACCACTTACCTCGCAATCAGGGCGAATATCATACCAGCCCGCGGCGCAGGGCGTCATCCCTGAAGGCTAACAGATGACCCTCTGGCATCACGTTCGGCCAGCGACGGAAAGATTCACGTTCATACCGCACGTCGTGGAGGGCACGCCCCGCAGTCCCAGGCTGCCGCTCGCAGACCAGCCTCCAGGGCTTGTTTTGGTAATGCCTTTCTCCCATTTATGGGCTACCCTAGTGGCCTGAGTACATGACCCGGCGGGTTTGTGCCGGGTCATTTTTTATTTTCAGGAGTCGTCATGGCCGGGGAACACGTCATTTTACTGGATGAGCAGGATCAACCTGCCGGTATGCTGGAGAAGTATGCCGCCCACACGCTTGATACCCCTTTACATCTCGCGTTTTCCTGCTGGTTGTTTAATCAGCAGGGTCAGTTTCTGGTCACCCGCCGTTCGCTGGGCAAAAAAGCCTGGCCCGGGGTGTGGACTAACTCGGTCTGCGGACACCCCCAGCAGGGCGAGACCTTCGAGCAGGCCGTCACGCGCCGCTGCCGCTTCGAGCTCGGCGTGGAGATCGCCGATATCGCGCCGATTCACCCGGCCTTCCGCTACCGGGCGGTCGCCCCCAACGGCATTGTTGAGAACGAAGTGTGCCCGGTGTATGCCGCACGCGTGGTCAGCCAAGTGCAGCCTAACGACGATGAAGTCATGGATTATCAGTGGGTTGACCTGGCAACGATGTTAAGCGCGCTGGCCGCCACGCCGTGGGCGTTTAGCCCGTGGATGGTACTGGAAGCGGAAAACCAGGACGCCCGCCAGGCGCTGATCGATTTCGTTGCGCGTTTGCGCGGGTAAGCTGACTATTCTCCAGGCCAGGCGCAGCTCTGTGCCTGTCATTAATGCCTGGCGGCGCTACGCTTGCACAGGCCTACGGTTCTGCGCCATTGCGTAGCCCGGATAAGGCATTTACGCCGCTATCCGGGATCCCCCGGCTTGCGCTGCGCCGGGCTACGTCAGGCTTCGGCCCTCATATCAGACATAAAAAAACCCGGCAAGCCGGGTTTTTTGTATTTCGCGAAGGGCGATTATTTCTGCGGACGCATCGCCGGGAACAGGATCACGTCGCGGATGGTGTGGCTGTTAGTGAACAGCATGACCATACGGTCGATACCGATACCCAGACCAGCGGTCGGCGGCAGGCCGTGTTCCAGCGCGGTGACGTAGTCTTCGTCGTAGAACATCGCTTCGTCGTCGCCGGCGGCTTTCGCATCAACCTGATCCTGGAAGCGCTGCGCCTGATCTTCAGCGTCGTTCAGCTCGCTAAAGCCGTTACCGATTTCACGGCCGCCGATAAAGAACTCGAAACGGTCGGTGATTTCCGGATTCACGTCGTTACGGCGCGCCAGCGGAGAAACTTCCGCCGGGTATTCGGTGATGAAGGTCGGCTGAATCAGATGCGCTTCCGCCACTTCTTCGAAGATCTCGGTCACGATACGGCCCAGACCCCAGCTCTTCTCAACTTTAATGCCGATGGACTCAGCGATCGCTTTCGCGGAATCGAAGTTATCCAGATCCGCCATCTCGGTTTCCGGACGGTATTTCTTGATCGCTTCGCGCATGGTCAGTTTTTCAAACGGCTTGCCGAAGTCGAACACCTGGTCGCCGTAAGGCACTTCAGTGTTGCCGAGGATGTCCTGCGCCAGGGTGCGGAACAGGGATTCGGTCAGCTCAATCAGATCTTTGTAATCCGCGTATGCCATATAGAGTTCCATCATGGTGAACTCTGGGTTATGACGAACGGAGATCCCTTCGTTACGGAAGTTACGGTTGATCTCGAAGACGCGTTCGAAGCCGCCAACCACCAGACGCTTGAGGTACAGTTCCGGCGCGATACGCAGGTACATGTCCAGATCCAGCGCATTGTGATGGGTGATGAACGGACGCGCGGAAGCACCGCCCGGGATCACCTGCATCATCGGGGTTTCCACTTCCATAAAGCCGCGGCCAACCATGAACTGACGAATACCCGCCAGGATCTGCGAACGCACTTTGAAAGTGTTGCGAGATTCATCGTTGGAGATCAGATCGAGGTAACGCTGACGATAGCGCGCTTCCTGATCCTGCAGGCCGTGGAATTTGTCCGGCAGCGGACGCAGGGCTTTGGTCAGCAGACGCAGCTCGGTGCAGTGGATGGACAGCTCGCCGGTTTTAGTCTTGAACAGCTTACCGCGGGCGGCGATGATGTCGCCAAGATCCCATTTTTTGAACTGGTCGTTATAAACGCCTTCCGCCAGGTCATCACGCGCGACGTATAGCTGAATGCGGCCGCCCACGTCCTGCAGGGTAACGAAAGACGCTTTACCCATAATACGACGGGTCATCATGCGGCCAGCAACGGCCACTTCAACGTTCAGCGCTTCCAGCTCTTCGTTTTCTTTCGCATCGAAGTCAGCGTGCAGTTGGTCAGAGGTATGGTCACGACGGAAATCGTTCGGGAAAGCGACGCCCTGCTCACGCAGCGCGGCCAGCTTCTCACGGCGGGTTTTCAGTTCATTATTAAGGTCAATTGCCGCGTCAGCGCCCTGTGCTTGTTGTTCAGACATGTTGGTTCCTCATAACCCTGCTTTCAAACTTGCTTCGATAAATTGGTCCAGGCTGCCGTCGAGCACCGCCTGAGTGTTGCGGGTTTCCACCCCGGTACGCAGATCTTTAATACGCGAGTCGTCCAGCACGTAAGAGCGGATCTGGCTGCCCCAGCCGATGTCGGACTTGTTGTCTTCCATCGCCTGCTTCTCGGCATTTTTCTTCTGCATCTCCAGCTCATAAAGCTTCGCTTTCATCTGCTTCATGGCCTGGTCTTTGTTCTTGTGCTGCGAACGGTCGTTCTGGCACTGCGTCACCAACCCGGTCGGGATGTGGGTAATACGCACCGCGGATTCCGTACGGTTAACGTGCTGTCCACCGGCGCCGGATGCGCGATAAACGTCGATACGCAGATCGGCCGGGTTAATTTCGATATCGATATCGTCATCCACTTCCGGATAAACGAACGCCGAGCTAAAGGAGGTATGACGACGGCCACCGGAATCGAACGGGCTCTTACGCACCAGGCGGTGAACGCCGGTTTCCGTACGCAGCCAGCCGTAGGCGTAATCGCCAATGATTTTGATGGTCACGGATTTAATGCCCGCAACTTCACCTTCGGATTCTTCGATGATTTCGGTCTTAAAGCCGCGGGCTTCCGCCCAGCGCAGGTACATGCGCATCAGCATGCTGGCCCAGTCCTGGGCTTCGGTGCCGCCGGAACCGGCCTGAATATCGAGGTAGCAGTCGGCGCTGTCGTATTCGCCGGAGAACATGCGGCGGAACTCAAGCTGTGCCAGCTTCTCTTCCAGCCCGTCCAGCTCAGCAACCGCTTCGTTGAAGGTCTCTTCGTCTTCGGCTTCAACCGCCAGCTCCAGCAGACCAGCCACGTCTTCCAGCCCCTGGGACATCTGATCCAGGGTATCCACAATGGCTTCCAGGGAAGAACGCTCTTTACCCAGCGCCTGGGCGCGTTCAGGTTCGTTCCAGACGTCCGGCTGTTCCAGCTCGGCGTTTACTTCTTCGAGACGCTCTTTCTTGGCATCGTAGTCAAAGATACCCCCTAAGAACGTCGGAGCGCTCCGTGAGGTCCTGAATGCGGTTTTTTACCGGATTTATTTCAAACATGGTCGGTTTCTTTTAATGGATTTGTCAAAATGCGGTGATAAGAGCGGAATTCTACCGGATTCGCGCCCTTATTCATACACTGTTGTCAATTTGGCCAGAGGTGATCGATGATCAGCTGCAGGCTGCGGTTGCCGCGGAACTCGTTGATGTCGAGCTTGTAGGCTAACTGCACTTCGCGCACGCCGTTGTCCGGCCAAATGGAAGTATCAACGTTGAAAGCAATACCGTCCAGCAGCGGGCCGCCGCCAACCGGTTCGACCATCACTTTCAGGTGACGCTCGCCCACCAGCCGCTGCTGCAGCAGGCGAAAACGGCCATCAAACAACGGTTCCGGGAACATCTGCCCCCATGGTCCGGCATCGCGTAGCATCTGCGCCACTTCCATGCTCATCTCCGTCGCCGCCAGCGGGCCGTCGGAGACCACCTCGCCCTGCAATAATGCGGGATCCAGCCACTCAGTCACCAGTTCGCCGAAGCGCTGTTGAAACTCCTCAAAGCGCGCCTCTTCCAGCGATAAACCCGCCGCCATAGCATGGCCGCCGAACTTCAGGATCAGTCCCGGATAGAGCGTATCCAGGCGCTCCAGCGCATCGCGCATGTGCAGCCCCTGAATAGAGCGGCCGGAACCTTTCAGCGTGCCGTCGCCGGTCGGCGCAAAAGCGATAACCGGGCGATGGAAGCGCTCCTTAATGCGTGATGCCAGAATGCCGACCACCCCCTGATGCCACTGCGGATGGTACATCGCCAGCCCGCCAGGCAGGGTGTCGCTGCTGCGTTCCAGTTGCTGACACAGGGTCAACGCTTCGGCCTGCATCCCCTGTTCAATCTCTTTACGCGTCTGGTTGAGCGCATCAAGCTCATTGGCTAACACGCGCGCTTCGCCGATGTTATCGCACAGCAGCAGCGCCACGCCGACGGACATATCATCCAGCCGCCCCGCCGCATTGAGGCGCGGCCCAAGGGCGAAACCGAGGTCGCTGGCCGCCAGTTTTTGCGGGTCACGGTTGGCAATTTCCAGCAGCGCTTTAATGCCTGGCCGACATTTGCCGGCGCGAATGCGGCTTAACCCCTGCCAGGTCAGGATGCGGTTGTTGGCATCCAGCGGCACGACGTCCGCGACGGTGCCCAGCGCCACCAGATCCAGCAGCTCAGCCAGGTTCGGCGCGGCTATGCCGCGGGCGTCGAACCAGCCTTTATCGCGCAGGAAAGTACGCAGCGCCAGCATCAGATAAAACGCCACCCCCACCCCGGCCAGTGATTTCGACGGGAAGTCACAATCGCGCAGGTTAGGGTTAACGATGGCCTCGGCCGCCGGTAGCGTCTCGCCCGGCAGGTGGTGATCGGTCACCAGCACCGGAATGCCCAACGCATGGGCGTGATCGACACCGGCATGTGACGAAATGCCGTTATCAACGGTCATGATCATCTGCGCGCCGCGGGCGTGCGCCTGATCGACCACTTCCGGGCTTAAACCGTAGCCGTCTTCAAAACGGTTGGGCACAAGATAGGAGACGTTACCGTAGCCCAGCGCGCGTAGCGCCAGCACGCTAAGGGCGGTACTGGTGGCGCCGTCGGCATCAAAATCGCCGACCACCACAATATGTAACCCTTTCTCGAAAGCCTCATGCAGCATTTCAACCGCTTTTTCAACGCCGGTGAGCTGCGTCCACGGCAGCATGCCTTTGACGCTGCGCTCCAGCTCCTGCGCGCTGCGCACGCCGCGGCTGGCATACAGCCGCTGCAGCAGCGGCGGCAGGTCGGCAGGGAGATCGACGCCGTCAACCGCCTCACGGCGGCGTAGTTGTATCTGTTGTTTCACGCGAATCAGTTACCGCTTGTCTGTTTTTTATGCTCGTCGAGGAACGCTTTCAGCTCTTTCGGCCCCTGATAGCCCGGCAACACCATACCGTTGCTGAGAACCATCGCCGGGGTGCCGTTGACGCCCATCTGCACGCCGAGGGTGTAATGTTTGGCGATATCCACATTGCAGCTTGCCGGCTGCACGCCTTTGCCGTTCATGGCGTCATCCAGCGCTTTGTTGCGATCTTTCGCACACCAGATGGCCTTCATGTCCTGCTCGGCCTGGCTCTGCAGCCCCTGGCGCGGGAAGGCCAGATAGCGCACGGTGATGCCCAGCGCGTTGTAGTCGCTCATCTGCTCGTGCAATTTATGGCAGTAGCCGCAGGTGATATCGGTGAAGACGGTGATGACGTGCTGCTCCTTCGGCGCTTTATAGACAATCATCTCGTTGCTCAGCGCGTTCAGCTTACCGACCAGCAACTGGTTGGTGACGTTGACCGGCTGCGCGCCGCTCACATCGTACATCGGCCCCTGGATGATGTGTTTGCCATCGTCGGTAACGTACAGGACGCCGCTGTCGGTCAGCACCGTGCTCATCCCGGAAACCGGCGACGGTTGAATATCAGTACTCTGCACACCCAGCTTCGCCAGCGACTGTTTGATCGCCGCGCTATCGGCATGCGCCGCGCCGGAAAGCGAGGCTGCCAGCAGAGTGAACATCAATAAACCTTTTTTCATACTCAGTCCTTTTGTTCAGCACTCACGCCCGCGGGTGGTGCTGTTGATGAAGTTGTCGCAGACGCTCGGTCGCCACGTGGGTGTAGATCTGCGTGGTGGAGAGATCGCTGTGTCCTAACAGCATCTGCACCACGCGCAGGTCGGCGCCGTGATTGAGCAAATGCGTGGCGAAGGCATGGCGTAATACGTGCGGGGAGAGTTTCGCGCTGTCGATCCCCGCCAGGACGGCATAGTGTTTAATGCGGTGCCAGAAGGTCTGACGCGTCATCTGCTGTGCGCGCTGGCTGGGAAATAAGACATCCGACGCCACGCCATTCAGTAGCCACGGGCGACCATATTCGAGGTAATTTTCTACCCACATTACCGCCTCTTCGCCCAGCGGCACCAGCCGTTCTTTGTTGCCTTTACCAATGACCCGCAACACGCCCTGACGCAGGCTGATATCGCTCATCGTCAGGCCAACCAGTTCCGAGACGCGCAGGCCGGTGGCATACAGCACTTCCAGCATCGCCTTATCGCGTAACTCCAGCGGCTGCTCCACCAGCGGCGCCTGCAGCAGACGTTCAACCTGCGCCTCGCTGAGATCCTTCGGCAACCGCTGCGGCAGCTTCGGCGAAGCCAGCAGCGCGCTGGGATCGTCCGGGCGAATTTTTTCCCGGTACAGATGCTGGAAGAACCGGCGCACGGCGCTGAGCAGACGTGCGGTGCTCGTTGCTTTGTAGCCGCCGGTTTGCCGCTCGGCCAGCAGCGCCTGCAGATCGTCGCTGCCGACGCTGGCCAGCGACAGGCCGCGATGGTGCAGCCACTCGACTAACATCGTCAGATCGCGACGGTAAGCGCTGAGCGTATTCTCCGCCAGATTCCGCTCCAGCCAAAGGGCATCGAGAAACTGTTCGATTTGTGCCAGATCCTGTTTCACATCGGCCTCTTTGTTCGTTATAGGGTCTCATTATGCCTTAAGAGGCCGCCTTTCTGGTACACTGGGCGCAATTCACGGCAAGAATTGAGACGTTTACGCGATGAATATAGGTCTTTTTTACGGCTCCAGTACCTGCTATACCGAAATGGCTGCGGAGAAAATCCGCGATATCATCGGCCCTGAGCTGGTGACGCTGCACAATCTGAAAGACGATTCCCCCGCGCTGATGAGCCAGTACGACGTACTGATCCTCGGCATCCCGACCTGGGATTTCGGCGAAATTCAGGAAGACTGGGAGGCGGTCTGGGAGCAACTGGATACCCTGGACCTGGAAGGCAAAATCGTCGCACTGTACGGCATGGGCGATCAGCTGGGCTATGGCGAATGGTTCCTTGACGCACTGGGCATGCTGCACGACAAGCTGGCGACCAAAGGCGTGAAGTTTGTCGGCTACTGGCCAACCGAAGGCTATGAGTTCACCAGTCCAAAACCGGTTATCGCCGATGGCCAACTGTTCGTTGGCCTGGCGCTGGATGAAACCAATCAGTACGACCTGAGCGACGAGCGCATCCAGAGCTGGTGCGAGCAGATCCTCGGCGAAATGGCCGAACACTTCTCCTGACGCCGCTTACTCCTGCGCCGGTTTTTGCAGCACCAGCCGGCGCAGATCGCGCCATTCTCCGGCATCCATGCTATCCGCCGCCAGCCACAGATGCTGCCCGCGCCGGGTATCGACATGGCGTAAACGCAGCAGCATACCGCTATTGATGACCCACGGCGTCCCGAGGATCTCCCATTCGGCGTTTTGCCAGCGAAGACGGGAATCGGTGAGCAGTTTTATCTCTCCGCGACGGGCATGGATCCGCCGCTGGCTGCGCACGCAGTCAAACACTACCAGCGACAACAGCAGCAGCCAGATCGGGGTGTAGCTTAGCGGCCAGGGAACCAACAGCACCAGCGCCGCCACAACGCCGTGGAGCAGCAGGGAAAACCACTGCGCGCGCCAGGAGATACGGAGATCAGATTGCCACAGGACCACGTTCCCGATTCCGTGTCTGAATTAAGGTTACCATCCGCTGCAGCTCCGCATCGGCCGGTTTGCCGTGGTTCATCAGCCAGTTGAACAGATCCGGATCGTCATTTTCCAGCAGGCGAATGAACAGCTGTTTGTCAGCGTCGCTGAGGGTATCGTACTCATACTCAAAGAACGGCATGATGGAGATGTCGAGTTCGCGCATCCCGCGGCGGCATGCCCAGTGGATACGTGCTTTATTGTTAATGTCCATGTTGACCTTCCAGCAGCAAAATATAGGTTAGTTTAACCCGTTTTCTGCCGTAACTTTACAGGAATATCGCTGAATGCGAGCATCCTTCCATAAAAACCATAAAATAATGATGGGCTTATTGATTCCCTGCGTCAGGCGGCTGTCTCACGCCAGCGCACAAATGGCCTGTTGAAAGCACTTGCAATGCACTATAGCTCTTTTACCATTGGTCACACACACTGCGTTAAGCGATTCAGGATATGACTATGGCTTTTACACCTTTTCCTCCGCGTCAGCCTTCCTCTTCCGCTCGTCTGCCGTTAACGCTGATGACCCTGGATGACTGGGCGCTGGCGACGATTAGCGGGCCGGATAGCGAAAAATATCTGCAGGGGCAGATTACCGCCGATGTGAGCAATCTCACCGATGCTCAGCATCTGCTTGCCGCCCACTGTGACGCCAAAGGCAAGATGTGGAGCAATCTGCGCGTATTCCGCCGCGACGGCGGCTTCGCATGGATCGAGCGCCGCAGCCTGCGCGACGTACAGCTGACCGAACTGAAAAAATATGCCGTCTTCTCTAAAGTCACCATCGCCGCCAACGACGATCTGGTTCTGTTGGGGGTGGCCGGCTTCCAGGCGCGCGCCGCGCTGGCGCCGCTGTTCGCTGCCCTGCCCGACGCGGCCGCCCCGGTGGTCAGCGAAGGCGCCACCAGCCTGCTGTGGTTTGAACATCCAGGTGAACGCTTCCTGCTGGTGACTGATGTCGACACCGCCAATCGCGTTACCGATGCGCTGCGCGGCGAAGCGCAGCTCAATAACAGCCAGCAGTGGCTGGCGCTGAATATTGAAGCCGGTCTGCCGGTTATCGACAGCGCCAACAGCGGGCAGTTCATTCCGCAGGCGACCAACCTGCAGGCGCTGGGCGGTATCAGCTTCAGGAAAGGCTGCTACACCGGTCAGGAGATGGTGGCGCGGGCGAAATTCCGCGGCGCCAATAAGCGCGCGCTGTGGACGCTGTCAGGGACCGCCAGCCGGGTGCCGGAAGCGGGGGAAGATCTGGAGCTGAAAATGGGCGACAACTGGCGCCGCACCGGGACGGTGCTTGCGGCGGTTCAGCTGGATGATGGCCAGTTGCTGGTGCAGGTGGTGATGAATAACGATATGGAGCCGGACAGCATCTTCCGCGTGCGCGACGATGCCGGAAGCCTGCGCATCGAACCGCTGCCCTATTCGCTGGAAGACGCGTAATAAAGCGTTATGACTCCCGGCTTGCGGCGCTCGCGCCTTAGCCGGGCTACTTGACTGCAAATACCGTAGCCACGGTAAGCGTAGCGCCACCGTGGGATTTCCAGGCCGCAGATAACCGTAGCCACGGTAAGCGCAGCGCCACCGTGGAATTTCCAGGCCGCAGATAACCGTAGCCACGGTAAGCGCAGCGCCACCGTGGGATTTCCAGGCCGCAGAGTATCGTAGCCACGGTAAGCGTAGCGCCACCGTGGAATTTCCAGGCCGCAGATAACCGTAGCCACGGTAAGCGTAGCGCCACCGTGGGATTTCCAGGCCGCAGAGTATCGTAGCCACGGTAAGCGCAGCGCCACCGTGGAATGTTTATCAGGACTGGCCGACGTACAGATAGATCGCCAGGAAGTGACACACGCTGCCGCCGAGCACGAAGCCGTGCCAGATAGCGTGGTTATAGGGAATACGTTTGCAGACGTAGAAGATGACCCCCAGCGAGTACACCACCCCGCCGACCGCCAGCAGCGTTACGCCGCCCACCGCCAGCTTCACTGCCAGCTGATAGACCACGATAAGCGACAGCCAGCCCATGGTCAGATAAGTCACCAGCGACAGAATTTTAAAGCGGTGTGCGATGGTCAGCTTAAACAGGATCCCCAGCAGGGCCAGGCTCCAGATGACGATCATCAGCCCCTTTGCCAGCGGTGAATTCAACCCCACCAGCAAAAACGGCGTGTAGGTCCCGGCAATCAGCAGGTAGATAGCGCAGTGGTCGAACTTTTTCAGCCACTGTTTCGCCCGCTGATGCGGGATCGCGTGATAGAGCGTAGAGGCGAGGAACAGCATAATCATGCTGCCGCCGTACAGGCTGTAGCTGGTGATCGCCGTCGCGCTGGCGTTGGTGTCTACCGCCTGCACCAGCAGCAACACGAGGCCGACAATACCGAACACCAGCCCGATCCCGTGGCTGATGCTGTTGGCAACTTCCTCTGCCAGAGAATATCCCTGAGTGATTAATGGTTTGCGCACCATATTTGACTCCGTGAAAACAAGAACGCTTTCATTGCCCACTTAGGGTAACTGAGAATGATTCCAGTGAACACCTGTTAGCTAAAATAAAACGATGTATATTTGTAAATACATTAAAATCATAATGTTACAATGTTATTTCAACTAACAGCTGTGCCGGTTTTATTTAAAGGCGTTTGAATTCAATAACATAAAACCGATCTTCCGCAGGATAGATTTCCCTAATCACCTGCCGCAGTTGTTCGAGGGTCATATTCTCCTGTTGAGCATGCTGTTCAGTTAGCGTATCGAGCGTCACCGTCGAGGTGGCGGTCACGGCGATGGTGCAAAAATAGCCGTCATCTTCATAGCGCCCAACGCGCAGGACGTCACCCGGTTTAAAATGCGATTCCGCCGCATCGCGGATAGTAATCGTTTTGCGCCCGGCAAGGATGTCCTCCTGAAAACGCTGAAAAAAGGTAATGTCATTGGCCTGCATGATATAATTCCGTCCTGGTCATTATGAATTGTGAGTTCGCCACTGTGAGTATGTTCTCCCACGCCGCTGTCGCCAGTCTCAATAATCTTGAGATGATGGTCTATCACTATGTCATTAAGAATCGTGACAAAGTGATGTACATGACCATCCGCGAACTGGCCGAGGCCGCCGGGGTCTCCACCACCACCGTGTTGCGCTTCTGCCGCAAACTGCAGTGCGAGGGCTACTCTGAATTTCGCGTACGCTTTAAATTATATCTTGAGCAGAATGAGCCTCAACAGGCAAATATCGGCGCCAGCGAAATTATGAGCTTTTTTAAAAGCGTCAATAATGACGAGTTCGATGAATTACTCGAGCAGGCCGTGGATATTATTCTCGCTTCGGAACGTATTATTTTCGTCGGCGCCGGCACCTCCGGCGCGCTGGCGAAATATGGCGCACGCTTCTTTTCCAACGTCGGTAAATTCAGCAACCATATTGACGACCCCTATTTTCCGGTAACCAATGATATGGCCCGTAACGCGCTGGCGATCGTGCTTTCCGTCTCCGGCGAAACCGAAGAGATCCTGCGCTTCGCCAGCCAGTTCAGCCTGCACCGCTGCAAGGTGATGTCGATTACCAGCCACGAGCATTCGCGACTGGCGAAACTGGCTGATTTCAATCTCTCCTGGCACGTGCCGCAGACGCGCATCGGCGGCGTCTACGATATTACAACGCAAATTCCGGTGATCTATATCCTTGAATCGCTGGGACGTAAATTAGCGCGCAAAATCAGCTAAAAATAACAGCCTGTTTTTTCGATGTAACATATTACGTTTAGCGGAATTTGTTATATCGTGACATTCAATTTCGCTTTGCTAGACTCAATCGCAATAGTTATTCAGAGAGATTAGCACAGATGAAAAAATTGACTCTTCCCAAAGACTTTTTGTGGGGCGGCGCGGTCGCCGCGCATCAGGTTGAAGGCGGCTGGAATAAAGGCGGCAAAGGCCCGAGCATCTGCGACGTGCTGACCGGCGGGGCGCACGGCGTACCGCGCGAAATCACCCACCAGGTCGAAGCGGGTAAATATTACCCTAATCATGAAGCGGTCGATTTCTACGGCCACTACAAAGAAGACATCAAGCTGTTCGCCGAGATGGGCTTCAAGTGCTTCCGCACCTCTATTGCCTGGACCCGCATCTTCCCGCAGGGCGACGAAACTCAGCCGAATGAAGAAGGGCTGAAATTCTACGATGACATGTTCGATGAACTGCTGAAGTACAACATCGAGCCGGTGATCACCCTTTCCCACTTTGAAATGCCGCTGCATCTGGTACAGCAGTACGGCGGCTGGACCAACCGCAAAGTGGTCGATTTCTTTGTACGCTTCGCCGAAGTGGTCTTCGAGCGCTATAAGCACAAAGTGAAATACTGGATGACCTTCAACGAGATCAATAACCAGCGCAACTGGCGCGCGCCGCTGTTCGGCTACTGCTGTTCCGGCGTGGTCTATACCGAGCATGAAAATCCGGAAGAGACCATGTACCAGGTGCTGCATCACCAGTTCGTCGCCAGCGCGCTGGCGGTGAAAGCGGCCCGTCGTATCAACCCGGAAATGCAGGTCGGCTGCATGCTGGCGATGGTCGCCCTCTACCCTTATTCCTGCAAACCGGAAGATGTCATGTTCGCCCAGGAGTCGATGCGCGAACGCTACGTCTTTACCGATGTCCAGTTGCGCGGTTACTACCCGAGCTATGTGTTGAATGAATGGGAACGCCGTGGCTTCAACATCAAAATGGAAGACGGCGACGCGCAGATCCTGCGCGAAGGCACCTGCGCCTACCTCGGCTTCAGCTACTACATGACCAACGCGGTGAAAGCTGAGGGCGGCACCGGCGATGCCATTTCCGGTTTCGAAGGCAGCGTGCCGAACCCGCACGTCAAAGCCTCCGACTGGGGCTGGCAGATTGACCCGGTTGGCCTGCGCTACGCCCTGTGCGAACTGTATGAGCGCTACCAGAAGCCGCTGTTTATCGTGGAAAACGGCTTCGGCGCCTACGACAAAGTCGAAGCTGACGGCAGCATCAACGATGACTACCGCATCGATTATCTGCGCGCCCACGTCGAAGAGATGATCAAAGCGGTGACTTATGACGGCGTCGATCTGATGGGCTATACCCCATGGGGCTGCATCGACTGCGTCTCCTTCACTACCGGGCAGTACAGCAAACGCTACGGCTTCATCTACGTCAATAAACACGATGACGGCACTGGCGACATGTCCCGCTCGCGCAAGAAGAGCTTTAACTGGTACAAAGCGGTTATCGCCAGCAACGGTGAGAATCTGTAACTGACCGCCCTCTCCCGGCCGGGAGGGGGCAAATCACTTATCCGCCAGACACTTCTTTACAGCTTTACCATTGCCAAAACGCGTTCGCCCGATAAGATAGGCCGCGTGAATATTTGAGGCGATCATGATTAAGCGACAACGCAAAGCCATTCTTTTTGTCCTCCTGGCCTGTCTGGTGGTGCTGACCTGCACCGCCCAGCGGATGGCCGGGATGCACGCGCTGGTCATGAACCTCACCGCCGACAGCCCGTCGCTACAGCAAAACCCGGATAAGGCCGAGGCGCCGGTCACGCCGTGCGAGCTCAGCGCCAAGTCGCTGATGGCCGTTCCGCCGATGCTGTTTGAAGGGGCGCTGTTGGCTATCACTCTGCTGCTGGCGGTGCTGGCGGCGATCCCGCCGCGTATCGAACGCCAGTGGCCTCCCCGCGTTATCTCCCCACCCCGATTGCGGGTGCATCTGCGATTATGCGTCTTCCGTGAGTGATTAATTCTCCTGACAGCTCAGGTTAATTTATTACTTACGGAGAAAATTTATGTTTATGGTATTCAGGCGACTGCTGGTCTGCCTGCTTTGGCTATGGCTGCCCGTCAGCCAGGCCGCCGATAGCGGCTGGCTGCGCGTCGCCGACAATCAACACGCCAGCGTGCGCCTGCGGGCGCAAAGCGGAAGCAATGGCGACACCCGCCTGCTTTTAGACGTAGCGCTGGGAAAGGGCTGGAAAACCTACTGGCGTTCGCCGGGCGAAGGCGGCATCGCGCCAGCTATCGCCTGGCACACGCCGCTGGAGGTTAACTGGCGCTGGCCGACGCCGCAGCGCTTCGACGTCGCGGGTATTTCCACTCAGGGGTATCACGGCGACGTCAGCTTCCCGATGACCCTGCGCGGGAAAATACCGCCGACGCTTAGCGGCGTCCTGACGCTCTCTACCTGCAGCAATGTCTGCATTCTCACTCACTACCCCTTTTCGCTGGATATGACGGCTCCGGCAGGGGAGCAATTTAATTACGATTTCACCCGCGCGATGGGCACGCTGCCGCTGCGCGACGGTCTCACCTCGGCGCTTAGCGCCAGCTACGTCAGCGGCAAACTGACGGTAACCGCCCGCCGCGATGCCGGCTGGCAGCAGCCAGCGCTGTTTATCGACAGCATGGAGGATGTCGATTTCGGCACGCCGAGTTTTACCAGCCGCGGCGATACGTTGACCGCCACCGTACCGGTCACCGATAGTTGGGGCGAGGCGGCGCCGGATCTGAGCGGCAAAACGCTGTCGCTGGTGCTGGCCGATAGCGGCCAGGCGCAGGAAAGCCAAATCGCCGTCGCCGCCGGCAGCGCCGCGGCAGGAGTGGCATTAGGCTGGGTGCTGCTGATGGCGCTGGCCGGCGGGCTTATTCTCAACGTCATGCCGTGCGTGCTGCCGGTACTGGCGATGAAGCTCGGCTCGCTGGTGCAAACCGAACGTCGCGAACGCGGCGCGGTGCGGCGGCAGTTCCTCGCCTCGGTATGCGGGATCGTCGTCTCCTTCCTGGCGCTGGCGCTGATGATGACCGCGCTACGCTTAGGTAATCAGGCGCTCGGCTGGGGGATCCAGTTCCAGAACCCGTGGTTTATCGGCGCGATGGCACTGGTGATGGTGCTGTTCAGCGCCAGTTTATTGGGACTATTCGAAATCCGTCTCTCCTCCAGCGCCAGTACCTTCCTCGCCACCCGCGGCGGCAACGGCTTGATGGGCCATTTTTGGCAGGGCGCCTTCGCCACCCTGCTGGCGACGCCCTGTACCGCGCCGTTCCTCGGTACCGCCGTGTCGGTGGCGCTGGTGGCGCCGTTGCCGCTGCTGTGGGGGATTTTCTTCGCCATGGGGATCGGCATGAGCCTGCCGTGGCTGCTTATTGTCGCCTGGCCGGGGCTGGCGCAACGACTTCCACGTCCAGGCCGCTGGATGAATCATCTGCGCGTGGTATTGGGGCTAATGATGCTTGGTTCAGCACTATGGCTGGTTAGCCTGCTGACGATCCACATCGGCCGCACGCCGGTGCTTACCCTGCTGGTGATTCTGGCCATCGGCCTGCTATTGGCCACCGCCTGGTGCTACCGCTGGCGTACGGCGCTGCGCGCGGGCGCTCTGGCCATCGTGGTGGCGGGCGCCGTCGCCTTTGTCGCCCAACAGGACGGCCAGGGCCCGCGCCGCGACCGGGTTAACTGGCAGCCGCTCAGCGAGCAGGCTATCGCTAACGGCCTTGCGGAGCA
Organism: Klebsiella sp. RC2; assembly: GCF_014192815.1. Classification (NCBI taxonomy): domain Bacteria; kingdom Pseudomonadati; phylum Pseudomonadota; class Gammaproteobacteria; order Enterobacterales; family Enterobacteriaceae; genus Klebsiella; species Klebsiella sp. RC2. The sequence goes on along the minus strand of NZ_JACHYL010000005.1, from coordinate 23,107 downwards.
TAAACGGGTATTTATTGATGTCACCGCCGACTGGTGCGTGACCTGTAAAGCCAATAAATACAACGTGCTGCTGCGCGACGACATCCAGCAGGCGCTATCAGCGCCAGACGTGGTCGCCTTACGCGGCGACTGGAGCCGACCCTCCGCCGACATTAGTCAGTTTTTAACCGCACGCGGCAACGCCGCGGTGCCGTTTAACCAGATTTACGGACCGGGATTGCCGCAGGGAGAGATCCTGCCTGCGCTGTTAGACCGCGAACAACTTCTCGCCACCCTGTCCGCCGCTAAAGGAAAATAACATGAGAGCTATCACCGCCTTATTACTGCTGTGCGTATCGGCCTTCAGCTTCGCCGCGCCGGCGGAAAAACCGCAATCGAACGGTAATGACCAGTTAGCCCAGCTGCTGTTTAACGATCCGAATAGCCCGCGCACCGGCGCGAAAGAGCCAAAACTCACAATCGTCTCGTTTACCGATTACAACTGTCCTTACTGCAAACAGTTTGATCCGCTGCTGGAAAAAATCGTCCACGATAATCCGGATATTCAGATCATCGTTAAGCTGCTGCCGTTTAAAGGGCAGAGTTCGGTGAATGCCGCTAAAGCCGCGCTCTCCACCTGGCGTCAGCAGCCCGATAAATTCTGGGCGCTGCATCAGCGGCTGATGGCAAAAAAAGGCTATCACGATGACGCCAGTATCGCCGCCGCACAGAAGAAAACCGCCACCGATGGCGTCAGTATTGATGACAAGACCATGGATTCGCTGAAGATGAACCTGATTTTGTCGCAGGTGCTGAATATTCAGGGCACCCCGGCGACCATCATCGGCGATCAGATGGTGGCCGGCGCGATCCCTGCTGAAGACCTGGAGGGGCTGGTGAAAGAACAGCTGGCGAAAGCCCGTGGCCAGTAAAATCAGGCGCTGGCTGCGCGAGCTGGCGGTGTGGCTGCTGATTGGCGCGGCGGTGAGCCTGGCGGTGGATTATTTTCGCCAGCCCGCGCTGCCGCAAAACGTCAGCGCCACATCGCTGCAGACACTCGACGGCAGGACGCTGGATCTGAACGCCATGAGCCAGCAAAAGCCGCTGCTGCTGTACGTCTGGGCGACCTGGTGCGGAGTCTGTCGCTATACCACGCCGTCGGTGGCATCGCTTGCCGCCGACGGCGGCAATGTGCTGACGGTAGCCCTGCGTTCCGGCGATAACGCCGCGCTGGAGAAGTGGCTGACCAGGAAGAAAATGACGCTGCCGACGGTGAATGACCCGAGCGGCCAACTGGCGCGGTAGTGGGATATCCAGGTAACGCCAACGCTGGTGGTCATTTCTCAAGGCGAGGTGAAGTCGGTTACCACCGGCTGGACCAGCGGTTGGGGAATGCGCCTGAGGCTGTGGCTGGCCTCCTGGTAGACCGTCGGTTTCCCCGGCTCGCGCTGCGCTTAGCCGGGCTACGGGTAGGCATCGTTGGGTAGCCCGGATAAGGCGTAGCCGCATGCGGGAAGGTTACCCGGCTCGCGCTGCGCTCAGCCGGGCTACGGGTACGCATCGTTGGGTAGCCCGGATAAGGCGTAGCCGCCATCCGGGAAGGGTTACCCCGTAGGCCCGGCAAGCGCAGCGCCGCCGGGCAATAGACATCTATGGGTTATTTACCGCCCGCCAGTTCGAGGAAGCTACCCGTCACATACGACGCTTTGTCGCTCAGCAGCCAGGCAATGGCCTGAGCGACCTCTTCCGGCTGGCCGCCGCGCTGCATCGGCAGCGAATTTTTTACCCGGTCCACGCGTCCCGGTTCGCCGCCGGAGGCGTGCATCTCGGTATAAATCAGCCCCGGACGCACGCCGTTCACCCGGATCCCTTGCGCCGCCACTTCCAGCGCCAGCCCGGTGGTCAGGGTATCTACCGCCCCTTTCGACGCGGCATAGTCAACGTACTCGCCCGGCGCGCCAAGGCGCGAGGCCGCCGACGACACGTTAACTATCGCCCCGCCCTTGCCGCCATGCCGATGCGCCATGCGCTTTACCGCCTCACGACAACAGAGGAAGTAGCCGGTGACGTTGGTGGCCAGCACGCGGTTAATACGCTCGGCGCTCAGGCTCTCCACCGTACATTGGGTAAACAGGATCCCGGCATTGTTGACCAATGCCGTCAACGGTTCGCCCATGCGGTCAACCGCCTCAAACATCGCCATCACCTGCGCTTCATCGCTGATATCCGCCCGCAGCGCCGTGGCTTTGCCGCCAGATTCAACAATGGTATTGACCACTTCGGTGGCGGCGTTAATGTTGTGATGATAATTAACCGCGACGGTATACCCTTCCTGCGCCAGCAGCAGCGCCGTCGCCCGGCCTATGCCGCGGCTCGCGCCGCTAATCAGAGCTATCGCCATACCTTCCCTCCAAAAAATAAAGGCGCCGCAGCGCCTTTAAAAGTTTAGCTAATTCACCACTTACTGGTATTCGCTCATCGGCACGCAGGAGCAGAACAGGTTGCGGTCGCCGTAGACATCATCCAGACGTTTCACCGTCGGCCAGTACTTGTTGTGCAACCCAGCCGGGAATACCGCCAGCTCGCGGCTGTACGGATGGTTCCACTCGCTGACCAGCTCACCCTGGGTGTGCGGCGCGTTCACCAGCGGGTTGTCTTCCAGCGGCCATTCACCGGCTTTGACGCGGTCGATTTCCGCGCGGATCGCCAGCATGGCGTCAATAAAGCGGTCCAGCTCTACCTTGCTTTCCGATTCTGTCGGCTCAACCATCAGCGTCCCGGCAACCGGGAAGGACATGGTCGGCGCATGGAAACCAAAGTCGATCAGGCGTTTAGCAATATCCAGCTCGCTAATGCCGGTCTCTTCTTTCAGCGGACGAATATCGAGAATACATTCGTGCGCCACGCGACCATCGCGGCCGGTATAGAGCACCGGGTAAGCCTCTTTCAGCCGGGTAGCGATATAGTTGGCGTTAAGGATCGCGTTCTGGCTCGCCTGCTTCAGGCCTTCCGCGCCCATCATGCGGATATACATCCAGCTGATCGGCAGAATGGAAGCGCTGCCGAACGGCGCGGCGGAAACCGCGCCCTGACGGGTCAGCATACCTTCAATCTGTACCACGCTGTGGCCCGGTACAAACGGCGCCAGGTGCGCTTTCACACCGATAGGGCCCATACCTGGACCGCCGCCGCCGTGCGGAATGCAGAAGGTTTTATGCAGGTTGAGGTGCGAAACGTCGGCGCCGATAAAGCCCGGAGAAGTGATCCCGACCTGGGCGTTCATGTTGGCGCCATCGAGATAAACCTGGCCGCCGAACTGGTGCACGATCTCGCACACTTCACGGATGGTCTCTTCATACACGCCGTGGGTTGACGGATAGGTGACCATGATGCAGGAGAGATTCGCCCCTGCCTGCTCTGCTTTTTCACGCAGGTCGGCAAGATCGATGTTGCCGTTTTTGTCGCAGGCAACGACCACGACCTGCATACCCGCCATCTGCGCGGAAGCCGGGTTGGTGCCGTGCGCGGAGCTTGGGATCAGGCAGATATCGCGATGGCCTTCGTTGCGGCTTTCGTGATAGTGGCGAATCGCCAGCAGGCCAGCATACTCGCCCTGCGCGCCGGAGTTCGGCTGCATACAGACGGCGTCATAGCCGGTCAGTTTCACCAGCCAGTCAGAAAGCTGGGCGATCATCTGATGATAACCTTCCGCCTGCTCGACCGGACAGAACGGGTGCAGCTCGGCAAATTCCGGCCAGGTGATCGGGATCATCTCCGCCGCGGCGTTCAGTTTCATGGTGCAGGAGCCCAGCGGGATCATCGCCTGGTTCAGCGCCAGATCTTTACGCTCCAGCGCATGCATGTAGCGCATCATCTCGGTTTCGCTATGGTAGCGGTTAAACACCGGATGGGTGAGGATCGCATCGTCGCGCAGCATCGCCGCCGGGATCGAACGGCTATCCAGCGCCACGTCTTTATCCAGGGTATCGATATCCAGACCGTGATCGTCGCCGACGATGGCGCGGAACAGGTTCAGCACATCTTCGCGGGTGGTCGCTTCATCGAGCGTAATGCCAACCGCGCCGTGAATATCGCTACGCAGGTTAATCTGCAGCGCTTCGGCACGCGCCAGCACCGCAGCTTTATCCGCCACTTCGACGCACAGGGTATCGAAGTAGTGCGCATGACGCAGCTTCAGCCCTTTCTTCTGCAGGCCGTCGGCCAGAATATCGGTCAGGCGATGAATGCGGCCAGCGATACGTTTCAGGCCCGCCGGGCCGTGGAATACCGCGTAGAGGCTGGCGATGTTGGCCAGTAGAACCTGCGAGGTACAAATGTTGGAGTTCGCTTTCTCGCGGCGGATATGCTGCTCGCGAGTCTGCATCGCCATGCGCAGCGCGGTATTACCCGCCGCATCTTTCGATACGCCGATAATCCGGCCCGGCATGGAGCGTTTGAATTCATCTTTCGCCGCGAAGAAGGCCGCGTGCGGGCCGCCATAGCCCATCGGCACGCCGAAGCGTTGGGCGGAACCGAAGACAATATCCGCGCCCTGCTTGCCCGGCGCCGTCAGCAGCACCAGCGCCATAAAGTCGGCGGCGACGCTGACAATCACTTTGCGCGCTTTCAGCTCGGCGATCAGTTTGCTGTAATCGTGGATTTCACCGGTGGTGCCCACCTGCTGCAGCAGCACGCCAAAGACATCCTGGTGATCGAGCACTTTGTCGGCGTCATCGACGATCACGTCGAAGCCGAAAGTTTCCGCGCGGGTGCGCACCACGTCCAGGGTTTGCGGATGGACGTCGGCGGCAACGAAGAAACGGTTGGCGTTCTTCAGTTTACTGACGCGTTTGGCCATCGCCATCGCTTCGGCGGCGGCGGTGGCTTCATCAAGCAGCGAAGCGGAAGCGATATCCAGCCCGGTCAGATCCAGCGTGACCTGTTGGAAGTTGAGCAGCGACTCCAGACGGCCCTGGGAGACTTCCGGCTGGTAAGGGGTATAGGCGGTGTACCAGCCCGGGTTTTCCAGCATGTTGCGCTGAATGACCGGCGGCAGCTGCACGGCGGTATAGCCCATGCCGATGTAAGACTTGAAGCGCTTGTTGCGACCGGCAATCGCCTTCAGCTCCGCCAGCGCGGCGAATTCGGTAGTCGCGTCGCCCACCTGCGGTGGGGTCGCCAGCTGGATATCCTGCGGCACAATCTGGCCAATCAGGGAGTTAAGCGAATCCGCGCCGACGGTCTTCAGCATCTCTTGCTGCTGCTGAGCGTCCGGGCCAATGTGACGTTCAATAAAGGCGTCGCGGTTTTCAAGCTGACTTAAAGTCTGAGTCATGAGCGATGGTTCCTGAAACGTGCGGTGAATCGTGATTGTCTGACTGGTTTGCCCGGCAAGCGCTGATGCTTACCGGGCCAGAATACGCAAAATCATTCGCGTTGCAGGAAGGCGGCGACACAGCGACTCCCCGGGAGCTTACAAAAGTAAGTGACCGGGGGGAGCCAGGAAGCCAACACCCCTGCAGCATGAAGGATGAAGCGTATTTATTCGTCTTCCAGTAAAGCTTCATACGCGGCGGCATCCAGTAGCGCGGCAACCTGCGCTTCGTCGCTGGCTTTAATTTTGAAGATCCAGCCATCGGTATACGGGTCGCTGTTGACCAGTTCCGGAGAGTCGTTTAACTCTTCGTTGACGGCAACGATTTCACCGCTAATCGGCGCGTAGATATCAGAAGCCGCTTTCACGGATTCAGCAACCGCGCAATCAGCGCCCGCTTCAACGGTGGCGCCCACTTCCGGCAGGTCAACGAAAACCATGTCGCCCAGCAGCTCCTGCGCATGCTCGGTGATCCCGACGGTATAGGTGCCGTCTGCTTCTTTACGCAGCCATTCGTGTTCTTTGCTGTATTTCAGTTCTGCTGGTACGTTGCTCATCAATTCATCTCCAAAAAAGGGAAATCACACAATGGCTTTGCCATTGCGTACAAAACCAGGTTTAGTCACTTTTACCGGCATTTCACGGTTACGAATTTGCACCACCGCGGTGTCGCCAATCCCGGCCGGCACGCGCGCCAGCGCGATGCTGTAGCCCAGGGTCGGCGAGAAGGTGCCGCTGGTAATAATGCCTTCTTTTTGATTACCGTCGCTATCGGTAAAACGGACCGGCAGGCCGCCGCGCAGGACGCCTTTCTCGGTCATCACCAGGCCAACCAGCTGCTCGGTGCCTTTTTCGCGCTGCATCTCCAGCGCTTCGCGACCGATAAAGTTACGATCGGCGGGCTCCCAGGCGATAGTCCAGCCCATATTCGCCGCCAGCGGAGAGACGCCTTCGTCCATCTCCTGGCCATACAGGTTCATCCCGGCCTCCAGGCGTAGGGTGTCACGCGCGCCGAGACCGCACGGCTTAACGCCAGCGTCCAGCAGACCGCGCCAGAAATCAGCGGCCTGCTCGTTCGGCATCGCAATTTCATAGCCCGCTTCGCCGGTATAACCGGTGGTGGCGATAAACAGGTCGCCGGACTGCACGCCAAAGAACGGCTTCATGCCTTCCACGGCCTGACGCTGCGCATCAGTAAACAGCGTCGCCGCCTTCGCTTTCGCCTGGGGGCCCTGCACCGCGATCAGCGACAGATCGTCGCGAACGGTAATTTCAAGGCCGTAAGGTTCAGCTTGCTCGGAGATCCAGGCGAGGTCTTTTTCGCGGGTGGCGGAGTTAACAACGAGGCGGAAATAATCTTCAGAAAGGAAATAGACAATCAGGTCATCGATGACGCCAGCGGAGGCGGTAAGCATTCCCGTGTAGAGCGCTTTGCCTGGGGTGGTCAGCTTCGCCACATCGTTGGCCAGCAAATAGCGCAAGAACTCGCGGATCCGGCTGCCGTGGAAATCGACGATGGTCATATGCGACACATCGAACATCCCTGCATCGCCGCGCACCGCATGGTGCTCATCAATCTGGGATCCGTAATGCAGCGGCATCATCCAGCCATGGAAATCCACCATGCGAGCGCCGCATAGCGTGTGTTGTTCATACAACGGAGTCTGTTGAGCCATCTTTTCCTCATCGAATAAAACGGAACCAGCCACGAGATTGTCGGCGATTTTGCGCCACGAAATTCGGCGACGGCACCGCTGACGGACGCCGACGCAAACGTTCTCTTTTGCCTGAACTTACCACCGAACCCGGCGCTAAACCATAAGCTCATTCAGGGCATCACATTAGCTTATGACTAAAATCCGCCGAAAAGCCTACAGAGTTATTGACTGGAAAAAAGCGATTTATGCCACATAAAATTAACATTAAGCTTTCATCGATAAGGAAATGATGGTGTTTTATGCGATTTTACGGGCCTAATTTCTTTAACAAAAAAAAGAGCGCATTAATAAAACTAATGCGAAAAAAGAGGTGAAATTAGAATATTTCAAATGAGGGAGAAAACCCGGCGCGCAGGCCGGGTAAAAGAAGTGTGACGGGGTTAACGTAACCAGGCGGGGAGATCGTTGAGGCCCATCGCCTGACGAATCAGCTGCGGTTTTACGCCAGGCAGCGAATCGGCCAGTTTGAGTCCCATGTCGCGGAGGAATTTCTTCGCCGGATGGCTGCCGGAGAACATTTCGCGGAATCCCTGCATACCCGCCAGCATCAGCGCGGCGCTGTGTTTGCGGCTGCGCTCATAGCGGCGCAGGTACAAATGCTGGCCGATATCTTTCCCCTGCGCATGCAGGCGCCTCAACTCGTCGATAAGCTCGGCGGCGTCCATAAAGCCAAGGTTCACCCCCTGCCCGGCCAGCGGGTGGATGGTATGCGCGGCATCGCCGACCAGCGCCAGGCGGTGGGCGGCGAACTGACGGGCATAGCGGCCGGTCAGCGGGAAGACTTCACGTTCGCTTGCCAGCTGGCAGAGGCCGAGGCAATTATCGAAGGCGATATTCAGCGCCTGGTTGAAGGTGGCTTCATCAGCCTCCTGCATCCGCTTCGCTTCCGCTGGCGATAGCGACCAGACGATCGAGCACAGGTGCGGATCGCTGAGCGGCAGGAAGGCCAGAATACCCTCGCCATGGAACGCCTGGCGTGCCACCGCCTGATGCGGCTCAGCGGTGCGAATCGTCGCCACCAGCGCATGATGGTGGTAATCCCAGAAGGTCAGCGGAATATCGGCCTTATTACGCAGCCATGAATTCGCGCCATCAGCGCCCACCACCAACCTCGCGGTCAACATGCTGCCGTCCTGCAGGCTGAGAAAGGCTTCGTTTTCACCCCACGCCACCTGCTGTAGTTCCGCAGGCGCCAGCAGGGTGACGTCAGCGCAGCGCTGCGCTTTCTGCCACAATGCGTGATGCACCACGGCATTTTCAATAATATGGCCCAGATGGCTAAAGCCCATGCTCTGGTCATCGAAGCTAATGCGGCCGAAGCTGTCTTTGTCCCACACTTCCATACCGTGATAGCAGCTGGCGCGCTGGGCGACGATCTCGCGCCAGACATCCAGCTTAGTCAGCAACTTTTCGCTGGCGGCATTGATCGCCGAAACGCGCAGCGCCGGCGGCGCATCGGCGGCCAGAGGCTGCGGCGCAGCTTTCTCCAGCACCGCGACGCGCAGGCCGCTGCCCTGTAAACCGCAGGCTACCGCCAGTCCCACCATTCCACCGCCAACAATGGCAACATCAACACTTTGCACGTTTTACTCCTTAACGGGGAACCCAACCGAGGGTACGCTGCGCCAGCGCATCGCGCGCCGGGGTAATTAAGTCCATGGCCATCAGACCGACGTTGCGCCCCGCCACCAGCGGCGCCCAACGGTTGGCAAACAGATGCACCAGCCCATCGGTGACACCGATAGTGGCGGCTTTATCACCTGCCCGCCGTGCCTGGTAGCGGCACAGCAGGGAATAATCGCCCACATCGTCGCGGGCCACGTGCGCATCGGCAAGCATCTCCGCCAGGCTCATCACGTCGCGCAGGCCGAGGTTAAAGCCCTGCCCGGCGATCGGATGCAGCGTCTGCGCCGCATTACCGACCAGCGCAAGGCGATGCGACACCGCACGGGTGGCGGTGGTTAAGGCTAACGGATAGACGCTGCGCTTACCGGCATGGGTAATACGCCCCAGCCGCCAGCCGAATGCCTGCTGTAACGCCTGACAAAAACGTTCGTCAGACCAGCTCTGTACCTCGTCGCGCCGCGACTGCGGATGGCACCACACCAGCGAACAGCGCCCTTGCGACATCGGCAGCATCGCCAGCGGACCATGCTCGGTAAAGCGCTCGAAGGCGCGGCCTTCGTGCGGCAACGCAGTGCTAACGTTAGCAATGATCGCTATCTGCTCATACGGCTGCTGCTGCCAGCTGATGCCGCAGTGAGCGCCCAGCGACGAACGGGAACCGTCCGCCGCCACCAGCAGCTTACCGTTGATGATTTCGCCGCCCTCAAGCGTAAGGCTGACGCTCTCCTCGCGGCGGCTGACCGCTTCCACTTTCGCCGGACAGTGCAGGGTGACGCCCGGCGCCTCGCGCAGCAGACTAAACAGCCGCTGGCCGACATCGTGGAGTTCAACCACCTGCCCCAGCGCCGACAAGCCGTAATCGGCCGCCGCCAGGTTCACAAAACCAGCGTGACCACGGTCGCTGACATGGACCCGCTGGATGGGCGTCGCTCGTTTAGCCAGGGTCTGCCAGATACCAATGCGCGCCAGCTGCTGGCAGGTACCGGCCGCCAGGGCAATTGCCCGATCGTCAAAACCGGGATGGCGTGACGAATGCGGATCCTGCGCCTCAATCAGATGGACCGGCAGGGCGCCGCCGGTCAAACGGGAGATGGCCAGCGCGAGCGTCGCCCCGGTCATCCCGCCGCCGACGATCAGCACGCTCATGACTGGCGCGCCGCCGCCATCAGCGCCTCGATCTCATCCGCCTTCTTCACCACGCTGGCGGTGAGATTTTCGTTGCCGTCTTCGGTAATGACGATGTCATCTTCAATACGAATGCCGATGCCGCGATATTGGGCCGGCACGTCGGCATCGGTGGCGATATACAGTCCCGGCTCGACGGTCAGCACCATTCCCGGTTCCAGTACCCGCGAACGGTCGGTGTCGTAATTACCGACATCGTGCACATCCAGACCCAACCAGTGGCTCAGGCCATGCATAAAGTACGGGCGGTGGGCGTTGTTGGCGATGAGCTCGTCAATCTCGCCTTTCAGGATCCCCAGCCGCACCAGGCCGGTAATCATAATGCGCACCACTTCCTGATTAACTTCATAAATGGAGGTGCCCGGACGATACAGTTCCAGCGCGGTTTCCAGCGACTCCAGCACGATGTCGTAGATTTCACGCTGCGGTTTGCTGAATTTACCGTTAACCGGGAAGGTGCGGGTGATATCGCCCGCATAGCCGCGGTATTCGCAGCCGGCGTCAATCAGCACTAAATCGCCATCGCGCAGCTCGGATTCGTTTTCGGTGTAGTGCAGAATGCAGCCGTTTTCGCCGCCGCCAACGATGGTGTTATAGGACGGGAAACGCGCGCCGTGGCGGTTGAATTCATGGAGAATTTCGCCTTCCAGCTGATACTCGAACATGCCAGGGCGACATTTTTCCATCGCCCGGGTATGGGCAAGGGCGGAAATTTCGCCGGCGCGGCGCATCACTGCCAGCTCTTCCGCAGATTTAAACAGGCGCATCTCATGCACGATGGGCCGCCAGTCGATGACCGAGTTCGGCGCCTGCAGATTCTGGCGAGAGCCTTTGCGCAGTTTTTCGAGGGCGTTAAACACAATCTCATCGGCATAGGCATATTCACCCTGGGCGAAGTAGATAGCATCCAGGCCGTTGAGCAGCTGATACAGCTGCTGGTTGATTTCGCTAAACGCCAGCGCACGATCCACACCGAGCTTCGCCGGCGCGGCATCCTGGCCCAGACGGCGACCGAACCAGATCTCAGCGGTCAGATCGCGAACCCGGTTAAACAGCACGCTATGGTTGTGCGTTTCATCGCTTTTGATCAACACCAGCAGCGCTTCCGGTTCGTTGAAGCCGGTGAAGTACCAAAAATCGCTGTTCTGCCGGTAGGGATATTCCGAATCTGCGCTACGCACCGCTTCCGGTGCGGCGAAAATCAGCGCCGCGCTGCCTGGCTGCATCTGCGCCAGCAGCGCCTGGCGACGCGAGAGAAATTCCTGCTGAGTCATGACGCCCCCTGAACGAATTTTAGTTAGTGTAATGTCGGTTTGCGGACTTCCGGTGCGGTTGGCTGCTGACGAGAAAAAGTGTCGTGGCACAGCAGTGCGGCAACGCGGACATACTCGATAATCTCCTCCAGAGACATCTCCAGCTCTTCCTGATCTTCGTCTTCATCGTAGCCCAGCTGGGCAATATTACGCAGATCGTCAATCGCTTCCCCGGTCTCGTCTTTCACTTTATCCAGCTTCGGTTGGCTGACGCCAAGGCCGAGCAGGAAATGGTTGACCCAACCGGCGAGAGCGTCGGCGCGGTCGAAGACGCTTACCGCATCGCCTTCCGGTAGATACAGTTGAAAGAGGAAACCGTCGTCATCCAGTGAATCGCTGATGGCGGAATGCATGTTACGCAGCGCCTGGGCCAGTTCATGACCAAAGGCGAGCCCTTCGTTGGTCAGGTCGTGCACCAGCGGCAGCCAGCTGCTGTCCGTGTTGCCGCCGCACAGCAATCCGCTGATCAAACCGTGCATTTCGGCTGGGGTGAGGCCGACCCCTTGTTGGTTCAGTAACTGGTCTACATCGTTGTAACCAGGCATTTCGTTCTGTATAGACATGCGCATTCGTCATCGTTGGGAGGAATATTCATGATATGCTACCACTTTGGACCCTGGTGAACCAGAAAAGGGCTTGTATCCCTGCACCAGGGTAGCTATAGTGTCGCCCCTTCGCAGACCCAGGCTCGGATGTGAAGGCAGCGCAGTCAATCAGCAGGAAGGTGGCATGTCTGCACAACCCGTAGATCTCCAAATTTTCGGCCGTTCACTGCGAGTGAATTGCCCGCCTGAACAAAGGGATGCCCTGAATCAGGCAGCTGAAGACCTTAATCAGCGGTTGCAAGATTTAAAAGAACGCACTAGAGTCACAAATACTGAGCAGCTGGTCTTCATCGCCGCGTTGAACATCAGCTATGAGTTGACTCAGGAAAAAGCGAAGACCCGCGACTACGCTTCGAGCATGGAGCAGCGCATTCGGATGCTTCAGCAGACCATTGAACAGGCATTGCTTGAGCAAGGTCGCATAAGCGAAAGACCAGGGTCAAAGTTTGAATAACACTTTGCAGTTAACTGTGTTAGAGTAATTCCAGAACAAAATTTCTCTGAGATGTTTGCAAGCGGGCCAGTCCCCTGAGCCGATATTTCATACCACAAGAATGTGGCGCTCCACGGTTGGTGAGCATGCTCGGTTCGTCCGAGAAGCCTTAAAACTGTGACGACACATTCACCTTGAACCAAGGGTTCAAGGGTTACAGCCTGCGGCGGCATCTCGGAGATTCCCTTCTTTAGTTCGCATTATCCCAACACTCCTGTTTTCGGCTGCTGCCGCCCTGTATTACACTTCCTCGTACTGTTTCGCTTGCTCGTAATGAGACCTGTATGACCCTACAGCCTGATATCCCGCTCTCCAGACAGCATATTCGCCAGCAGATCCGCGAGCGTCGCCGCGCGCTCAGCCCGGAGCAACAGCGCCTGTTTGCCCAACAGGCCGCCGAGCGGATGATGGCCTGGCCGCCGGTCGTACTCGCTCATACCGTGGCGCTGTTCCTCTCCTTTGACGGCGAGCTGGACACCCAGCCGCTAATTGACCAGCTATGGCGCGCCGGCAAACGGGTGTATCTGCCGGTGCTGCATCCGTTTAGCCCCGGAAACCTGTTGTTTTTACACTACCATCCACAGAGCCAACTGATAGTGAATCGCCTGAAAATCCGCGAACCGAAGCTCGATGTGCGGGACGTGCTGCCGCTCGCTGAACTCGATGTGCTGGTGACCCCGCTGGTGGCCTTCGATGTCAGTGGCCAACGGCTGGGAATGGGCGGCGGTTTTTACGACCGGACGCTGCAAAACTGGCAGCAGTATCGCCTGCAGCCGGTAGGCTACGCGCACGACTGCCAGCAGGTGGATAGCCTGCCAAGCGAACAGTGGGATATCCCGTTACCAGCGGTGATCACCCCGGGAAAAACCTGGAGTTGGTCGGTACGCGAGGACGAGAATTTCAGCCTGGAAAGTATTAACAAAAAAACGGGCAGGTACTCGTCCTGCCCGAGAGGCAAAAATAATTAGAACAGCAGACGGGCGCGGATAGTCCCCGGGATCGCTTTCATTGCCTGCAGCGCCTGCTGGGCAACATCTTCTTCCGCTTCAATATCAATAACCACGTAGCCCATCTGCGGCGACGTTTGCAGATACTGCGCGGCAATGTTGATGCTCTGCGCGGCGAAGATCTGGTTGATGGCGGTCAGGACGCCCGGCCGGTTCTCATGGATATGCAGCAGACGGCGGCCGCCATGCAGCGGCAGAGAAACTTCCGGGAAGTTAACTGCCGACAGGGTTGACCCGTTGTCAGAGTACTTCGCCAGCTTGCCAGCCACTTCCAGACCGATGTTCTCCTGCGCTTCCTGGGTCGAACCGCCGATATGCGGAGTCAGGATCACGTTATCAAACTCGCACAGTGGCGAAGTGAAGGGGTCGCTGTTGGTGGCGGGTTCTGTCGGGAAGACGTCGATAGCCGCCCCGGCCAGATGCTTACTCGCCAGCGCATCGCATAGCGCCGGAATATCCACCACGGTACCGCGGGAGGCGTTGATCAGCAGCGCGCCCGGCTTCATCAGCGCCAGCTCTTCCGCACCCATCATGTTTTTGGTGGAGGTGTTTTCCGGCACGTGCAGGCTGACCACATCGCTCATGTTCAGCAGGTCGGAGAGATGCTGAACCTGGGTGGCGTTGCCGAGCGGCAGTTTATTTTCAATATCATAGAAGAAGACATGCATCCCCAGCGATTCCGCCAGAATGCCGAGCTGGGTACCGATATGGCCGTAACCGATAATCCCCAGTTTCTTGCCGCGCGCTTCAAAGCTGCCGACTGCCAGCTTATTCCATACGCCGCGATGCGCCTTGGCGTTGGCTTCCGGCACGCCGCGCAGCAGCAGCAGCAGCTCACCGATGACCAGCTCGGCCACCGAACGGGTATTCGAGAATGGCGCGTTAAACACCGGAATACCGCGCTTCGCGGCGGCGTTCAGATCGACCTGGTTGGTACCGATGCAGAAGCAACCCACGGCAACCAGTTTTTCCGCCGCGGCGAAAATCTCTTCAGTCAGATGGGTACGGGAACGCAGGCCGATGAAATGGGCATCACGGATCGACGCTTTCAGCTGTTCGGAGTCCAGCGCGCCTTTATGAAATTCAATGTTGGTGTAACCTGCTGCGCGAAGGCTATCGATTGCCTTTTGATGCACACCTTCAACCAGCAGAAATTTAATCTTGTCTTTTTCCAGTGATACCTTAGCCATTTCCCCGTCCTGTTTTGTCTTAACTGATGTCGTGCTGAACGAAAGTTCGTCTCAGCAACATATCAAAAAAAACTATCGCGGCAATATGAACGTTTGCGTCGCCGTCCTGAAGAAATGTCATCCAGAGGGAAATGACAGGACAAAACACCAGAAAGAAGATTAATGGTAGCGTGTTAATCAGAATGGTTGCATAAATGTGACAGAAGTCACCAAATTGCACCAGGTGAAAAAATATTTGCGAGGGAGCCGACTGGCTCCCTGCGGACAGACTATTTTACGATGGTTTTCACGCCATCGGCCGTACCGATCAGTGCCACGTCGGCCCCGCGGTTGGCGAACAGCCCTACGGTCACGACGCCAGGGATGCCGTTGATGGCATTCTCCAGCGCGACAGCATCAAGAATTTCCAGGCCATGCACGTCCAGGATGACGTTGCCGTTATCGGTCACCACGCCCTGACGGTACTCCGGACGACCGCCCAGCTTGACCAGTTGACGCGCGACGGCGCTGCGCGCCATCGGAATGACTTCAACCGGCAGCGGGAATGCGCCGAGAATATCAACCTGCTTGGAGGCATCGGCGATGCAGATAAATTTATCGGCGACCGAAGCGATGATCTTCTCACGGGTCAGCGCCGCGCCGCCGCCTTTGATCATTTGCATATGACCGTTGATCTCATCCGCGCCATCAACATAGATCCCCAGGCGATCGACGCTGTTGAGATCGAAGACGGGGATCCCGAGGCTTTTGAGCTTTTCGGTAGAGGCATCGGAGCTGGAGACCGCGCCTTCAATCTGCCCCTTCATCGTGCCCAGCGCGTCAATAAAATGGGCCGCCGTCGAGCCGGTGCCTACGCCGACAATGGTCCCTGGCTGTACGTATTGCAGCGCCGCCCAACCTACTGCTTTTTTCAGTTCATCCTGCGTCATAATTATGGTCCGAGATGTGAATGCCTGTGGCGCATTATAGAACATCGACAGTGGAAATGTCCCTGCGATGCAGATCACACAACTGAGCAGACCAATTTCGTCTGTATCAAATAAAAATTTATGTCATAGTGCGAGATAACGATTAGTTATGGGGGCACGCCAGAATAATGAAACGACCGGACTACAGGACACTACAAGCGCTGGATGCGGTGATTAGGGAACGAGGATTTGAGCGCGCCGCGCAGAAGCTATGTATTACCCAGTCCGCCGTCTCACAGCGTATTAAGCAGCTGGAAAATATGTTCGGTCAGCCGCTGCTGGTGCGCACCGTGCCGCCACGCCCCACCGAGCAGGGGCAAAAGCTGCTGGCCCTGTTACGCCAGGTTGAACTGCTGGAAGAAGAGTGGCTGGGCGACGAGCAGACCGGCTCCACGCCGCTGCTGTTGTCGCTGGCGGTGAACGCCGACAGTCTGGCCACCTGGCTGCTGCCGGCGCTGGCCAATGTTCTGTCAGACTCCCCTATTCGTCTTAACCTGCAGGTGGAAGATGAAACCCGCACCCAGGAGCGCTTGCGCCGTGGGGAAGTGGTGGGCGCAGTGAGTATCCAGCCGCAGGCGCTGCCAAGCTGTCTGGTGGATCAGCTCGGCGCGCTCGATTACCTGTTTGTCGCCTCAAAAGAGTTTGCGCAACGCTATTTCCCGAACGGCGTGACGCGTTCTGCGCTGCTGAAAGCGCCGGTCGTCGCCTTTGATCATCTGGACGATATGCATCAGGCGTTCCTGCAGCAAAACTTCGACCTGCCGCCGGGTAGCGTCCCCTGCCACATCGTTAACTCATCAGAAGCCTTCGTGCAGCTGGCGCGCCAGGGCACTACCTGCTGTATGATCCCGCATCTGCAAATCGAAAAAGAGCTGAAAAGCGGCGAGCTTATTGACCTCACGCCCGGTCTGTTCCAGCGTCGTATGCTGTACTGGCACCGCTTTGCGCCGGAAAGCCGCATGATGCGCCGGGTGACCGATGCGCTTATTGATTACGGCCACAAAGTGCTGCGTCAGGATTAAATCGCCGGCATAAAAAAAGCCACTTCCGGGAAGTGGCTTTTTTGTTTCTATCGCTTACTGCGCTGGTTTCGGCTCTTCCGCCGGTTTCGCCGGCGCGGCGGCCTGAGCTGGCTGCAGCTCAAAGACCACGTCAACCTGGTCGTCAAACTGGATAGTCGCCTGCTCGTAGGTTTCCTGGGCTGAAACCGGCGCAGCGTCAGCGGCCTTCATCATACGCACCATCGGGCTCGGCTGATAGTTGGAGACGTGGTAGCGCACGCTGTAGACCGGCCCCAGCTTGCTGTGGAAGCCAGCCGCCAGCTCCTGTGCCTGATGCACCGCGTCATCGATCGCCGCTTTACGCGCCTTATCTTTGTAGGCATCCGGTTGCGCAACGCCCAGCGAAACGGAGCGGATTTCGTTCAGTCCCGCCTTCAGCGCGCCGTCCAGCAGGCCGTTAAGTTTATCCAGCTGGCGCAACGTCACTTCCACGGTGCGCACCGCCCGATAGCCTTTGAGAATGCTTTTCCCGTTCTGATAGTCATAATCAGGCTGGGTACGCAGATTCGCAGAGCTAATGTCTTTTTTCGCGATACCACTCTTTTCAAGGAAAGAGAGATACTGCGCGACGCGATCGTCTGCCTGCTTTTTCGCCGATGCGGCATCTTTCGCCGCGACGTTCACTTCGATCGCCAGGGTGGCAATATCCGGAACCGCGGCAACGCTTGCTGTACCTGAAGTCACAATGTGCGGACCGTCTGGCAATTCGTTTGCCTGTGCCGCCATTGTGCTAAATCCGAGTGCTGCCGCCAGGGCTAAGACTTTTAACTTCACTGTCGTTTCTCCATGTTACTTAAATCGCCCTTACGGGACGCATGCCAGCAAGCTTAGCGCGTACAGCAGGAAAGTCCATCGGACAACGCTTAGTTGAGCAACGCCAGGATATGGCCGACGCCCTCTTTTGCCAGCTGAAATGCAATAAACCACATGACGGCGCCGACCACAATATTGATGATCCGCTGGGCTTTGGCGGTACGCAGCCGCGGCGCCAGCCAGGCGGCTAACAGCGCCAGGCCAAAGAACCACAGGAAAGAGGCGCTAATGGTCCCCAGCGCAAACCAGCGCTTCGGCTCCACCGCCAGCTGCCCTCCCAGGCTGCCCAGCACCACAAAGGTATCCAGGTAAACATGCGGGTTCAGCCAGGTGACCGCCAGCATAGTTATAATGATTTTCCAGCGCCCCTGCTGCATCACCTCGGCGCTGGCGAGCTCAAGATCCTGACTGAACGCCGTTTTCAGTGCGCCGAAGCCATACCACAACAAAAAGGCCACGCCGCCCCAGGTCACTATCGCCAGCAGCCATGGGGATTGCATCAGCAGCGCGCTACCGCCAAAAATACCGGCGCAGATCAACAGCAGGTCGCTGACCGCGCACAGCAGGGCAATCATCAGGTGATACTGACGACGGATCCCCTGATTCATCACAAAAGCATTTTGCGGGCCAAGCGGCAAAATCATTGCCGCTCCCAGGGCAAGGCCCTGAAAGTAATAGGTAAACATAAGGATTTTTCCGCTGTGTTCGAGAGTGGCGCTGACTATAACGCGAATGGATTATTAGCGGAAATTGAAAGTATTAATCATTAATAAGCTAAGCTAATAGTGAGCCATTAAAAAAGGCCGGCATGGCCGGCCTGACTCTGTCAGTGATGATTTACTCTGCTTTTTCCGGCAGTTGTACCACATGAACATCCATCTGCGGATACGGGAAACTGATGCCGTTAGCGTCGAAATCACGCTTAATACGCTCCAGCACGTCCCAGTAGACGTTTTGCAGATCGCTGCTTTTGCTCCACACGCGAACCACGAAGTTCACCGATGAGGCGCCAAGTTCGTTCAGGCGTACGGTCATTTCGCGATCGCGCAGAATACGATCGTCAGATTCGATAATCGAGGTCAGCAGCTGCTTCACCTTGTCGATATCAGCATCGTAGGATACGCCAATGATAAACTCATTGCGGCGCGCCGGTTCGCGGGAGAAGTTAATGATGTTGCCGGCGATGATTTTGCCATTCGGCACCACCACGATTTTGCCATCTGCGGTACGCAGGGTGGTGGAGAAAATCTGCACGTTCTGCACGGTGCCGGCGATACCGCCGAGATCGACATATTCACCCGCGCGGAACGGGCGGAACATCACCAGTAGTACGCCTGCGGCAAGGTTCGACAGCGATCCCTGCAGTGCTAAACCCACCGCCAAACCGGCGGCACCCAGCACAGCAATGACCGAGGCGGTCTGCACGCCTACCCGGCCCAGGGCGGCAATCAGGGTGAAGGCGATAACCGCGTAACGCACCAGCGCCGAGAGAAAATCAGCAACGGTGGCATCAATCTTACGCGCCAGCATCAGGCGGTTGACGGTGTTAGAGACGATGCGCGCCACGATCATCCCGATGACCAGGATAACGATCGCCGCCACGATGTTGACGGCATAGCTCAGCAGCAGCTCCTGGTTGCGTGCCAGCCACGTCCCGGCGTTGTTGATGCTATCGACAACGTTCAAATCTTCCATTTAACATTCCTTATGAATCCCCGAACGGGGAAGTAAATAACTCAGCCTGCAACAGGGCAGTCAGGTTATAGGGTAAACAATAAGTGCACGTTTTGCCAAATGGATCACAGTTTTCCTGCACGCTATCCTGTTGTTAAAGTAATAAAAAAGCCCGCATTGCTGCGGGCTTCAGGGTAAGAAACAGATTTTTCTTACAGAACGTCGATCGCGTTCAGCTCTTTAAATGCCTGCTCCAGACGGGTCACCATGGAAGTCTGTGCAGCACGCAGCCATACGCGCGGATCGTAGTATTTCTTGTTCGGCTGGTCTTCGCCTTTCGGGTTGCCCAGCTGGCCCTGCAGGTAAGCTTCGTTAGTTTTGTAGTACTGCAGGATACCGTCCCAGGTCGCCCATTGGGTGTCGGTATCGATGTTCATTTTCACTACGCCGTAGCTGACGGAGTCTTTGATTTCCTGAGCGGAAGAACCGGAACCGCCGTGGAAGACGAAGTTCAGGCTGTTGTGCGGCAGGTTGTGTTTCTTGGAAACATATTCCTGAGAGTCGCGCAGGATGGTCGGAGTCAGAACCACGTTACCCGGTTTGTACACGCCGTGTACGTTACCGAAGGAAGCGGCAATGGTGAAGCGCGGGCTGATTTTGCTCAGCTCGGTGTAGGCGTAATCCACGTCTTCCGGCTGAGTGTACAGGGCGGAAGCGTCCATGTGGCTGTTGTCCACGCCGTCTTCTTCGCCACCGGTGCAACCCAGTTCGATTTCCAGGGTCATGTCCATTTTGGCCATGCGCGCCAGGTATTTAGAGCAGATTTCGATGTTTTCGTGCAGGGACTCTTCAGACAGGTCGATCATGTGAGAAGAGAACAGCGGTTTACCGGTAGCAGCGAAGTGTTTTTCACCGGCGTCCAGCAGACCGTCGATCCACGGCAGCAGTTTCTTCGCGCAGTGGTCAGTGTGCAGGATAACCGGCACGCCGTAGTGCTCAGCCATCTGGTGCACGTGGTGCGCGCCAGAGATAGCGCCGAGGATAGCAGCACCCTGAGGAACGTCAGTTTTCACGCCTTTACCTGCGATGAACGCGGCGCCGCCGTTAGAGAACTGAACGATAACCGGAGAGCGAACTTTCGCAGCAGCTTCCAGAACGGCGTTGATGGAGTCAGTACCTACGCAGTTTACCGCCGGCAGTGCAAAGTTGTTTTCTTTCGCTACCTGGAACACTTTCTGAACGTCGTCGCCAGTGATGACGCCCGGTTTTACGAAATCAAAAATTTTAGACATGTTACTTAGTCCTGTATCTGTATCTTCGACCGTTGAAGAAGGTTCGCGAGCCCTTAAGCGCGCTGAAAAACAGGCGGGTTTCCCCGCCTGAACTGAATTACTGCTTAGCGCGCTCTTCGAGCATCGCTACTGCCGGCAGGACTTTGCCTTCGACGAATTCAAGGAATGCGCCGCCGCCAGTGGAGATGTAGGAGATTTTGTCAGCGATGCCGAACAGGTCGATCGCTGCCAGGGTGTCACCGCCGCCGGCGATGGAGAAACCTTCGCTGTCCGCGATAGCGTTAGCCACGATTTCAGTCCCTTTACGGAAGTTCGGGAATTCGAATACGCCAACCGGGCCGTTCCACAGGATGGTTTTGGCGTTTTTCAGGATGTCGGCCAGTTTCTGTGCGGAAACGTCGCCAAGGTCCAGAATCTGCTCGTCATCTTTGATGTCGTTAACAGATTTCAGGGTTGCCGTTGCGGTTTCGGAGAACTCGGTCGCGACGCGAACGTCAGTCGGAACCGGGATATCACAGGTGCTCAGCAGGCGCTTAGCTTCATCAACCAGGTCTGCTTCGTACAGGGATTTACCGACGTTGTGGCCCTGGGCAGCAACGAAGGTGTTGGCGATACCGCCGCCAACGATCAGCTGGTCAGCGATTTTAGACAGGGAATCCAGCACGGTCAGTTTGGTGGACACTTTAGAACCACCCACGATAGCGACCATCGGACGAGCCGGCTCTTTCAGCGCTTTACCCAGCGCGTCCAGTTCAGCGGCCAGCAGCGGGCCTGCGCACGCCACGTCAGCAAATTTGCCGATGCCGTGGGTGGAAGCCTGCGCGCGGTGCGCAGTACCGAAAGCATCCATCACGAACACGTCGCACAGCGCGGCGTATTTTTTGGACAGCGCTTCGTCGTCTTTTTTCTCGCCTTTGTTGAAGCGAACGTTTTCCAGAACCACCAGCTCACCGGCAGCCACTTCCACGCCATCCAGGTAGTCTTTAACCAGACGTACCGGGTTGGACAGTTTGTCTTTCAGGTAATTAACAACCGGCAGCAGAGAGAATTCTTCGTTGTACTCGCCTTCGGTCGGACGACCCAGGTGAGAAGTAACCATGACTTTCGCGCCCTGCTTCAGCGCCAGTTCAATGGTCGGCAGAGATGCACGGATACGTGCGTCGCTGGTTACTTTCCCGTCTTTAACTGGTACGTTCAGATCCGCACGGATAAAAACGCGTTTACCAGCCAGATCCAGATCGGTCATCTTAATTACAGACATGGTGAATCCTCTCGTTGATTCATAAAGTTTTGTCGACGTTTATGCGTCGAACCTGAAACCAATAGCCGCCATCGCTAACGTCGTGTCGAGCATTCGGTTAGCAAAGCCCCATTCGTTATCGCACCAGACCAGCGTTTTGATCAGATGCGCGCCACTGACCCGGGTTTGCGTGCCATCAACAATAGCACTGTGCGGATCGTGGTTAAAATCTGTCGAGACCAACGGTAATTCCGTATAGTCAACTATACCATGAAATGCACCTTGTGCTGCTTTTTGCAGCAACTGGTTGACTTCACATGCTTTTACCGGTTTTTTCACCGTCACGCTCAGGTCAATTGCCGTCACGTTTATCGTCGGCACCCGCACGGCAATCGCTTCAAAACGGTCATTAAACTGCGGGAAAATACGGGTGATCCCTGCCGCCAGTTTGGTATCCACCGGAATGATCGACTGGCTGGCCGCGCGGGTACGCCGCAGATCCGGATGGTAGGCGTCAATCACCTGCTGGTCATGCATCGCCGAATGAATGGTGGTGACGGTGCCGGACTCAATGCCATAGGCATCATCGAGCAGTTTAATGATCGGAATAATGCAGTTGGTGGTGCAGGAGGCGTTGGAGACAATGCGGTGCTCGGCGCGGAGCTCATCCTGATTGACGCCATAGACCACCGTCGCGTCGAGATCGTTGCCGCCAGGATGGGAGAAGAGCACTTTCTTCGCGCCAGCCTGCAGATGGGCTTCGCCGTGTTCACGACTCCCGTATACGCCGGTGCAGTCGAGCACCACGTCTACCGCCAGCTCGCGCCACGGCAGCGCCGCAATGGTCGGCTCGTGTAGCAGGCGGATGGCATCATCGCCAACAAACAGCTGTTCGCGCTCCTGACGGACATCCCACGCGAAGCGGCCATGGCTGGTATCATATTTCAACAAATGCGCGATCCCTGCCGCATCCGCCAGCTCATTGATTGCCACCACGGTGATTTCCGCACGACGCCCGGACTCATATAGCGCACGAACCACGTTGCGTCCAATACGACCGAAGCCATTAATCGCGATGCGAATGGTCATAGATCTCCTGCAAGGCTGACCCTTTTTTGAGGTGGCTGACAGAGTAATCCAGCAACGCTCTGAGGGGAACCTTACCAGCTGCAAACTGCGACTGATTGATTAATTGTCGAACATTTAAACGACTGAAACGCTTCAGCTAG
Organism: Klebsiella sp. RC2; assembly: GCF_014192815.1. Lineage (NCBI taxonomy): Bacteria > Pseudomonadati > Pseudomonadota > Gammaproteobacteria > Enterobacterales > Enterobacteriaceae > Klebsiella > Klebsiella sp. RC2. The sequence goes on along the minus strand of NZ_JACHYL010000005.1, from coordinate 340 downwards.
AATAAGCGAAACAAGGAATAAAAGGAATGTTTGTCCAGCGCAATAAACCAGCTATATGACTTGCGTCACATTTCCTTTGGAATAATTCACAGGGTGGTTACATGTTCGAAGAATAGTGCATACAAAAAAGCCGGGTGGCGAGGTAACAGCAAAACGGTAACCCAGGGGTTACCGTTTTTGGGGTTTGCACCCTCTCCTGTGGGAGAGGGTTGGGGTGAGGGCATCAGCCCGCACCGTACCAGCCATTACAGCAGCGCTTTCGCTTTAGCGACCACGTTGTCGACGGTGAAGCCGAACTCTTCGAACAGCTGCTCAGCCGGCGCAGACTCACCGAAGGTGG